>JBEITT010000033.1:0-48734 GCA_040374745.1 Planctomycetaceae bacterium | reverse complement strand
GCGAGAAAGTAGCCATGGCCGGTCGATCGCCCTTAAAGTGAATCATCCTCGAGGCTTGACCTCGACGGCCCAATGAGTCTATTTTGAATGTATATCCCGAAGATCTTTCGGCTTGTATCGCAACAGGCCGGTAAATCAGGGGCACTGAAGCAATCCATCAAATCCGTCAATCAGGTTGAATCAAGAAAAATGTCCAACGAAGCCAACGAGCCGACGGACGGCACGCAGCTTGATGAAAATGCACAGAACGAGGCTGTGAAAGAACCATGGACGACCGAAAAGGTCGTTGAATGGAACAATTATTACAACCTTTATGTGGCACTTGCCCTGCTGATCCTGGCCGTGGTGACAAGCCTGAATTATCTTGATGACAGCCTGGTCTGGGCCAGCCTGAGAACGGGCGAAACTACGCTCCAGAATGGCTTTCCGCCCACGCGCGATGCATTCTCGCTGATTGCCGAAAACCAGCGGTGGGTCAATCTTGGCTGGGGGTTCGACACCGTTTCAGCCCTTGCTTACAAGGTTGGACGGTCGATCGCTTCAAATGAAAACGCCGAAAAATGGGGCGTAGCGGCGATCACAGTCTTTCATTCGATCGTCAGGCTGGCGACATTCCTGATTCTTCTGTCGATCGGTCACAAGCGCCAATGGATCTGGGGCAAGTGCGTGCTGCTGGGTCTGGTGATCAGTGCAACTCCAAACCTTAAAACCACCGTGGCAGGCCCCGAAGTCTGGGGGCTTTTTTTCCTGGCCTTACTGCTGAGACTCATGTATCTCGTGACTGACCGCGGCAAGACCAGATCTCTTTATGCAATTCTGGTGCTGCTGGCAGTGTGGGTTAACTTCGACACATCGGCTCTGATCGGGCTTCTGCTCACAATTGGCTGGCTGGCGGCCCTGATGGTCTCAGGTAACAAGCTGAATATGCCAATTGTGCGTTCGACACTTATGCCTGTGCTGGTCGGAGTTTTTCTCGCCGTTTTAGTCAATCCGTGGGCAATTTATTCCTATGGAGCGATGCTGAATATTGCTAATCAATATTCATTGTTGCCGGCCAACCTCTTCGGCTCCGTGTCGGTGCCAGGCGAAATCAGGAACCAGTATTTGATCTGGACCGGTTTGTTTCTGGTTATTGGCGGTGTCACCTTCTGGCTGAACACCACCCAGTTCCGGCTTGACCGGCTGGTCATCCTGATTGTATCCGGGCTTGCCTCGCTGGTCTGGCTTCGTTATGGAACAGACTATGCAATCGTTCTGGCTGTAGTGGCCGGTTTGAATCTGGAAGAATGGTATGTAGAGGATTTTGGGACCGAAGGCCGCCTCGGGCTGAAATGGGCCGCATTTTCCATAGGTGGCCGTGCTGTCACGCTGCTTGCCCTGATTGGCATGGCCGTGCAGCATATTACCGGCTTTCAGTTGGCCGACGGATCATCGACATTTGGCCTGGGGTTCAGTTCAGACCGGTTCCCGTTTGAAGCGGTGGAATATCTGAAATCAGCCAAGATCCAGGGCAATATTTTCAACTGGAACAACACCCAGGGCAATTTGATTCTCTGGAAAGCCTTTCCTGAGCGAAAGACCTATCAGGACGGTCGCCGCAATCTCTTCACGCAGGAAATGAAAAAAGAGTGGGACAAGTTGCGGGTGGCACTGCGTGACGACGATGCCGCTACGTGGAAGCCACTACTTGATAAATATGGCATCAGCACGGTGATGGTGCAGGCAATGAGCACCTCTCTTGCCGAACCTGCTGCCGTTCGCACGCTGAACACCTTGAGCCTGAGCCCGAACTGGATACCCGTCTATGACGATGGCATGGTTGCCATTTTCGGCAGGGCTGATGCCAAATCGGCTGACCTGGCGTTTTTCAAGGAACGTAAGCTGGACGCCGACCGGATCGTCTATAAAAGCGACGATGTCATGCCTGCCTTCAACCGTCCTCCGTCACCCTCAAGCCTGCTGGATGAAGTCATTGCCACAAAGGCCCTGGCCCTGATTCAGCCACACACCCTGGCTGCCATTCGGTGGATGGTGCCGCCCGGCTCCGACACCAACACGGCGCAGGCTCAGCTCAGCTCGCCGGCCAACTGCTTTGCGGCCATTCGTGAAGCCCGCCGTGCCATCGCCCAGCAGCCTGATCAGACTCAGGCCTACCGCGTTCTGGTGGACGCTTACCGGCTTCTGCATTCACAGGAGCTGGCCATGCTTTCAGGAATAAAGATTGAACCGGCCAATTTCCAGCAGATTGCCAGCCTGCAGGCCGGGCCGAATCCGCTTGGCCTGCGTTTCAGGCAGCGGATGACGGCACTTCATTTTGCGATTATTACGGCTCCGCGGCCAAATTCAGCCAACGATCGCGAAATACTTTCAGCTCTACACGCTGAACGGGCTCAATTGCTGATCATGGCCAATGTGCTTGACATGGCACGCGACCACCTTCGACAGGCTCTTGAGGTTGACCCGGAAACCTCGCTGGCGGCTGACCGTCGCACCCAGCTGACACAACTGGACGAGGCTATTGCCCAGCGGGAAAGTGAGATGAACTCCATGACACTGGAAGAAAAAGCCAATGCCATGGCCCGCATAAACCGCGCACTTTCGCTGGGCTTGATGAATCCGGCACTGTCTGACCTTCGTGAAGCCGAAGCCACTGGCACCAGCCCTGAAGTGATTGTGCCCATTCTGATTGACCTTTACTGCCAGCTTGGCATGCCCGATCAGGCCATTCCACTGATCAGCAATGTCGGCAATCCATCGACCGATTCCTCTGCCGGGCTTTCGTCATATCGCACGGGTCTGGTCAGCAGCCTGCTGGGTGATTATGGCGGTGCTTATGTTGGCTGGGCGAACGAATCGATCCCCATGGCAAGGCTGGATGAAATGAACCGGGGGCTTTCTGCCGGTCGCATCTGGCTGGTGGGTGAGGTGGGCACGGCCACTCGAAACTTCCTGGAAATGCCCGAACAGTCGCGAACGCTGGCCGCACGCTACTTCGAACTGGCTCTGATTCAACTTGAAGCAGGTCAGCCTAAGCTGGCGATTGAGGCATTCAATAAATCGCTCATTCGTGAGCCAGAAACCGAAATTGCTTTGATCGCGAAATATTATCTGGAAAAAATGGGCAAGCCATTTTCTGAGCCTGCCAAGCCGGCCAGCGGGGCTGTTGCTCCGACAGTTCCTGCAGCCGCAAGTGCCACCCCGGCAGCACCGGCTGTCGGCAATCAGCCCCAGCCAGCCACCAAACCTTGAAAGATTGGCGTTTTAATTGCTTGACCGGAAGGGCAATTTGGCCGATAATCAGTTTTATTGCTGACAACAGTTGGTAGACACCGCCCTGTATCCATACGCTCGAAACAGACGAGGTATCTGAGAAAAATGGCCGGGAAATCGCTTGCGGGCAAGCCGAGAAAAGTCGTTCCGAAAATCATGGCGGTGATTCACGCTGATGGCTGCACCGGCTGTGAATCATGCGTGGAAGTCTGTCCAGTCGAGTGCATCTATAAAGTGCCCGGCGAAGAATTCGCCAGCGTTCAATCATGGTGCGACATTGATCTTGACCGTTGTATTGGCTGCAAGCATTGCGCCCAGGTTTGCCCATGGGATGCCATTGACATGGTGCCCACTCAGGACGTTGCCCTGCATGTGGCCCTGAAGGGTGGACCACCCGAATACGTCGAACGGCACTGGGACGATCTGGTGGATGTCGCATTCCGCAATGCCGAAACTCTCGTCACTGGCAAAAAATAATCGTTGCCCGTTGGCGGGTTGCTTGTCACCTGAATATAACTAAAAATAGATATTGGTCACACCACTCTCCGTCCAAGTCACGGATTACTGGAGTTTTTAGATCTCATGTTTCGCAAGCTCTTTCTCATGCTCCTGCTGGCCGGCCCGATTCAAGCAGCCGACCAGAAACCGGCCTCCGACCTTTTCTCGTCGATTCCCGACCTGAGCCAGGTGAAGGATGAGGCCGTTGAAATCGCCGTTCCGAAAGGTTTGCCACCGCTGACTCCAAATGCGGTTGTTCCGGCATCGAATCCGATGACTGCCGGCAAGATCGAGCTTGGCAAACAACTTTATTTCGACCCCCGCGTATCTGCCAACGGAACCGTGAGTTGTGCAACCTGCCACAACCCGGCCAAGGGTTGGACAGATAATCTGCCACTGACCATCGGCATTGGCGGTGCAGTGAATGGTCGAAATTCACCCACTGTGCTGAACACGGTTTACAGCAAGCAGATGTTCTGGGACGGTCGTGCTCCATCACTTGAAGCCCAGGCCCAGGGCCCTGTTCAGGCTGCGACTGAAATGGGTAACCAGACCCATGCCCAGATCATTGAACGTCTGCGAACAATTTCTGGCTATCGTGATCAATTTATGAAGGTCTTCGGCACTGACGTTAATCTCGACGGTTTTGCCAAAGCAGTTGCCGCGTTTGAACGCACCGCTCTATCGGGCAACTCCAAGTATGATCAATATGCTTCCGGCGATATGAAAGCCCTGAGTGAATCAGCCAAACGCGGTATGATTCTCTTTGGTCTTCGTCTTGATTTCGAAGACGAATATCAGCCTAAAGATGTGGTGCTGAAGAAAGCGAATTGTTCATCGTGCCATATCGGCGTGAATTTTTCCGATGATCAGTTCCACAACCTGGGTGTGGGAGCTGACAAAAACGGGAAACTGGCTGATCTGGGTCGTTGGAATGCTGAAGCTGTCGGTGCTAAAAACTCTGCCAGCATTGGCGCATTCAAAACACCAATTCTGCGAGACATTACACGCACCGCCCCATATATGCATGATGGCAGCGAAGCGACCCTTGAGGCTGTAATCGAATTTTACAACAAGGGTGGTAATGCCAATCCTTACCTCAGCAAAGATATTAAGGCCTTGAATTTGACCGATCAGGAGAAGAAGGATCTGGTTGAGTTTATGAAGGCACTTGATGGTCAGGTAGTTCCTGTTGCCCTGCCTAAACTGCCAGCTGGGCCAGACGGCGTTTCTCCCGATCCGGCTGCCGCATTGGCTGTGCCTTCGGCGACAAAGGCGGCTGCGGCTGCCCGCTCGCCACACAACCTGCTCATCGGCGATTGACTCTCCTCTGCCGATCCGATCAGGTCTGTCCATGAATACTTCCCAGAAGACTGCCGAGATAACTCGCGGCGGTCTTCTGCGTTTTAATATTGGACACGTGCTGCAGGTTCTGGCCATGTTAGCCCTGCTCGCGGCGTGCCATGGGCAAGCCCTGTTGCCATCAGCCCAATATGGCTTTCGAGACGCAGCCCACTTTTATTATCCACTGAATTTGCGGGTTCAGATGGAGTGGGACGCTGGCCGATGGCCCTTATGGGAGCCCGAAGAAAATGGCGGAGTGCCCCTGTTGGGCAACCCCACCGCTGCTGTACTCTATCCGCTGAAAATCGTTTTTTTCATTCTCCCTTATCCAGCCGCAGCCAAGGCCTACATTCTCATTCACCAGGTCCTCTGCTGGTTCAGCTTCAGGCTGCTCTGCCGCGGAATTGGCCTCTCGTCGCGGGCAAGCTGGCTTGGGGCAACGACATTTGCCTTTGGCGTGCCGGTGCTTTATCAATATTGCAATATCATTTTTCTAATCGGTGCCGCCTGGCTGCCTTTGGGGCTTCTTGCCGGCTGGCGCTGGATTGAAACCGGCCAGTGGAAGTATATAGTCAGGCTCGCCTTGGTCATTGCCATGCAGATACTGGGCGGCGACCCTCAGGTTGGTTATATCACACTGCTTTGCCTGTTCGGGCTTGGCTTCTGGCAGGGCCTGACGGATCGCAGCCGTCTCTGGCTCTCGCGGCTCTGCCACCCGGCCATGCTTTTTTTCTGGGTGCTGCTATTGGTCGGCGGAACGGTTCTTGCCAGCCATTTCCCGCGCCCGCCGAGAGAAGTCAGAATTGGCGGCATCAGCACGGCTGAACGCCTCTTTTTCAGCCGCAACCTCTGGCAGATGGTCGGCTGGGGGCTCGTTGGCCTGGTGCTGGTGAATCGCTGGCGTCGTGGGTGGAAGTCGCAGGCCATGCCGCGTCATTTCGCAGGTGTCATCATGGCCACCATTCTTGGCGCAGGCCTTTCGGCGGCCCAGTTGCTGCCAGTTTTTGAATACAACAGTCTTTCGATCAGGGCTGCTGCTGAAGGGCCACATGATATTTTTCCTTTCAGCCTCGAGCCATATCGCCTTGTAGAATTAATCTGGCCAAGGCCTTTTGGTACGGTTGAAGGCGAGAACAGCTACTGGATGAACCTTCTGCCGCCCCGTAACAACCACAAGCAGTGGGTTCCATCGCTTTACCACGGCCTGCCGGCCTTTCTGCTGGCGGCGTCGGTGCTTGGTTACCGCCGGGTCGATCCTCGTGTCAAGGCCTGCTCAATTCTTCTGGCCGTCAGCCTTCTCGCTGCCATCGGTGAATTCACCGGACCTCTCTGGTGGCTGAGACGGCTGCCAGGGCTTGAAGCGGCTTCGTTTGTCGGTCCACCCGATGAAACAGATGTCGCGGCAATAAGGCTCGATGGCTACTCACGCGATGGTGATGGCAGTTTTTACTGGCTTCTCGCCGAAATTTTTCCAGGATTTCGCACTTTTCGCTATCCGGCCAAAATGCTCACATTTGCATCGCTGGCCATTGCTCTGCTGGCCGGCCTGGCATGGGATACACTTGCATCTGCTGGATTAAGAAAACGGCTGATTCGACTAATGTCGTGCATAATTGCGGTTTCGCTGATCCTGGTCATCGGCCTGTTGCTCTTCAGCTCGTCATTCAAAGGCTGGATGCAAGCGGCTGATGCTACAATTTCCAGTGCTTATGGTCCTGTTTCCACCGATTCAGCCCTGAGAAAAACAATCGCCAGCCTGCTACATTCGGCGGTTGTCTCTGTCTCACTTTTGTTTCTGCTGAAACACCCGATAGAGCGTTCACGCGTTTTTGCCGGTTTTTGTCTGCTTGTTGTTGTGGATCTGGCCATGGCCAATGCCATCCACGTGCGTTTCGTGCCTCAGGCCCTTTTCGACGCTGAATCAAAAATCACAAAAATCATCGAAGAGGCCGAGAAAGCCAGCCCCACACCCGGCGGCTATTACCGCGTGCACCGCATGCCAATCTGGAATCCGCCGGGCTGGAACCTGAAGCGATCACCTGACCGCACCCGCGACTTTGTTGAATGGGAACACTCCACCATTCAGCCCAAATACGGTATTACCCAAGGTGTCAGTTACACCATAACCGAGGGCACGACTGAGCTTTACGACTACTGGTGGTTCTTTGGCCCATTCCTTCGCAGGGCTAATCCCGAAGCGGCTCAGGCCCTTGGTATTGCTGTGGGAAGTGAAATTGCCTATCACCCGCGGCGAGGGTTCGACATGTGGAATACCCGCTATTTTGTTACGCCCGGCTGGCCCTCGGACTGGAAAGACGACAAACGTAGTTTTGCTTCATTTCTTTTTGAAACGGAGCCTCTTTATCCTGACACCCGTTTGAAGACGGATAAATCGCTTAAAAACGAGTTCGAAGTCTGGGCAAAAGAGGAGGACGTGCAGATCTTTCGCAACAAACAAGCCTTTCCCCGTGCCTGGATAGTGCACGAGATGCGGAATTATCCGCATGTCACCGGCCTGAAAAGGCGCGACCGTGAAGCCGTAATGACTGAAATTCTTTACCAGAACGACCCCTTCTGGCGCGACTCGGGCCGCGAGGCCTTCGACCCTGGGGTAACATGCTGGATTGACCAGGCTGACCAGCCGAAAGTTGCCCCTTTCATGCCGGGCCGCGTTCGTCAGGGCAGCAGCGAATCAGTGAAAATTGATTCCTATAGCCCACAGCGAGTGGAATTGACAGCCAATCTTGAAAAGCCTGGCATGGTCATTCTTGCCGATGTCTATTACAACGGCTGGATACTTGAAGTCGATGGCAAACCGGCCGAGATCATCAGGGCGAACCGAATGATGCGCGGGGCGCTGCTACGCTCTGGAACTCACAAGCTGGTTTATACTTACGCACCTTCCAGCTTTCGCCTGGGCGGGCGAATCTCAATTGCTTCGGGCCTCGCTCTCATGGCCCTGTCATGGCTCGCTTACAAGCCCGGAAAAAACACCAAAGGCTCGCCCGGTTTAGCCTGATCAGCCTCAGAAACCTCAAGCCAGAACTCCCCCCAGTTTCTGTCCAGTTCCATTCCCTTCGATTCAATTTCAATCGTCAACAAATACCTTTGCTCAGTTTCAGGCAGTTGGATCTGCCCCTTCTCCAACGGAAGATTAATCCGGATATCCGGATTCAAACATATTAATTTCATACCCGATGCATTTTGCCAGCATAGATTAACAATCAATTGGCTGTTGCCCGAATTCGGTCGCTGAAACGCCCGCTGAATTGAAATTTCTTCGTAATTCCTTATAGAATCAAGACTTTGAAATGGCAATGAGATGATCTGCCCAGGTGTTGGCAGCAGCATTCGCCAGCCGCCACGAAGGCGTATGATGTGTTTTTCACTCATTATTTTGGCACCCGTACTCATTTCACGCTGATTTTGATCTGTTCATAATATCACGAATTCTCTATATTTTACCGATCAGAAACCAGACCGGATCTGGCGTCGAATCAGTGAAATCCTGACATCAGAAATTGGCAGTGGTTGCGCATGAGTACAGCCGAGAGCTTGTCGGAAGGCTATAAAACTCGCAGCCTGACAGGAGTTCAAATCCTCAGCACTGGCCACCACGTGCCTGAAGAAGTTTTCACAAACGAAGACCTTCAAAGGATTTATGGATTCGACCCCGACTGGATTTATAATCGCACTGGCATTCTTGAACGCCGGTTCGCCCCGCCACACCACGCCACCAGCGATCTTTGCCTGCGTGCCGCCAAACAGGCCATCGAAAAATATGGCTGCCGCCCTGAAGACATTGACCTGCTGATTGTCGGCACCTTCACGCCCGACATGAGCACCCCCTCTGTCGCCTGCCAGGTACAAAACCAGCTTGGGCTCACATGCCCAGCCTTCGACGTTCAGGCCGCCTGTGCCGGCTTCGCCTTTGCCCTGGCCACAGCCAGCCAGTTTGTTGCCACCGGCAACAGCAAGCTGGCACTGGTGATCGGCGGCGACTGTAACAGCCGAATCATAAACCCTGGCGACCAAAAGAGTTTTCCACTCTTTGGCGATGGCGCCGGTGCCATCCTGCTCGGCCCCGGATCGCCCGATCAGGGCATGATCGCCTACCAACTCGGAGCCGATGGCTCGGGCGGCGACCTGCTTAACCGCCCAGCCTGTGGCAGCCGTATTCCACCATCGGCCGAGGCACTGGAAAATGGCTTGCATTTTCTCACAATGGACGGTCGTGCTGTTTTCAAGTGGGCTGTGCGCATTCTTGCCGATTCATCGAATCAAGTCCTTTCGCACGCTGGCCTTACAATCAACGACATCCGCTGGTTTATTCCCCATCAGGCAAATATTCGCATCATCCACTCGGCCAGCGACGTCATGGGTTTTGACCGCGACCACGTCTTCAAAAATCTCGAAAAATACGGAAATACTTCAGGCGGATCGATCCCCATCGCCCTGAACGAACTCGTTGAGCGTGGCGACATTCAGCGAGGCGACCTGCTGCTGACGTGCGGCTTCGGCGCAGGGCTGAACTGGGGAACCATCCTCTGGCGATGGTGAGTTTCTCCTGATTCGACGACATCTATTCAGACCAAAAGAAAAGGGCCCCGCTTCAGGGGCCCCTTCTTTTGATTTTGTTTGCAAAAACAGCCCGGATCAGGCGAGAAGATCTTTCACCTTCGGCAAAAGGCTCGAGAAATCCAGATGGTTCGGGCAGGCTTCACGGGCGGCCAGCAGGTCGGCGTCCGACCAGTCGCGGGCCTCTTCTGAAAGTTCGGCGTATTGCTTTCTGGCCACCGAGCGATCGCCATGATGCTCGTGATAAGTCAGGTAGCGGGTCAGCACGCCCAGTTCGGCCTTGGTTCCGGCGGCTCGCGAGCAACTGCCGTCGCAGTCGGCACACATCATCGGCCCGTGGGCCAGTGCTGCATCGCGAAGCTGCAGAATATCGGCCATCTTCACCGGTTCAAACCGATGGAGGGCATCAATATTTTCGCGCACGTGGTCGGTGTTCCGCATGGAAATGCAGCTTGAGGCCAGCCGCTCGTCCGTCCAGATGGCATGCAGCAGGCCCTGAAATGGCGAGAGATTGCGTTCCTTCAGCATTGGCACCTTGTTAGGCACGTCGTCCAGCGGGTTCTTCTTGTTCGTATCGCCCAGAAACTGCCCGGCCAGGTGCTTCATCGTAATCAGCCCCAGACCCTTTTCATGGGCAACATCCAGACCCTTGTTCAGGGCTGAATCTTTATCAAGCCAGGGCGTATATTGCAGCATTACGGCATCAACAAACCCGGCCTTGGCAGCGGCTTCAATAATCAGGCCACGATCCTTGTGGTGCGTTGAAAAACCGACAAACCGGGCCTTTCCCGACTTGCGAATTTTCTCGGCCGTCTCCTTCATTTCCTGGCTCGTCACCAGGTCAATCGCCTGCTGAGTGTTGTGCTGGTCGCCCAGGCCATGAATGAAAAACAGGTCAACATAATCAGTGCCCAGCACTTCTAGCCGCTGGTCAAGCATGTTAATCAGCTCGGAGGGCTTTTTGGGCGTGTCCTTGGTCACAAGAAAAATCTCCTTGCGAACCTCGGGCGATTGCTCGAACCACTTCTTGAAGGTCGATTCATTTCCATAAAGCCGGGCTGTGTCAAATGTCCGAATGCCCTGGCTGTACGAAAACCTCAAAAGCCGATCGTAACCCTGGCCCCGCACCGAGCCCTGGTTCAGCATGGTAATTTCGACACCTGTCTTGCCCAGCTTGCGTCGCGGGATCGGCTTCTGTGCAGCGTCGGCAGGTTTGGCGGCGGGTGTATCCTGGGCCCCGGCCGAAGCCGAGCCGGCAGCCACAGCCGCCGTTGATGCCAGAGAAGCCGATTTCATAAACGATCGACGATTTGATTCACAATCAGCCATGGGATTTCTCTCGCTCTCTTGATTGCGGATTTGATTTTTCTGTGCCGAATCCGGTCAACCTTGCAGCCTATTCATTCGTTAAACACTTTATCAGAATCGGCCCTTTTGGAACATCAGATGAGCCGATTTTTTCAGACATTTTTTCTATGGGCCAAATCCTTTTATTTCCCGGCCCGAAGCTGGTCCAGGTCATAGTCCTGAAGGGCCCCCGGCACAATGTCCGACGTCACCAGCACCGACTGGGCATCACCCGCATGGGCCGCCCAGGTACCCGGCGAATCGACTTCTGTCAGCCTTTTCAAATTCCTGTTCAGAAAGGCCGCATGCACCGCCCAGATCGAGCCCCGACCCAGCCCCACCAGCCCAATATCCTTCGACTTCTGAAACTCAAGCCCCACCACTTCCAACACGTCTCGCGTCCGCAGGCCCACCAGGTTCTGGCCCAGCAGCCTCGCCAGTTCGGCCTCTCGCCAGTCAGTGCCGTTGGGGTCTTTCGTTTTCGCACTGGCACCCGGCCTGCCACCACTTGAACCCAGCCCCCGCACATCAAGCACCAGCAGGTCTCCATCAGGCACCGATTTTCCATCACCTGCCAAAAATTCTTCCGCCGACTTCACACTCCAGCTTTTCACTGGAATATCACTGCCAACGATAATCGTCAGTGTCGTATCGCCCGCATTTTGTTCGCCTTCCACCACTCTGCCACCCCTGACTTTCATCCTGATACCCGCCAGCTCAAAGTTGTCAGAAGTTGTGTAATAGCCGATTTGCAATCGTTTTTCGCCTTGAAGATAGCCACCCGACCGAAACTGGGCGGGCGTGAGGGTCGCTTCCATTCCAAGACGTTTCCTCACGACAGTCGTCAACCTGCTGCCCGTGTTTTTCTGCCTTTGCGAGGCAAGTTTTCCGGCCAATTCTTTATTGATCTGAAAGACGCTCTTTTCGCCCGGCAAGGCCAGCACCTGCCCGGCGGGTGAGGCCTGCAGCTGGGCGTCAGTGAATATTGAAAATTCCGGCTCGGTCACCGCATCGTTATTCTCAAGCAGCCATCGTCTCAGCCAGCGAGTGGCAGCCACTCGCCGCGGCATTGAAAAACCATGCGTGTCGTCAAATTCAAACAGTTCCACGCGTTCGCCCAGGCCCAGGGTGCCAAAGAGTTTTTTCGCTTCCCTGTAAGTGCTCCAGGCCCCGTCAATGTCGAAAAAGTCGCGGGTGGCCACGGTCATCATCGTCGGCTGGGGTGCCCTGGCCAGCAAAAAATCGCCGTGATCAAGCCCAGCCGCAATCATCCCCGTGATATTCTGCTCAGCATCCTGCGGGCCAATCGTGGCCAGCAGCCTCTCATAACTTGTCAGATAGCACGATGCCGCTGCGGCCACAATTCGCTCGTCAACTGCCATCAGAAAGCTGGTCAGCGTGCCCCCGCCAGAATTCCCCGTGCAGCCCAGCCTTGAGTCATCAATATCAGGCCGGCTGGCCAGATAATCCAGTGCCCTGATGCCATCCCACACCCGATAATGGGCCGTTTGCAGGCCGACCATCAGCGAGCCGTTGCCGATTTTCGTATGCTCAGCCGTTGAACCTGAAAAAAGCGGCTTGCCGTCGGGCTTCAGGGCCTGCAATCGCTCGCCCTGGCCAATGGGGTCATAGCACAGAGCCGCCATCCCGGAACGGGCCAGCAATATGGAAACTCGCTGATATGTCTCGGCTGCCTTGCCATTGGCCGAATGGCCGCAGGGCACAATCACTCCGGGCCACGGCGGGGGCGTATTCGGCCGATACAGCACTGCCGAGACCGCGTACCCGGGGCGGCTTTCAAACAGAATTTTTTCGGCCTTCACGCCGGCTCCCTCGATGGTGCCGGTCACCCGGGCATTCAGGGGCGTTTTCTCAGGCCACGGGCCCAGGGCGGTTTTAAACCATTCATGCACCCGCGTGACCTCGGCCTGAACCTGAGTGGAATTCATCGTGGCCCGGCGAGTCGCAGCCCGCTCTGCCAGATGCTTGTTCGCCTGGGCCTGCAGGTGCCTGTAAAGCAGCGATTCTTTATCAGCCGGCTGGGCAGTAGCGACTGGCAAATTTAAATGGATAGCTAAAAATGCCAGACCAATCCAGTATTTTGAAAATTGATAGATAAGATGCATCTTGATCAGTTGCTCCGGTAAAAGTTTGATCCTGTATGATACTTGCAATATTGAGTCAGGCGCACAACGAAGCGTCAAACAAATTCTTGAAAAATTGTCAGTTAAGTTTGGCATTCTTAGTTAGCAAAGTCTAAATTGTCTCTCTCTTCCAATCAGCACTCGAATCAACTAAACTAGATCAAATCCTGCCGACTTCGAATCGATGAATGCAAACAGCAAGACAAAAACAGGTAATTGCTAAAATGAACTCGACTATTCACAGCAAGCCCGCCAGGGCGATCCTCATTCTGTGGGGTATGCTGATGGTATTGGTCCCGTTGCGAACCAGCACTGGCCAGATTCCGTTGCCACCTGAACTTGAGCGACCACGAGATGGCGACATGGTCGCATGGATCGGCGACACTTTCGTCGAACGCGAACCTTCCTATGCTTATCTTGAAACATGGCTGACCACGCGATTTCCCAACCGGGCATTCCGCATGAGAAACCTCGGCTGGTCGGCCGATACCGTCAGGTGCGAATCGCGGGCCCGATTTGGCACGGCTAAGGATGGATTTGAACATCTTGTCAATACACTGGCAGTTGTCAAACCGACAATAGTGGTTTTTCAGTATGGCGCTAACGACAGTCAGGCCGGTCCCGCCGGCCTTCAGGATTTCCTCAGCGATTATCGGCGGCTTATTTCAGAAGTGCGTGGCCGCTTTAAACCACGGCAGGTGCTGCTGGCGACCCCGGTTCCTCCAGCCCGGCTGCTGACTGCCGATGCCAGCCCTGCCCGCCTGAAAGACCTTGCACTTTATACCGATGCCATTAAAAAACTGGCCCCCGAAGTGCAGGCAGAGATAATCGACTTCAGCCGTGCCACCGGGAAAATGGCTCCTGCCAGAGCCGGTGAATTTAAACTGATTTCTGACAACGGCGTGAATCTTTCCAACCTTGGTTACTGGCGGCTGCTGAGTGCGATTGATCGAGACATCTTCGGCTTCAGCGACAAGCCCCTGAAATTCCGCCTGACACAGGACCGCGACACGGTGGTCACCATTCCGGCCAGCCAATCATCAATCGCCTTTGAATTTCAAACGAATTCAGGTACAAAATCGGCAAAATTTGAAATTCGGCGAGTCCAGCTCCCCGCACCTGTAGCCCCCAAAGCCAGTGGCGACGACCGCCCCGGCCCGGCTCCAGGCTGGACATTTCAGTTCCCGAACCTTGCCGACGGCCGCTTTCGCCTGGAACTTGACGGCAAGCCGGCGGCGACAGCCTCGGCCAAAGCATGGGCCGAAGGTATTTCGGTCGGCGAAGACCCCGACGCTGCCCGGGTCGAACAGATCCGTCAGCTTGTCATGCGAAAAAACGAACTGTTTTTCCACCGCTGGCGGCCCCAGAACGAGACCTATCTTTTTGGCTTCCGCAAGCATGAACAGGGCAATAACGCCGTGGAAATTCCGCAGTTCGACCCGCTCGTCACGCAGGCCGAAACCGAAATTAACAAGCTCAAGAAGCCACCCGTCCACACGGTCACTCTCGTGCGCGAGGATCAGCCATGAAGATTCACACATATAAACTTTCATTAATTGTTTGGGCTAGTCTTTCTGCCTGTGCATCGCCGGCCTGGGCCCAACGCAACCTGACGGAAATTCCAAGCACCGACCCCGAGGTGGAGCGAGCCAGTTTTCAGGTGGCTGATGGCTTTGAAGTAAGCCTGTATGCCGCCGACCCGCGCATTGCCAAGCCAATTCAGATGAATTTCGACCCTCAGGGGCGTCTCTGGATTGCCAGCTCAGAGGTCTATCCGCAGATTGAACCTGGTCAGAAGGCTAACGACAAGATCCTGATTCTGGAAGACACTGACCGCGACGGCAAATCAGACAAGACCACTGTCTTTGCCGATGGCCTGCTTATTCCGACGGGTGTCGAACCCGGCGATGGCGGCGTCTATGTTGCCAACAGCACGGAACTGCTGCATTTCAGCGATTCTGATGGCGATGGCAAGGCTGATCGTCGCCGGGTTGTACTTTCCGGCTTCGGCACCGAAGATACACACCACATTTTGCACACGCTGCGATGGGGCTATGACGGCTGTCTTTACATGAATCAGTCGATTTATATTCACAGCCACATTGAAACACCGCAGGGCGTGAAACGTCTGAACGCCGGCGGTGTCTGGCGATTCCGGCCCGAAACGATGGAACTTGAAGTTTTCGACTATGGTCTTGTCAATTCATGGGGCCACCATTTCGACAAATTCGGCCAGCATTTCCAGACCGACGGTGCCGGTGGCGAAGGCATTAACTATGCCATACCCGGGGCCTATTACTTCACCACGGCATATCCCGCCCGGATTCTGCGAGGCCTGAACCCAGGCAGCCCCAAGCATTGCGGCCTGGAAGTGGCTGATGGTCGCCACCTGCCTGACAGCTGGCAGGGCTCGTTGCTGACAAATGACTTCCGTGGGAATCGTGTCTGCCGGTTTGTACTTTCCGACGCCGGAGCCGGCTATGAAAGCCGCGAGCAGGGCGAAGTGGTGAAAACCAGGCACGTTGCCTTCCGCCCAATTGATATCAAGATGGGGCCTGACGGAGCGATTTACATCGCCGACTGGTATAATCCAATCATTCAGCATGGCGAAGTGGATTTTCGCGACCCTCGTCGCGACCATACACACGGCCGCATCTGGCGGGTGACAGCCAAGGGACGCAAGCTGGCACCCTGGCCGACGCTTGTCGGGGCTCCTGTCAAGGATCTTCTCAATGAACTTAATTCGCCGGAAGGCTGGACGCGGCAACAGGCCCGCCGCGTGCTGAAAGAACGAGGTGCCAGCGAAGTGCTGCCCGAACTGGCCCGCTGGACGGCAGAAATCAAGGGCGACGACATCATTGCTGACAGAAGCCGACTCGAAGCACTCTGGATTTACGTCAGCCTTGATCAGCCTGAACCGAAACTGCTGGATGCCGTGCTGAAGGCCAAAACACCCGAAGTGCGTGCTGCCGGGGCAAGGGTTGTTTCGCACTGGCGAAATCGCCTGAAAAACGCGGAAGAGCTTATGAAACCAGCCATTGCCGACACTCACCCTCGCGTTAGGCTGGAGGCAGCCCGAACGCTGGGTGCCATTGGCACGGCATCAGCCGCCATTGCTGCCATTGCTGCCCGCGACCGTGGCACAGATAATTTTCTTGATTACGGCGTCTATCTGACAGCCCGTGAGACAGCCAGAGAATGGGTGCCTGTTTGGAATGACAGCAGTAAGAAACTGGAATTTTCGTCGCCCGAAGCCACGCTTTTTGCAGCAGCATCGGCTGAGAATCCTGATGTTGTCAAAGGTCTGCTGGCACGCGTCCGCGACGGACGGATGGCGGCCAAATCAGGCGAATCCCTGCAACTGGTGGCCACACTGGCCAAGCCCGACGATCTTTCCACCATCTTTGATACAGCCTTGCAAAAACCCGCCGATTCCGCCCCATGGCTGGCATCTCTGGTCACAGCGGCTCAGTCGCGGCAGATGCGACCCGCCGCCGAGCTTGCCCGGGTGCGAACCCTGGTGGATTCGTCAAATGTCGAAGTTGCCTCGGCAGCCGTTCGGCTTGCGGGTCTGTGGAAGCTGGAAAACCTGAGCCCTGCACTGGTTGCCCTGGCTTCAAGCGGCCAGACCAATCCCGCCTTCCGGCGCACATGTATAGAGGCCCTGGGGCGACTGGGCGGTGGCGATTCAGTGGCGGCATTAAATGCCATTCTGACAACTGCCGATGACCCCGCCATGCGGTCTGATGCCCTGGCGGCCCTGATTTCGGCCTCGCCACAATCTGCCGGAAAGTCGATCGCCCAGACTCTGGCCGACGGCAACAACCGTGGCGAACTCACGCAAATCATGGAACGTGTGGTCCAGAGCAAACCAGCGGTTGATGCCCTGGTCGCTGCCGCCGGGCCTTTGAAGCTGAATGCCGATTCAGCACGCCTGGCTCTTCGCGTCGCCCGCTCTGGTGGCCGGAAAGATCTTGAGCCATTGGCAAAGCTGCTCGAAAAAAATGCTCAAAGTGGTCCTGCGATACCTGTGCCAACCACTCTTGAAGCCATGAAAACGCTGGTGGATGAAGTCAATAAAATGGGCGATCCGGCTCGTGGAGAGTTGGTTTTTCGCCGAAACGAGCTGAACTGCTACAAATGCCATGGCATCGGACCGGCTGGTGGTCTGGTCGGCCCGAACCTGCAATCGCTGGGCGCCAGCTCTCAGCCTGATTACATCATCGACTCGATCCTTCAACCCGCAAAAGCCGTGAAAGAAGGCTACAACGCGATCGTGGTCGCCATGAACGATGGCCGTATCTTGACAGGCATTCCCATTGGCCAGTCGCCAGCCGAGCTGATCATCCGCGACGTCGAGGGCAAAGAACTCAAGCTGCCAAAGGCACAGATTGAGGATCAAAAACCGACTGGCTCGCTCATGCCGGCCGGCCTTATTGATTCGCTCACTCGCCAGGAATTGCTTGACCTATTCCGATTCCTCACCGAGCTGGGCAAGGTTGGGGCTTATTCGCTTCCCAAAGAGCGAATCATCCGGCATTATGAATCGCTGGCGGCCGACCAGAAGGCCCGCACAGGGCTGGCCCGGATCTCGCATGGCGGTATAGCGCGTGGCGACCAGCCAGGCCTGAGCTGGGCACCACTTTATGCCACGGTGGCCGGGAATCTGCGAAGGGCGGAATTGCCAGTTGTCACGGCCACTGCCCGGGCCTCTGCCGGTTTTGCCAGATTTGCCGTCAATGCCCAGACGGAAGGCACTGTTGACCTGAAATTATCTTCCACAAAAGGCCTTCAGTTGTGGCTTGACGGCGTTTCAGTCGCTCCGGCTGAAGTCGTGAAGCTCAATGTAAAGCCTGGCAGGCATCTTGTTACCCTGGCAATTGATCCGTCAGCAAGTGATGAGAATCTGCGAATTCATCTGCTTGATTCCGGCAGTGCCCGCATTGAACTGCCTTCGGGCCCCTGAGTCTTTTGACATTTGGAAGATATGACCGCGACCCAATCCGGCCTTCATCAAAACCCTCTGCCAGAGGCTCCTGCCATTACGCGGGAGCCTTTTGCCATTGGCAACGTGACCATTCCATCTCGCTTTTTCTTCGCACCCATGGCCGGTTACAGCAGCTTGGCCCTGCGCCTGGCCCTGCGAGAACTTGGCGGGCTGGGGCTGGTGACAACCGAGCTTGTGAATGCAAGGAGCATGATTGAAAAACGACAAAGGTCGTTTGAACTTTCGGAAACCTGTCCTGAAGAACAGCCCGTTGCAATTCAGATTTACGGCCATGTCGAGTGGGAAATGCGTGAGGCAGCCAAGATTGCCGTTGATCGGGGCGCATCGATCATCGACATCAATATGGGCTGCCCGGTCAAAAAAGTCGTGAAATCCGGTGGCGGCTCGGCGCTTCTCTGCGATATCAATGGTGCCAGCAAAGTGGTCGAGGCTGTTGTCGGTGCCGTAGATGTGCCAGTCACTGTGAAAATGCGGCTTGGCTGGGACGACGACACCCCCACGGCCCCTGCCCTGACAAAACAGTTTGAAGAAATTGGCGCAAAGGCGGTGATCATTCATGGCCGAACCCGAGCCCAGAGCTTCATGGGCAAAGTTAATCTATTGGGAATTGCCGATGTCGTGGCTTCGGCTGATAAAATTCCCGTCGTTGGCAATGGCGACATCCTGACACTTGAAGATGCCGGAAGAATGTTTCGTGAAACAGGTTGTTCAGCCATATCCATCGGTCGGGGCGCCCTTGGCAACCCTTTCATTTTTCAACAGTTATGGCATTGGGCAAAATTTGGCAACCCCGGCCCCGAGCCTGGTTACCAGGAACGAATCAACCTGATGGAGCGGCACTTTCACAAGCTGGTCGAGCTGCGGGGCGAACGAGCAGCCTGCATGCAGATTCGAAAGGCCCTGGCTTGGTATCAGCACGCCATTCGTGCCCCCAAACCGCTATATCACCAACTTATTAATCTGCCAAGCGTGGCCCAGTTCGACAGCACCGTTTCGGCCATGCGTCAATCAGGCCCAGTCGGCCCACTGCCCACTCATTTCGACCCCAGGATTCCAACCCCAAAGGGCCCCATGGATAAGTGGTAAAACATATGATTTTATCTTAATACTAATCAACCCGATAGAGGCGAACCCCGAGAATACTGAGATCATCAAGATAGGCGGCATCATTTTCCAGCCCTTTCTGGCGAAACTCCAGGCGATTCTCACCGGCCCTGATCACGCCCCGGGGAATTTCAAGGTAGACTCTTGCAGGCTTGTCGTTTTTATCAAGCACATGGCTATTCAGGTTGTCTATTTTTTTATCATTCAGCCAGATTTCTGTAATCAGTTCGCCTTTTTTCAGCGATTCGACAAATGGTTGAATATTCGTGCCCAGCACTTCCAGCGTATCGACCGCCAGCCTTGTGTTATATTTTGCCTCGTCTGCAGTTGAATTAAAAACGATCGACAAAAGCCCGCCCTCTGGCTCTGGCGGAATCACTTTCATATCCACTTCGTCTCCAAGGTGGTGTGGTCTGCTCTCAAGGACTCGAACGCCCTGGGCACCTACCGGATTTATTTCTGTCCACCGATCCGCCGGTATTTCAATGGAATTGCCCTGAGACAACCCCAGAACAATAGCTTTATCATTGAAATCTAAAACCACGCCTTCAATACAGCTTTCATCTTCAGGAGGGGGTTTTAGCAGGCCAATTTTATTGAAATAACCTGCTTCCGGGAATTTCCAGATGGAATTCATTCCATGAAGGAATCGAACCCTGGCCACAGGGCCAATCGCCCACTGGCCAGTCACTCTTCTGGCGGCTGGTAAAATCGCATGACTCTGCCCGGCTGGAATTGCGAAATTCTGCCCGACCCTGAATTTCATTTGCCCGTTATCAAGAGAAAGAAACTCTCCATACCACTCGTGCCCGCCAGCCACCTGGATCAGATCCCTGCCCTGTGGCCGCTGCACAGGCGTGGCAATTTCATCAGCCTGAAACAGACCAATTCCGTCAATGAGCGGGGCTGAATTTTTACTACCGGAAATAAGAATCGATTTTATTTCAACTGACTTATACCACGACGATTTCATTTCATGAATCACATTTCCATCAATACAGAATCGCGTTCGGCCCGGTTTCATTTCCAGATGAAACCAGTGCCAACCCGGGGAAGCGGCTTGCACAGTTGGTTTGGCCTCCTCGGCTGGATCGTATTTCAATACTATTTTATTGGTAGAAGGCTCCAGCATTAATCCAATTGACTGACCTTCCGCCATCTTGTCATTCGACTGAAATGTCATTGTCAATCCGGTATTCCGGTTTGGGCCAGGCGTCATGAATGCCACTTGAAAAAGCATTTCACTGCCAGTTGTTCGCAGGCCAACGGGCAATTCCGCCCTGTAATCGGCAGACAGGTTCCAAACTTTCGGCCCCGCCGGTGACGTCAATTCCTGATCTGGCATTATCCCACGACTGGCCTGTGGCTTGTCAGACTGATTTTCAAAATCATCTGACAGAAATGAGACACAGCCGGAATGAAATGACCAGCCAGAAGCCAGATCGAGAGGAGTCTGCAGTGCTTTCCCAAAAAACTGCCACTGTACCAGTCTTTTTTCGTCAATCGACGAAACTTGCCCTGTCAATGATTCCTGATAACTCAATATGGCCGTTGTCCGACGACCCTCAACATAATTTGATGCCCTGCGATCAGGCTTTTTAGCAGGCTCAATGGCCTGCACATCATCCAGCGAAACTTCAACCCCGGCAGGGTCTGATAATTGCCACTTCCGGGCTTTGGCCACCCACTTCAGTTGTCCGGGTCTGTCACCCTGCAGGCCCGCCCACCGCACCGGCCACGCTGTTTCCTGTGCCCGACCCAACGCAACAGGGCCACCCGGAAAAATCAGGGCGAAAATGACGGTAATCGCAGAAAACAAGCCTTGAATCGACAGAAGTCTGAGCTGCGGAAGTCGCATTTTTTGCACCCTGTTGCCCGAGAACTGTCTCACTCAGGGGTTTGCACGCTGTTGCCTGATCATCCATTCGATCAGACTTTTGTCGTTGTATGCCCGATCCCAGCTGTTATGTCCCACGCCGCGATATTCCGTATATTTTACATTCGAGCCAAGTTCCTTCAGCTTCGCGGTCATCGCACGCATCGATCGAACTGTATCGACACGGTCGGCATCGCCCACCAGTGCCCACACAGGGTATGTTTTCAGGTTCGAGGCCGTTTCTATGCGTGCCGGGCTGCAGACTGGAACAATAGCCGAAAATTTGCCCCGGTTTGCGGCACCAATTTCCCACGAGCCACGGCCGCCCATGGAAAGCCCGGTCAGGATCGTGCGGTTCGGGTCAACCTTGAATTTGGCTGATACTTCATCAAGAATTGCCAGAGCCGCCCTGGCGTCGTCCGAATCAGCCGCCCATGTCTGTTTCGCCTGGGCAAAAATCACAATCGCCGGAAAATCGGTCTGTCGGGCCAGAATAGCAGGGCCAAGACCCACCTGGGCCGGCAGAATGCCATCTTCGCCACGCTCGCCCGAACCATGCAGAAAAAGCATCGTCGGCAGGCTTTTGGCTTCAGCGTAATTGGCAGGCAGGAAAAGCGTGTATTTACGCTCGCCAAAATTACCCGACTTCAGCGTTCGAAGCTGAAAACCCGGCTCCTGCTCCGTTTCGGCCGATCGCACGGTCGGTCGCGGCACCCGCTGCACCATGATGTCGCGATAGCGAATCTCAAATGGGCCTTTGCCGCTGTGAACCTGCGTGGCAATCAGCCCCGTCTGGGCAATTGCCGGGTCGGGCTCCCGGTAATTCACCGATACGCCACCGTTCAGAAATAGTGTGATCTGCGGGCCAAGGCAGCGAATGGAATAGCTGTTCCAGCCGTCAGTCCTTATCCTGTTCATTACCGCATCGCCTGCCTGGGCCAGCACCTTGTTGCGACGTGATTCGTCGTAAAGGCAACCCCAGTATTTCTCACCAATATCGGCCTGATAACCCACCATCTCATGAGCAATAGGGGCCGTCGCCCGCTGGCTGCGGAACTGCATACCGCTGTTGCCTTTACCATCCTTCAGCCGAAACGCGAACTTAACCACAAAATCCTGAAAAGATTCGGTCGTTGCCAGAAAATTGTTTTTTGCCAGGCCAGTCGGCGTTGAACCGACAAGCTCGCCATTTTCTACCTTCCAGACATCTTTATCACCCGCCCAGCCAGTCAGGTCTGTACCATTAAAAAGCGGAGTAAATCCCGCCAGTTCAGGAGCTGGCTCGAGATTTTCAAGCTGCCGCAGCCACCACAGAATGATGGTCGCCGTGTAGGTGCTGCCAAGGTCGGCCGCCGCACCCGGTGCTGCTGCATAAAGACCAGAATCTGTGCGCCGGGCTGCGATGAAGTTACGAAGGGCCGAAACATCGGGCAGTTCCTTCATCATATACATGGCCCGCATAACACGATAGCAAGAGCCAAGATCGCTCTTCTCACCGGCCTTGTTTGTCCAGCCGCCATCCGGCTTCTGCGACTTTCGAATCAGGTTCGAGGCCAGAATCCGGCGTGCTTCATGCACCGGCAGGCCCATGCGAAGAAAGGCGGCAATCGTCCCACCGGTCATGAAGGCCGCATTATCACCAGTGCCGAAGGTGCCATCGTCGTTGGCCATCGCTTCATACTGCCTGGCCCATCGCTCGAAAACAGCCTGATTTTTCACGCCAACAGCTTCAAAACCTGCGATGGAAAGCCGCACATCTTCATATTCTCTGGCGTTTTCCACAAGAAATTTCAAGGCAGCGGGCACTTCGGTGCCGTGCTCCATCTGCAGGTCGCCCCATGCCAGAAGTGCAATGCAGGTGGTGCGCATGTCGCCCTTGCCGCCAGGTGTCGGGGCAAATGTTCCTGTGCCGTCGGGGCCAGGCACAAAGCATGCTTTTACGAATTGCGTTGCCTTTACCGGGTCTGGAATCGCCGCGCCCACATGTTTCAGCACGCGAATGGCCGAATTGGTCGAGCCGATTGTCGATGGCCCGCCCTTCTCGGCCGCAAATCCGCCATCATCATTCTGAAGAGCCGCAACCGTCGCTGCCGTTCTGGCGTATTCTGCCGCCACCTTCACGGCTTCCTGCGCGGAACTATCTTTCAGTAAAGTACTTGCCAGGAATATTGCAACACAGGCGAGGATCCGTTTCATTTCGATCAAAGGCTCCAGTTGCTTGACCAGCGTGGCTCGTCCCGGGGCTTGTATCATATCAATATCCAGACATTTCTGCCTTAGTGGCTATATTCCACTGATTGTCTTTCAAGTGCAACACCCCAACATCTTTTTTTCAACATTTCGTCGCAAAGAAAAAGGGCTCCTGCACGGGAGCCCTTTTTCATACAACTCATTTGAATCGCATCGATTTTCAGGGAGTCACAGGCACTTCCACCCAGCTGCCGGTGTCGCCGGTCGCCGGATTGTAAAAAACCTGTGGCGGATTCGTTCCAGGCACTACCCAATAGCTGGAACCGGCCGGCACCCTGGCAGTGTATGTAACGGCCGAACCGCTGTAGCCCGAAGCATTCACCGAACCGTCTGTCTTCGGCTTGCCGGCAGTCGTCGGTGTGGGCTCTGCAGCCGGGGAACTCTCTGAATCCTGGCTGCCAAGATCTTGCAACAGGGCGTCGGCATTAACGACAAATTGATACCAGCCAAGTTTGCCAAGCGGAGCCACTTTCACAACTTTTACCTTGTCGCCGAATCGAAGGGCGTCAAGTGGCAGGTCAAGAGGCCTTGAGGCGAGAAACCCCGAGGCCGCTGCCAGCACGGTGGCTTTGCGGAAGGCAGAGAGTTCGGTCGGCTCCTTACCGGCTTCGGTATAGGCATATATTTTGGAACGGGGGTCGAGCTGAAAGGAATGCACTTTCAATGCCAGCCGTTCCGCCTGATTGCCTGAAGCGGGCAGGTTGATAATCTCCATATCAAGCTCGGCGCCCGGCGAATCTATGCGAATGGCCCCGCCCATGCGTCCATCACTGAACATCGTCAGAGCCGGGGCAGCTATATCCATCTTGAAGGCCTTGAACAGCATGACCAGGTGGCCCTTGTCGTCCATGCTGAAGTGCGGCACCAGCTTCTGTTCGCTGATCGTGATTGCCCCGAATGGGGCCCCGGCAGCCAGTTTGGCACCCTTCGGCTCTTTGGTAATTCGCAGGCTCTCGCCCACAGCCATGTGCAGAAGTTCCTGCCCCGACTGAATTTCCACCTCAAGGGCACCGTCACCGTCGTTGTCAGGCAGGAAGGCAATTGTCGCCTTGCCCTTCTTCGAAATCTCTTCGAAGAAATTAGCAGCCAGATTTTCCATCACATTTGGCACATGAAGGGCCGCAGTAATGTATCGGTCATCCACAGGATCAATGGGCGGCGGAACATCCAGCGGACCAATCGATCGAACCCCCTTAACATCATACAGAACTCGAGTTTCTGCATGAATGTGAGTCGGCTCGGTACGCGTCTTGATCCGCTCGGCCACTATTTTGTCAAAGGCCAGCGAATCTTCGCTTCGGGCAAAGCTTTTAAGCGAATCATTCAGTTCGGCGGCCGCTTGATTGGCACGTAGCTGCCCCAGTTCTTTGGAATTCACAGCCGTCTCCGATTGAATCTGGCCAATCGATCGGTTGTAAATTTCGTTCACCACCCTTTGCTGGTTCATGCCCGCAAAACCCATCACCATACGAGTCAGCCCACCTCCCTGCCGGGGTGCTATCGAAAGCTGGGGCTGAACATTGTTCTCATAAGAAGGTGTCATCGCAACACCCGTTGGCCGAACGGCAAACGACATGGTCAGTATGCTGTCATTCTGAATCGTATTGCCAAGGGCATAGGCCCGGGTCAGAATGCGACCGCCCTGGTTGCTTTGCACCTGCTGCTCGAAGTCGGTCACCGGCGTGACGGATGTCATCGCCTGCCGAACATAAAACGCAAGCGAGTCATCACTCGGGATAAGCCCAAAACCCTGCTTGTCGCCCGGCGTTACATAGCTTACCCGCCCCTTGTACTGAATCGCTTCGTTGTTCACAATGCTCCGGTCCAGCAAGGGTTTAAGTCCTTCGGCTGAAACAGTGATCAACAAATTCGGCGACTCCCAGCGAGACTCAATCGCTTCGATTATCTCTCGGGCAGCAGGCCATTGAAGCTCCTCTAGCCTGTCATTCAGCCGGCTTACCAGATCTCGCACCTTCTCTCTGGCGTCAAACCGAAGGCCAACCTTATCAGCCGACTCATATTGCTCAAGTGAATCAACCAAGGGCAGAACAATCGTGTTGTAAACTTCCCTGTGTGCTGGTGTTATGCCAGAATCGCCACGATTGATGGCATCGCGTGCAGCCACCGCGTAACGTATCGCCCTGAGCCGTGGTGCCACCCATCTTTCCAGTGCCTTGCCTGCCTCTGCAGCAGCTGTCTCCGACGTATTTTCCTTCAACCCGTCAGCCTGCTTCTGCAGCGACTCATAAGCCGAAAGGCGAGCATCAATATCTTTCGTTGAAACAAGTTTTTTTAAGTCAGATTTCAGGTGATCACTTGATTTTTTAAGCTCAACAGGGGCATTCGGCGATAATTTATCCAACTGGTCTATCACCGCCCTGTAGGTTGGTGCCGAGTTGGCCGCCAGCACACCTGATGTGCCTCTTAAGGCTATGCTAAGAAAGAGTATAATGATCGTGGAACGCGTCAGCTTCATGCGTGTCGTCCTGCTCGGTCGTCTTCGTAATGGGGTTCGATCCGTCTGATTGCCGGTACGGGAAGTTTTACCAGAATCTCCAAAAGAGTCCAATGCCATTCCACATTTTTTTGATGACCTTCGACAGATCGTCAGATTCCTATCATTTCGGATCGGTTCACGAGAGTCAAGCATCTTTGCCCAAGCTATCTATTTTCAGTAAAATTCTTCCAGTCCTGAGGAAAATCAAGGTCATGTGCAACATCCGGTTTGTCCCAGAGAAATTCATGACGATTAATTAAAGAATCGTCCCAAAGCGATTTAAGTCCATGCGGCATTGGGCTTTCTACTATTTTCTCGATCAGTCCTGATGAAATGGCAACCGGGTGCACGCCCCGCCCCGCCCCAGTAAGCCCCCTGACAAGCTGCTCTTTCCGTAAACTACTTTCATACATTAATTTAGATATATATGTTGAAGAAATGCCCGGCAGATCGGCGGGCATCACCAGCAGATGGTCGGCCTTGACCGGCAAATGCTTGAGGTGAGCCTGGTAATGCCTGAGCCCAGCCTTGACGCTGTCGATCATCTCAGGCGGGTGTGGATCGACATAAACCACTGTGCTGCCTGCCTTTTCAGCCAGTCGTCCAATCTCGTTGTAAGGTGGCTGGCCAGACGGGCCCAACACGGTGACGACGTGAGCAACGCCCGCTTCCAGCAACTGGCTGATAACTTTCTCAATTAAACGCAGGCCTTGACCGGGAACAACCTCAAGCAACTTCGGGGAGCCATACCGTCGACTTCTGCCAGCGGCAGCAATAATTGCTGTAAAATCTTTTTCAGGTTTAACTTCCGTGGTCATCAGCAGATCATCAGGCCCGTTCGGCGCGGGTGTGTTCAGGTGATTCGTTGCCGGGTTTCAGGTGGGCTGAAACGCCGGCCAGGCGTCTCGCTTCCTTTTCTCCAAGATTACGCCAGGCAATCAGTTCCGCCACTACTGAAACGGCAATTTCATCCACCGACTGCGAGCCGATGGGCAGCCCAATCGGAGCCCGCACCCGGCTCAGGGCCGCTTCACTCAGGCCCTCTTCCCGCAAGGCTTCGGTAATCATTTTAATCTTTCGGCGGCTGCCAATCAGGCCGACATATGATGCCGGCGTATCTGCAAGCAGGCCAAGGGCTTCCTGATCATGCCCATGCCCCCGGGTCACAATCAGGGCATACGTTCTGGGGCTGATCTCTATTGAAGTCAGCACATCTTCAAACGAGCCGACATGCACGGCCTTGGCGGATGGAAACCGGTCATGATTGGCAAATTCCGCACGATCATCGACGACCACCACTTCAAAGCCCGTTCGGGCAGCCATTTCACCCACCGCCTGCCCCACATGCCCTGCTCCGACAATTAACAGTTGCACCCGCGCGGGCCACTGAATAATCGAAACTCCCTGAGAAGTAAGCGGTTTACTTGTTGTCACGGTCGATTCGGCAATAAAACTGACCAGTTGATTGCCAGCCGGTTCTGGCCAGCTTTGCAGAACCTGGCCTGTGTGGTCAACCAGCAGTCGCTGGCCGACACAGGCCTGCCAGGGGTTGGCAGAGTCCTGCACAATTGCCTCGCGAAAGCCAAATCCGGAAGAATCAAGCGAAACCCACGCCCGACAATATTCGGCCAGCGTATTATTGACGACATGCTGCGAGACAATCACCATGCGGCCGCCGCAGATCAGGCCGTCAGCCCAGGCGTAGTCATGGTCAAGAACATACGAATGAATGCGAGATTCGCCTGGCTCAAGCCGCATAAGGCTGTGCTGTCGCACTTCGTTTTCTACACAGCCACCACCCAGGGTGCCCCACTGCCGCCCATCGTGGGCGATAATCATGCTCGCCCCGGCCTTCTGGGGAGTTGAACCCCGCGTTTCAACAACCTGGCAGAATACTCGCGGCTGGCCCTGATCCAGGTCGCCGGCCAGTTGTGCCATCAATTCACGAACGGTCATTTTTTCGCCATTCCGCCTTTTTGCTGATTGAAAATTCAATCTAACAAAAATTCGGCAGGTCTGCACGAAATTTGACCGCAAACCGGCTTAAACCATAGACGGCTTTTACCAGGTTATGGAATCTCAAACCTATTTATGGCAGCCACATGCAACCGCCAGAACCAGGCTGGGGGTCGATCCGCCAGTGGCCGTCAGTCCGATACGAACCGCTTGGCAAAAAGAGCTTCTGCTGCTCCACTTTCTGCTGTTCCATCTCAGTCATGCGTCTGGCCATCATGCGAAGGCCCGACTCTGCAAGCCGCAGGGCCTGAACCGTCATCGCATCACGCTCCTGCAGCGATGCTATCAGCCGATCCCACTCCTTCCGCTCGGCGGCCGGCAATCCCGCGGCACGCATCTTCACCTGATTCCATAACTCCTGATCTGAACAGACATAACAATCACAGTCAATCACTTCATGGTTCATCGCTGGCAGGTCCCGACGGCAACAGGTGGCGACTCAAAGGTTGGGGGAGATCAAAAGTTTGATTCGGGGGCGAATCAAAACCTTTGCCTTTAACTAATCGGAATAAATTACCCAGAGCTTTAATTGAATTTATTTTATTTATCTTTTCTAATTTCACAGGCCGTGGATTCATTCACTTTTATTTAATCGAATCCACAAGCCTCTCAATCAGATGGATTTACGCAAAGAGTCAGACCGGTTTCCGGCGTTTTTCCTTGATTGGCAGCTGATTAATTTTAGCGGCCAGAATGAAGTCATTTTCGCTCAGGCCACCGATAGCGTGCGTAGTGATTTCAATCGTGACCTGCCGATAACCGGTCAGGTGCAGGTCCGGGTGGTGGCCTTCATCTTCGGCAAGTGCGGCGACAGAATCGAAAAAATGAATGGCTTCCATGAAGTCCTGGGCCACCCACAACCGGCTGATTTTCTGGGCTGCCGCGTCAAGTTCCCAGCCTGGCGTTTCTTTCAGAAACGGCTCGCATTCTGCCGCGCTCAGTCTGGGCACGCCACCCTCGCATGGCACGCATCTTCGTTCAAGTATTGACTCTGGATCAGTTTGCATCTGCTTCTCCTTTAGATTGACTGGCCATCCTGAAACTGAACGATCACATCATTGAGGATTTGGTCGAGGTTGCGTGTTGGCTCATAGCCAATGGTCCTGCGAATCTTGGAAAGGTCAGGAATGCGCCGCTGCATGTCTTCAAACCCGGCAGGATAGGCCTCGCTGAAGGGAATGATCTTGATTCCGCTCTTTGAACCGGTCAGGTCAAGTACTCGCTGGGCCAGTTCCAGTATCGAAGTCTCCTGATCGTTGCCAATGTTAAAAACCTGGCCGGCCGAATCGGGATGCTTCATCAGGCCCACAATTCCGCCAATAATATCCTGCACATGACCAAAGCAGCGAGACTGGGTTCCATCGCCATAAACCGTTATTGGTTCAGCTTTTAACGCCTGACTGACAAATCGCGGTATAACCATGCCATACTGGCCGGTCTGACGCGGGCCCACCGTGTTAAAAAGCCGCACAATCACCACGGGCAGTCGGGTCTCGTGCCAGTGGGCAAGGCCGAGAAATTCATCAAGTGCCTTGGCACAGGCATAAGCCCAGCGTCGGGTGGTGGTTGCGCCAATCACACTGTCGCCGTCTTCTCGGAACGGGAGCTTATCGCTTTTGCCATAAACCTCGCTGGTCGATGTGATCAGAACTTTCCGGCGATAGCGTGAACTGGCACGCAGCACGTTATCGGTGCCATTGACGATACTTTCAATCGTGAGCACAGGCTGATCGACAATCAGCCGCACACCCACGGCACTGGCCAGGTGATAAACGGCCTGGCATTCGCGCACGGCTTCTTCCACGAAGTGATAGTCGTTAACTGACCCAACTCGTAGCTCAAAACCTTTCTCGCCTTCAAGATGGGCAATATTGCCATAGCGACCGGTGCTCAGGTTGTCGAGCACCAGAACCTCGTTCCCCTCGGCCAGAAGGCGTTCACAAAGATGACTGCCAACGAATCCCGATCCACCAGTGACCAGATATTTCATGATAGTTGTTCAATTCTTGCCAGGGAAACGCGACTTGCTTTGCTCGGTAATTGACATGCTATGAAAACTTAGCATATTTTGACAATCTCAGGGGCCTTCCAAAAAAATCCCCTTCTCCGGCAAGCATGACCAGTTGGCACTCCTGATGGTCGGGAATCTCGGCAAATCATGTTATTGCTGGCCTCAACAGCAACACCGCTCTGGAAAAGCAGGCCCGGAAATGAGAGTTGAAATTATTGCTGCAGGTGCCGAACTGACCAGCGGCCAGCGGGTTGACACCAACAGCGCCTGGCTGGCCACCGCCCTGGCCGAACTGGGCCTGCCCTGCGCCTTTCACACCACAATCAGCGACGATATGGCCGACAACGTTGCCGCCATTGCGGCTGCCTGCCAGCGGGCTGACCTGATTATGATGACGGGTGGCCTGGGCCCCACTCAGGACGACATCACCCGTAATGCGGTGGCTGCTGTGGCCGGGGCCGGGTTATATGTAGACGAGACCAGCCTGCAGGTTATCTGCACAATGTTTGCCAGGCGGCGTAATCTCGACACCAGCCCCGACAAGGTCGTTGACCAGCTGCGCGAGCACTACCCCGACCTTTACCACCGAAATCGCATTCAGGCCACTTTTCCGACAGGCTCTGAAGTATTATCCAACCGTGTTGGCACGGCACCGGGCATCTGGATGAAGCTGGGCCGGGCAACAATCGCCTGCATGCCCGGTGTACCGTCAGAAATGAAAATCATGTATCGCGAACAGGTGGTGCCCAGGCTGGCAGCCATCGGCCTGGCGCAGCAGGTCACCCGCATCTTCAAAATCAATATGTTTGGTCAGGGCGAGTCAGAAATCGAGGCCCGGGCCCTGGACCTGACCGCCCGTGGCCGCATTCCTGAAGTCGGTATCACCGCCCACGAGGCCACCATCTCGTTTCGGGTCTTTGCCAGCGGGCCCTGCCCCGAATCAGCCGAAATGATTGCAAAGCCAACAATTGATATGATTTACGAACGATTTGCCGATCTCATCATTGGCACAGGCGATGAAGATGTGGAACATGCACTTTTCAAAGCCCTGCTTGAGCGGCAAGCCACGTTAGCCACTGCCGAGAGCTGCACAGGCGGCCAGCTGGCCCGAAAAATCACGAGCCTTGCCGGTTCCAGCGAGATTTATCAGGGCGGCGTAGTGAGCTATGCCAACTCGGCCAAAATTTCAATGCTCGGCGTTCCCGAAGAATCGCTTGACCGATATGGGGCGGTCAGTGCCGAGGTGGCGGCCGCCATGGCGGAACGTGCCCGGCGAGAATTTGGCGCGACATTTGGCATCTCGACCACAGGCATAGCCGGCCCGGGCGGTGGCAGCGCCGAAAAGCCGGTCGGCCTGGTCTGGCTTGGGCTGGCGACTCCCAGTGGGGTCTTTACCAAACGGCTGCTTCTGGGTGAAGAGCAGCCTCGGGCGGTCATTCAGGAACGGGCCACCAAGCACGCCCTGAATTTCCTGAGGGTTCATCTTAAAGAAACAGTGATCTGATTCCTCGACAGGGCTGGAAACATGCTTAAAGAATTAATGATTCATCATTATTTCCTGATTCTCTTTGTGCTGACAGGCCTGGCTGTTGCGGTCGTGTCATTTGTCCATCAGCGAGCCGACCAGGAAAACCTGAAAAGTTCCAACGATGTCACCGGTGCTGTTTATAACATGATCGGTGTCCTGCTGGCCCTGATCCTGGGCTTTCTGATTGTCGAAGCCTACAGCGATTACTCTACGGCCAGCAGCGAGGCCCAGGCCGAAGCCAGCCAGCTTAAGCAGATCTATCATCTTGCCGACCTTTTTGACGATGAACAGAAGGCAAAGATCCAGGCTGCAACGACAAATTTCATACTCTCAATTCGTAACGAAGAATGGCCGAGTATGCTGGAACGGAAATTTGGTCATCCGCAGACCAATCAGTACCTTAAAGAACTCTGGAATGTGATCCGGTCGATCAAGTCAAAAAACGATGTCGAAAGCCTGGCATTTGAAAAAATCATCGACCACATTGGTGAAGCCAAAGAATTCAGGTCTGAACGCCTGCGTCAGGTTCACAGCAATATCCCTACCGCTCTCTGGGTTCTGTTCGTGTGCGTGGCGTTTGTCAGCGTGCTCAGCCTGGGCCTCTTTGGAAATATCAACCTGCGACAGCAAAGGGTTCTGGCCGGCATGGTCACCATGGTGCTGGCCTCCTGCATCTTCATGATCCACATGCTTGACAACCCTTATATCGGCCCGCTGAAAATCGAGCCCGAGGCATTTTTTGTGGAATCGGCAGACGTGGCCGGCAAACCCGGCTGACCAAATCCACATTGCCCTGCTTCTGATATTTCGCTCAAAACAACCATTCCCCCCTGGATGCTCAGGGCACTGCTGAGGTCCAATCCAGGTGGCTTATTATTGATATGACTAGTGTAAAACAAGAAATTCGTTCAATTTTAAAAAAATTTGAGAATGCAATGACATTTTACTAATATAGTTTTAACATGGGAAAATTGCAGTCACTGTGCATCATTGACATATCCTGAGCCTGGCATATGAACAATCATCGACGAAAAAATTTTCAGCCCCGTCTGAATCAACTTGAAAATCGTGAATTGCTGACGGGCATTGCCACCCAGCCCGACTATTTCAATATGCTTCTGCCAGGCAATGCACAGGAATTCCCTGTGGCAACCGTCGATGTTCTGGCAAACGACAATACACCCAACCTGCGAATTCTTGCCTTTAATCAACCACAATTGGGAACTGTTGAAAAAATCGCGGCAACCGGGTCCAACGGTCGCGAGATCCTGAAATATACCCCTGGTCCAAATTTTCGAGGCTATGATTTCTTTCAGTATACGGCCGTGAATGAAACCGGGCTGGAAGGCACCGACACAGTCTACATCAAATTTGACCACATTCCCGACACGTTTAATCCGTGGTTGATTCAGGCACCTGAATCCATAACCGTGACGCCTGGCGTGACCACCCAGTTGCTTGACGACTCTGGCAAACCGCTTTTTGCCGTCAACTATCAGGGGCAGGAAAAGGCAAACGCCGGAGTTCTTCTGCGATTTAATCCTTATTTGAATTTTTCGGCTTTTGGCACATTAGAAACGGATGTGACGCGGACAGACGCCCAGTTCTATCCTCAGTTAAATGGATATGTATGGATTTATGGATCTATCGATGGCGTGAACGCACTTCTCACGGGCCTGAAATACACGCCTACGGCAAGTATTACATCGACACCTGGCGTGAGCATCGGGCTTCATGGCTTTATCTACAGCGAGCTTGGTGTGACTGTCGAAAGCCTGAGTAAATCGACAAATATCATTGCCACTGGCTCATCTTCTGTCCCCGCTCAGGGGCAAGACTCACCAGTGGCCGTGAATGACGACTACTCCTTTGATTCCCTGACAGATTCTATCGCCCTTGATGTTTTGTCAAACGACTCAGCCCGCACCATTTCCGGTCGTCTGGAACTGATTGACGTGCAGACAACCGGCAATCCGAAGGGGCTTGCCTGGATCGATCAATCTACCAACCAGCTCATCTATCAACCGCCGGCCGGGTTTATCGGCACCGATGAATATATCTACACAGTTCGCAATGACAACGGTCTTGTGGCACAGGCCCTGGTGAAAATAACTGCCACTCCTGATTTGACATTCGTCGGCACATCCGGTGGCGACCGCGGCACCATGATTGAGATTTATAACTCGCAGTCTGGCCAGCTCATGCGAGAATTCAAGCCGTTTGAAGGATACAGCGGCGGCATGATGCTGGAATCTGCTGATATGAATGCCGACGGCGTGTCTGAAATTTTTGCCATGCAGGCCGGCGGCGAAAACCGGATGCGTATTTTCGACGCGCTTGGCAACACCATGGTTGACACGGTTTATCAGCCCTTTGGCAACCGTCGTATCAACGGCATGGATATGGAAATTGGCAATATCGACCGGGACTTGAATCCGGAAATGCTTTTCGTGGCCAGTTCATCGCGTGGCTATGAAATCAGCGTGGTTGACTCGGCCACCATGCAGCCCCAATTGTCAAATGTCATGCGTGGCATGGCTGGCGTGCCCCAGCTTGCATTTAACGACGACACCAATCAGCTGATGATCATGGGCCGCACCCGCGGCGGCGGCTTGGTCATGGCCTCCATGTCGCCCGCTCCTTCAGGCAATCCGCGAATCAGTCGAAGATCTCTCGTATCCGACCGCGACATGCGTCAGTTGACACGTCGTAACGGGCCAGTGACAGATGTCACGCTTGCCGCCACCGACTTCGACAGCGATGGTGAACTTGATGACCGGATGGTGCAGATTCTCTTTAATAACGGGCTGGTTCAGCAGATGATGCTTGCAGATAATGGCTCTGTAAGATCGATGCGAATCAACCAGCCCTCTGACAACCAGCCGCAGGTCATCATGTCAGCCCTTGGTCTCGCGATGACTCCTTCGGGCGATATGGTCTGGGATGTATCTACCGACCCCTCTCGCCGCAACCGTTCGCGGATTGTCGCAGTCGGCTGAGTCTGCTGTCATGACGGGTGAATCTCTCAACCGTGCCCACCGACACGGTTTTTTTCTCTGTCATTTATCAGACATCAAGCTCTTCTTCTCTCGCCGTATAGGCTTCGTTAATGATAAACCGGTAACGGGCCTCAGGCTCCTTGCCCATCAGTTCGGTAATTGTGCGTTCGGCATAGGGGCGATCATCGTCAGGCAATGTCACCCGCACGAGCCGACGTCGGGCCGGGTCAAGCGTCGTTTCAAAAAGCAGTTTCGCCGGCATTTCACCCAGCCCTTTGAATCGGGTGATATTCGGCCTGGCATTTTCCGGAAGCTGGTCCAGAATATTCATTTTGGCCTTGTCGTCAGCCGCCCAGAACGTCTGCTGCCCCCATGTAATCTTGTAAAGTGGCGGGCAGGCAAGATACACGCAGCCTGCCTCAATCAGGTGTCGCAGGTGTCGATAGAAAAAGGTAATCAGCAGGGTGGCAATGTGGTGGCCGTCCGAATCGGCATCAGTCAGGAATATTACCTTGCCATACCTCAGGCGGCTGCGGTCGAACCGGTCGTCCATGCCGCAGCCCAGGGCTGCCACAATATCCGTAAGCTCCTTGTTTTCAACCACTTTTGACTTTGTCGCCTGCTCGGCGTTTAACACCTTGCCCTTCAGCGGCAAAATGGCCTGATAGATCCGGTCGCGACCCTGCTTGGCCGACCCGCCTGCCGAGTCGCCCTCCACGATAAAAAGCTCCGAAATCTCGGCATTATTCGTGTCGCAGTCGTGCAGTTTGCCGGGCAGATTCAGGCGGTTTGAAGTCGGCGTCTTGCGACGCACCTGGCTGGCTGCGGCCCGGCTCGCCTCGCGGGCCCGGGCGGCCCGAATCACTCGCTCGGCTATGGCGTCGCCAATTGATTTGTTCGCCAGCAGAAAGGCTTCCAGCTTCGGCCTGACCAGCGATTCCACCGCACTTTTTGCTTCGGCGTTGTTCAGCCGGTCTTTGGTCTGACCCTGAAACTGCGGGTTGCCCAGGCAAATGGAAAGCACCGCCGTCAGGCCTTCGCGAATGTCCTCGCTGCGAATCTCCAGGCCTTTTTTCACCATCTCGTATTTGCTCAGAAACATTCGCACCGATGCATGCACCGCTTCTCGAAGGCCCTGTTCATGCGTGCCGCCATCTCGCGTGGGAATGGTGTTCACAAACGACATGACCGACTCATTGGTCGATTCCGTCCAGGCCAGGGCAAGATCAATCCGCAGGCCATCGGCCGATTGTGCCTGAGCAATGACAAATGGCGTGGGAGCGACGCGGGGGTCCTCGCTTTTGGCCTGAATACTGTCGAGATAATCAGCCACCCCGCCGGCATGATGGAAGGTGTGCGACTGGCCCGAGGCCTCGTCAGTCAGGTGAATTGTCAAGCCCTTGTTCAGAAATGCTTTGACATCAAGCCGGTCGATCACCGTCTTCAGGTCGAATTTCTGATCGCGAAAAATCTCTACGTCAGGTGTAAAAGTAACTGTGGTGCCGGTTCCACGGGCAGGCTCAATGCGCTTCACTTTGGCTTCGGGCTTGCCCCGGTGAAAGATCTGCCGATGCAGAAATCCATCACGTTTCACGTCTACCTTCAGCTCGCTGGAAAGGGCGTTCACCACACTGGCTCCCACCCCGTGCAGACCCCCGGATACCTTATAGGCATCATTGTCGAACTTGCCGCCCGAATGCAGCTTGGTGAAGATCACTTCCAGTGCACTTCGGCCGATCTTGGGATGAATATCTACCGGAATGCCGCGACCATTGTCCGTCACTGAGGCCGACTTCCCATCAGCAGCAATATTCACCACAATCTTGCTGGCATGCCCGTTCAAGACTTCATCGACAGCGTTATCAACTATTTCCCAGAGCAAATGGTGAAATCCGGCCGCATCAACCCCGCCAATATACATGCCCGGCCGCAGCCGAACCGCTTCAAGGCCCTCAAGCACGGTAATCGAATCGGCGTTATAGGCCTTGGCACTTTTGCGTGCCTTCTCGGCGTCAATTTCAGTTTCATGGCTTGACATGGGATCCATCCGGGGTCAGCGGCGACAAGGTGGGCGAATCCTGCATTTTTCGGCCCTTGAATAACCATTTATACGCATCGGCCGACAGCTTGTAAAGATTTTTCAGCCGGCCCCGATGCCCAGGCTATCAGTCTCAGGTATCCAATCTCCTGATAATTCAGCCCGGAAACCCAGATGTCCATGTCGGCTTTACAGATCATCTCAATATTGTTAAAAAATGCAGGATAAAAGGGTTTTGATGCGGATATGGGATATTGGCAGGGCGAGAAAACCTTGATGCCTCTCTTGCCGGTTGTGTTAAAATCCGATAGACAAATTTGGCGGGTGTGAAGATCAGCCGGGCAAGTGCCTGGGTTCGGTTTGGCAGCGGCCGGAGGGCTGATGGCGTGAACGACCCTGAAGCAGATGTGCTGAATTTAAGCTGGCAAGGCCGCTTGATGGACTATTGTTTTCATTGTAACGATGAACACTGTGAAGCCCTGGTTAATGAAGTTTACGTTTATTTTTCTGATCGCCTTGAAAATTATATCCCAAAGCACTCCTACTGGCGTGGTCGTTCCGTCAGCAATGTCATCGCCGCGATCCTGATCCTCTGGGACAGGGGCATTGTCGAGCGTTGCCGCGGCGAATCGGGCAGCATCCAGTTGAGAAGCGCGTTCAATGCCGAGCAACTTCTGCTCAGTTCAGTCGAACTCCTTCCCCTGGCCGAACCCCTGCTGGAACTCGTCGGTGCCATCCGTAGCCAGGCATCAAGCATGGCCCAGGAATCTGCCTGACTTTTGTTATCAACTCAATAACTTTTTTCTCTTCTTGCCTTACACTGGCTTGAGAATCAGTGGCCTTGTTCCCACTGGTATCTCGCTCTGGTTTGCCGCCCGGCTGAATGAGACAGCCAATCTTTTGATGCGCTTCGGGTCAGGCCCACCCGGCATTTCATGAGAAAATGGCTTGAGGGTTTACGTCTCGCCCATTAATATGCACCTGTTAACAACTCAATAATCAGGCCTGGGCGAAAGACGTGGCAATCGTGATTGGCAAATGGCTTACCGTCGCTTTTCTGCTGGTTTCATGGCTTGCCATGGGCACAACCCAATGCTGGTCGCAGGCTCAAAGTCAGCCGAAAGTCGCCCCAGGGCCCAGCGAACCCGACTGGGTGGTGCTTCTGCGCGACCTCTACGGCCTGAAAATGTTCGACGACCTGGCGAACCCCGTCACCGGCGACCCTCTCGCCGTTCCTGGTCTTTTTGTCAAAGCCGGCGAAGGGCCCGTCGTTTATAAGCCAACAATCGCCCTGGGCCTTGAAACCACCAACCGTGGTGGCTGGTATCGGCCAGGCCAATCGCCGGGCATGGCTGCTAAAACCGAACTTTGGAACTATACCTTCAAAAACACCACGGCCGACCTGCGCGAGAAGAGAAACCTGCCGCCACCGCTGGCTGGCGGTTCGAAAACTGAATTTGATCCGGGCAACACACCTTTTGGAATCTGGCTTTCCAACGATGGCCTGAAGGATGGCGGCGTTTTTTCACAGCCGGCCGAAGTAAAAGCCGTGAATGCCCGCCTGGCAAAACAGCCCTATAAACTGATGATCTATCCGCTGAAGGACAAGGCCACAGGCAAAATCAAACCAGATGCCTTCCTGCTGGGCTGGGAGTATTCGACAAACGACGATTTTCAGGATGTCGTCTGTGAAATTCATAATGTCAAACTGGTCAAATGACTTGAAGCCGGGCCCGACATGAAAAAACCGCCGACTCTTTCGCCGCAGATCAAGCCAGGTCTGATGTTCGACGAACATCTTGTCGTCGGCCCTGAAAACCAGATCATCTTTGCTGACGATCGCATGCCGCCCGTGCTGGCCACACCCTGGCTCATTGCCCACATGGAATATGCAGCCCGCAAGGCTCTGGCCCCACACCTGGCCGATGATGAACGCAGCGTGGGCGTGACGGTTGACATTGAACACCTGGCCCCGGCACCTGTCGGAGACAGAGTTACCTGTCGAGCCAAAGTCATTCTTGTGCAGCCGCCCTTTGTTACTTTCGCCGTCGAGGCCTTCGACGACATTGAACCACTGGCCCGTGGCGTGCACAAAAGGGCCGTGATTGATGTGGACCGCTTTCGAAATCGTCTTAATAAAAAGGCCAATGCCGTGGCAGGCACACCCAAAAAATAAAAGCGGGCTGCCCTTTTCTGGCCGCCCGCCTTGTTTCAGCTTTTTTCAATAATTCGCCCTGGCCGTCAGATGCGGGTCCGGAACGGCAGAGGCTTCGGTGCCGGCTTCGGCACCAGGCGGTTTCTCACCCATTTGTAGAAGGTGCCTCGCGGGGGTTTCGTCGGGGTCGTCGGCTGGGCCGCCAGCATGGTATCTTTGCCGCCCGACTTCACAAATTGAATCTTGCCCGCCTGGCCGAAAAGCCGGTCGTTATTCGGCCCGCCCTTGACTGTGTTCATCCTGCCGAACCAGCCTTGAATCGTCGTTACGCCACCACCGGCCGTCAGCGTATTCCTTCCACCCATTCCGCCTGAAATCGTAGCCGGAATCGTAATCGCCGGGTCAATCGAAAGAGTGTCGCTGCGCTTCGAGCCAAACAGCATGATCCGGCTGATGTTCGAGGCCAGCGGCTGATTGTTGTCAATCACGCCATTGACAATAATCCGGATCAGGTTGCCCACCGGCACAATCTGCACCGTGTTGCTGGCCGGGCCAGGTGGCGGTGTCACAATCAGCACGTTATCCTCAACACGAACCGCCCGGGTAATGCCGCCAATGGCTTCAATAGTGACCGATGCCGGCGTGCTGGAAAGGCCATTCTGGTCCTTCACCGAAAAGGTGAAACTGTCAGAGCCAATATAGCCAGTGTTAGGCTCGTAGGTCACTTTTCCTGTCAGCGAGTCGAAATTGACCAATTTGCCATTTGTAGGATTCGTGTTCAGGGTGTATGTCAGAATTGTTGGCACATTCGGGTCGCCAGGCACACCACTCAGCTGAATTTCCTTGATTTCCTGCTGTGTGCCACGCACCACCACCTGCGGCACGGCCACGGGCGGTGTCGGGGCATTCGGCGAGAAATTCATCGTGATATTCTGCGTGTCATAGTTGCTCACGTCATTGACATCGCCTGTGCCGCTGCGGTCCACGCCATCGCGAATGCCAACCAGCAATGGAATGTCGCCGGAAAAACCAGCCTGGGGCGTTATCTGAACCAGACCACTGGCCTGATCAATCTTCACGGTGGCATTTGTCACAGGTGTGAATGTCTTCTTGCCCGTGGCCGGGTCGGTCGTCACGCCACTGGCCACCACATAATTATAAACGGCTGTCGGCTGAGGATTGCCCGGCTGAAGCACAAAACTGGCTGTCACATCCGTTTTATACGATGGCTGCAGGCTGACCGGAGCCAGGAAGGCCCGGTTTACCACCGGGCTGGTGATCATGTTCACCGTAAATGTCTTCGTCACCGTGGAATTATCAGCCGGGTCGGTCGCCGTCACCGTGATATTGGCCGACTGCCCCACTCCAGCCCCTGTGGCATTAATCAGCAGCACACCATTGTTATTGGTGTCGGATAGACTGGCCGAATTAATCGTCACCGGGTTCTTGGGCGTGGTGCCATTCAGGGCAATTTTGGTCATTTCATCGACCAGCGACTGCCCTTCCACCATCTGTGCAAATATCGTGTGCTTGTAATTCAGGAACTGTGGCTGGCCAGTGGTCACAAAGAACTGGCTGGTGTTGGTATCAGGCCCGGCATTGGCCATGGCAAGCTGATATTTACCATCGAAAATCAGCGATTGCACGAATTCATCCTGGAAGGGAAAGCCGGGCAATGGCACTTCTCCCGTGCCGTCGCCATTGGCCGAACCGCCCTGCAGAATGTAAGAGGCCGAATCAGGGAATCCGCTCGCAATCCGGTGAAAGGTCTTGCCTGTATAAAAATCAGTGTTTACAAGCTGCTCAATTCGCGAGGTCGTTATCGGAGTGAGCTGGTTAAACAGCTGATAAGTCATCGTCTGGTTGTCAATCTGCGGGTCACCCACTCCCGACGAATTGTGCGAAATATTAAGTGTCATGAACTTGCCGGAAATAATACTCGGCGTAATGTTCGGATTATCAGAACTCACCGAGTAAATCTGCGGGCCCGTGCCACCTGTTATCGTCACCGGCAGGCCGGTGTTCGCTGGAATGCTTACGTTGGAAAAATCACCCAGAACTGCAGGCACATCGCGACGCTCAAGATCAATCAACTCAAATTCAAATCTCTTCGCTCGCCTGGCGGATCTGCTCAATTGATGACTGCCCGACTTGAAAATGCCCATCAGTCGCTTCCCAATTGCGTTCATCGATCCGAACCTCCAGTGAACCTGACCCACTCTTATTATCCACATGCATGCATCCATGCAATTCTATAAAGTGGAGTCAAGCGATTCGACTTTTTTTTGATCGTCGACAGGCGGCTGGCAGATTGGGCAAAAGAAGGCAAATAAAAAAGCCACGGATGGTAACTCCGTGGCTTTCGATAAAATCGTTAGATTCAGCAGCCTGCCGACTGCGGTGCAGCCGGGCGGTGCAAGTTTACTCAGGGACCGCTTTTGCGAAGCAGGAACTGGGTAGAAGTCACACCATCTTCGTCAGTCGTGCTGTAGCCGCCACCGTTTGACAGATACTTGGCGAAGACTGAAAAATCAGGCAACTTCTTCACGTCGAAAGGCAGGTCAAGATCAGGCACGCCCGGCAATTGCCCAGCGGCGGCATCAGCAGCTCGTTCCAGGCTGCCCTGTTTCAACATTTCATAAGTGGCACGGGCTGAATCTTCGGTCGCCGTGAAGCTGATCGACGATGTTGAGGCCGGGAAATTCCGGGCAACAGCCTTATAAGCAGGCGAATCGGCCAGCTTGGCATAGCCGCCACGCAATACGGACTCCAGCAGTGTCACATTCGATGTGACAAACAGGGTATCCTTTGCGATGGCAATCGAAAGGGCACCCGAATCAATATTCACACCACCGGCAGCAGGCAGATCAGGTTCAATCTCATAGATCGTGGTGCCCTGAAATTCACGCTTTTTAGGCTCTTGGCCAGCCAGTTCGAAGAGTTTCAGCAGGGTCTTGCTGAAGGCAGCCGAATCATCAAGGGCCACGCCGAACAGCATGCGCTGGCTGTCTTCCTTGATAGGCTTGACAACGTCAGAAACGATCGTCACGCGACTGCCCAGCGGGCCGAAAATATCTTTCTGGAAGGAAAGAGGTTCACCGCCATTCGGGCCGACCAGTTGCTGTTCAAGCACGTTCAGAATCCCGGGGCTGAACATGTTGGCAATTTCGTTGATGGCGTTATAGGCCGTGTCAAAATCCCAGCCCAGCGACTGATAGCTCAGCAGGTTGGCGGGCACCCAGCTTTCGGGTTCCATCTTCGAGGGCTTCAGCGTGAAGACTTTCAGCAGGCCTTCCGTCGGTTTGTTCAGGTGCAGTGTGGTGTTGGCCACCGCTTCGTATTTGCTGTCGTTCAGCGAGATGCAGCCTGATATGGCCTTCAGCCCGTTCAGACCGATCATGCTCACAATCGACTCAATCTGCTGGGCGTCCACGGCAGCATTGTCAACATTGGCTGATACAGCCCTGATACCGATTTTCAGGACTGCCGGAACGTTCGCAAAATAGCGGATCTGCGAACCTTCAATCGCCTTGGCAGCCGCCTTTTTGTAATCTTCAAGGCTGGCCAGGTTGTCGGCTCCGGCACCCTTAATGACACCCTTCAGCGTATCAGCCGTGTCAGCCACATGAAAAATCGCACCAGTCTGGGCCACGGCGAAGTTGCTCTTCATCGTTTCACCGTTCTCACCCTTGATTTCACTGGTGATCACGCTGATCGAAACATTATTGAACGACTCGGTGGATACCTTGGCACCCTTCTCGCCGCCAAATTTCACCAGCTTGCCCATGGCATCGGCAAATGCCGCTTCGCTCGGGCCGGCATCCAGCGATGCATAAAAACCGGCGGGCACCTTTTCATCTGATTTTGGCACGACCGCCAGAATCATCTCGCCTGTGGGAAGCTGAAGAAGTGCCTCAAGCGACTGGCCCGATGCATTCTTGACTTCAGCCGACATTTTTTCCAGATTCTTCGCGACTTCATCGCGAATCGCCTTCAGGGCGGGGTCCTGCACCATCTGCCCGAACTGGCTCGCCGTAAATGCCTCGCGTAATGCCTTGGCATTCGTTATGCGGGCAAAAACCAGCGTGTTTTTTGGCAGTGATTCTTCAATGGATGCCGCTGTAAGCGTGCCGGCCAGGGCACCAAGACCCGCCAGCACCACTGCCGCAAGACGCATTCCGCCATGATAAAGGCGGCCGGAAATTCTCATCAGTAACACTCCTTCGAAGCCTTCTTGTGCGCCAACACAGCGCATCCTGTTGTCAATCGTCTATTGCCGGCTGTCCGGATCTCCTCCGGTCAGGAGTCAATCAACCAGCTGCACTGTTGCCTGATCGTGGTCGGCTGCGCCGGGGCGCATCCAGATAGCGATAACCCGAATTCGGATTGGTCTTGTCAAAACCAAACGCTTCTCGGTTTCGCAGAAAATCTTTGACATATCTCACAGGAATTGCAAAACCGACGTTATCGCCCGATGTTGCCTTCATGTTCGTTACACCCACCACTTCACCCTGAAGGTTAAATAGCGGGCCGCCCGAGTTGCCGGGATTTATCGCCGCATCCGTCTGAAGATAGACAAGTCCATCAAAATTCCGGTTCCGCGTGCTCACAATTCCCTGGCTCACGCTTCGCTCCAGCCCCAGCGGATTGCCAATCGCAAACACGCCATCGCCGGCCGACAATTCATCAACAGAGAGATGGCATGGTTTATACTGAAGATTTTCCCGTTTGGGAAGTCGAATCAGTGCCAGGTCCATCAGCGGGTTCATCGCCAGAATCTCAACATCCTCAACCCGCACCCGCTGAAGCTGACCACCCGGATTTTTCTTGTAAAGCGTCGCTGATATTCGTGTCTCTCCGGCAATCACATGATGATTGGTAATCGCATAGCCATCGGCGTTCAGAATAAATCCCGAGCCCTTGCCCGATGGTGTGTCAATCGAAACCACGCCCTCGCCAAAGTTGTCAACCAGTTGCCTCACCGTGCGGCCTTCCTCGCCGCCTGTGCGATAAAAGCCGTTCATGTTGTCTTCACGAACTGCAGCCCCGGTTTCGCCCGCCGGCACTTCGCCAGGCTTGGCCACCTGCCGCCGGGCCACCTGCGATTTCGGTATTCGCACCACATCATGACCCAGATCGACAAAGTAGCTGTCGGGCTTCTCCGTCAATAACTGGCCGGTGACCTGCCCGCCGCCCTTCAGCTCAAGTGAAATTTTTTCATCGGCCTGAATCGACAGCCCGCAGATCGTGAAAATCAGAAGACAGAAAATCGGTCGCATGTTGATCATTTCTGTTGAATTTGGGCAGATTCGCATGAATACGCCTTGACTTTCGTAAGTTATCTTAGCCGTATCCGCACTGTCATCAATACCATTCACTGAAATTTCATCCGTTTTTTGAACAGGGCCAATTCAGACCCGCAACTCAGACTCCCTGATCGCCTTCAGCTCCGCCTGCACCGAGACCTGGTCCTGCCACTGATTCACCGACGGCGTGAACGCCACATCATATCTCTTGCCGGGCTCAAGCTCGTCGGCCAACTGAGGCTGGCCCCATGCCACCACCTTCAGAATCCTGTTGTTCTGCTTCATGTTCAGCCGCACATGGTTCTGCTGCTGACCCATCAGCATCGGCTGGCCTGTCAGCTCAAGCCCCGCCGCCGCCAGCAGTGGCCGCGGATTACCATGGCCATAGGGCTCCAGGTTCTCAATCGCTCGCACCAGATCCACCGTTAACTGGCTCACCTCCAGCTCGACATCAATCCAGATGTCCCGGTGCCCCAGTTCACCTGGCCGGTTACGCGACACCTCAGCGTCAAATTTTTCGCGAAATTTGTCAATCTCGCTCGCCTTCAGCTTCAAACCAGCCGCCGCCGCATGCCCGCCAAATGTCAGAAGGTGCTCACTGCAAGCCTGCAGCGTCTCAACCAGATTCACGCCACTGATCGAACGCCCCGAGCCATGTGCCACTCCTTTTTCATCGATGCTAAGCACGATCGACGGCCGGTGATACTGGTCAACCAGCCGCGCCGCCGCAATGCCGATCACCCCGGGATGCCAGCCCCATTTGCCCACCACCACCACGTTTCGCTCTGATGCCGCTGCGTCGCTCTCAAACATGAATCGGGCCTCGCTCACTATGCCCGCCTCAATCTCTCGACGCTGCCGGTTGACTTCCTCAAGCTCCTCAACCAGTCGCGAAGCATCCTCGGCACAGTCCGTAATCAGCAACTCAAAAGCCTTGAATGCATGATCCATTCGCCCCGCCGCATTTATCCTCGGTGCTATCTGAAAAGCAATCGTCCCGGCCGAAACCGGCCGGTCAGGTCGCACACCCGACATCTGCAGAAGATAATCAAGCCCCTTGCCCCGCCGATGATTCAGTGCCTCTATCCCGTGCTTCACCAGAATCCGGTTTTCGTCCACCAGCGGCATCACATCGGCCACCGTCGCCAATGCCACCAGCCCCATCGCCCTCATCAGATACATCCGCAGGTTGGGCGAGGCCTTCTGCCCGTCGCCAAAATGCTTCGCCACCTGCCATGCCAGCTTGAAGGCCACGCCCGCGCCGCACAGGTTCTCGCAGAACGACTCGCCCCCGGGCAGCCTTGGATGCACCAGCACATTCGCTGCCGGAAGTTCGGCCTTGAAACTGTGATGATCTGTCACAATCACATCAAGCCCCAGCGACCGTGCCAGTGCCACCGGCTCGACCGCCGTAATCCCGCAGTCAATCGAAACAACCAGCGCACCCGGATATTCACCGGCTATCGTCTTTATCGCCTCAGTATTAATTCCATAGCCTTCTTCCACACGATGTGGAATATAGGGCACCACCTTCTTCGCTCCTGCAAGTGTCAGGCATTCCGCCAGCACCGTCAGCCCACACACGCCGTCCACATCATAATCGCTGTAAATCACAATCGGCCGCCCCTGCCCGACAGCCTCAAAAATCAGCTTCGCAGCCTCGGCAATTCCGGGCACTGCTTCAGGATCGGCCAGCCTCTTCAAATCCGGCTGCAAAAAACGCTCGGCCCGAATCGGGTCGTCAAACCCGCGCTGAACCATTATCTGGGCCACCACCGGATGAAGCCTGAACAGACCAGCAAACTGCCGAACGCGGTTCGCGTCGGCCTGCCGAAAATTCCATCGGGTCTGTGTAAAACTCATGAGGCTCGTCCTGACTGCCAATTTGCCGCACCGGGCTGCCCGGCGATTTCCGTCAGTAATCATTATGCCGGAATGATCTCGAAAATGAAACGATCTGATTGAAATTATCAGTCGTATCAATGCAATTCTCACGCAATCCCCCGCCGCTCTCTTTACCCCTTACCCTGAAATTCCTCCCGACATCAATTCCTGATATTACGATCAGTTTCACCACTATTTCTCATCAGCATGCAAGATTAGTCAGCATATGTGCAGCCGTGAATCACTGTCAATTACCGGATTAATCGAAATCCCCCCGGTTCAGCCACATATTAGTGTCGTTTCATGTTTTTTAATTCCGCTCGATCCCGTGTGAATCGAAATTCACACTCGGTCAATCGCCTCTACATTCGAAATCTGGCCTTCAGCACGTCCGGGCTCTTCCGCATTTTTAATGCACCCGCTCGGCTGAAGAAAATCAATCGCCTGACTTGTTTTCCCGATTATCAGGCTCCAACGGAGTTACAAAAATGCATGTGAAATTCCACCAGAAACCTCTCCTGCTGGCACTGCTTCTCTTTGCCGGCTCGGCCCGGTCGCGTGCCGTTGATATTGACGTCTCCTCGCTCTCCGCATCATTCAATTTCTGGGGCAATGTCACCACCACTACATGGTATGCCAACGCCTTCGAAACACTGAATTATCCGGGGCTCGGTAATGTCGATCAGGTCTTTCTCAGGCTTGCTGCGAACGACCTTGTCAAGGCACCCAATCTCATGGTTCGTATCTATGATGACAATGCCGGCCAGATCGGCCAGAACCTGCTTGAATCCTACTTTTTTCAATCCCAGCCCGTTCTGCGCGATGGCGTCCTTACCGCTGAATTCAAATCTCCCAACCCAGGGCTGCAGGCTGCCCCTAACTCCAGATTCTGGCTGGTTGTCGGTGGCACTCCGAATCTGGTCGGCAGTGCCGCCTGGCTCGGCCGATACACAAGCAACGAAGTTGTCGGCCTGAATGCCAAAATTCTGCCCGAATCCGAAAAAGGTTTTAACATGATGGTCACCGGCGACGGCGGCCAATCTTGGGAGGGCTGCTGGGTACCCAATTCAAATTGCAAAATGTTTGAATTTGCCCTGGCTGCACCCGAGCCATCGACTTATGTCTTTGGCACGATAGTCACTGCATTTCTCGCCTTAACCGCCCGCAATCCGCGGTTGCGTGCCTTGCACCGGCGCAAACCGCCTGAGGCTGATACGGACAGTCCTGAAATTGAAATGCCACTTGATATTTAACCAGATCAGTTTCATTTCAATCAATCTGCCAGCTTGGTATTTCGGCGTGTCGGGAACTGCCCCGACATGCCTTTCTCTCATGATATACAATTAACTGAATCCTTATTGATACTTCATCAAAACTCTTTGCACGTGAACTGTATTCCATAAAATTTCAAGCCGAAAGTAACTGTTTGAAGCAACTGTTTCAGCGATTTGATTTCACTTGCAGATTGATATATTCCGTAAGATCTTCACCTTTCAGCCAATCGAATAAATCACCTTCCAGTTGTGCAGAATCTGTTTGAAAACCCGACGATTAATTTCAAATAAAAGCATACGGGAAACCGAAATCCCTGAAAATCACCGGCAACTCTGAATTCAAAAATGAATATGAGTGAAAAATATCGAGTAACCTGTTTTGATATTTATTTCGAATAAAGGTAATATAATGCGTGTAAACAGATCCTTGTGTCTGACTTCTGTCACTTCTGTCTCGCAAGGAAAGTCGAAAATAAATCATGCACCGCCTGCCACTGAGCAACGATCTGAAATTTGAGTTCCGGGAACCATCACATCACCCGCTTTTTATAGGCTTATCCCAATATTACACCTCACGGAAGCTACACAAATCCCTTAAAATACTGCATTGCGAAATCGAAGGCGAGCAGATAATTAAAGACTCACTGGCTCAGGGTGATGGGATTCTCCTTACGCCAAACCATTCCGACCACGCCGATAGCGCTCTCATGTTTGAACTTGGTCGACGCATCAGCCAGCCATTTTATTTCATGGCCACTCATGCGATCTTTCAGGGGATAAATCGATTTGTGCTGCCTCGCATAGGTTGCTTTCCGGTCGATCGTGAGGGAACCGACAAACGCGCCCTTCGAAAATCAATCGACATCCTCTCAGCAAGTCAGTCGCCTCTGGTCATTTTCCCTGAGGGCGAAATTTATCGGCTCAACGACACAATCACGCCTCTGCGTGAAGGTGTTTCATCAGTCGCAGGCATGGCCGCACGCAAGGTTGGCGACAAACGCAAAATTAAAATCATACCTGTCGGCATTAAATATCGCTTTCCCCCTGATCTCGACCCCCTGCCATGGATGCACCGCACTATGGCAGAGCTTGAACGCCGGTTTTCATGGCGTGAAGCCAGCCACATGCCCATTCAGGAAAGAATCTATCGCTACGCCTCTGGCATGCTCTCTCTCAAGGAAATTGAATTCTTTGGCAATGTGCAGGCCGGCAGCGTTCGCGAACGTGTCACATCGCTGAGAAACTTCGTTCTTGGTCGCGTTGAATCTGCCTTGGCCATTGCCTCGCCTTCCACCAACCAGCAGACAATCCCCGAACGTGTCAAAGCCTGTCGCCGGCGAATTCTTGAAACACTTGAATCGCCAAATCTTCCGCCCGATTCGGCGGTCCATTTAAGGCAGTTTCTTGACGATCTCTTTCTGGTGATTCAGCTTTACAGCTATCCTGGCGATTATGTGCAAAATCGTCCGACTTTTGAAAGAGCGGCCGAAATATTGATCAAATTCAAGCAGGATGCTCTGGGCAGAGACCTTGACTACGCTCGCCACGAAATGCCTCGTCATGCCCGGGTTTTCGTGGGCGAGCCAATCGATGCCACCCGTTTCCTG
>JBEITT010000032.1:0-49173 GCA_040374745.1 Planctomycetaceae bacterium | reverse complement strand
TCCAGAACCTGCGTTTTTGAGCCCGTTGACGAGGGATCCTGTGATTGGCCAAGCGTGACTCCCAGGGAAGTGAATTTGAGTTGTGAACTGCGAAAACTCAAATTACCACACCCTGGAAGATGTGTTTCACCGGACGGATACTTATTTTCAAACATAAGAGCCCTTTTCATTCAAAGTCGATCAGCATTGAATTAATAACATAAAGTCTTTTTTCACTTCTAATTAACACGAAAAGTTACTAATGTTTAACAAATTCAATAATCGCCGCAAAGTTGATAGCTTTATATGGACGTTACCATTCATCAGACACCCCCGGGAAACCAGAAATCGATTTCCCGTGGGGCAATTCAATCAAACACAGCTCAACTTTGCTCGTAGGCCTGAATCCAGCGAATCACGCCTTCCGAGAAGCCGTCCAGGTGTGTCCAGCGACCGTAACCGACACCGTGCCGATAGCTGGCCACATTGATCATGTAAGCCAGCGGAGCTACCGGATCAGGAACCCGGCGCCGTGTGGCCTGCTCGTCGGTGATCACAATCAGCCGATCGTGCGACAGCTTGTTGATCACGGCCACAGCCTTGCCAAGCTCGGTTCCGCCGTGCTGCTGAGACCGGATCACGGCATCGATACCGGCCATCCCTCGCCTGGGCGGTACTTCCACCACCTCGTTAGAGAAGGTGATAATTCGCACATCGCCCTGGATAAGAGCAGCCAGAGCCGCTGCGGCATCCATTCGAGTAAGGTCTGACTTGCCTGAAAGTTTGCAGTTCATCGAGCCTGAAACGTCCACCAGCACGATCGTCCGGCCCGGCAGGGGAGTGGCATTCGCAAGACTGGCCAGCAGGGCACCGTCAACCGCCGGTTCAAGCCTTGGGCAGGCCCTTGCCGCGGCCACATACCGAAACGGCAGCACTCGATCAGCCCCCCGTCTTGCCAGCAAAGCTTCACGGATGAGCTGCTCTTCCACACCGGCTTCGGTCATGATTCGCAGGTTTCGCAGCAGGGCCATGTAGCCCAGCTTCTTTTCCTGCAAAAGTCGGGTGAAGGTTTCACGCTTGTCTTTACCGGAGGAAAGCTCGGTCTCCCATGTGTCAGGCGTTGGCAGAGAGTCATCGGCAAGCTGCTTCCATAGCTTGGCCTGGGCATCGTCAGTCGGCCTGGCATGTGTCAGAAAGAGTACGTCCCGCAGCCGAACGCTACCATCCCGGTTGTACTTCGCCAGTTGATAGGCGTCGAACTTCCGCATGGCGGCTGCCAGGCCCAGCTTCACCTGCTTGGAAAGCGGCCGCTTGCCGCCCTTCCAGTAAAGCGAGAGAAACTCGGCCGGTTCGTCAGCCCGAAGCAGCGTTGAGTCAATGGTCTTGCTGACGATCGGCCCGCCCCGCCTGGCCAGCTCGACCAGCAGCAGAAGCGGCACATGCCGCAAGTGATGCTCGTGCCGGGCTTCCATCGCCAGCATGGCAAGATCCTCTGTCGCTACCTTCGCGGCAAGCTGCTGAATTCGGGAAGCGACCGATTTGCCGCTTTCATAGAACTCATCCTCCCACAGAAGACAACTCAGGACCGACCTTCGCAGCTCCTGATAGGATGAAAGCCCGCACACCGCAGTAGCGCCCTCAAAAGTGAAAGGTCCACGCGATTCAGTCCTGACAGCTATCTCTGACGGCTTTTCGCGGGTGGCCCTGCCCGATGGCTTCACTCCAGCCGGGCCGCTACCAACCTGCACGGTGTTCACTGAGAATGACGATCCGCCGCTTAGTGTCGTGACCGTGCTGACCGTCTCGAACGAAGGCTTCTGCCTGCGACCGCTGATCCAGTCCAGCAGTTGCCTGATCGTTTCTTTCCGGGTCTCAAATCTGTCGTACTTCATCATCCACCAACACTTTCATTTGATTTGTCAGTACATCAGCAGGGTAACAAACCGGTTCCGGTGTTCTCACAATGCTCTGCCAATTGAGCTAACGTGCCAGGCACGTGCAGGGCTCGAACCTGCAACCCTTGTGTCAATGGTCGAAGTAACCGAAGCCTTCAACACCGGCTGATGCACCGAGACAAAAAACAGGGGAACAATTGAAAACGGTTTTCTGAATTGCAACCGAAATTGCAATCAGTCTGGCGTTTCTAATGCCAGATTCTTGAAATTGGTAGAAGTAACCGTTCTCTTCACCACCTGCCTTTTATTGACGTGTATATCTGCGCTATCAATTGCAACTTTTCATTTCATTTTTTATGTGAAATGAAAATGTAATTTCAGCCTGGGCTGATTATGAAATCCAATCAGCAAGAAAAACGACCCCTGTACCAGCAGGAGTTGCATTTATTACTGATCATCCAGCTTCACAGGCCTGGAGCTGTATCATTTCATGCAATGCCGGGTAACATCCGATCCGGTTTTTTGACTTCCGCTCTATCCAGTTGAGCTACGGTGCCATTTTTCTATATTCAAATGACACCGGCGGGATTCGAACCCGCAACCAAAAGTTACGAAGTAGCCGGATCTTTCAACACCAGTCATCGCACGATTAAGCAGGGGAACACTTGAACGCGGCGAGTCACTTTTTACAGAAGTAGCCGCGAAACACACCACCCACTTATTCGACCTGCCCATGGAAATTGATACTTATTTCTCAGATCTCAATCGCCAGGACTGTCTATTTCCAGAAAGGATTATATTTATTGAATTTATGATCCTTCGGATTCTGGGGCGATTGGCCGCAACCACGCACAGGGCCGGTTGAGAAAATGCCGTTCGATATGATTCATGACGCAACATGGTATCAATCTCCCCAGATCTCGATCGATCTTTGCCGGCTCAGTCTTTACTGATCACAATCCCACTTTTTCTTTCATTACCAGGCTTATTCATCTGGCCTGATAACACTTCCAAATCCACGGGAAGTCTATTTGGAATCGCAGGGGCTTTTCAATTTCAATATCATAGCCCTTTTCGCCGACATGCAATTAATAATGCAATTGTATCTGAAAAGTCAATTTTCATTTTTAATTTCGTTGCTTGTATCTCAAATATGCGACTTGAAGATGATTGAACAACCAGACGGTAATCATTTTTGTAAGTAATTGATTGGTTTGGCTTTACGTGATAGCAGCAGGAGGCTTGATATTGCGATGGCCCAGCCCGCGGCTGAAAAAACCAAGAGGTAGCCAAACATCGCTGGAATGTAAAATAAACCAAGTGTCCACGTTCCAGGGCCGGGTATAGCAATCGCCTGCCAGCCTCCATCAAGGGCGATGATTTCTACTCTTGCTTCTTTGCCCTCGTCGTTTCTCAAGTTGGCTTGCCAGGATGGGTCGGCCCATTGGGAGATGACCCAGTATTCGGCTGAATCGGTTTTGAGTCGGATATTCAATTTTTCCGGAGATTCACGTTGAACTTTTAATGGCTGGGCCACACCCACCATATTTTCCACAAATCCTGCTTGTTTAATCTGAATCGTGCCTGGAACTCGCCATGCTCTTGCGACTGGATTGTCTAAAATCACCAGTCCGAATCTTGCATTTTTGCTGCGATTGGCCACTGCTGAAGTGGTAAGCCATGCCCAAAGTGTCGGGTCATCAATTTCCTCAATCCGAGCATTTTGGGGCTGCCAGCGGCCCCGAATCTGTGCCCATGTTGTAGGATCAATAACATAAACACCAACACCGGCCAACCGGGCAAGTTCCAGGGTTCTGGAATCGAAAGGCTGTGCGATTCTGGTAACAAGAGCTGGCATAACTGGAATATCAAGTGTGCGATAAGCACGAAGCGGCGAGGCTCCAACAGCCATTGGCAAATTGCCCACATCGCCAACGACTGCCATCGGCCAATCATTATTGCCTTTGAGCTCAGCCAGTCTTCTGAGCAAAGGGCTTTGTCTGCTGACTGGTTGAATTGGAGCCGTTTCGACAGGGCGGAGTTGCCAAAGCAGGGCGAAATCGATCATGAAGATGATTGAAATGAGTGCCAGTCCAAAATTTCTACGACGGATGAATAAACCCACTACTATTAAAAGCAGCAGCAAAGCCTGCGGCCCTGCTTCCAATAACCAAGCCCTGGGACGATCCTGACTTAAATTTCTCATGTCCAATCGCGTGTATGGCTTTTCGTAACCATCAAAATTTACGTTAGCAAGCCATTCACGCAATGTCTTTACATCTTGCCAGGGTGGAAAGAATCCTTGGCGAAGGGTTTCGATGGCCAATGTACTCCAATCAGACTCAATTTCTTTTGATTTGCTGGTCGATCTGGATAATTCAATCACACTTTCGATTGAAAATACTGATGCCAAAAGCAAAACCAGCCATAAGAGATTCAGCCGCAACAGTATCCTCCTGATACGCTGATAATCGGCCATCAATAAATCAAATCCTTGTCCGGCGAGGATTGCAAGAATCATTGTAGAAGCCAGAGTCCAGCGTGCCGGCGCGCGGAAAAAAGAAAAACCGGGCAGACGAATGAGCAAATCAAACCCCGGGAAATAAGGTCCAAACGCCAGAAAGAGTGTGATAATTAGTGTAAATACCAGCGATTTTATCAATCGATCGTGCCTAAATTTCACCCATGCAGTGGCCATAGCCAGCCCCAGCGGCACCAGACCCACATAAAAGAAAAGTTCTTCGGGCGATGTGTGAAACTGGTCCCAAAAAAGTGGCCGCCAAAATGTCGCCGTTCGGCCAAGGGCCGGGGCCAAAAGCCCGATCAGATGTGTTGGCGGCAGAGCAAAGCCAGAGAGATACTCCCAGTCTCGCTGCTGGTTAGCCAATTTCGCTAGTTGGGCCGTTGGCCAGACTTGTACCAGCGTAAGCCAGACGGCCAAAACCGGTGCCAGCACCGCCATCAGCCAGAAACGGCTGGCTTTGATTTCGCCGGTGCCTCGGCTGAAGTGCCAGAGAAAGAACCACCAGATGCCCAGGCTGACCATACTGATAAATCCAAGCTGAAAGTGGCCTGTCAGCACAGGCATGGCCATGGTCATCGCCAGCAGCATGGATGTGCGAATCGATTTTTTCCAGTTTTCACGCGATGACTGAACCAATCGAAACCCTGCATAAAAAATCCATGGGAGCCATGATCCGGTGGCGTAACCCCAGTGATGGGGCAGGTGTACGAGAAAGAAGCCTGAACCAGTAAAGACGATTCCGGCCAATGTCGCCCCGGCTGCTGAAATCCCCAGTCGTCTGGTTATCAGCCAAGTACCCAAACCCGCCCATAACGCATGCAGCGCGATATCAAAAGAATAAGCGGCTTCAAGCGAAAGGAGTCCATACAGAATAATATGTGGAGGATAAAAAACTCCAAGCTGGCTTTCGGCCAACGCAGGAAAGCCAAAGCCCCATAAGTTGTTCCAAAGTGGAATGCGATGAGTACTCATGGCACGCGATTGCTCTGACATTAACCCAAGGCCAAAGCGAGTAGCGTCACCACTCACTGGCATAAGGCCAAACCAGCCGAACTGGGTCCAGAGAATCACAAAAGCTGAGAGAAATATCAGGCACAGTGGCGAATAGCCAAATTTCTTCAAGTTCAGTTCCCGTGTATTGTTCAGGAGATAGAAGTTACTCTAATTTACCGATTTGCCGAGATTTTTGGAAAATCAAAAACGCTTTGTCATTATTACATGGTAATCGGAGAAACAAGTTCTGAGCTAAAGGGCATTTCCACCTTGGCAGATATTCCACTTATTTTTGAAATTATTCCGAAAATGGGGTTTACAGGTTTATGAATCCCGGTTATTAATCCTGTTGCCTTGAAAAAGGCAGGCTCGAAATTGCACCTTTGGATGAACGTCACAGGCAGATACTCAAGGAGATTGCACCATGTTGGTCCTGAGCAGGAGGCTCGGTCAACGGTTTCAGATCGGCGAGGATGTTCGCATCACCATCGTTAAAGTCGATCGAAATTCCGTTCGTATTGGCATTGAAGCCCCATCCGACGTGCTAGTCCGTCGTGAAGAAATTGTCGAAGGCGAAGAGATTGAAACTTCAAGTCTTCAAAAGCTCAAAGCCGATGCTGCCTGAGCCAATAGGCCCCCGCTGCTTATCCGATTCAAGTTCCCCGATCAGCGACGGTTCACTTCGTCGTTGGTTGGGAATTTTTTGTCCAATCCTGAGTTTTTGTGATAACCATCCAGGAGTTTCAAAGAAAATCACGACCACGCCTCCTGTAGACTTTCAAAAAACAGACTGTTTAATTTGGCAATGCCGTTATTTCCCCTTGATAAAACTGGCGGGTTTCTTTCACGTGCCTGTAATTCCTGTTCAATAAATTGATTGATAGATTCAATACGCGGACCACGGCCAAGCTCGCCCGCCGTTTTTTTCTTTTCGAGAAGTTCATTAATTGAATCAATCAGCGATTGCTCCAGTGGAAGTTTTGCAAGCATGGCCTGAAATTCGGTGGGTACGACACCCAGACCCTGTTCAATCCACTGCATCGCGAAAATCGGCCTCAGCACGTAAAAATACTTTTTCAGCGAAATGCTCTCTCCACGGATTTCCTGCTTGAAGGTTGATCGGGCCATGCTGTGATAGTGGGCATGTGCCGCACCCGGCTGATAAAACTGATGGGCCCGGGCCCTGATTTTACCGGCGATCGACGTTTCTTCATGATAAACAATCGGTGAAAGCAGCCATTCCATAAGGGTTGGATTTGATTTGTAAAAAAGTTTCAGCGTTTTACGAATATCCCAGCCATTAATATCGAGGTCGCCCACGATGGGCCGTTCAATCACGTCTCGTTTTTCATCCAACCGCAGGTAGTCGGCCTGAGGTCTTATGTAAATGAATCGAACGTCGTAGTCGCTGTCGGCTGAAGGGAAGCCCCAGGCACGACTTCCGGATTCGCACGCGAAGATAATGCAAACACCTTCTTCGTCTGCGATTTCTGCCAGCTTGGATCGAATGAGATAAATCGTATTAATTTTTGTAATCGCGAGGGAGGAATGATAGGCGGGCCCGTTCGGGAAGTCGGCCGGGGCGGCCACCTTTACCCCAGTAGGAGACCCATTCGGCCCAGGTGACAGGTGTCTGTTTCAGGTTGATTTCACGCGAATTGATGGCCGGCCATGGCGATTCGCTGTCATGAAACAGCCTGTCGGGAATAATGCCATTCAAAATTGCGAAAGGATCGCTCAGTGACTTGGTTCGGGGCAGTATTTCTCCATCGATGGTCAGGTCATAATAAATACGATCATGTGGATGATAAAGCGGGTCGGGGAAGACAACCAGACCTTCATGATCCACCAGCATTCGGGACAGAGGCCTGATGATTCCGGAATTCTCAATCTGAGATTCTGTCAAATCGATTGAACTTTCCGCCATGAAGCCGGCCAGAGCCACTCGGAAGAGTTGCCACTGGTCGTGGTCAAGCTGGTCAGTCCAGCCGTTGTTCAGTACTTCGGCAACAAGCCATCCATGTTCGCATTTCAGGCAGAGCACAAAGGGGAGGGGGCTTGATGAGTGGGTTAGTTCGAGTCTGACACTCAGGTCGGTGATTCCCAGATGGCTCAAATGTACAGGATGTTCGCGGAACATCATGGTGGAGTTGATCACCCGAACCAGTTCACGTTCGATGAATCGGTGCAGTACTTCGCCAACATGATGTAATTTCTGGGTTTGTCGCACCAGAGAGGTCATCTGGCCAGTCCGAATTGCCTTGATTCGGGTTCGTCTGATTCGCTCCAGCAATTTGGGTATCGTGCCGCTGTGAAAACCTGGATAAAGCAGTCGATGCATGGATTCGCCATGATGCCCAATGGCCCTGGGTTGTAGAACTCGGGGCCTGTTGGCTTCATAGAGTTTCCAGTTTTCCTTGAGTTCCCAGACGATAAACCCAATGGCACCTGGAATTACCGACATGATGAGTGTGGCAAGAGAGAGAGCGGTCTTCGGGTCATCGCCATAAAATTGACGGATAGCACCAGCCAGCACCGGAATCATCGGGATTAGAAATTTGTGCGACACAGTTACCACAGGAAAATGTTTGATCGGATTGATCTGGGGTTCGACAAGCAGATTGAAAACAAAGCGAAAGACGTAAAGCATGACGCCCCATACGAATCCAATCAGGCCACTGGTCAGTTCAACCAGTCGGCCAGAGCGGCGACGGTAGCGAATCCATTCATCAACAGCATAAAGGGCCCGGTTCACCGATTCGCTCAACCTGTCAAACAAGTCGATTACAAATCGATAGATAGCAAGCAGCAGGTCGAAACCAAAACGTTGCCAGAACCACTTGAACCATTCGCCGATGTGTTCCTGCAAGTCGCGACCTGCACGCGAGTTGACTGCGATAATCATTGACAGATATATCACGGCGATCAGGCTAATCAACTCGCCCCGACGCGCCAGTCGTTCATCAGGAATGAACCAGTAGATGATCAGCGTGAATATAAGCGGCTTAATCAGCCACTTCCATGACAGAATGATCCAGCGGTTTCCGAACACGAGTTTGATTATTGGTGCGGCCAGCACACGACGGGGCCAATCCCAAAGCAAACCCCTGAGATAAATGCCGACTCGTCTGAGAGAATTAAGAATTGTCTGACGAAATTTGCGGTGATGGATCATGCCAAGCATGAAAACACCCACCAGGAATACATTTGTCGGATTTTTCAGCGGATTGATCGCTTCCGGCACGTGAATATGCAGGTTTACCCGAGATAATACCCAGTGATTCAGCTCTTCAGGGATAAAAAACAGGCCTCCCATCAGCATGAATGCGCCAAGGAAGGGGAGAATTAGGAACCATGTGATCAGTCTTCCCAGCGGTTGGGCAAAAACTGCGGAGCTGGCTCGCTGAAGGGCCCTCAGGTAAATCTCTCCCTCGTGGTAGATACCGGGGAGATCTTTCTCAATCAGGCGATCGGCCTGCAATAGATTATCGCCTGCCCACCATTGCTGAAAGCCTTCCAGATCTTTGAGTTTGATATTATTTCGAGAAATTGTGTCACGCAACTGGCTCAGACCAAAGTAGCCATTTTCAATTATTGTATCGATCAACTCGTCAACAACGCTGGCAAATGCGACTTTTTCCGGCATGTTGGCTGGGACTAGCCCGGCTTCCGTCAGATTCTTTTCAAGAATTGGCCTGACATAAATCCTGAATCGCTCCTCTGTATTGTGGATCGATTTCAGTAAGAGCCTTCGAAGGATACGCTTGACAGATTCGTCAACCTGTAGACCCGGTAGACGATTCAATGCCGTCCGAAGGTGCCGCATCATCAAGACCAAAGGTATGTCTGGCAGTGATTTACGAGCCGATTTTCGACCAAGACTTGTAATAAATCCCGCCCAGTCAATAACATAAATTGGATGTTCAATGTCATTTACAACTTTTTGAAGGTCGTAAAGCAGGCGGGAGTTTCGCGTCCAGAATCCACCGCTGTCAGCATTGAATATTTTTATCAATACGAATTGCCACAGTCTTGAATCACCTGGTGATTCAAGTGCCTCAGCCAATCGACCGGCCAGTCGTGAAATCGGTATGTCTGGCTGTAAATCGCCTGGCGATATATCATGAAGCCGTCGGCCATATCTCACGGCTTTTCGCAACCAGCGTGCGGCACCGACAAAATTGCCTGTTTTTTCGGCCTTTAAGCCCAGCGCCAATGCATTCTGAAATTGCGGCCTGGCCACCGTGCCGCCGCCAAATATCTGATTGATCAATCGACTTTGCAGAAGACTCAGCAAGCCCTTGTTCTGATGCTGGGCGATGCTGACGTCGTTAGCCAGAACTGCGCAGACTGAGGGTTGGTCAAGTGGCTTTTCCAGTCGAATGGCATGCTCGTGAAAATCGTCGGTGGCGACTTTTCCATGGGTGCCATGCCACTGTTCGGTGATCCATTCCAGCCCGGCCCAAGGACTTTCGATTTCGGCTTCGGGCAGTTGACACGATTCGTAAAGTCCAGTGGCAGAAATCTCAGAATTTATCCAATCCAGCGATTTTTCGTTCAACTGATTCAGGCAGGGAAATACCAGCGGCAGTGCTTCGGGCTCAAACCACTTTAATTCAAGATAGACAGCGGAAAATTCAGCCAGTACCTGAGAATCAGAGGCATCCGAATGAATTTTCCGGTCGTGCAGCAAGACTGTCCGGATTTCCTTCAGTATTGATTCACCAAGGTCGACCTGCCATGAACGCACCAGCGATCGGCGCCAGTGCCCCATAATTCGCTTGGATAAAAGGCTGTGATCAACCTGGCCATGAAACAGTCGCCGCCAGAGTTCCCTTCGCTGGCGGCCAAGCGACCAGTTTTCTGTTTCGCGTTCACTCAGTCTGCGTAGCAGAATCCAGCAATGCGGGCGTGGCTGATGTGGAGATATTTCCAGTTCATCGTCATCAATCAGGCCCAGAAGATCTTCGTCCATGATTACGGCCAGATGGTCGTGCAGAATGACACGGCCGTCTTCAATCTGATTATGCCTTTCCCTTGATATGCGACGCAGGATTCGTTCGGGAACCACCCGTGCATAAGGGCACACATTAATTACAAGTGAATTGTCGGTATATCCGAAAACTGCCGGACCATGAAGTCCAGTGCTGTCCGACTGATTGGCTGATCCCAATTTTTCAGCCACTTTCTTCTCGGGTTTCATGGCCGGACTCTTCCGTGGAACACTATTTTGACTAATCCATATACTAGTCGATTGCGAGTTGATAATCTATCCATCTGCAAGTTCTCAGACCGATTCAACTGGTTCATGCAAAGGCAATTATCCTACATCATCTGTAAAGGTTCCATTAAATCCCATGCTCTCTACTTCTATTTTCTCCTCCACCATCAGCCGTTGCTTGGGGGCTTTGATTCTTGCGGCAGGCGTGATTTTTTACATTCCCGGCACTTCTGCCCAGACTACGTCAAACACACAGTCAGTAACGCTCAAAATCGATTTTGGTGATGGCCTTATCTGGCATTATCGAAATATTCCGTTTAAGCCCAAAATGACGATACAGGACGCAATGAATCAGCTCTCGGGACGCAAAATTCATCCGTTGGCTTTTGAATTTTCAGGTCGCGGGCAGAATGCGTTTCTGAATTCAATTGCAGGAATAGAGAATGAAGGAGGAGGAAAATCATCGCGAAACTGGTTTTATCGAATCGGCGACAAACTTGGTGATCGCAGCTTTGGTATTGCAGAACTTAATGCAGGCGATGAGGTTATCTGGCATTACGGAAAATATCAGCCTGAAAAATAATCGTCTCTGTCTCGCATTTCACGAAATTATACCTGTATACTGAGGCTTTACAGAATCAAATAAATCTGATCACCGGTGAACTGATGACTTCCGGGCCGTCTGATTTTTCTGAACGACATCGTTCGCCCGAGATCCGGGCAGACGATCTTGAGTCGCTTAATCAGTTGCTGGCCAGTCTTTTGCAGGCAGGTCTTCCGCTGGAAAGTGGTCTTAAAGCGGTGGCTGGCCAGTGGCCGGGCCGTGCAGGATCTGCCCTGAGACAGCTTTCAAATCGTCTTGGTCAGGGTGAATCGCTGGAATCGGCAATTGCCGAGCTCGGCACTTCGCTACCGGTGGAATATGTTGCACTGGTCCGTGCTGGGCAGAGAACGGGCAGACTTGGGCAGATACTGAGTGATCTGGCCCGCATGGCCCGCCTTCGTGAAGAAACCCGACGGATGGCCGTGGTCGCCATGATTTATCCTTTAATTATTGCCTGCTTTGCGATTTTTCTGGGCATATTCCTGCTGAGGAACTGCATTCCGATGATCCAGGAGGATATGCTTGATGCCCGATCAACACCGCCTGAATTATTAACATGGATGGCAAATTACGGGCGGCAGCTTCAGAAAATACTCTCTGCAGAACGAATACTGGGTCTGACCGTGTTCGCAGTGGGATTGGTATTGGTGATTTCATGGCGATTTGGCTATCTTGCTGAAAAATTCGCGGAGCGACTCCCTTTGCTGGGAACAGCCTGGAGCAACTGGCGGACAGCAATGTGGGCGGAACTGATGGCAATGCTGCTGGAGAACGAGACACCGGAATCCGAGGCCTTGGAACTTTCGGGCCTTGCCCTTGGCAACCGCAAAATGGCGAATCGGCTTACAGCTCTTGCCACGCATCTACGAACTGGACACCGGCCTGTCTATGATGACTGGGCAGAAACAGGTCTCCCGTCCATGGCCATCTGGTCGCTCAACTGGTCAGGACCGATTGAAAACCGAATTTCCACACTGCGCACGATCGCTCAGAATTATGCCAACAATGCCCGGCATCGTTTGAATCTGGCATTTGGCCTGATTCCAATCATCATGTTGGTCGCTATCGGGGGTCTGTTTACCCTCATTTATGGCCTTCTTCTGTTTTTGCCGATCACCAGCCTTTACCGGAGCCTGACATGAGCGAATCGGCCACATGGCTTCCGGGGTCGGGTTTCTCTGATGCGGATATCGCCCGGCTTTCTGAGCTTGTTGGTCGGCTAGGGGCGGCAAATCTGCCATTGCCCGCGTTAATCGCAGGCATGGCGAATGATCTGCCGCAGAAACCCCTGAAAAATGCACTGTCACGGCTGTCGGCTGATATCAGCAGTGGCCGTAGCCTGCAGGAAGCAATTGAGCGGTTGCCTGATCATTCCAGTGAACAGGCCATGGGTATGATTCGCATGATTCTCAGGTCGAAAGTGCCGGCTGACACGCTTTTTCGGTTACTCAGTCATCAGGAGGCTCGTCGTGAGCTTTCCCGGAGCTTCTGGGTTAAGCTCTTTTACCCAATACTGCTTCTCGTTTCTTGTTCGCTTGTTTTTGGTGCAGTCCTGCGGATTGTGACAACCCAGTTTGCACCGATTTTTCGTGATTTTGGTATCAGCCTTCCCTTCCTTACCGTGGTTGTTCTTGAAATTGCCGAGGCTGTCAGCCAGGTTGGGCTTTTGGGCATTTTCATGCCCATGATCCTCTGCGTTGCCATAATGTTTGCTGTTTCGCTGTCGATCAACGGAACATTGCAGCGATGGCTTTCTGCCTCTCAGTTTTGTCATACTCTTGCTGAGTTGATCGAATCGGATTGCCCGCTTATTGAATCGTTGCAGATCACCCGAATGCTCAGTCGCGGTCGTCTGGCCCGTTCGGCCGATGACATGATGGAGCTTGTCGCAAACGGTATGGACCTGCCCGATGCCATGGATAAGCAGGCAACTATTCCCGAGGGTGCTTCTGAACTGGTGCGATGGTCACAATCCACCGGCGGCACCGGGTCGGAAGGACTGATGGTGGCAGCGGCTCTTTATGAAGCAAGAAGTCGCAGCCAATCGCGTTTTCTCCAGTCAGTTTTCACCGTCATCGCCGGAATTGTGGTTTTCTGGCTGATCATGATTACCATTGTTTCGGTATTCGGGCCGATGCTCGGATTGCTCAGTGCCCTGACAGGTTGAAAGTAGCTTGCAAGCCCTTGGCTTAACGACCGCTTTTGAATGAATTGCCCGATGAAACCATCAATATAATGACTGCCCTATGACAAATGCGTAACTCATTGACTGATACGACTGATCTGATCGGTAAAATTCCAAAGCGAAAGCGGCGTGGTAAAGGCTTTTCGATTCGACAGTTGCTTTACATCATACTTTATTTCAGCGTCGGTTTTGCCGTCCTCAGGTTATTTCAAAACCACTTGGGTTTACTGGCAGTTCTGACGATGGCATTTCTAATTACCCTTTCGATTGGCCTCTCTGTGAGCCTCATGAGACGAAGGGCAGGGATGCAGGAAGCATTTCTTGAACTCGTGGCAATTTCTCGTCGTTCCGGACTCCCTCTTGATCTCGGAATTCTCAGCTTTGCTCCCCAGTGCGGTCGAAGCTATGGTCTCCGCCTTGTCCGACTTTCCAGCAATCTTGATTCAGGAATGACTTTAAGTGACGCTGTTGCGGTCACCCCCGGTGTGTTGCCGCTTGAGCAACGTGTGCATTTTCGTGTTGCGGAATTTAATGGCAGTCGTGCCGAATCTCTTCAACTCATTGCCGAAAACAGGTTTCGCAGGATCGAATCACTCAAACCTCTGGTCGATAACATCGTTTATTACCTGATCGTGGGATGGCAGATTTCGATCATCACCATGTTTCTAAGTCTTTTTATTGCACCCAAGCAGCAGGCGATCCTGAAGGATTTCGGGCTGAACCAACCCGCTGTAACCGATCAATTCTTTCAAATTACCTCTGGTACAGCCTTTGAGTTTCTGAAATTTCCTATACTTGGCATTATCCTCTTTGCGTCTCTTCGTTGCATGCCCCTGATTCTTGGCTTTCTTGTCATTTATGTCACATTTTTGTTTAACAGCGGGCGTGGCATGGGTTTTATTGGTAAATTTGTGCCATGGATGACAACAAGTGAACGGGCCGGCATATTGCGTGGCCTGGCCGATACCATTCGAGCTGAAAATTCACTTGATGAATGCCTTAACATATTTGCGGAGTGGTCGATGCGGGGACAGGTCAGGCGACGATGTGTTCGTGCCCGTCGTGCTATGCTGGCAGGTGTAGACTGGTTGCAGTCACTTCTGGATGAAGGTCTGCTCAAGAATCAGGAACGACTTTTGGTCGCTAATGCTGCACAGGCGGGAAGGGCGTCCTGGGCACTGGACCAGCTTGCTGATGCCATTGAGAGTCGCCAGTGGTATCGCTATCGACTTATCAATCAATTAATCTCGCCGGTGGTTACCTTCCTGGTCGCTGGTATTGTGCTTTTCATTGCCTATGCGTTCTTCCTGCCACTGGTACAGATGATTAAGGTGCTTTCATTCTGAATGAGATATTCACCAAACCAATATGCATCGCTGAATTCTCTTGATCCCCATCGCAGACGGTCGGGGTTTCTGCTGATCGAAGTTGTTGCAGGGGCAACTCTGACGATACTGGCCCTGGGTTTAACTTTATCCATCATAAACCGAAGTAACGATTTACGGCAGAGAAATCAGTCGCGTGAACTTCTCCTGATCCGATCAGAAAATTTACTTGAGCAACTGGCATGTCTACCCTATGAAGAACTGATTCCAGAAAAAGTGAAGCCGTTAATTGACGTGGTTCAGAATAACTCAAACCATGCTGCTTTTATTCTGAAAGTTGAAATCACGGAACAGTCGGCTCCACTTTTGCATAAAAAGGTACACCTTCAAGGCGGGCTGAATTCGAATATTGTTTTGGTCCATCTCTGGCGTGATTTTTATCCGCAGGTGGTGGCGAAATGATCCGGATTCGAAGATACAGCCAGGAAAGTTCTGCTTCAAATGGTCCTCCGGCACGGGGTTATTCGCTGGTTGAGATGCTTGTGGTCATTTCCGCATCAGCGGCAGTGCTCATGGTCACTTACACCATGCTGGTGATGGTGATGAAACGTACGGCTAAAGGTGGCAATGATCTTGCCCGTTCCGAAAATCTTCAGCGAGTCGTGGCGAGGTTTCGTCAGACGGTACAAATCGCTGCCATGACGACTATTACAGCAGATGGCACTTCACTGGAACTGGCTCATGATCCGGTTATCGTCAAGCCCAGAATACGTCTGTCTCTTGCCGATCATCCGTTTCGGCTTGAATTAACAGACCTTGATACGGGCCGGATGCAGATATTTGGCCTCGGCGGATATTTACGTGGCATTTTTCGCGTTGAGAAGCCCGAAGGATACGAGCGGTCTCTGGTCAGTCTTGAGTTGTGGCCAATACCAGAACGTTTTGGCACATCAGGGCAGCATGCAGCCGAACCAATCACAATTCAGGCTGCACTGGCTACAGACCCTGCGAGGGTTCGCCCCGTTGGAGGACAAAAAAATTGAGCATTACAGGAATGCAAAACCGGGTGGCCATTTACTCTCATCGGGCAGGCCTGACAATCATCCCAGTGATGGCTTCTCTTGTTCTGATGACACTTTTTCTAGGCATTATGGCCCGCGATCAAGTTGCCTCAGAGAAAATGTGGCGGGTGAATCTTCGTAATTCGCAGGCACGATTGCTGGCAACTTCTGAAAAAGCCCGACTTCGGCAATTGCGACAATCAGGGCAGGAGATCCAGCCTGGCCTGAGACGCATCAATCCGGGTGATCTGCCGGGATTGATGGACCCGGTTGTAATTCAGATTCAAGCCAGTGCGGCCGATAAACCGGGCAAGAAAGTCAGCATCAAAATTCCAGCTGATGCCGACACGGCATTTGCTAATGTCGAGTGGAACGAGCCTTGAATCCATATTTCCAGGAAAGCTGTCAAACCATGAAAAGACGTGGATTTACGCTGATTGAACTGTTGGTCGTGATTGCCATCATTGCCGTGCTTATCTCGCTGCTTTTGCCAGCCGTTCAATCGGCCCGTGAAGCTGCCCGGCGTGCTCAGTGCGTGAATAATCTGATGCAGATCGGCCTGGCTCTGAATAACTACGAATCGGCTCATTACTGCTTCCCTCCTGGTGTAATAAACCCCACCGGACCGATCGAAAATCTACCTAAAGGTCTTCATTTTAACTGGATGGTTCAAATTTTGCCCTATCTGGATCAGCGAAATGCCGCAGCCCACTTAAATTACAGAACGAGCCTTTACGATGTGTCGAACCAGACGGTCAGGGGGCTTTCAATCGGGACGTTCATGTGTCCATCGGATCCTCTACGTGGTTTTGGCGCAAGTGGAAGCAGGTTGGGCCAATCATCATACGCTGCAAATTATCACGATACTGAATCGCCAATTGATACATCAAACAATGGAGTTTTCCACCTGAATTCAGCCACTCGGCTGGATCAGATCACAGATGGAGCGAGCTACACCATATTCGTGGGCGAGCATAGATCCCAGCCAGACCTGGGCTGGGCCAGCGGCACAGCCTCGACACTTCGCAATACCGGTTCCCAGCCTAATTCACTCGATTCTTTTCCGCCTCTGACAATGGGAGACGGGACCTTGGATTTCAAAGAAAGCAACCCAGCTTTAGGGCAGGGTAATTCAACACCGAACCCGGTATTTGATCCACTGCCTGGTGAAACGCAAGCCCAGACTCAGCTGAGACTTCAGCGATTTTGTGGTGGCTATTCCAGTTACCATCCGGGCGGCGCGAACATGCTTCTTGGTGATGGTTCGGTTCGGTTCATGAAAGGCAGCATCAGTTCGCTGACTTTTCGCAAACTTGGAAATCGGGCTGATGGGCAGCTACTGAGTGCCGATGAGTATTAAATCCCGGTATCTTTGAACTCTGCTGAAGACATCACGGCTTTCGATTGCCGGTTCAATCGCAGGCCGTGACATCTTTAAGTTATTATTTCAGTGGCATGGAACCACTCAAAAAAATCGCTATTATTTCCGACTTGAATTGACTGAAATCGTCTGCTGGTCGATAATTATTACAGGAGACTCTGAGAATAATCTGGCTAATCATCGTTCCTCAACCGAGGTTTTGACGCCGATTTGAATGTCGGAGATGCTCGCCACCGCGTCTCGCCAGCTTATGCCACCTGACCAGTTATGGAATTGCCCCAATGAAATATTTGTATCGGCTGCTGATCCTTGCAGTGATTGCCGGTTCGGGATTTGGCATCTGGATGATCACCGCCGACATGCGGGCTGATGAGTCGGCCAATGAGGTGGTTCCACTGTTTAAGGTGGATAAAGGCGAAATTTTTGTTTCGGTGGTGGAAAGCGGCACGCTAGAAAGCTCTGACAATGCCACGGTGAAATGCAAGGTTGAAGCCATTCTGGGCACGACTTCCAGTATGGGAGGTGGTCAGCCCATGACCGGTGGCGGTATGCGTGGCGGAAGTGGTGGCAGCATGCGTGGTGGAATTAGTGGCGGTAGCGGAGGCGGAATGAGCAGCGGTGGTATGCGAGGCAGTTCAGGTGGAATGAGTAGTGGTAGTTCACGTGGTGGTGGCAGCACTATGGGTGGGGCAGATGCATCTGGAGGTTCGTCCGGTGGTGCCATGGCTGGCGGCGGTGCCACGATGGGAGGTGCCGGTGGTGGTGCCATGGGCGGTGGTGGCTCACGTGGCGGTGGAACTGGTGGCGGAGCACCCGTTGTTCGCATGCCTACCTTGATGAGGCCGAGGATCAGGAGTTTCAACTACAACGTTCCAAATTATGTCTCGTCATTACGGGCAGTTGGCGGTTCAACTGGTTCCAGCCGCGGTGGCAGTTCTCGTGGTGGTGGCATGATGGGTGGCGGTGGCGGGGGCGGTATGCGAGGCGGCGGCGGTGGTGGCGGTGGAGGTATGCGAGGCGGTGGCGGTGGCGGTGGTGGCATGATGGGTGGAGGAAGTTCCGGATCAACGACGATCATCAAGATTATGCCTGAAGGTCAGACTGTCAAAGTCGGCGATCTTGTTGCAGAACTCGACTCAGCCAATTTTCGAACGGAACTTGAGTCTCAGAAAATTCGTGTCACTGGCGTCAAAAGTGATCTGGAGCAGGTGACCAAGACGCTGGAATCCGCGCAGATCAGTTTAGAAGAGTTTCGCGATGGTGTTTATCCGCAGGATAAAATGTTGCTGAACCAATATATTTCGCAGGTCGAACTGAGAGCCAATCAGTCAGCAAAAACTCTTGAATGGTCGGCGGTGCAGGTGAAGAAGGGTATTCGTTCGGTCAATCAGCTTCAGGCCGATGAATTTGATCACAATAAAAATAAAATCATGCTTGAAGAAGCAATGGGAATGAAGGAGCGGCTTGAGAAATTCACCGCCCCTAAAATTCTTAAAGAACTACAGGCACGAATTGAGGCGGTAAGAACCGATTATTTCGCCATCAAGAATGCCTATCAGCTTGAGATCGATCGACAGAAAAAAATCGAGACAATGATTGAGAATTGCAAGCTGTTTGCACCTCGCGATGGAATCGTGGTCTATGCCAACGAAAGTAACATGTGGGGCCGAACAGAAGCCCAGATTCAGGAAGGTGCCTCAGTGCGTGAAGGGCAGGCTGTCTTCAAGGTGCCGAACCCGACTCGCATGCTGGTAAAGGCCCAGATTAACGAATCCAAGATCAGCTATATTCGAACCGGCCAGAAGACACAGATTCTGATTGACGCATTTCCGAATAAGCCGCTGATCGGTACCGTCTCCGCTGTTACTGCCATTCCAGCACCCCCCAAAGGTTTTTCTACCGACATTCGGGCCTATATCGCCACTGTTAACATTGATACCGGTGGTTTTGACGGACTCCGCCCCGGAATGGCGGCAGAAGTTTCTTTTGATGTAACAAGCAAGGCAGACTCGACTCGAATTCCAGTTGACTCTGTCATGTTCGTTAATGGTCGAGGCTTCGTTGCAGTCTCCGCTGAAAAAAATTCTTTCACATGGCAACCGGTAGAAATTGGATTGATGTCGGAACAATACGCTGAAGTTCTTGGAGGATTGCTTCCAGGTCAGCAGATTGCCATGAGCCCATCCAGACTTAAAATCCCTTTGCCTGATCTTGCAAAGTATCCTGTGGCTGAAAAAAAACCTGATGACCTCTCTCATGTAACAATCGCCGCTCCGGTAGAAGTGCCTCCTGACGACGAACCTGCTGCCATCGGCAAGGAACCTAAAAATCAGGCGATTGAGCCCAGGCCACCAGTTGTGCCAAACCCAGACGATAACTGACCATAGAGTCTAATCGGTTGTGAATCACAGTGTGTCTCCATGGTAAATTAAAGGGCTGATCTATCGATAGCCATTGAGTTTTTCAGCTGAAACCTATGTTGAAGTACATGAATTTAAATTCATGATATTCATTTGTACTGTTGATCTTGTATTATAGCTATAAAATTTCAACAACCGAATGGCTTAGAAAAACTGAGACCATCAGCCATGCGATTTTATTGCCCTGAATGCCAGGCCGCTTATGATTTGTCCGAGGAATTAGCGGGGCGGAAAGTCCAGTGCCAATTGTGTTCTGCAAAATTTCGTGTTGCTTCTGCCAGTTCCAGCCCGCCGGTTGCCCCGGCATCAGAATCGGCCCACATCGCCATCCGCTGCCCTAGGTGCCTGGCGGATTATCAGCTAAAGCCAAAGTATGCCGGTAAAACCGTTCGCTGCCGCGATTGCAAAACGCCGATTAATGTGCCCGACGCCACAGCCAAAACACCCCAGAAAGCATTTGCAACTGAAGAGTTAAACTCATCTGATTCTTACACAGAAATTAGCCAGCCAGCCTCACCCTTGCCACCTGTCAAAAAGGCTCGCCTGATCCAGACCCGGCCGCCAGATGAGCTTTTCGACACCAATGAATTTGCCGACATGCGGGAAGTTCCGGCCCACCCTGGCCGCCGAGTTGCTCCTCGAGCTGCACAAAAAACCTCTCCTTTGGCATCGAAACCTCGTGGTCGATCAAAACAGGGGGCCTCGACCGGAAAAGTTGTCGGCGTGGTATCGGCAATCCTGGTGACCATGTTCACCATCACGCTTCAGCGAATGAAGCGGGCCGGCATCCGAAACGTCGGTAGCACCATCGTCAATAAGGTGATAGGCAATGATAAAGAGGCTTCAGGCCCGATCGCGTCGCCGCCTTCCTCGCTGGCAAAACGCTTTCCGGGAGAACTTCATCCGGAATTTCAGCGGATGGGGGTCAGCCCGGTTGGGTCACCAGTGCCGAATGCGAATCTGCTCGCCGACAATTTTCCCAATCGCGACCTTTCTAATCATGTAAAATATTACGAAGCCAAGATCGATTTGATTAACAACATCGCTATTGAACTCAAGGCGATGAGTGCACCTGGCGATGCCGATTTCCGTAAACACCTTTTTAAATCCATTTCACTGAGGCAGCAGGTGACGGGAGAAGCCGCCATTGGTATCCCGACACCCCCTGAACCGTATCCCAAAGAGCAAGTTGAATTGGCCAGTGTGCTTGGCGACAGACCCGCAAAGGCCGTCGATGCCGTTTTTCAAGAGCTTCAGCGGCTTGATTCTCCGACTTTCCGCTATAAAAATCTGGTGCCTGAATTTGCTGCGGTCGAAAAGGCCAGTGTGAAATTTGAAAATCTGTTTCTGATCAGCCCTCTGCCGGAGAAAGTTGAGGATTATCTCGAAGTTTGCGTGGCCGGAATCAATAGCAACGAAGAAGGGCTTTATATCAAGGACGAACTTCACCGGCTGACAAACCCGAAGTATTCCCGCGAAATTATTCACTATCAGCAGGTGGACCGTTACAGCCTCTGGCCGGTGAAAGATATCGATAAGGTCTCACGCCAGATAAAATTTGGCGATGTCGTCAGAAAACAGGGCAGGGAACTCTTTGTGGAAGCCCGACCGATTGACCCTGCCGCTTTTCAGGCATGGAAGGAACGGCAGAAACAATCTTCTGGTGGGCCCCAAGCTGCGTCAGCCGTCGTTTCTGCAAAACGCCAGCCGGTTTTTACTGCGTTATCGCCAGAACAGATCGCGGCCATGCCGTTTTTTCAGCTTGGTTTTGGTGTTCCCAGCACGGCCGCCAATGCTCCCGGCCTTGTCGATGCCGCCCGAATGCGTGAAACGGCAACAACCACCCTGCCACAAGGCGGACCGACCCTACTTGGCCAGAACGGGCCTCAATCAGGCCCGGTGATCAAAAAATACAGCAGTGTGACATATTCCACGATTGCCCCTGACCCTCCAATTCCACCTGATGCCGACGATCTGACGCGTGGCATGATGATGATTCGAAGCCAGCATCCGTTCACGCGCCGCCAAGGCTATGGCCTGCTGAAATCGGCTGATTTGAAGGGGCAGGACGCCATGGTCCTTGAGAAAATGAAAGAGATTCTTGAGGCACCCACCAACCTTGATGCCCCGGATGCTGTTGCCGTGATTGCCCGCTGCAATGCGCCCGGGGTGGTGAAATTGCTTTGTGGGTCGCTCAATAGGCCATTGGTGAGCACCGAGATCATTGACATTCTGGCGAGGAAGAAAGACCCTGAATCGTTCCGGCCACTGATCGACGCCATGGAGAACGACCTCCTGCGGCGAATCGACCCGGTACTTACTTCGTTCGGACCGGCTGTGGAAGACGCTGTACTGGCAAAACTGGCCGAACCGCAATCTCGAATTCATGTCCTCGGCCGGTGCTGCGATGTTCTGGCCGAAATTGGTACGGCCAAATCCATTGAGACGCTGGAAAAATTTGCCGTAGAACCGCAGGTAACGATTGTCAATGACGCGGCTGTTGCCGCGCTGAAAGCCGTCAAAGGCCGAATCAAGTGACAAGCACAATCTTGCCAGCACCCCTGCGGCCGGCATGGGCAAAGGCGGTTTCGCCTTCTGCCAGGGGGTAAACCTGCTCGATCAGGCTTTCAACCGGAAAAAGTGACCGGCTCAGGGCGTCAATGGCTTTGGGAAACGGACCACAGCGGCTGCCGACGACTGTCAGTTCGTCAATCACAATGCCCGCCAGCGAGAGCTGGTGTGGGCCTTCGATTGTCGTCTTCAGCACAATCGTCCCACGAGGGCGGCAAAGATCGATTGCCGAGGCCAGCCCTGAGGCATTGCCTGTGGCGTCAACCACCACGTCATACTTCTTGCGATCAGCCTCAAGAGCTTCATTCAAAAAACTGGTTTGAACTGTTGCCCCGGCTTTATCGAGCTTTGCCTGATGTTTGCCGACAAGGGTGACATGGCTTGACTTTGTTGCCAGCACCCATGCACAAAGCGTGCCCAGTTTGCCATCACCCAGCACAGCCACCTTCATTTCCGGCTCTATTGATAACTGTTCAAGTGTCTGATAGGCGGCGGCGAGAGGTTCGATGAAGACGGCGGCCAGGTCAGGAATGGTGTCGGGAATGGCATGCAAATTGCGCGAAGGCACAGCGACTTTTTCTGCCATGGCACCATCGTGCCGGAAAATGCCAAGCACAGTTCTATTGGGGCAATGATTGGACAGACCCTTTTGGCAAAAATCGCAGGCATGGCAGGCGTTATTGATTTCGGCAGTAAAGCGGCGATGCTGTTCGTCGGTCGCTACAAATTCATGGCCGAGGATCCCCTCAAAGCCCATATAGCCTTTGGCAAGCTGAATATCGGTATCGCAGATGCCCGCATGAGTCACCTTCAGAACAATTTCGTCATTCCGGGGTTCGGGTTCAGGCAGTTTTTTTTCAAGGCTGATACCTCTACCGCTGCAGTAAATACCGATCATCAGTTTCTCTTACCAGGGTTATTGCGATCTTTAATAACCCTATTATAAGGGATCTGATCTCTTGTAGATAATCTGCCGTGCAGTTTATTGATTATTTCACAACATAGCATGATTTATCAAAAAGCCGGGCGAGAATGTTGGAGTTGGTTGTCCGATTAGGAAAAGGATAGAATCCGTGGTCATTTGGTTGAAGTTTGCCAGCAATTTGGCTGGCTTTGAGCCTGCCGTGTCAGGTGGCTTGAACCGCTGAAAACGAGGATGAATAATGAGTTCACATGCCGTAAGATCCACAGGGAAGTCGGCAATTGCCTGGGGTCCTGTTGTCTGGATGCTGATGTTGCATCTTGGTGCCCTGATGGCATTTATGCCACGTTATTTCTCATGGTCTGGCGTTTTGATCTGTCTGGTGCTGCACTGGCTGACCGGTGGCATTGGCATATGCATGACATATCACCGCCTGTTGACCCACTCCAGCTTCAAAGTTCATCCGACATGGATGAAATATGTACTCACGGCAATTGGTTGCTGCGCCTCGGAAGGTGGTCCGATCGGTTGGGTGGCTGATCACCGCCGACATCATGCCCATTCAGACGAACCTGATGATGTGCACAGCCCACGCGATGGTTTTGGCTGGGCTCACATGTTTTGGTGGATGACACCCGACATTACTTCTATTCATAGCCCTGAATATTACAAAAAGTGGGCTCCAGACCTCTACAAGGACAAGGTCCTTCGTTTCATTGACGCCACGCATCTGCTTTATCCGATCGCCATGGGTGCCGCGCTTTATATTGCTGGTCAGGCTTATGGCGACTTAGGAATGAGCTGGTTTGTCTGGGGCTTCTTTGCCCGCACCGTGCTGGTGTTACATGCCACCTGGCTGGTGAATTCAGCCACGCACAAATGGGGCTATCGCACGCACGACACACGCGACGATTCTACAAATCTCTGGTGGGTTGCGCTGGTCACTTATGGTGAAGGCTGGCACAACAATCATCATGCTTTTCAGACATCAGCTGCCCATGGTCTGGACTGGTGGGAAATAGACACCACCTATATTTCCATCAAACTCATGAGTTATCTCGGTATGGCAAGTGACATCAAGCTGGCCAAACCTGATAAGAAAGTGGCTAAATCTGGGGCGAAATTGGGTGTTTCCACTGCAGATATTGCCCGTGCTACCCTGAAAAACGAGAACGGTAAGGCAGCCAGTAATCTGACAACAACAGTGGCAGACATGCCCTCTGTGGTTGACAATCAACCGGATCTTGCGAGCACCACTGCCTGATCCGAATACGTCCGGCATCGCATAATAACATGGTGATTCTTTTCGCTTTATGGGATTATGCTTGCCGGAATCAATTTTAGCTGTAATAATTCTCTCATGCGGCCTTAGCTCAACGGCAGAGCAGGGGACTCATTCTTTGACAAAAGAGTGCCACTGGTGGGTGACCACCAGCTGGGATCCGGGTGAATTGCGGGAAACCTGACCAAATTCAAGTTTTTGAAATTTGAAGGCAATCCGCAGCCAAGTTCGGCAGGGTATCGTTCGCCGAAAAGGTTCAGAGACTAGCAGGGTGAGCCCCAACAATAACCCCTGCGGCGGCTGATAAGCTGATCCTAGCGCCCGGCTTCTGGGTCTTGATTCTCTTCAATTCGCCAGAAGGTGAGATAGTCCAAGCCAGTGAGAAATTGCTGGAGTACTTGAATCCCTTGGTTGCAGGTTCGAATCCTGCAGGCCGCATTTCCCGACACGTTTAATACCAGTTCAGTTCCGGTCTCGCCAGGCTACAGCATGCCACACGACTTGACTGAGGAAACGGAACCTGGTACCTACGAACTTCTTGATCCGACTGCAGGCACGCAACCATCTTTTCGCCCAGCAAGGCGAGGCCTGCGATTCGAATATGTTTTTTATGGAATGGCAATCATTGCATTTTCAGCACACTGTTTTGTCGTTTTTCAATCGATAGGTGGGGCCAGTGGATTGCTTAGCCGTGAGATGATCCTTCGCGACGACCACCCCCTCTATTTTCACTCAGCACTGACAACGCTATCCTATCTAAAGTCGAGCCTGACAACTGCCGGCTACGACCACCGCTTCATGGGCGGTTATGCCAAGTCGGCGGTTTTTCCGGCGTCAAGTAATCTGCCTGAATTGACACTGGCCGCTACCGGAAAAATTGTGTCGCCTGAACCAGCTTATAAATTCTATGTGCTTTTTTCTGCAATACTTGCACCTGTTCTGGTTTGGCTGGCAGTCTGCGGGCTTGCCCAATCAGGCATGGTTGCATCAATTTCACTAAGTTCTTATCTGCTTTATCTCTGGACTGATTTTCCCAGCCAGTATATCGGCTTCGGAATGTTGCCTTACTTTCTTTCGATCCCTCTGGCCTTGACTACTTTGCATCTGTGTGTCCGATGGCTGGAAGAAGGTGGCCTGAAACGATGGTTGGGTATGACTTTTCTGCTGTCTCTGACAATGCTTGTGCACTTCACCGCGTTAATGGTGCTGGCGCCCGCCGCGATAGCAGCATGGGCTTATACAGAAAATAAGAACAGAAAAATTATTGCGGCGATCGCTTCAATTGTCGTTACTTTGGTGATGAATACATTCTGGTTCTGGCCAGCCGTGCTTTTGGCAGACACCAAAGGCGAAAGCGGATTTGCCTTTTCACACCCTGAGGGACTGTTGCTACGACTGGGCAAGATAGCATGGTCTGAAGCTCCGATTGAGCCCTTGCTTGTCATGGGTTTTTTAGCGGGCATGCCCTTTTTCTGGAAAAGAGCCAGAATCGCCGCTGCTGGGCTTGTAGGTTTTGCTATTGGCGGTTTTTTCTGGGGTTACGTGGCAGGTGCTTTTCGAAGTCTCGATTTCCTTCAGCCAGGTCGGCACACCTATGCGTTCTACATTGCAGCGGCAGTTTTCAGCGGCTACTTTTTGATGATTTTGATCGAGTGGCTACGTCGAACGAATCGCAAGGCTGCTGTCGGGTTTGTTACCGGCCTGTTTCTTCTTTTTACACGTATCTACGGTCCAATACTTTATGCTGTTGGTAGCCAATGGGTTGGCGGTGCTTCGCCAGCACTGGCAAGCACGCCGCCACCGGCTCTTTTCAGTAGCCTGAAGCAGGTTATGAAAAAGAATATTTCCACTGGCTCGCGAATTTTTTACGAGGAGGGTGGTTTCGGTGGAGATCCTTTTTCCGGTGGCCGCTATTCAGGTGTTCTTGCCAACGAACTCGACATCGAAATGATTGGTGGGCCTTATCTGCATGCTTCACTAACCACGAATCAGGCCCAGTTTGGCGAAGGCAGGCTTCTGGGGAAGGAAAACTGGGATCTGCCATGGCTTGAAGAGGTTGCGGCACGCTATGGTGTTTCGTGGATCTTCTGCTGGAGCGACCGGGCCAGATCAATAGTTGACGCCAATCCTGCCAGATTTCAGCTCGTTTATAAAGATGGCCCATTTCGACTGGCTAAAATTATTACAACGGCCGATTTAACACCGGCTCAGGTCTTGTCGGGTCGAGAATTTGTTGAGGGAATGGTTAATGCAACAGAGGGGAAATTGTCATTCACAGTCAAACCGGTAGAAGCCGGAATTGCGGTTGACCGAATTGTCGTTCTGCGTTATCACTGGGTTCCAAATCTCAGGGTCATCGGCGCTGAAGGCGTGCAGATTGAGCCTGAAATTCTCCCCGATAACAGGTTCCCGCCACTGATCCGGCTTCTTTTGAAGCCTTCAGCCAAAGGCGATGTCACTCTTGCGATCGACACCTGGGGCAGGGGCGAATGGTGAAAATGGTCCAGTAAAGCATAAGTGCTTTCTGAATAAATAGTTGCAGTGGCTCGTCTCCAGGGAAGGGGCTTGCCGATGAGTTCGGATGCTTGGTCGCTGAATCAGGATTTTGAGAAGCACGGCCGGCGTGGTGTCCTGATTTTTCTTGGTCTGGTCACACTTATGGCTTTGGTCGCCTATGCGCACAAAGCGTCTGAAGATCGAAGCGCTTTTGTTCGCTGGCGATACCAGGTGCTGCAGCTCATGGAGAATGGCCGGAACATATACGACCGGGAGATGTATCCCAATCCGCCTGTTATGCCCATTGCCCTTTACCCTTTGATGGTATTACCAGCAGTGTGGGGTGCAGTTGCATTTTTTCTTATAAAAGTCGCCATGGCCGTCAAGTGTGGACAAATTGTCACTCGGATGGTTCGCGAGAAAAACTGGCCATTGTCTTATTGGTGTCTGCTCTCTGTTGGCATCATGAGCCTGAGGCCAATTTTGAGTGATCTGCAGCATGGTAATGTCAACATACTGATCATGTTCATGGTGGTGGTGGCAATTGACGCCTGGTCGCGTGGACGCGATTGGCTGGGCGGGGCAGCCCTCGGGCTAGCCGTTACATGCAAGGTCACTCCTGCTCTTTTCCTGCCTTATTTCTTGTATAAACGCTCGTGGAAAATGCTTGTCGCCACCGGCATTTCCATCTTCTTCTGCATGTTTGTGGTGCCAGTTGTGGTGTTGGGCCCAGATTTGGCAAGCCAGTGCCTGGGTTCGTGGTGGCACCGGATTATCAGCCCCTATGTTTCGGGCGGAGTCGTTGGCGACCTCGAAATCAATCAGTCGATGGTTGGGGTTTTTAACAGACTTATGGTTCTTGACGAAACACCTGGACGCTATGGTTCGACACTCAGATTGAATATCGTAAACTGGGATCCCAGGTTCGTTGCCCGGCTACTGAAAGTCTTCTCAATCGCCTGGCTGGGTCTTCTTTTCATATTGTGCCGCACGAAGACAACCCGGCGTGATGACCCCCGATTGCTCGGTGAGTTCTCTCTGGTGGTGCTGACTATGCTTTTTGTATCGGAACGAAGCTGGAAACATCACTACGTAACACTTCTGCTTCCCGTTGCTTATCTCACTTATCGATTGTTTCGGCCTGATATTCGCAGTCGTGACAAGTGGCTGATTGGTGGCTCTCTGGGTCTGGCCATGCTACTCATTGCCACGACATCAAGCGAAATTGGTGGTTTTTTTGCCAGCGGTAAGGGGCACAAAGTCGCCCAGTTCTATGGCATGTACTTCTGGGCTGGTGTTGTCCTTTATGTCGCTACAGCATGGCGAGTGGTGACGGAGGGAAATTGGTCCTCAAGTTCGCCGCAGCTTCTGCCTGAATCTGCTGTAAATTTTGCCATGAACAAGAGTAATGCTCGCCTTAACGTGGTCAGCAGACTCTTTCCGACACCACATTTCAGGGTCGGATATTCAGAAAAAGTATTAGAATCGGAAAAGTTTGACTTAACTTCCTGATCGTTACAATCCGATATTTTCGGATAGAGACACAAGCCGCGGCTTGGGGCCTGCATGAATTTGCAGAGATCTCCAGGCCGTGTTTATTTCCCGAGGGGGGAACTGGGGAAGCTGGGTGTCGCCTGATCACGGCCTTATGAAATAAAATCAACAGGGGCCACGGAGGAAAGCAAATCATGGAACGGATACGCAACAAGCATCGCTGCCAGTTTGAAGTTCAGAACTCCGAGTTGGAGCGTCGCGAAGTGCCCGCATCGATGGGCAATACTTTTGCTATTTTACCGGGCGAAGTGACGAAGGCCGGTGAGCTTTCAAAGATAAATGTAAAAATCGATAATAATCTCTTTACTCTGCCCAAGGGCAAGGCCACATTTGGTGTTGCCGTGGCGGCTACATCAGGCGGTGTTGTTTCGCCTGCGATTACCAAGGTTGTCAACCAGTCAAATAAATCGGTGGGTTTGGCATCGACACCGTCTTCACGCAAAATTAGTGCTGCAGTCACCACAAATATGCCACCCAAACCTGTGCTTTTCACGGCCCAGTTTGGCAGGGCCGGCGCTGCAAGTTCCTACACTGTCTCAGTGAAGGACTCGAAAAATGGCACAGGTAACTACCTCAGCGGGTTTTATCTAGCCGGCGATGCCAATGGCGACCTCAAAGTTCAGAAGGCTGATGTGGACTTGATAAAAGGTGCCATTGGCAGCAAGACAGGTGATGCAAAATACAACTTTAATATTGATTCAAATCGCGATGGTGTCATCGATAATTCAGATCTCAAGCTGGCTCAGCAGAACCTCGGTGTGGTTGTGAGGGTCAATCCTGTCATTACTGCTCGGCTTGACCCCGCCAGCGACACCGGTGCTTCTGACAGGATTACTGATCAGCGTAATGTAAACTTCCAGGGCGTGGCCACTCCGGGCTCAACCCTTACCTATACTGAGGTTGACGGCAAGGTCGCTGCTGTTTCTGCCAAAGCAGATGCCTCTGGAAATTATACGATCACAGTAGGTCTGGCGGATGGTAACAATCTCTTCCGAGTGACATCATCCGATCCATTTGGGCAATCAATTTCCGGAATTTTGTCTCCGGTAACATATCGCACAGATCCGCCCGCTGCTGAAACAGCCTGATCAGCAGGCTGACCCGTAGTTTACGTGTTGGGAATGAAGCAGGAGGCGGCCAGCAATGGTCGCCTTTTGATTTTTTATATTGCCTGAAACCTTGGTCTTATTTGTTACATTCCGTTACAGTCACCATGAAATAATCTTCCGTATTTATTGATGAGTGAGAAGACATGATTCTTTTGAATCGGGTGCTTCTTTTGTCTGTTTCCAGACCATTTTTCTCGAGCAACCAAGATGTTGAAAAAATCAGTGAATAGTAAGAACTGCATCGCTGACTCGCGATGCCCTGGTGTTTTCCTGATTCTGTCAGTTTTCTTCCTGAATGCAGTGCAGGCACAATCACCGCCCCCGCCCCCGCCACCAACACCCGGCCTGGGTGCACCACTGCAGGGGCTTTCTCCTGAATTGCTCAGGCGTTTTGACAATGGAAAAGCCGCATTTGTCAGTGATGAAACTCCATCGGAAGGACTCGGCATTGTTTTTAACGACTCTTCCTGTGTGCGATGCCATAATGCTGGTGCGGCAGGCGGTGGCAGTAACAGGCTCGTCACCAGAATCGGTCGATTCCATCCTGACGGAAGTTTCGACCCACTTGTAGCATTTGGGGGACCGGTAATTCAGGCTAAGGGGTTGGGAAGAGTCAATGCCGTGACACAAATTACTGGTGAAGCAGTTCCAATTCAGGCGAACATTGTCGCCAGACGCCGCACAACTAGTCTTTTTGGACTCGGTTTGGTTGAGGCAATTCCAGGGTCAGCAATTCAGGCTGAGTCAATTCGCCAGGCCACTTTCAGCCCACTTACAGCTGGTAAAGTGAATATTGTGACCGACCTGCGTTCTGGTCAGTCAACGATTGGTCGATTCGGCTGGAAATCTCAGATTGGGAATCTCTATGACTTCTCAGTCGATGCCTATAAAGAAGAAATGGGTATTGTGGTTGCTGGTTTTACAACAATTGATCCAGCCACTGGTGCTGTAACCGTTAACCCGTTTCCTCCGGGTGCCGATGGCCGGAGGCTGGATCAGGAAAATGCCCCAAATGGAAACACCAGTCTGTTAGCCTTCGACCCCATTCCCGGCCCCGACGACGCCGACGACTCCACTGTTAAACTTCTTGCCGATTTTCAGGCGATGCTTGCTCCCGCACCTCGTGGGCTTTCGTCGCCGGCAAGCGTTTCAGGCGAAGTAATTTTTAAATCAATCGGGTGCACAAACTGTCACACCCAGAACTGGAAAACAGCTGCTGACCACCCTATTCCCGCCTTTAGGAATATCACCATTCAGCCATATTCCGACTTCCTTGTGCATGACATGGGCTCGCTGGGTGATGGCCACCCCGCCGGTTCCGCCGGGCCTCGTGAAATGCGCACGGCTCCGCTCTGGGGCCTTCGCTTTCAAGGCCAGTACCTGCACGATGGCCGTGCAGGCAATCTCGACGCTGCCATCTTGGGGCATGCCGGGCAGGGGGCCACTTCCGCTGCTGCCTTCAGCCGGCTCAATTCCACCCAGCGTTCAAATCTCAAGGCGTTTCTAAATTCGCTTTGACGATTTATCACAAGCAAATCGCCTGAGACTTAAAGGGAAACGGGGAATCTACCCGGTTCCCTTTTTTAATGTTATTACTTCCTGTCAATCATGAGTCATAGCGAGGAAAGTCCGTGTAGCCTTTGGCTGTAAAGGGAGAGTACCAGGTCTCTATGGGAGCTGGCTCGGCCAGTGGCCATTCATTTCGAAATCGCTCGACCAAGTCAGGATTGCTGATGAAATCTCTGCCAAAGGCAATAAGGTCGGCCGAACCGGCAGCAATGGCAGCCTCTGCCGATTGTTTGTTGTAACCACAGTTACCAATAATAGGTCCATGAAAAAGTTCGCGAAAATCCTGCAGGGTCATCGGTTCGCCAAGCTGGTGAAAACCAAATGCAAGCCCATCGAGAACATGTAAATAAGCGAGTCCGAACTTATCAAGCTCTTTGGCAACGTGGCTGAACTGCTCGCGGAAATCTGGCGAGCCCATATCGTTAAAAACACCGTTTGGTGAAAGCCTCACTCCCACTCGGCCACCGCCCCAGACTCCCACCACGGCCTGGGTAATTTCATGCAGAAATCGGTATCTGTTTTCAATCGAACCACCATAGCGATCAGTTCGGTGATTTGTTCGGGACTGCAGAAAGTTATCGATTAAATAGCCGTTCGCTGCATGCAGTTCAACACCATCAAAGCCAGCCTCAAGTGCATAAAGAGCTGCTCGACGGTAATCGTCAACGATTGCGAGAACTTCATCCGTTTCAAGTGGCCGGGGTGTCTCGTATGCTTTTTTTCCCAGCGGTGTTTTTGCTTCTCCATGGCCTATCTTCACAGCCGATGCCGCCACCGGCATGCGTCCATCGTGAAAGTCGCTGTGGCTGGCCCGGCCCATGTGCCAGAGTTGCAGAAAAATTCGACCGCCTGCGTCATGAACCGATTTTACCACTCGAAGCCAACCCTGACTCATCTCTTGAGTGTAAATGCCGGGGGCACCCACCCAGCCATAACCTTGTTCAGATACTGCAGTGGCTTCTGTCACAATCAGCCCGGCACTGGCTCGTTGCGAGTAATATTGAGCCATCAAATCGTTCGGAATGTGGTCGGGGCCAGACCTGCCACGCGTCAGAGGAGCCATCACAATACGATTTGCCAGCTTGATTGGCCCGAGTTGAAATGGTTCAAAAAGAGTATTTTGCATTTGCCTGCAGCCTGATGAGACTTCTTATCTTTTGTTTTAATCACAATTTAATGAAAGAAGCACCGGGTTAAACCCGGCGCCTCTTCTGAAAAAATCAATTGTCCAGCCGATCAACCCTTGGCTGAGGCATAGCGTCGATTGACTTCGGCCCAGTTAATCACGTTAAACCAGGCGGCCAGATAATCAGGGCGGCGATTCTGGTACTTCAAATAATAGGCATGTTCCCAGACATCGTTGCCCAGGATTGGCGTCATACCTTCCATCAGTGGGCTATCCTGGTTCGGCGAAGAACTGACAACCAGCTTGCCATCCTTGCCCACTGAAAGCCATGCCCAGCCACTGCCAAACCGAGTCAAACCAGCCTTGGTGAAGGCTTCCTTGAATGCCGCATAGCCGCCCAGGTCAGCGTTAATGGCATCTGCAATTGCGCCAGTCGGTTCTCCACCGCCACCCGGGCCCATGATCTGCCAAAACAGAGAGTGGTTGTAATGACCACCACCATTGTTCCTTACAACCATACGAATCGATTCGGGTACTGCGTCAAGATTGGTAATCAGTTGCTCAAGTGTCTTGGTTTGAAGATCCGGATGATCCTTCAGAGCGTTGTTCAGGTTTGTAATATAAGCCTGATGATGCTTGCCATGGTGAATCTGCATCGTCTGCGCATCAATGTGCGGTTCGAGCGCAGTATGGTCGTAGGGGAGTGGCGGCAGGGTGAATTCGCTCATTACTTAACTCTCTGGTAGGGTTGAATTTGGTTGGTTCTCACATTGTCCTGGCAAAAAACTCGTCATTGAGCCTTCAGCCTTACACAGTCACCGAATATTGTAGAGTCTTGACGCCAAATTCAATAGCGCAGCTTCCAAACTTGCAGCAAGTGGCTTAATTCTCGCAGCTGGAATCACAAAAATCAGTTTTCAGAATCTCAGGCGATTCGAGATATTCGGGGCGTTCGCCTGGGCTGGGGTTTGGTTCTTCGCCCTGCAACCAGATTTCTCAAAATATTCGCCAGACCCCGAGGTGATGGCTGTGGCCCTGAAAAGGTCGGCGTCGATACCGGAATCAAAGTTGGGCTCTTGATCGGTGTCGCTGGATTGGAAACGGGTAATTGAACCGGGGGCGGAGTCACTGGAACGCTTGCAACTGGAGAAACCGGCGGTGGCGGTATCACCACCGGGGGAGGAACACTTGGCACTGTGCCGCCCTGATAGTTAAAGCTCAGCCTGTAGCTGCCAATATCGAATCGACCTGATTCTGCTGCTTGAACTCGAAAATTATATGTCTGGCCAGGCAGCACCTGGCCAAGATTTATGCTTGCCGAACCACCCCAGATCCCGGGACTGGCTGATTTCTGCAGAGCATTCCCGAAGGGGTCAACAATAACAAGTGCCGGGCTCAGCATGCTCAGGCCTTCGGCACTGGCATTTATTATCAGGCTGGTTCCAGTAAATCCATATGGAATAGTAACTTGAAAATAATCGGTTGCACCGGTGGATGCCAATTCAAATTTCTCTGTCAGAGTTGTCCGTTCACCCAGTGCGGGCGACGAAACTTTGATGGCACTGGCGAGACTCAGTCCCTGTCCTGAAAGTGTCGCAGCGTCATCTCTGCGTGGCCCGTAAATTGCCTGAATTCCTGCAATATCACCAGCCTCAAGATTTTGTCGTACACCCGAATATCGCTCGTACATGATCGATCCACTGTCCGATGGATGATCCAGACCAAGTGAATGGCCCAGTTCATGCAAAAGCACGGTGCGGAAGTCGTAGGCAGATCCTTCTGTCCAGTCGTTATCCAGATTAATCTGCACATCACCGGCCCTAGTCCAGCCATCCGGTGGTGGCGAACTGGCCATTGCCAGAACATAAACTGGGCTTTGCCCGTAACTGTATCCACCAATCCTGATATCTCCAAACTGGCTTGCACCCTGACTCTTCGCCTGATAATCACCATCGCCGCCCTTGTCACTTACCTGGGCAATGTCTATGTCAGCAACTCGCGTCCATTTGTCAAAAACTTCAGCAACCACCCGCTTCCAGTCGGATCCTAACTGGCTTGAGAGTTTCGAATGTATCTGATTAGTGCCGGAATACCAGAACACACCATCCGGCGGCAGGGAATAAGTAATCAGGCTTTTGTCAGACCACTGGCTTGATGAAATCACAAATGCCGCCAGGAGTGCCCTGTCCTCAAGCGCAAGGCCATCTCGCTGGTTAAGGTTGAAGCGTCTGACTATCCTCGACTTTTGCCAACTTTCAATAGTCAATCTGCGGAATTGGCTGGGCTGGAACATGGGGAGATGGCCCGTCAGTCTTTAGTGTGTCAGCGTCATTGAACCCATCGCATGCCACCTCTGCGTTCCCTTCCAGGTGACATCCAGCAAGACGTCCGCCGTGCCATTCCATTTCAGCGGATTATTGACGCAGGGTTCGCCAAATTAAACCAGAAGCACACTCGCGAATTGAGTTCGCGGCAAGGGGGTGAGCTTTAATCTGGTAAAGTGGTTTGGCGACATGATTACACGGTACTTAACAGAGTATTTGTATAATTCTCTGCTTCTACCAACAACCGTCGTCGATTTGTAGCTTAACGAACTTTCAGAAAGATTTCTTGTAATTTTTACAAAAAACATCAAGGTGTTGTTTAATATAACGTTATGTTAGAGCGTATGTTATGATTAAGTCGTCTGTCTGGTTTTCGCGGGTCCTGCCGATTTTGGCATTTGCAGGAATTAAGCATTGAAGTTAATTGATGAAGCTCACGCAATTTAGAATAAGGATAAGGATTAAACGAAATAATCAAGTGGTGGAATTCACCAAAATTTTTGACAAACGCAATTCTGTGAAATTGCGTCGGATATTCCGTGCCAGTAGTATTAACTTCCAGACAAATCCTGCAACGAATCCGGCTTAACCGACCAGGCACAAAAAATCATGAAAAATTGGCTCGATCATCAGCTTTTTCGCTGTGTTGTCATGTTGATCGCAACCAACTGCACTTTGTTCTCGCAGGAATTGAAAAAGGCTGAATCCGCTCCGCCTGGCAAAACTTATATCTACAAAAAATCGGGTGGCCAGGACCGTACCCTGGAAATCTACTTTCCGCCCGGCCACGATCCTGCCAAATCCAGGGTCCCCGGCCTGATCCTTTTTCATGGTGGCGGATGGACGGGCGGCACGCCCAACCAATTTCGCCAGGCCTGCCATTATTTCGCTGGTCGCGGGCTTGTGACAGCCACAGTCAGCTACCGCATGCTCAAAAAGGCCGAGATTGCTGGCCTGCCAGCCGGTGAGTCGTATAAGCGGGTTTGTATCATCGACGCCAAATCAGCCATTCGCTGGTTTAAAGATCATTCAGGAGAACTTGGCATAGACCCTGCCCGTATCATCACTGGCGGGGGGTCTGCCGGTGGACATATCAGCACGCTGGCCACCACCAATCCCGGCCTTAATGACCCTGCCGATAATTTAAAAACGGACACATCAGTTGTCGCCTACCTGCTTTTTAACCCTGCATTTACCGCAGAAGATGCCAAAGACTCGGAAATCGACGTACTGAAACACCTGAAAGTTAATTTTGCACCGGCGATTGTATTTTTTGGGACAAATGATCAATGGAAAAAAGGTTGGGATACCGCCGAAAAACTCTTGAAAGAATCGGGTAACAAAACCACTCAGGTTTATCTGGCGTCGGGTCAACCGCATGGTTTTTTCAATCGTGACCCATGGCAATCAGTTACTCTTGAAGCCGCCGAGCGGTTTCTAATCAGTCAGCAATTGCTCAAAGGCGAACCCAAGTTGAAGTTGCCAAAGACTGATGTAAAACTTCAGCTCTCCTCCAAATAAAGTATTAATACAATCAAAATTCAATCAGTCAGGTAAATCCCGATGATATTCCGCCAATTGCTCACTTTCATTCTTATTGTATCTTCTCTCAACCTGATGGCTGCGGCTGCTACGAAGCCGAATATTGTAGTAATTCTGGCTGATGATCTGGGCTTCGGCGATGTGCAGGTCAATAATCCGCAGCGAGGAAAAATTCCTACGCCGAATATCGATCGAATCGCTATACAGGGCATGAGGTTTACTGATGGCCACAGCTCTTCGGGCGTCTGTTCTCCTTCTCGATATGCTCTGTTGACAGGGCGTTATCACTGGCGAACCCGATTGCAGCAGGGGATCGTCGGTGTATGGGGGGCCCCTCTGATCGCACCTGATCGATTGACAATCGCCAGTCTTGCAAAAAAGCAGGGCTATCGCACTGCCTGCATCGGTAAGTGGCATCTGGGCAGGGATTGGCCGATTTCCGATCAGGAAAAGCCTTTCTTTCAGGGTTTTGGTCCTAACTTCCAGGGTATCACGCCTGATCATGTCAAAACATGGAGCATCGTTTTCAATCGACCCATTCCAGGCGGCCCCACCACCCGTGGCTTTGACCATTATTTTGGCACCGATGTTCCCAACTGGCCGCCATATTGCTTTATTCAGGACGACCGCACAATAGGCATTCCCTCCGAACTATTACCAGAGTCAAAATTTGTAAAAAATCAGGCCAGCCTTCGCGGTCCAGCCTTGCCAGGCTGGAATTTCGAACCAATTCTGCCCCGCCTAGCCGATGAAGCCTGTGAGTTCATTGCCGAATCTTCGGCAAACAACCAGAATTACCTGCTCTATCTTCCACTTACTACGCCTCACACACCTTTGGCCGTGAACCCGGAATGGAAGGGCAAAAGTGGTCTGGATAATGCCGCAGCCGACCTGATCATGGAAACCGATGCCGCCGTGGGCCGGGTGCTGGAAGCTGTGCAAAAAACCGGCAATGCAGATAACACGCTAGTCATATTTACAGCCGATAATGGCTTTGCACCTTATGTTGGTGCCAAAGATCTGGAAGCCCGTGGACATTTTCCCAGCGGCCCACTGCGGGGCTACAAAGGTGATGTTTATGAAGGTGGCCATCGCGTTCCATACATCATTCGCTGGCCGGTCGTTGTTAAACCAGGCACTGTTTCTGGCCAGTTGGTTCACCATGCAGACCTGATTGCAACTCTTGCTGAGATTTTCGGCGAAAAACTTCCGGATAATGCCGGTGAAGACAGCTTCAGCATTCTGCCGCTACTTCGTGGTGAGGATCGCCCTGTGCGTGAAACCGCAGTCAGCACAGCGAATGCTGGCATCCCGGGTTTTCGTCAGGGGGCGTGGAAGCTGATTCTTGCTGCCGACCCGGTGTCCAAAACAGAAGTGCAGCTCTACAACCTGGCTGACGACCTGGCTGAGAATAAAAACCTTGCTGCAACCCACCCGGAACGCGTCAGGGCGATGCGGGCCCGATTTGAAAAAATTATTACAGATGGTCGGAGTACACCAGGTCCGGGGCAGAAAAACGATGTACGTGTTAACCGTTATCCTCGTCAGCCAGACCCAACCAAAAAGAAGCAGGCTACGGCCAGGAATGTCAGCCTGAAATCGGATACACCTTCTCCCGGTTCCAAACAAGACCGGGTGGGCCCGTGGAACCTTGCCGAACTCAAAAAAACTCCAGGCTTTCATTGGCTGTCGCAGCAGGGGCCAATTCATTCAATGCTTTATCGCGGCGAGCCTTACAAAGGTAAGGAAACTGAAGTCTTTGCCTTTTACGCTTCGCCGGCAACTTTGGGAAAGGCAAAATCAGGCGAACGGTTTCCGGGTGTCGTGCTGATTCATGGCGGGGGTGGCACGGCATTCGCTGAATGGGTTTGGCTCTGGGCAAACAGGGGTTATGCTGCCATTGCCATGGATCTTTCCGGCAATCGGTCGATCGATCCGGTTTATAACGAAAAAGGCGAACCTGTGCCCAATCAGGCAGCAAGACCCGATAAACGTATGAAATTGACCAATGGCGGCCCTGATCAGGGCCATCCTGAAAAATTCCAGTCAATTGGTGGTGAATTTTCGGACGACTGGCCATTCCATGCGGCCGCCAGTGTCATCAAGGCTCACTCGCTTTTACTTTCATTTCCCGACGTAAACCCGGATCTTACGGCTGTCACTGGTATTAGCTGGGGCGGTTACACAACTTGCCTGGTGGCTTCGCTGGACGACCGTTTCAAGGCAGCTGTTCCAGTTTATGGCTGCGGTTATCTCTTTGAAGGCGAATCGGTTCAGAAACCGGCGATCGACCAACTGGGCGACCGCCGCCAGGCATGGATCAGCAATTACGACCCATCAAGCCTGCTTGGCCGGTGCCGTGTCCCTGTTCTCTTTGTCAATGGCACAAATGACATTCATTATCCAATGGATAGTTATCAGAAAAGTTTTGATCTCGTGCCCGGTTTCAAACAAATGCGAATGCAGGTAAACATGCCACATGGCCATCCGCCGGGCTGGCGACCCGAAGAAATCGGCCTGTTTATCGATTCCTTCTGTCGTGACGGCAAACCATTGCCCGTGCCGGGTGCAATTTCAATAGATGGCGACTTGATTAAATTGCAATTTCAATCATCTCAGCCAATCAAATCAGCCGAATTGCATTATACAACCGATACTGGTCTTCGCTCAGCCCGGAAGTGGATAACGGTTGCTGCTAATATCGAAGCCTCGCAAATCACTGCCCCAATACCGCCACCATCAGCCAATACCTGGTTTCTGACCATCAGCGACAACCGTGGTGCGATGGTTTCCACACCAATTCAATTCAAGAAATAACTGTTCATATGTTGAACAGATCGTTTTCTCACCGTACTCGTCAGGAGAATTCAATTCATGCAATTTAAATACAATATTAATTGCCTGGTGCTCGCACTGATACTTTGTTTCTGTCTACAGACAGATGCAACCGCCCAGAGCCGGCCCAATATTCTGATCATCGTTGGGGATGACATGGGCTATGCCGATGTCGGTTTTCAGGGGGTCAGAGATTATTCCACGCCAAATCTCGATAAACTCGCTTCAGATGGAGTAAGGTTCACGAATGGTTACGTCAGTGGGCCTTATTGTTCTCCGACCAGAGCCGGCCTGCTCACAGGTCGCTATCAAACGCGCTTCGGGCATGAGTTCAATCCGGGGGGAGCGACCACCGGGCTACCAATTGGTGAAGTAACAATCGCCGACCGTCTTCGTGCTGCAGGATACAAAACAGGTCTGGTTGGCAAATGGCATTTGGGGAGTAAACCTGAAATGCAACCGCAAAAACGTGGATTCGATGAGTTCTATGGTTTTCTGGGTGGTGCACACAGCTACTTTGATAAAGATGGAATTCTGCGCGGCACGGAAAACGTGACCGAATTGGATTATACAACTGACGCATTTGGCCGTGAGGCCGTTTCATTCATTGACCGGCACCGTAAGGAGCCATGGCTGCTTTGCCTGACATTCAATGCTGTGCACACACCCATGCACGCCCGGCCAGACCTGCTTTCAAAACTGTCTCACATCGAAAATAAGCAACGACGGGATTATGCCGCCATGATGGTTGCCATGGATGACGCCATCGGAAATGTTCGCAAAAAACTGGCTGAGACAGGGCTCGATAAAAATACCATGATTGCCTTTATCAGCGACAACGGTGGGCCGACAATGCCCGGGGTTACTGTCAATGGGTCAATAAATACCCCGCTCCGAGGCAGCAAGCGCACGACACTTGAAGGGGGTGTTCGTGTGCCATTTCTGCTGGCCTGGCCCGGAAAGATCAAGCCGGCAGTTTATGAAAAGCCAGTCATTCAGCTTGATCTTCACGCAACAGCGATTGCGGCTGCAGGTGTCAGTCAATTGCCTGAATGGAAGCTGGATGGAACCAACCTCATCCCTTTTGTCAAAGGTGAGGATTCAGGCAGTCCGCATGAAGCTGTTTTCTGGCGATTCGGCGAGCAGATGGCGGTTCGGTCAGGCGACTGGAAGCTGGTTCGATATGATTCCAATGCAGACACGCTGACAGGCAAGACCAATCAGCCCGTAACTTCTTACAGACTCTATAACCTTGCCGACGATATTCATGAAGATCATGACCTTTCAAAAACTCACACTGACAAAGTCAAGGAGCTTCAGGCACTATGGCAAAAGTGGAATGAGTCAAACATCAGACCTCTATGGGGTAAGGATTCAGGGGTCGAACCCTCTGCAAAGGGCGCAACGGGCAAGGTTGCTGCCAAAAAGAAGCAACAACGCAAGAAAGCTGAGAACGACTGAAATCGCGTTAAGGTTACTCAAACCATGGCGGCCAGAACCTTGCGCTGCCCTTCAAAGGTTCTTCGGCCGTGCATGGCCACATAATTATCCACCAAGGCGACATCGCCGGCCTGCCATGGAATGTCAAATGCCAGTTCCTCGGCTATCTCTACTGCAGCAAGAACTGCTTCTCGATTCAACTCTGATCCGTCGCCAAGCCTGATAGCCTTCGACGGATCATTTCTGGAATCCTTCCAGCCACTGAAAGCCGCAATGAGTTGATTGAAAAATGTCCGACGCCCATCAGGCAGATCATAAACTCCTTGTAAAACAGGAGAAGTAGCTCTCAGCGAACCATCGGTCTGCCATTCCCAGGTATAATTCAAGTCAGACAGACGTTTTTCAGCGGCTTCACGCGTCTGTGATCTCAGGGTACTTTGCCAGCTACGGCCCATACCCGACTGCAAATCCGTTTCGCCAGGCATCACGTTTGAATATTGCAGCCCTTTTTCAGCAACCTCGCTGGCAAATTCCGGATACCTGGAAAAAAGTTGCTCCCACACCCAGTCCGACCGGCAAATGGGCGTGCTACCTCCTTTATCTGCCGCCAGTTCGCAGTAGAAAAAGAGCCGAGTCGGATAAAAAGGGGTCTGGGCCATTTCATGATGGAAAAAAATCTGAACGTTTGGCGGTGCTTCGTTCGCCGTGAAAACCCTGGGCGTACGACTCACTCGAACAGCATTGGAAAGCGAATCCTCATATGTGAATGCAGGCAAACCAAAAGCTGTTACGTAAGCGTCAAAATCTTCTGCTGTTTTAAGGCCAAAGCCACGAAAAAGGCTTGCCCCATGCCGGTGCGCCGCTTCCAGCAAACTTTCGCTGTTTGCCCTGGCCCAGTCGCAGGCTGATTCCAGAGTGACATTCTCATCACGACAGATATAAACAAGTGGAAATGTGTCCTCGCCTTTACGCAACTGGCCATTTATATCAATTGTCTCGACATTCAGTGCCACAGTTCATACACTCCAATCTTCATTCGGTGTCATTCATAAATCGGGAAAAAGGTGCCAAACGCCAATTCACAGAAATCTCCCGGGTCATTAAACCTCCGGTTTCGATTCAGTGACGAAATGGCATCCATTTCATTTTCTGATAATTGAAAATCTGTTGATTGTAGATTTTCTTCCAGTCTTTCATATCGGGATGTTTTTGGTATGACGGATGTACCTCGCTGGATACCCCAACGCAGAAGTACCTGTGCCGGTGTGCGATTATGTGCTTTTGCTGCCGCTGCCACAGCGTGCTCTTCCATAACTGAATCACTGGCTTCTGCCATTCCCAGCGGCACATAAGAAAGTGCCCCAAGTGGCGAAAAAGCTGTAACGGCAATGCCCGAGTCGCGGCAGAACCGCAAGAGCCTTTCTTGTGTCAGATAGGGGTGCAACTCGACCTGAAGTACCGATGGGCTGATCGCCGCCTTATTCAGCAGTTCTCTGAGTAGAGAAATCCCGAAATTAGCTACGCCAATCTGCTTCACAATCCCGGCTTTGACTAACTCTTCCATTGCTCCCCAGGTTTCAGCAATTGGTACCCGGGCTGGCTTCATCGCTGGTTTTTCAGCGTCCGGCTCATAGAGCCATCCGGGCGGATACCGCTTCTCAAAAGGCACGAAATCGAGGGCAATCGGGAAATGAATAAGATAAAGATCAAGATAATCCAGCCTGAGATCCCGCAGTGATCTTTCAACTGCCAAACGCACGTGTTCGGGCCGATGATAGGTGTTCCACAATTTTGATGTTATCCACAGATCTTCTCTTCGGCACAGGCCACTTTTCATGGCCAGATCCAGCCCCTGGCCAGCTTCAGCTTCGTTACCGTAATCGCACGCACAATCAAAGTGACGATAACCTACCCGAATCGCCTCGTGCACAAGCCCTGCGGTTGTTTCATTCGCCGACTTCCAAAGCCCAAGCCCGACACTTGGCGGTTGTTTCAGTTGTTCGCTCATCGGCCCCACATCCTTTTATTAGTTTTTTGCCACAATCTGCGCAATTGATCTTATCACTTCACAGCAGAATTGAAATTGTCTGGCCGTCATTCCGGTAAGGGCTGGTTTTTGGTCTCTGGCAGAAAATGCAGTACCAGAAGCCCCAGCAGATAAGTAGATGCAAGCAAAGTCAGAGCCCAAGGCAAACTCAACCCCTGCATTGCTTTAATTCTGCCGGAAATGGGTAACATGATCGCTGCCACAATTCGCCCGCCATTAAAGCAGAAGCTGGTACCAAGCGCCCTGAGTCTTGTGGGAAAAAGCTCCGGGAAATAAATGGCATAGCCAGCGTGCATCCACATCGTCAATGCTCCGTAAAATGGCAGGAATATCAGTAACTCTTGATAGCTCTGCGGAACCAGGCAGGTAATCGGAACTATGATTATTGCAAAAATATGAGCCAGAGCAAATGCTCGCCGTCGCCCCGCCCATTGGCAAAAAGGACCATATAATATCAGGCCAATACCACCGCCAGTAGTCTGAGCCAATGTGTAAGCGAATTTGGCGTCGGCCTGTGCTTCCTGTTGTGTTTTGCCGGCTTCTAATGCAAAGTTGCGGGCCAGGTCCTGCCCGGCCACTGTCACGCCCCAAAAAGTCGCCAGGCCCACTGCGGCCAGCAAAAGGCCGGCAATCGCCCGACTTCGCCACTGCCGTTCAGACAGCAGTTCACTCAGGCTGCCACTGTTTTTGCCCGGCAATGATTTCTTTTGTCTGACCCATCCTTCTGGTTCTTCAAGACTTGACCTGATCCAGAGAATCAGAAGAGCCGGCAAAACTCCTACCAGATAACCATTGCGCCAGCCCGAGCCAATCATCATTGCCACTGCACCCGCCAGCCACGTACCGAATGTGCTTGACGCATGAAAAATCGCCCCTGCCTGCGACCTTGATCGTGTCGGAAATACCTCGGAGACCAGCGCAGCACCAATCGCCCACTCGCCACCGATACCCATCGAGACCAGAAATCGTAGGATTCCAACCTGCCAGAGATTCTCGGCAAAATAAGTCAGACCCGAAAAAATTGAATACATCAGAATCGTCAGGATCATCGTCGGCTTGCGGCCCCAGCGGTCACCGAGTGCCCCAAATATCAGTCCACCAACCATCCCACCAGCCAGAAAAATACCAAGAAAAAGATCGCCCAGAAAGTTAACTCTGGCGGTTTTTTCAGCACCGCTTGGCCCCTGAACCATTTCGTTCAGTAGTTCCAGCCGGGTTGTATTAAAGATCTGGCTCTCATATACGTCAAATACCCAGCCGGCCGATGCCAGAATCAATACCAGCCACTGATAACGGCTGATTCCCTGATACCAGCTGAGTGCTGACTGTTTTTCCTGATTCTCTATCATCTGGGCTTCCAGTCTCTGGCAATTACTACCGGATGACCCGTTTTCAGCGACTCGCCAGCCGCCAGGCACATCTTCACCGACCATAACCCATCTTCGCCGGTACATGCCGGTGGGGAGCCTGTTCGAACCGAGCAGGCAAAAATTCGCATCTGATCCACCAGTTCATAAACTTCCCCTGAAGGTTGTAAGATCGGCACTTCTTCACCCCGATCGCCCTTTTGAATATGCAGGCTGAAGCTGGGCTGAAAAGTGCGGTCCATGGCACCACTCCAGCGTGCCCATAGCGAGCCCTCAGTGCCAGAGATCTTCACTGTCTGGTGGTGTTCATAACCCGCCAGTGTCTGCGAGATCACTGCGTATCGACCATGGGCGAAATTCAGGATTGCCGAGAAATTATCATGCAGTTCAGGATGCCCTGGCTGGCGACTGTTGGCCGTTGCATAAACCGAGACCGGGTCGCCAATACTGCTGAAATACCAGCGGGCCAGATCAAAAAAGTGAATTGGTTCTTCAAGAATCCAGTTGCCTACACGACTAATGTCATATCGCCACCCACCTGAACCCAGCCGGTAGGGCCTTCGAAATAGCTCAATCAAGGCATAAAGTGGATCACCCACTGCACCTGAATTAATAATTTCACGAACTTTTCCCCATAGCGATGAAACTCGAAGCTCATGCCCCACGGCCAGTTTCAGATTCTTTTCGCCTGCTATCTTCACAAGAGTTGCACAGTGGGCAACGTCAAGTGTCATTGGTTTCTCCAGCAGCAGGTGCCGCCCTGATTCCAGCACATCCTTAGCCACTTCAAAATGCAGGTTGGAAGGCAATACGACATCCACAAAATCCAGATCCGAGCGTGCCAGCATCTCGCGATAATCAGCATAGACTCTTACGCCAGCCACATCCATCTGGGCTTTTTTGCGGCTCTCTTCTGACTTTGAACAGATTGCTACCAGATTAATGCCACCTGCTTCCAGCATGGCTCGTGCGTGATGGCTACCCCAGGCTCCATAGCCTACCAGTCCAGCCCTTAAGGGAGTTTCATGCAAAGACGATTCAGTGAAATGCAAGGCTGCAGAAACCTGGTTTATAGACGAGATGATGAGAAATTGGTGCAGAATCCTCGGACTTCTGCTTGATCGTATTATTATGACTTCCGCTGGAAAAGTTTATCAATAACCTGGCAGGTAAAATAGCTGGAAACTTTCGAAAATTCTGTTTGAAAATCGAATTCAGATGGGATAAGTTGACTTATTAATTCAGTGAAATCTGTATCAACGGAAGACCTTTCATGACCCAGAATTGCAGCCAATACAACCGTCGTTCGTTTATTGGCAAAAGTGCTGCGATTCTCTCATTTCCGTCTGTCATTCCCGCTTCGGCCCTTGGCCGGGAAGCAGCGGTTGCACCCTCGGAACGTCTCACGGTCGGTGTGGTTGGGCTCGGCTCGCGAGGTTTTGACCTGCTTGGGCAGTTATTAAAGCACAAGAATGCGGTAATTACAGCACTTTGTGATGTCGATAAACTTCATTATCGCGACCTTGAGTGGGGTAAAAGCAAGGCTTATGGCCTGGAAACCGCGAAAAATCTAGTTCTTAACAATTATGGCGAGAAACACACCCTGTTCACCACGGCTGATTTTCGTGAGCTTTGTGGCCGGAACGGGCTGGATGCAGTCGTTGTTGCCACTCCCGATCACTGGCACGCCCTGTGCACGCTTGAGGCCCTGCGACATGGTAAGGATGTTTATTGTGAAAAGCCAGTAACGCACACATTTCATGAAGGGCAGATTGTCTATCGAGAAGTTAAGGCCCGTAATGCGGTTTTTCAAACCGGGAGCCAGCAGCGCAGCGAATTTTCATTTCATCGCGCAGTTGAACTGGTATTAAATGGTCATCTTGGCAAAATAACCCAGCTCGAAGTTGGTCTCGCCGCAGGCTACGATAAACCAATGGGTGACATCACTGCTGCTGAACCGCCTGAAACGATTAATTATGACATGTGGTGTGGCCCTGCCAGAATCCTTCCCTACATGCGTGCCAGGCATCATCGATGGTGGCGTGGGCATCGCAATTTCGGCGGCGGATTTATGGACTGGATTGGACACCATAATGATATTGCCCATTGGGCGATAGGTGCAGACCAATCAGGACCGGTTGAAGTTGAATCATCAGGCTGGATCTTTCCAGAAACCAATATCTATAATACGCCAGTGCACTTTGAAATGAAATGTAAATATGCAGGTGGAATTAAATCATCCATTGCCAGTCATCATAAAACAGGTCTGAAAATAATTGGTGAATTGGGTTGGCTCATGGTTAATCGTGGTTCATTAAAGGCATCTGACACACGCCTCACAGCCAGAGATTTCAATGTCGGCAATATCAGGGCTTATCATTCACGCAACCATATCGGGAATTTCCTGGATTGTATGAGAACTCGAAAAGCCTGCATTGCCCCTGCTGAAACGGCGCACCGTTCCATCACACCTGGCCACCTTGGCTATGTATCACAAACGCTCGGGCGTGCTTTGAAATGGGATTCTGCCACTGAAACCGTGGTTGGCGACGACGAAGCGAATCGTCTGCTGCATGATTCGCCATGCCGTGATCCATGGAAACTGATATGAGATAGCAATCTGATTCCTTAACCAGACTCTCTTTTCTTGCTTTTTTATTCAGGTGTTGACAGCTTCCCTATAGTTTTGCAGCGACCTGAAAAGTCGCGATTATACCGATTTGCTTTTCCAGAACCTGTTACGTATGAAGGAGACCCGTTTGATGAAAGTCTATTATTGCGAAGAGTATTGTTCCGCCACTCATGCCTGGGATACGACACGCAAGGCTGCGCAGGTCGCTGCCAGGCTGATGGGTCAGCCGGGTATCGAAATAACCACTCCAGAACCACTTTCACGGGAACAATTACTGCGGGCCCACAGCCCGGAATATATTGAAGCAGTGCTGACTGGCTCTCCACGACATCTAGCCGAAAGTAATGGCTTTGCATGGTGCCCGAAATTGCCTTCAGCAGTGCTTTACTCCAATGGTGGTGTGGTCGCTGCCGCACACGAGGCCTTAAAATCCGGTGCTTCAGGCTCCCTCAGTTCAGGCCTGCATCACGCTGGCCGCAATCGTGGTGGCGGTTTCTGCACTTTTAATGGGTTGGCCATTGCTGCCCTTGATGTCGTTGCTGATGCTGCGGATCGAAAAGTCCTGATCGTTGATTTCGATGCCCATTATGGCGATGGCACGGCCGAGATAATCCGAGGCCATGAAAACATCAATCAGGTGGATGTCAGCAGCCATTTTCGAAGTGACAATTATCTGGCGGAATGTCGGCAGGCCCTGAAAATCGTAGAATCCGAAAAATTTGATCTCATGCTTTACAACGCCGGGATGGATGTGCATGAGGACTGCAGAATTGGAGGCCGGAAAGGTGTCACCGACCAGACAATTAAAGACCGTGAATCACTGGTTTTTGATACCTGCCGCCAGAATCAAATCCCGGTAGCATTTGTGCTTGCCGGCGGTTATGCCAACAGTGAATTCAATGAAGACCATCTGGCGGGATTGCATGCCATGACGGCACTGCTCGCAGCCAGTCTGCAAAAATAATAAAAATAGATGAAACTTTTTGAAAAAGTTTGCGTCAGATAATGTGTCAGACATTCAATAAGTCGCTCGATGAATCGACTCCATTCTATTTTGCTGTTGCCAGGCATTATGGAGGAAAAAATGGTCTCGAGCGACCGACTATTTCAAAATACGGGTACTTATTGAACCTGGTTGACAGACACACTTCATAAAATTCAATATGCTTTTCAGGGAATAACTTTACCTGAGGCATATTATTCAACAACTCATTAGAAGGCTTACCAGTGCGTGCTCACTTAAATGGGTCTCTTGTTGTATTTTTCCTGCTGGTTATTATTTCGTTGTCCTTTACCCTGTGTTTATTGGTATCAGGTGAATCTAACATCATTCAATGGCCTGGGTTTTCAAATCAATTACGGGAACTCCCCTCCCAGGGTTCTCACGAGGCACTCTATCTTGATCAATTACAACTGATAGAAAATGAAACTGTATCCAGAAATAACATTATGCCAGGAAAAGTTTATGAAGAATACGAGTCGGGTGAATTGGAGACACCGTTTGTTGCTGATAACCGACTCTCTCTCTTTAAAAATATGAAATTAAGGCCAGCTCCGGCTGAAATGGAATCTTCCCTGACCAATATCCTGAATCGCAAAATAAAAACCCGGCAAGAAAGTGCTGAAGTCTATTTCGATATGATGAAACAAATAGATCATTATGAATCAATGCCGGTTGACGCGCGACAACTGATTCAACTTGAACGTAAAGCATGGCTTGGCGATGAACAGGTCCATGACTTGATAGCATCGTTTGAAAAAAAACAGTATCAATTAAAATTGCCTGTCAAGAAATATGAAATGAAGCGAATTAAGCGATTTTATGAAAATCTTTCATTGCCAGAATATCAATTGCCGCCCGCGATATTAACCATGGCAAGAAACGAATATTTAAATATGCTACTTTTTTTAAATCTCAGCAGTGAAATCATTTCACAAAAAATGCAGGCATTTGATCTGAAATTAAATTCAATACCATTGCAGATCCAGGCTTACACCATCCGATCAGCGGAGGATCTTTATCTTGCAGAACAGCAATTGAGAGAGGATCTGGCTGCCCAAGGTGAACGGCGATTTCCGAAAAATCTTTTTCAAGAGCATGAATTCGGTGATTATTATGACCCGGTAGTCGATGGTTTCCAAAATACGATTGCATTTCAGCCTACTGGATTGCTCCTTGATCGCTTGGAAAAAAAACTGAAAATGCGTCTTGAATCCCTTGGTATATCCGAGACTATCATTCGCAATTCACTTGGCATTCAGAGTCAGTATTTTATTTCTCTGCCGGAGTTTAATTATTATCCTGATTTGATTAAGGAAAGGGATTATCTGATCATACGAAAACTGACGAGTTACGAAATCCCTATTTTTGCAGATGCCATTAAGGAGAGGTCTAAAATCCGGCGATTACCAGAATCTCGAATCCAGAAACAGATTAACTCATTTTTCAATTATCAAAAACGTCCTGTTGATAAATCCAGCACTGATTTAATCAGAGGAGAAAATTTTTTTCAAAAAGCAATACTCAGGCAATTGAAAACTGTGATGAAAACCGCCGGCTATTCCGAGTCAGTCTCAAATTATCACCTTCTTGAAATGCAAAAAGTGCTGGATGCAAGTGTCAAAAATTAAAGTTGTGCCCTAAACGGGGCATGGCTTTTAGACAGTCACTTTTATAAGCCTTGGTTTGAATGAGAACCTTCAGATAGCACAATAAAACAGGGGGCTTTGTTTCACAAGGTTTTTTTGTTACATTACCAAAATACATAC
>JBEITT010000204.1:0-3293 GCA_040374745.1 Planctomycetaceae bacterium | reverse complement strand
GCCCGTTGACGAGGGATTGTGTGATTGGCCAAGCGTGACTCCCAGGGAAGTGAATTTGAGTTGTGAACTGCGAAAACTCAAATTACCACGGCCTGGAAGATGTGTTTCACCGGACGGATACGGTTATTATCAAATTTCAGCCAGGTTCGATGAGTTTTTACTGTCACGATATAAGTGACAAAGGATTCTGTTATGTTCGAGAAGATTGAGAACGATTTCAGCTTTTCATCCAGTCAGAACCCCGAAATGCTTCCTGCAAAACGGGATGAACCTGGACACGGAAAGATGGAGGATCAAATACCCGCTGGTGAGTTTCTCTTGAAGAATCCCGAAAGGATAGTCTATCAAGAGAAATATTATCGTTCTGCTCACTGTGAAATAAAACAGACGAGCCTAACGATCATAATGAAGCGAACTCCTGACACCAAGATTTCTCCATTCGATGCGAATGGTGACGAAATTGTGATTGATGCTGAAGCCAAAAATGTCCGTGACAGGTCCAAGAGTACGTATCAGAAAGGCAGAGGCCAAAAACAGCGGCAAATCAAGGAGGTGAAGGCGAATCCATTGGGTCATTCACCCGATAAGAATCGACCTGCATTACCACGCAAGAAAAAGCCTGAAAATCCGGATTCGCCAGGATAATCCGGGCGAGTGGGTGAGAATTACTTGGTTGATTTGATTCTTTGAACGCAGACGTAAACCTTTTGCTGCGTATGCCGACTAGGGTTTACGTCCTTCGAATGAATCATTCAATACAATTTTGGCAGCCATTGCTTTTGACAATTCCAACTTGGGGAAGATGCCAAATGTGATGGATCTGCTGGTGAGCAACGCATGAAATAAAGGCGAAAACCGGTTTGGAATGAGTCAGCCGGTTTTCGCTTGGTATTTCATTCCACGGTGCGTGGTTTCAGATTTATTTCGCTGAAAGGTCCTTGACAAAAATATTCCGCCAGCGAATCTCGCCACCGTGGGTTTGTAGCATGATCGGCCCCCTAGCTGGCAATGGCTTGGAGCGGTCCCAGTAATTTTCCATCACGGCGTTATCGACCACCAGTTTGTCATTCAGCCAGACCGTGGTTTTGTCACCGATCTGGCGAATCCGCATCTGGTTCCACTCGCCAAAAGGTCTGTCGGCCAGTACCAGCGGGTCGCGGCCTGGTTTATCAGGCGTGTTGTTAAAAAGCCCGCCTGAGCCCAGATGAGGCCTGCGAGTGGGGGCTTTGGGATCAAACTTCTGGTTCCAGTCCCAGATTTGCACCTGTGGCGCGCCTCTGAGATAAATGCCGCTGTCGGCACCCGGCACGGTTTTATACTCAATCAGCAGTTCAATATCACCAAATTCTTCGTCGGTCGTGGCATAGGGACCATGACCGTCGTTAATCAGCTCGCCGTTGGAAACTGTCCAATTTTTTGGGAAGTCCTCACGCTGTTTTTTCAGGTTAGCGGCTTTTTTTTCGCCAGTGGCCTTGCCCACGGCATGAGGGTTGAGACCATACCAACCGGAAAGGTCACGGCCGTTGAAAATCGCCCGAAAGCCTTGGGGAGGCTTGGGTTCGTCGGCTGAAGCCTGGCCGAGAATCAGCGTTAAGATGCCGGTGGTCAGGCATAAAACTAATTTGTTAGAGAAGTTACTCATGAATTTGCTCCAATGGAGGGTGTGAGGGAGGGCTGGACGAAAAAACCAACTGGCGTAGATCGTTTTCAGTACCAACGACCACCAGCCATGATTGAGGAAAGGACAAATGATCTTATCGCAAAAGAGAGCTGTCTTTAAAATAAATTCGATAAAAAAGGGCATTCTCAGTCAAGCTTATCCGTAAATCATTATGCGGCTAATTGTTTCCAAAAAAATGCACTGGACATCGAGGCCTTTGCTATATTAAAAGTAATCTATCGAAGAGCATGAACTAGTTTCTCATAACCGTTCATACGGTTGATTCAGATCAAAAATCAGGCCACTGATGAATACTCGACAGTCACTTACATCCCTAAGACCTCTATTATCCTTAGTTATGGCTGGCCGAAACGATAATTTTATGGGCGACTTCAATTGGAGACTCGCAACCGCTGTCAACATCACTGCCAGGGCCGCAGCCCGAATCAACAGGCTTGATGATCTGGAAATTGTCATTTGCGACTGGAATAGCGATTCCCCGCTTCACGAGGTGATTGAGCTAGTACCAGAAGCAAAATTAATCAGCCGTTTCCTCCCAATCCCTGCTGACGTAGCCGTTCCAGCACAAGGCAATACTGAATTCCCTGCCTGCACCGCTTATAATGTCGGAATTCGCCGTGCTCGCGGTGAATTCGTTGCCCAAACTGGGTCCGATGTCGTCTTTACAGCATCAACTCTGGACATTTTGCTTAACACGTTGCAAGGTCGATACTCCGATTTCCCCGTTAAACGCGCTTTTGTTTCAGGCGGCAGGAGGCATATCCCAAACACCATCGTCAATCGAAGGTTACCTCTGCTTGAATTTGAAAACTATCTCAATCGCAATGCCGCCTACTTCCCTGAGGAACGCGGCGGGGCGGGTCATGCCGCCCCAACAAACTTGATGCTGCTTCATCGAGACCTCTGGCATGAATGTCGTGGATTAGATGAAAGTATGAGATATTGGGGTTTTAACGACATCGACCTCGCTCTTCGAATCACGGCACACCACGATCTCATTCAGCTTGAACATTTCGGCGTCAATTCTTTGCATATGGAGCATTGGAACAAACCCAGAGATTACTCACCTGAGAAAATGTTCCGTAAGCTCAACCCGGTTGATAATCTCACTCCGGAATTCGCCCCCAACCCCGAAAACTGGGGCCTGGGCGATTTTGATCTGCCTTTTACCGAATGTGTAGCACCAGACCCTGATATTCACTCGACCGATTCAGTTGATGATCTCACCTGGTTCGCGCCACTGGAAAATCTGGGAAACCAACTCGGACGACCCGAAATTCAAAATGCAGTGCGTGATGTGCTCACTCACTATGGCCACTTACCTGTGCCGGTCAGCGAGCACCCTGCCCTAATGTGTCTGGTCTGGTGCCTGGCCGCCCGGAAACCACGCTCTTTTGTAGAAATCGGGTTTCGCTATCCCCACACAACGGCCCTGGTGGCCCGTCATTCGCCCGGCACCGAACTGCAACTGGTGGCTGATTTTGAACACAGGGCTGAAGATGACCGTCTTTTTTACAATAAACCTGAAAATTCGCTGATCTTCTTTCTGACAAATTGCCTGAGGCAGAATGGCCATTGGTCCTACACGCATTACATGCAGCAGGATCAGATG
>JBEITT010000168.1:0-6198 GCA_040374745.1 Planctomycetaceae bacterium | reverse complement strand
TTTATATCTCTCTGTGCTTATCTGTTCCGAACTTCTTTGTCAGGCCAGCCGTTTGCGTGGCCGTTGCAGAGTGACAGCCCCAGCCTGCCTACGCTGAAAGTCATCCCAGTCAATCGCCCGGGCATAGCGTGAGATAGCCTCAGGGTCATGCCTTACCACACACGGGTCGGCAATCGTAAAACCCATCCGGCGTATATTACGCAGCTCTTCACCTGTTGCCCGTGCGACGGCACTTTTGATACTTCGCTGATTCATGCTCTTGCTCCTCAAGTGGTGCTATTCAATAAAAAAGGCCGCCCCACATTGGAGCAGCCCTTTCGGTAAATCGTTTTTCTCACTACTCAGTTGGCCGGATTCAGCCAGCTCTCTTCCAGCCAGTGGATTTCGGCATCCAGGGCTTCCTGACGTTTTCGGTAAGGGCCCAATAGTGGGCCTCTGACGGGTGACAGATCCACCTGCCAATAGCCTTCAGGCGTCGGCTCGACATGGCTGCCACGCCTGATCTGCAATCGGCCAAGCGTGTGCAAGTCCAGCAGATCGCTGTAAATGCATCTCAAGCTGCCATCGCTTGTGATCACAATCTGCATCGTGGTCACCTTCATATCGGCTGGCGACGCAGGATATTTCGCCGGGGCCGTTCGACCATCAATTGATCAAGCCTGGCCTGAATCGACGACATCTGGCTGCTGGTATGCTGTCGCAGCCACTGCTGATCACGCAACTGCTGTGGGTCAACGCCCTGTAAAACCCTTCGGGCGTGCTGCACCAGCTCATCAAGCTGCTCGTTGCTGTGGATATTCAAGTTCCGGAAGCGTTCGAAGAAGTCGTTCAGATTGGTGACAACCGTATCCCGGAAGATCCTTGGCCTGCCGTCTTCTTCACCTGTCAGACGTTCCGTCAGGTGGTCGATCAACCTCGACAACTCTTCGATAAACGCCTGTTCAGCCAGCCTCACCGCTTCGTCGAATCTGGCTTGAACCCGCTGGCATTCCTGGCGATAAAGCTCAGGGCTAAGCTGCCGCAGATACGCCGGTGGCTCAATTGACGGGAAATCGTGCTCTACGGCAAAGAGGCCACTCAGCGAATCCGGATAATCAGCCGGATTGAATAACAGGCCCAATCGAGACTGGGCTGCCTGACGCAGTTCGTCATAGCAGCGTTCCAGGTCTTGCACGGCCTCTTCCAGCTCACGGGCGAAGCTGTGCATCTGCCGGTCGAATGTTTCCACGTGGTCCTGCCGGATCAGTCGGATGCCCGGTTCCGGATAGGGCAGTGAGCATTCCTTCCAGTAATTCACCGCCCGGCTCCGGATGGCCGTCACGGCCTTGAAAGCCGGGTGGCCGGTATCGAGCAGCTTCTTACCAGCCGACACAAAACGACTTTCAGCACCAAACGTGTTGGCTGCCTGATCCTTCTGGCTGGTGTTCAGCGATTTGTGCACGCCCAGCCAGGTAAAACTCAGCATGGCAGCCGTCATGTTCTGGCGAAGCTGGTCGCTGGGTGAAAGGGTCGAATTGCTGTTATTCACTGGTCTTGTCATCGTCGTCATCTCGTGATGCTCCTGAAAAATGGAAAATCAGGCAAACGGCTTGTTCAGCCATCGGCCTGACCGGTTGAAGATTCAAGTTTTTGAAAATCAGTTTACCGACGGTTCACGGCTTACATTTCGTCTTGCCGAGCTACTTTTGACTTTGGCCTGATAAACTCCCGGCTGATTCGCCGAAAGGCACCGGCCACTGGCCCAGGTTCGCAGCCTGTTAATCGACTCAGCGGCTGTGATGGCTACGGGCACGACATTCTGTGCAGAATCTGTCAAAGGAATCTGCAAGAGCCTTGCCAGGCGGCAGCAGGAGCGGATCTCTGCACCGGTCCAGTTGGTGTCCACTGGTTGACGTTCCGCCGGGTCGATCTCGTAGAGCCTGCGGTAAATGGCCCAGATGGCATCTTTTTCCGCACGGTCGGGAAGATCCAGGAAAAAGACACCATCAAATCTTTCGCTCCGGCCAAACTCAGGCGGTAAGCGAGTGACATCGTTGGCCGTGCAGACGACAAAGACGTTGGAAGAATGGTCATTCAGCCAGCTCAGGAAGGTGCCGAACATGCGTGAAGCCACACCCGAATCGCCCTGACCATTGAGCCCTGAGAAGGATTTTTCGGCTTCATCGACCATCAGAACACACGGTGCCATGGCCTCGGCCAGACGTAAGGCCTGCCGGGTTCGTTCTTCGGATTGGCCTACCAGCGAACCCATCAGGCTACCAACATCCAGATGCAGTACCGGCCTACCAACTTCCCTGCCCAGGGCCTTGCAGAACTGCGACTTGCCACATCCGGGTGGTGAGAGCAAAAGTACGCCACGTGCCAGCCTCGTAGGGTCAGTCTCAGGCTGAATCCTGAGGGCCTGTTTGCAAAATGCCTTGAGCGAGGCCAGCCCGCCCAGGCTCGAAAAATCATCCTGCCCACGATAGAGCGTGACCAGACCGCTCTTCTTGAGCATCTGCGACTTCATCTCCCAGACTGTCTCTGGCGTGATCTTGCCCGAACGCACCAGCGAAAGGCTAAATGCGTTTTCAGCCTCCATCCGTGTCAGACCCGCTGACGCGTCCAGCAACTTCTGAAGGTCGCTGTCGTCAGGTAATTCACCCGGTTCGGTCGCTACACCACGGGCTATTTCCAGCAGTTCCACTGACGCTGGTAGTGGATGAGGCAAAACAACGAAGAGTTTTTCCAGCTCGACCGGCAACTGCACGACAGGTGCCAAGATCACGGTAATCACCCGGCTAGTCCTGCCTGCGACTACCTGTCTTGCAAGGGCCTGAATCACTTCGGCTGATTGCAAAAACCGGTGAAAATTGGGCAGCACCAGGATGACCGTGCTATCAGGCCGTGCCAAACTGTCAGCTACACGGATGGCACTGACCGGATCAGACGCTGATACGGTTTCACTACCTGATCCAGTGTTCAGGCCCGATTCGCAGTCCCAGGTGGCCAACTGCCAATTTTCCTCCCGGCAAAGCTGGCTGATTTCCACCAGGGCTTCGGGATGCTCAAACGACTCAATCCAGACGCCCGTAAAACAGGCCCTGACATATTCCGAAAATTCCTGACGCAGACTCATGAATTGGCTCCTGTGTTATTCTTAACGGTTGTTTGTGTATGACTGGTATAAAACTCTGGCTTCAGCCGTGCAGACACCTTCTGGCCCAGCACCTGCTCAATAAACCGGCTGGCATTCTGGCAATCAGGTCCGGTGAAACCTTTCGTCTCAATGGTCGAGCTGCCATTCGGGGCAACGGTAATCTCAATGATCTTGCTCATGCTACACCTCCGACCATTACCGTCAGGCGGATGGAACCGTCGGTCATAGGCTGTTCGGTCACGAGATAACCTTTGCGACGAGCTTCCAGCCGGGCTTTTTCCACGGCATAGGCTTGCAAGAGCCGATCAAGCTCTTTGGGGTCGCCCCAACGGCCTTGAAAGTTGTCGTATTTCAGCTGACCGGAGATCACGTCAAAAACAGCCGGGTATCGCCAGCCGGGCAGGTGAACGGCCTCGCCGGTGGCTTCTTCGGTAAAAAGTCGAGTCGTGCATGACACAGGTTGGGTCAGCCCAAGCCTCAGGCAGGCCAGCTTCAGGGCTTCGGTGTCCCTGACTTCGGTTTTAATCTCCACAATGTGGCTCATGCGTTTTTTCCCTATTCATAGGTGGGGTCATCGTCTGTATCGAGATCGTCGCAATCACGGCCATAACCGGTATGACCGATCTCCCTGGGCTGGGTAAGTTGTTGCTGGATACACGGCCAGATGGCTGGTTGATCGCTGCCCAGGTCATGGATCAGCAGTTCCGCCACAGCGGCATGCTCCGGTTCATGGTGGTTCATCTGATAAACCACAAAAGCGGCCATGCCCAAGGGCATCAAAGAGGCCAAGAGTAGGCCGAACGACTGTATGGAGGCGACCAGGATCGGGTCGCGATGACGCAACCGGGCCAGTTCACGACGATCTTTTTCAATTTCGTTCCGGGCTTCATCCATAGCTGTCTGCTGGCGATTAAGGTCACCAGCCAGATCACGGTAGGCTTGGATCATCTCATGGCGGGCCCTGGCATCCTCTTCAACAAGGTGGTTAGCCGTATTGGTCAGTTCGTGGCTGACCTGAACAACACTTGTAGCCTGTTTGGCAACGACTTCGTTCTGGCGGCTTTGTTGAGCCATGCTATGCCTGGCAAACTCTTCCAGACGCTTGTCTTTCTGGGTTGGGGTATCATTGCATCCGGCGATGATGAGGCCGATGATGGCCACGATGGTCCGTTGGGAAGCCCTGGTGAGGGTAGGGGCGTGATGGTTCATGATTCTGGTTCCAGTGGGTGAAAACTCTTGAGAAAAGGCCCTGAAGAGCACGTCGCAGGCGATGCTCTCTGTACCATGCGTAAACGAGCAGGGCAGACAGCAGATAGCTGACCGCCAGAGCGGTAAGATTCATTTTTTTAGCTCCGAGAGAACGAAGAGATGGGAAAAAAGCCTGAAAACAGGGCTTTGTGGAAACGAAAAAGGGCTCAACCATCGATTGAGACGGCTAAGCCCTTTCCATTAAATAATGACACGAAGCAGATCAGAATTTAGAACGAGGCTTGAATGTGTTGGATTAATCGATCAAAACCGCCGTCGATTTGTCAGAGGAGCGAGCGTTGTGCAGAATGACCTGGATTTTGATTGAGTGACACCAGTATTCAAGCGGCTTTCCCTGCTTTGCCGTAATGAACAGAGATAGTCTTATTACGATTTCTTATTGTCGTAAGTTTCTTTGTAATAGATAGTTGAGTGTGGTTTTTCTGGGTTCCGGTGACTGTTACGGTTAAGTGTTCTGAAAAAAATAGAAAAATCTTCCGGTTTTTATGAATTTTCCTATTTTATCTCTTTTCTAGATTGCAGGACTAGTTATACTTAATTATTAGTGTTAAACAAAGTCGATGCAACCTGGTGTTCAGGAAATACCAATGCAACTAGAGATGATCCAGTTGCTGGTAAATGGCATCAGGGGTAGTCCTGGAAGTTCTGTCCTCAGGGTGGATCGGAAGGAATGCATAATGAGTTGTATTATGCATTATAAGGCTGATTTTCATTGGTGATTTCAGCCGGGTTCTGCAGGTTTTTCTTGTCACGAAAACAGTGACAATAAGGAGGTTGGTATGTTACAGAGTCGTAATCAGGATAATAATCCGTTGTCATCCCCGAAGAAAGAAGCGGTTCCAGCGAAACGGGATGACCCTGGGCAGGTGGAAGGCGGAGAGAATGCGCCTCAAAAAATGACCATGAAGGCGTATCACGAAATGGTTGATCGGGCCAGAAATGGCGATTTAGCTACCGCGGAAAAAGTCAGGTATCTTGAGCAGTTGAACTCAATGCCTCCGGCTGTGATCTTCGATCTCTCGGACGACACCATCCGGTTTTTTATACAGCGTATCGCCAAACTCGATATGTTGCGAAGGCTGTCTCTCACGGAGCAGGTTGATCAACTTGCTAAACAGCTGCTATCAGAAGGGCCAGGCACAACCAGTGATACTATGTTGGTCAAACAGGTGATCATGGCTTATCTGGAAATGATCGCTCATCACGACGAGCAGGTGAAAAATTTCCCGTTGCAGATAAGTTCCGTCACGATCAAAAACAAATTGTTGGACTCTGTAACAGGTAGATTTCACAAGTTACTGAAGTTGCTTGTGGATACGAGGGAAAAAACGAAGCCCAAGTTGACACCTTTGCAACCAAAAGTCTCCGTAAGCAAATCAAAGCCCAAAAAACAGCCGCAAATCACGGAGGTGAAAACGACGCCATTAGTGCATTCACCTGAAGAGAAGCGACCTGCTTTACCACGCAAGAGACAGCCTGGGAATCCGGATTCGTGTGGATAGAACCTGTGAGCGGGTGATGATTACTTGGTTCATTTGATTAATTGAAAGCAGACGTAAATTTTTTTTTGCTTGTACTGCTAAAGGTTTACGTCCTTCAAGAATCATGGAGCTCTCAATATCGATCGGGATCTTTACTGCATAATGAATCGTGTGATTCATTACGTTTGATGGGGCTGGGGTTATTGTATCCGTCCGGTGAAGCACACGGCACCGGACTAACGGGCGGCGACCTCAATTCAATTCCACCCCGAATTGCTACTGAATTCAGGCCAAATCCAATCAGATTAT
>JBEITT010000079.1:0-25279 GCA_040374745.1 Planctomycetaceae bacterium | reverse complement strand
GTCAACCCGGCCGACGCCTCGTTCAGCCGCCGCGACTTCGTGCAGCGGGTGGGTGGCACCTGTGCCGTTTTGGGCGGGGCGGTGGCCACCGGTCTGGTTATTAACGACCAGTGGGGCATGGAAGGTGTCAAGCCGCCCCCTCCCGTGAAGCTGAAGGATTATTCAGTTACGGCCAGCCTGCCGGGCTCGGCCCCCAGCGTGGTGGTGGTGCGAAACAACCCGGAATCGCAGCCGGTTGATGAATCAGCCGAGAGCCAGGCGATGCGTATGGTGGAAGCAGCCCTGAAAGCCATGGGCGGCGTGGATAAATTCATAACCCGTGGCGACATCGTTGTTGTGAAGCCAAACGTGGCCTTCGACAAAAACCCTGACCTGGCCGCCACCAGCCAGCCCGACACCGTGGCCGCTGTGGTGAAGCTGTGCCTGGCCGCCGGGGCCCGCGAAGTGAGGGTCTGCGACAACCCCATCAATAACCCTGAAAGCTGCTTTTTCAAGACCAAGGTAGGCGATGCCGCCCTGAGAGCCGGTGCCAAACTGATCCTGCCACAGGAAAGCTATTTCGAAGATCTTTACATTGGCGGCGAGACCATCACCAGCACCTGGCGGATGTTCTACAAGCCGTTCAAGGATGCGACAAAAGTCATTGGTGTTTCGCCGGTCAAGGATCACAACCTGTGCAAGGCCACCGTGACGATGAAAAACTGGTATGGTCTGCTGGGCAATCCAAGAAACCAGTTTCACCAGAATATTCATGGAATCATCACTGATTTCGGCCTGATGATGAAGCCGACACTCGTCATTGCCGACGGCCGCAAACTGCTCATGAGAAACGGCCCCACCGGCGGCAGCCTGAACGATGTGAAACGTGGCGATGCCATGGTGGTCGGCACCGACCAGGTGGCAGTTGACAGCTGGTGCGTTTCAAAACTGCTTGAGAAGAACCGCAGCGAAGTTGTTTATCTCGACAAGTCGATTACCAAGGGCTATGGCAAGGAATGGCGGCCGCAGTGGACATCAGAAATCACTGTTTGAAGCCATCTCCAGATGTTAATCTGGCTGTATCACTGCCCGCTTTTAAATTAGTGGGCTTTTTTATCGCCCCAGTGTTTTTGCCAGATCAACCCAATAACCAGGATATGTTTTATTGACACAGGCCGGGTCCATGATCACTGTGCCTGGCACCTTGAGCCCGGCCAGGGCAAAGGCCATAGCCATGCGGTGGTCATCATAGGTGGCCACTTCGGCTGGCTGATAGGCACCAGCAGCGGGCGGAATAATAGTCAGGCCGTCGTAATGTTCCACCACTTCTGCACCAAATTTACGCAGTTCATTGGCCACGGCATTGATTCGATCCGTTTCTTTGTGTCGAATGTGGGCCACATTACGAATACGAGTCGCACCACCGGCGAAAAGGGCGACTACGGCCAGTGTCATCACAGTGTCGCTGATGGCATTCATGTCAATATCAAGCCCACGCAGCGGCCCGCCGATGACAGTGGTATGCCGTTCGCCGATTTCCACCTTGCAGCCCATGTGTGCCAGCACCTGCACAAAGTCCATATCTCCCTGCATGCTGCTTGAGCCAAGGCCTTCAACAGTGACTGTTCCGCCGGTGATGGCGGCCAGCGCAAAAAAGTAAGAAGCGGCTGAAGCGTCTGGCTCAATGGCATATTCCCGACCCAAATAATGGCCGGGCTTAACCACAAACCGCTTGTTCTTTCGATTTTCAACACGCACGCCGAAGGCACGCATTACTTCAATCGTCATTTTCACGTAAGGGATACTGACGAGAGTGCCATCAACCTCGATTTCCGAGGGATTTTTGGCATAAGGCAGGGCCATCAGCAGGCCTGATAGAAACTGGCTTGAGACATCGCCCCGGACCCCCACAAAGCCGCCGTCAAGGCCATCGGCATCAAGTGTGACAGGCGGGCAACCGCTGTTGGTTTCTGATCGTGCGATCGCACCGATCCGGTTCAGGGCCTGGAGCAGGTCGTTAATGGGCCTTTCACGCATGCGGGCCGAGCCATCAAGCCGGTATTTGCCGTGGCCGATGGCCAGCATGGCCGTGAGAAATCGCAGGGAAGTGCCTGAGTTGGCCAGGTCAAGCGCGGCCGAGTTGACCGGAATTCCACCGGATTGGCCTTTAATTTCAATCGTGCAGCGGTCGGGATTGTGCTGTGTGGGAATTCCGAGTTGATTCAGGGCACGGATCAGAACCTGGGTATCGACACTGTCAAGTGCGCCGGTCAGCAGAGAGTTGCCCTCAGCCAGGGCCGCAACAACCAGAGCCCGATTGGTGATGCTTTTAGAGCCCGGCACGCGCACAGTTGCCAGCAGGCCAGAATTTGTCAATGGTTCGATGTTCAGGCGGTCGGTCATGCTGGACATGGTTCGGAAATCAGCTGAAAAGGGAATCGGGTAAAAGCCAGGACGACCGCGGACGGTCTTTTACAGTGCTGCCAGAATGAATTCTACCTTTTTACGGATTTCTTCGGCGCCCGTCTTTTCAAAAAGAAAGACTTTTCGGCGGTCGGTCTTGCCTTTTTGCAGGAAAATCCGATTGGGGCGGCAGTCGAATGCCTCAGCCAGAAGAGAGATAATCGCTTCATTGGCACGGCCGTCTTCTGGTGGGGCAGTTACGGCCACTTTCAGGGCCCCGTCATGCTGGCCGGTAATTTTATCCTTTTTGGCGCCAGGCTGGGCTCGAACGGCCAGGGTTGCCCCATCAGCCGACTCGCGAATCTCTACAGTCATGCTTCGGCCAGCCCTTCGAACAAGAGCGAGCCGACACGCACAAAAGTTGCCCCCTCTTCAATGGCCGACTCAAAATCGCCTGACATACCCATCGATAAATCCGGCAACGGGTGGCCCATTCTGGCAGCAAGTTTTTCAGCGGTTTGCCGCAGGCCGGCAAAGGCGGGGCGTGCCGATTCAGCATCGGTGCCCAGGGCGGCCATTGTCATGAGACCGGTGACAGGAATGCCAAACCGGTTGATCGCATCGGCAATCGGTTCGGCATCATTCAGAATCGAGTCTTGGTCCCAGCCATGTTTGCTGGCTTCGCCTGACATGTTCACCTGCAGGCAGACACGCTCAAGACGGGTGGCGGTGGGCATCAGTTTGCCAACCGAAACAAGCAGATCGAGACTGTCAACTGCATGCATCATCGTCAGCAAAGGTAATGTGCGTTTCAGTTTATTGGATTGCATATGGCCGATGGCGTGCCAGCGGATTTCGGGCAGGTCGGCAAGCGTTTCGGCTTTTTTCCAGAGTTCCTGCGGGTAATTTTCACCCAGATCAAGCTGGCCCATCGCCACCAGGCCACGTGCCCAGGCATCAGGCGTGCGTTTGGTCACGGCAACCAGCCTGACCGAGCCTTCAGACCTGCCACTTCGTGCCACAGCGCGGGAAATACAGCTGCTAATCGTTTCGTAGTTCGATATGAGTCGGTTCATGAACCGCCGATGCCTGATTGATCCGCCTTCGATGCAAAAAACTGATTCCAGTGGCTATACTAACCTGAGAATGCCTTTATCGTAAGGGCTGTTTATCAACCATTGTGGGGAATGAGCGTTCCATGACAAGCGGCCGACTATTTCTTCTGGGCCTGGGTCTGCTTTCCGCCGTTTTAATCCTCGGTCAACTGGCCATGGGTCAAATGATTGTGATGGGCAAAGGTGGCACCGGGCTGGTGAAGGCACACCAGCATTCTGGTTATACAACCGTATTGCTGAGCTTCACTTACATTCTTCTGAGCCTTCGCATTCTGTCGCGTCGTTCCTGATCGCGTCGGAAGATATTTTCAAAGTCGCCTGAAGATTCGGCATTAATTTTGCATGGGTTTATCGCCATATGCTATGCCTGCTTTGCTGGCATGCGTGGCGATTTACGGGCGAAGCTCGTGATTGAACGACCGGGTATTGCTGATTTACAGGCCATGGGAGAGGTGGCGCTGGGTTGGTGATACCCGGTTTTCTGCTTTTGTTCATTTTGCCAATTGTTTTAATAATAATGAAGTTAGGATGCCAATTATCCGATCCAAAATTTGTTGAAATGGAATTACGCCAGGAGGGCGTGATTCGTACCTCGTTTGGGTACTCTCCACCCGGATGAACAACTCATGACATTATCACACGCTGGCAGGAAGCGAGGGTGATTGCCGATGAAGCCATCAGGTGGAGCACCGACCGTGCAGGGTCGGGCGGATCTTGGATCCAAATTTCGAAAACTGTCAAGAATGCTGGCCTTTGCCGTGCTGATTTCGCAGGCAAACTCAGTAGCCTCGGCCGAAGACGCGCCAGTGCGTGGCGTCTTTTCACGCATCACTTCCAAGTTTCAGCGTGAAGAGACGGGCAGGAACATGCTCCGGGCTTCAGGGCTGGGGCAGGCTTTACCGCAGGCCTCGCAGGATGCTGAAATCAAGAAGGTGCTTTTTCAGGATTCACCTCCGGCACCGACACCTGGCCTGAGCATTCCGGTTTCACCCGGACCAGGCAATGTCGAGCTGGCCTTGCCCGCTGCGGAACGGTCATTTGGTGGCGGAGCCCCCACAGAAACAGAAGTGGCTGCTGAAGCTGCTGCTGAAGAAGAAGCAGAGCCAGGGCTTTTGACTCGCTTCCTGGGCATGGAAGACAGCCCCGTTCAGCTCTATGGCTGGATTCAGAACAGCATTACCGGCAACCCCGGAAACCCCAAAAACCGCTACAACAATGGGGTTAATCCAAATTATCTGGCCAACCAGTGGATGGGCAACCAGTATTATCTGGTGGCCGAAAATGCTCTTGAGCAGGGCGACGAGCTGAATTTCGGCTTCCGAGTGGACAGCCTCTTCGGCCACGATGCCAACTGGAACCACATGGTGGGCGTGCTGAATAACGCCTTTCCTTATCCTTACTTCGCCGGCTGGGACCCTGCCCAGTTCTATGGCGAAGCGCATCTTCCGATTCTGACCGAAGGCGGCGTTGATGTCAAATTCGGTCGATGGTACACACTTCACGGCTATGAAGTGGTGCCGGCCACGGGTCGGCCTCTGCTCTCCGTGCCCTACATGTTTAACTACGGCCAGCCGTTCTGCCACGTTGGTCTGATGACGACATGGCACGTGAATGACCAGCTTAATATCTATAACGGCACGACGCCAGGCTGGGACCGCTTCTTTAACTCCAAATACAAATGGGGTTACATGGGCGGCTTCGCATGGACAAGCAAGGACGAGAAGTTCAATATCACGTCCATCTACTCCATCACCCACGGCCAGTTCCCCAACTACTTTAATGCCAACACCCCGACCTATCCATGGGGCCAGGCATGGGCAGGTTATCGCCCGGGCCAGAACAATGTGTTCTATGAAGGCAGCTGGAGAAACTTCTTCACCACTGTCATGACCTATAAGTGGTCCGACAAACTGACCCAGATCGTAGAAACAGACCAGGGCTTTGAGAACAGCGTGGCGGGCATCGGCCCAATCGGCCAGTCGGGCCCAGTGCCCGATAACTATCCGGCAAAGAACGTAACCTGGTTCAGTTTCGGCAACTGGTTCCTTTATAACTTCAACGACAAGCTTACCGGCGTGTGGCGGTCGGAAGTTTTCTGGGATCCTTCAGGCGGCCGAACAGGCCTGCAGAACAACTACTACGGACAGACCCTCGGCCTTATCTACAAGCCGACAAGCTGGCTCTGGATTCGCCCTGAAGCCCGCTATGACTGGTCGCAGTTCAAGCCATTCTATATTGACGGCACACAAAACAAGCAGTTCACCTTCGGTCTCGACGTGATCCTGCTCTTCTGAGCCAGTCACCAGTTACCGCAAGGCGACAAACTTTGCCGCAAGACCGGGCAGGAGGCGACTCCTGCCCGTTTTTTTTACATCGTGATCAAAATCAGCTGAATTTCTTTCGGTTTTTTGTTTTGGCACAGTGTTTGCATTGTAATTTCGGCACTGCCTTGAGCGAAGAATGTGCACATACTTACCTGCAATGGCAAACACCTGATCTTTTTGATCAGTCTCCGAGTCTGGAATGACCGAACCAAGCTGATTCTGCACTAAGTGCTGTCGGCTCATCTGGTTCATGAATCTGGTTGCCTGTGGTCAGCCTATGGAAGGTTGGCTAACAGTGTCTTCCTCTCTCAACCATTTGACAGGGATACGAACATGACAAAAGCCACGCCCATACCTTTCCTTCTACTTGCAGGAATAGCAGTTCTTGCTCTGTTGCCACTTGATCTGGCATCACCACCCAAGCCCGGAGACACCTTAAACAGCGGCGACACGGCATGGATGCTTACATCCTCAGCCCTGGTTTTGTTGATGACTCCTGGACTCTCTTTTTTCTATGGCGGAATGGTTGGTTTTAAAAACGTGGTTTCAACCATGCTTCAGAGTGTGATTGCTCTTGGCCTGATGAGCATTGCCTGGGTAACGGTCGGCTTCGGACTGGCTTTCGGTGAAGATGTTGGCGGACTGGGCCTGATTGGCAACCCGTTAACATATTGGATGTTTAATAACGTTTGCTGTGATACGGCTGCCCTGGGTTCAGGCTCTGAAATTAAGTTAACGGTTCCCCTGCTGATTTTCTCTCTCTTCCAGCTTAAGTTTGCCATCATTACTCCTGCCCTGATCACGGGTTCGTTCGCTGAACGAGTTCGCTTTTCCTCCTATCTGCTGTTCATGATTCTCTTCAGTCTTGTGATTTATTGTCCTCTTGCCCACATGACGTGGCATCCTGACGGCATCTTCTTCAAGTGGGGCGTGAAAGACTTTGCCGGTGGCACAGTGGTGCACATGTCGGCTGGTTGGGCTGCTCTGGCCGGTGCCATGGTTTTGGGCCGCCGCAAGTCACATGAAAGCGGTCATGATCACGTTCCTGCCAACATTCCTTTCGTAATTCTTGGAACTGGCATGCTCTGGTTTGGCTGGTTCGGTTTTAATGCCGGCAGCGCCCTGAAGGCAGACAGCAATGCTGCCGTGGCATTTGCCACAACCAACACGGCCAGTGCTGCCGCAATGCTCGGCTGGATTTTCTTCGACTGGATGCGAGGCAAGAAACCTTCTGCTCTTGGTGCCAGCATTGGTGCAGTGGTTGGGCTGGTTGCCATCACTCCTGGTGCAGGTTTTGTCACAGTTGCTCAAAGTATCTTCATCGGTCTGGCAGCCAGCGTCATCAGCAATATCGCAGTCACTCTTCGCACTAAGTCATCGCTTGATGACACGCTTGATGTCTTCCCCTGCCATGGTGTGGGCGGCATGACTGGCATGATCTTCACAGGTATCTTCGCCGCACTGCCAGCCGATGGCAGCGTGACCAGAACTGATCTGCTGATTGCCCATGGCAAGGCTCTTGTTCTTGTCTCAGTCTTTGCCTTCGTTGTCTCCTTCATTCTCTTTAAGATTACTGATCTGATTATTCCTCTTCGAGTTACGCCCGAACAGGAAGCGGAAGGTCTGGATGTCAGCCAGCACGGCGAGGCCGCCCTTGCCACCGACATCTTCGGCTCTGCCGTCGCCTGATCAGGCCTGGCCGTCCTCAATTTGATGTCAGCGAATAAACGACAGGTCTCTCTTGGTGAGAGGCCTGTTTTTTTGTTTTATTACGATGAGCCCGGCAATTTGAGTCGTGAAGAAAATCGGATATTGCTTGATTCTGAAGAGAAAAGTGTTAGTATATTCTTCGACGGGCGATTAGCTCAGTTGGCTAGAGCACCAGCTCGACACGCTGGGGGTCAAAGGTTCGAATCCTTTATCGCCCATTTTCTTTGACCCTGACGTTTCCGTCAGGGTTTTTCTTTTCAGCGGTCACAATCCTAATGAGCTATTTCGCCATCGCCACTACTCGGTTTGAAGAGATGCTGGCATTTTATCGAGATCATTTGGGGCTTGAGGTGATCAGCGAGTTTGCCAGGCCTAAAGCCAGGGGTGCGTTCATCAGGCTTTCTGGCGATTCGCGGATGGAGTTGATCGACGCCACTCGTCAATCCAAACCCATGCGCCTTGAACCGACTGCCGACGACCGTCTGCATATTGTGATTGAAACCAATGATATTGAAGGCTTTGCGCGAGACCGCAACTTGAGCGAACCCCAACTAACGAGCTGGGGAGCAAAAGTGGTAGAGCTGCGCGACCCTGACGGCATCAGCGTGTGGGTGCTGGAGTGGATGGATAAAAAAAAACAGGCCACGGATTAACGGAAAAGCCAAGTGCCATAAGGCTCAGGGCTTGTTTTGAGCGGTCAATTCAAACATAATACCAAATATCTGCCAGCCTTATTCCGCAATCACTCGCCCTGATTGAGCCGGAGAGATTCGCTTGAAATCGCATATATTGCCTCTGTTCCTTAGTGCCAGCCTGCTTGTCAGTGTGTCGGCAGCCAAGGCGGCCGACACCTCTGCCGATGCGGAAATCAAGCACTTTCGGAGTTCGGTTCTACCCGTTCTTAAAGCCAAATGCTTGAAATGTCATGGCCTGGGCGAGAAGGTCAAGGGCGGCCTGAAACTGACCACGCGTGAAGCCCTGCTCAAGGGCGGCGAGAATGGCCCCGCCATTGAAAAAGACGCACTGGCAAATTCAACTCTCTTGCAGGCCGTGCATTACGACGGCCTGGAGATGCCCCCCAACGGCAAATTGCCGGAAAAAGAGGTTAAGGCCATTGAACGCTGGGTCATGGCCGGTGCCCCATGGCCTGAAGGTCTTGATCTGGCTAATGTAACAATCGGAAAAATCACCGAGGAGGACAGAGCCTATTGGGCTTATGTACCCAGGACTGATGTAAAACCGCCTGCTGTCAGAAAAGCGGATTGGCCGGCCAACCCGGTTGACAGTTTCATTCTGGCTTCTCTGGAATCGGCGGGGCTTTCCCCTGCCCCGGCTGCTGATAAGTTAAGCCTAATCCGCCGTGTCACTTATGACCTGACTGGCCTACCCCCGACGCCAGAAGAAGTTGACAACTTTACAAACGACAAAGATCCGGCGGCTTACGAAAAATTGATCGACAGGCTTTTAGCAAGCCCGGCATATGGCGAGCGATGGGCTCGCCACTGGCTGGACGTGGTTCGTTTTGCTGAAACCAATGGCTATGAGCGCGACGGCCCGAAGCCATATGCCTGGAAATATCGCGATTATGTCATCCGAAGTTTCAATGCCGACAAGCCTTACGACCAGTTTATACGCGAGCAGCTTGCCGGCGATGAACTGGCCAGGAAGAACTGGTCGATTGACGCACTGACCGCGCCTGGCTATTACCGACTGGGCCTCTGGGACGACGAACCAGCCGACCCACTGCAGGCCCGATTTGACGAACTTGACGACATTGTGGCCACCACAGCCCAGACTTTTCTGGGCATCACGATGAACTGTGCCCGGTGCCACGACCACAAGATCGACCCTGTACCGCAGCGTGATTATTATCGGCTTCTGGCGTTTTTCGTTGATATTCCGCGGATGTCAAACGATCGGAATGTACGATCCGCGAACAGTCTGGTCGATGTCAGCACACCCGAACAGAAATTAAAATACGAAGCCGAATTCCAGAAGCGACAGGCCGAGATTGAGTCGCTGACAAAAAAAATGGTGGCAATAGAGGATGAAGCCATCAAGAAGATGTCGGCAGAAGACCAGCGAGCCTCAGAAGGTCTTGATCGCCCTCAGGTTGTAAAGAAGATCAGAGATTTTCTTGAAGAGTCCAGATGGAAGCAGTATCAGGAGATTCGTAAAGAGCGGAACGACCTGGAACGGCAACCTGACCCACGAACCGATCTGGCCCTTTCCATCAACCGGGTGAACCCCAAACCGCCAGTGACTCATGTCATGGCCAGGGGCAACCCGCACTCACCGACTGACGCTGTCAGCCCTGGGTTTCCATCGGTAATCGACCCGACCGATCCGAAACTGCCCGAGGTTGCGGCTGATGCAACTTCGTCGGGCCGACGCAGCGTGCTGGCTGACTGGATTGCTTCAGGCAAAAACCCACTCACGGCAAGGGTGATCGTCAACCGGATCTGGCAACACCATTTTGGACGAGGTATTGTCGGCTCGCCTAACGACTTCGGTCAATATGGCGACCAGCCCACCCACCCGGAACTGCTTGACTGGCTTGCCAACGATTTTGTCGCCGGCGATTGGAAAATGAAACGGCTGCATAAGTTGATTTGCCTTTCAGCTACCTACCGCATGTCATCCAGGGCCGATGCCAGGGCTCTGACTGCTGACCCAAACAATCAGCTTCTGTGGCGATTTCCCATGCGCAGGCTCTCTGCCGAAGAACTGCGAGACAGCATGCTTGCCGTGGCCGGAACACTCGACCGGAGATTGTATGGTGAAAGCATCTATCCCAAAATTCCCAGAGAAGTTCTGGCAGGTCAATCAGTACCGGGCCAGGGCTGGCCAACCTCAAAACCGGAAGATTCAAACCGCCGCTCCATCTACGTGCACATTAAAAGATCGTTGCGATTGCCGATTCTTTCCATGTTCGACCAGGCCGACACCGACACCACATGCCCGGCCCGATATGTCACAACGGTGCCCACTCAGGCACTGGGGCTATTTAACGGCGAGTTTACTCATGAAGTCGCCGAAGGATTTGTAAAGAGACTCAAAAAAGAAGTGCCGGGTGATGTCAGTGCCCGCGTAGCCCGTGCCATCAGGCTGACCTCGGGGCGAACACCATCTGCCACAGAACTTGATCGAGACCTGAAATTTCTGGACGACCTGACCACCCGCGAAAAATTGACGCAGGACCAGGCCTGGGTTGAATATGCGGTGCTGCTGCTGAACACAAGCGAGTTCATTTATCTCGACTAATCGAAAGAGGATTCGGTCATGTCACACCCCAACAAAGGTTCAGCCCAGTTCTGCCGACGCACCCGTCGCGAGATGCTATGGGAAACCGGTGCCGGATTCGGCTCAGTGGCCCTGTCGGGTTTACTCCAGGGCGACCCGATTTTTGCCTCAGATGCTTTCGCTGCTGATACTTCGGCTCTGGCCAAAGCACCCAGTATTATGGCCCCCAAGGCTCCTCATCATCCGCCAAAGGCCAAGGCAGTCATCTTTCTGTTCATGTATGGCGGGCCAAGCCACATGGACACCTTCGATTACAAACCCGCACTTTACCCGCTCGACGGCAAGTCCATTAAGGTAAAGACTTTCGGTCGCGGCGGGCATAAGGATATGGGCCGGGTGGTCGGCCCTAAGTGGCAGTTTAAACCCTATGGCCAGAGCGGCAAGATGATCTCAGATCTCTTCCCGAATCTGGGCACCTGTGCTGACGACATAGCTTTCGTGCATTCGATGTATGCCGAGAGCCCGATTCACGGCTCGGCCATGCTCATGATGAACTCCGGCAAGCTACTTTCCGGTGCGCCGGCTCTCGGCTCATGGGTGAATTACGGTTTGGGCAGTGTTAACGAGAACATGCCCGGCTTTGTGGTGATGCTTGATAACAAGGGTGGTCCGATTTCAGGCCCGAAAAATTGGTCCAGCGGCTATATGCCGGCAGCCTATCAGGGCACAGTCATTCGGGCTGACGACAACCCGATATTGAACCTGAAACCAGCCGAAGGTGTTTCCGACCCAGTTCAGCGGGCCGTTCTTAAACGCCTGCGAGAAAAGAACATGGATCATCTCTCTGCCCGATCTGACAATTCAGAACTGGCTGCGCGTATCGCCAGCTATGAATTGGCATACAAGATGCAATCCACAGCACCTGAGGCCGTTGACTTCAATAAGGAATCGCCGGAAACCCTGGCTCTATATGGAATTGATAACGAAAAAACGGCTGATTTCGGTCGCAAGTGCCTACTGGCCCGGCGTCTGGTGGAACGTGGTGTCCGGTTCATCCAGATCTATTCAGGTGGTGCCCATAATGACGACAACTGGGACGCACACACCGACATTATCAAAAACCACACTAAGCATGCCGGCGATACAGACAAACCTATTGCTGGTCTGCTAAAGGACTTAAAACGTCGAGGACTGCTTGATTCCACCATCGTCGTGTGGGGCGGCGAATTTGGCCGCCAGCCAACTGCTGAATATGCACAGGGCTCGGGCCGCGATCACAACAGCTACGGGTTTACCATGTGGCTGGCCGGAGGTGGCATCAAGGGCGGCGTCTCCGTGGGGACGACCGACGAACTTGGCTCGGCTGCAGTGGACGACCGATTCCATGTCAAAAACCTCCATGCCACTGTGCTCGACCGCCTTGGCCTCGATCCGAATCGCCTTTCGTATTTCTTCGGCGGTCTCGACCAGAAACTGGTAGGGGTCGAGCATGTTGAGCCTATACGCAAAATCATGGCCTGATTGGATTTCAGCAATTTTTCAGCCCGGGCGAACCGGTCATGTATGAACACCGCAGTCATCCGGTCCTGACGAGGTCTCGCTTCTTCAGGCGGATGATAAAGCATGGACTGACAGCATTTTTATTGCTCGGTGGTTCGCTCGGTCTGGGCATAGTTGGCTACCATTCCATTTGCGGGATGGGCTGGATTGATTCGATTTTAAATGCCTCGATGATTCTGGGCGGAATGGGCCCAGTATCGCCGATTGAAAACGACTCCGGCAAGCTCTTTGCAGCGTTTTACGCACTTTTTTCAGGCGTGATTTTTTTGGTCGTTGTGGGCATTATGCTTGCGCCGATGGCGCATCGCATCCTGCATTATCTACACTTGGAAGAAGACGAAACCACATCGCGGCAAAGGTCGCTTGACAGCCTTACCGGAAAAGACTGAAGACCATAAAGCGAGATCAAGAAGCCCTGTTATCTGGGCAGTTTCACCTTGATGATTGCAGGTGCCATCTGCTTTTGGTCGGGTCTCTCGGCAAAAGTCGCCAAAATCGAGCCAAGTGTACGTGTGGGAATAACTTCTGCTATTACTTTATCGCGAAAAGTCACCTTAACGGGTTCGTCAAGGTTCGCCTGTTCATCAGTCAGCACAAGATGAAACTGATCAAGTCCTTCGGCTTTTTCAACCATAAATTCCTGACCCTTTCGGCTCACAACTAACTCCTGACCTCCCCGGGCTTTATCAGCATCCTGGCCAAGCCAGTAAAAGCGAGTGTGAGTGACGTCATCCTGCCGCCAGGCCACGCGGTCTGGGTTTAAGTTCCGCGAAAATTTCTCCATCCATGGAATGGCGACTTTGTCCTCGCCATCCATCCAGTGCCCTTTGCCTTCATAAATTTTCACAAAGTGAACATAGCCCTGCGGGTCGTTTTTGTGCAGTTTATCCAATTGTTCTGCCCAGGCCTGGGCAACCTTGTTACGGCCATAGGCAGCATCGTTGCCACCCATCTGCAGGGCAAATGGCAAGTTACGCAAGCCCAGGGGTTGAGTTTCATTCGGATGCCCGGCCATCATCGCAGCAGCGGCCAGCTGGTCTGCCATTCGCGGGGCAAGCTGAAAAACACCATCGCCACCGGCGGAGTAACCCATGATATAAACCCTGTCAGGGTCAACACCTTCTGCAATGACCATGTCTTCAATCAGGCGGGTGTACATGGGGTCGATATGCCCCTGATGCCACAGATCCCAGGTGTCGGTCGGTGCCCGGGGAACCAGATAAATTCCTTCGTTGAGTTTGTACAGCCGCTTTTGGTTTTCCCACTGCCGGTCGTTTACGGCCTTAGGGGCCCCGCCTCCACCATGCATCGAAATCCAGAGAGAATGCCCCTTGGCCGGAGCTTCACCAAACTTTTTATAAATAAAAGGCATGGAACGATCGCCCAGCTTAACCGTACCCGACTTAAGTTCGGCCTCACGCTCGGCCTTAACCGAAACAGCATGCTTCTTCCAGAAAAGTTCAGCAGCCCTGAGAGAATCGACCTTCGTCAGGGGCGTTTGAGCCAGCTCTTCCGGAAGTTTCAGCCCGGCAGGCTTTTGCGTATCATTAATTAACGACTCGAAACGAACCAGGGCCGCTGTTGATTTCGCCATGTCAGCTGCCACGCCCGGCTTCACCGCCAATACCAAAAGGAGGCCCGGCAAAACATGGATTATCCGATTGTGAAAAATCATCTTATTTCTCATCTGCCTGTTTCGGTTTCAGTGCGGTGGTGAAGTTGTTTTCAATCGATCTTGAGCTCAAAATTGGAATCAGGAAATTCCATTTTGCCGGATTTCGAAACATTTCCTGATGCATCAACCAACTGCCATTCATAGGTTCTTCCGCCAGCCAGATCAAATTCCTGTGGTTTGGTCAATGGAGCAAAGGCGACAAGGCGGCCATCAAGCCTGATCTGAAGGTTTTTCTGACTATTCTGGCCAGTTCCGGCCACTTTCAGAGTCCGGCGTTTGGTATACCAACGCGTGACATCTTCGGCAGAAACCCAGCGAACCGATTGATTCCAGATGAGCGGAAAGTTTGTGGCTGTCTTAAGATAGCTGGTTGCATAAATCCGATTCAGGGGGTTTGTTTCGTCAGCCTTGGCGGCATTGCCCAGAAACCACGTCTCGTCAAGACGCGAGGGCTCGCAGGCTCCCACAAATCGCCACTGACTGGTGAAAACCTCGACCCAGCTATGGTTGCCGCGAACGGTGGTCCAGCTTGGAGTACCGACAAATCGGGCTGGAATACCCACTGCTCGACAGGCATCGATCAGAAGAATTGATAAACCTGTGCAACTGGCGAATCTGGCTTCAATAGATTCGTAGGGGCTCTGGTCAGGTTTGGGCCTTTTAGTGGCGTGATATTTCACATCGAAGGTCTTGAAGACTTCAATATTGAGCTTCGCCACGGCCTCCTCGGCAGACTTTAGTTCCTTAACCATTGGCAAAAATCGCTTCATGAAGTCTTCCCGCCAGTCGTCGCGTCGTTCGTTGATGGACGCGTAAGGCAAAACTTGCTCGTGAAACAACTCAAGGGGCACTGCGGCGGCCCAGGATGTGGCCTTGCGAGCTTCATGTGCCAGCCTGACATTTTTAAGAACAAACTCTGGCTTGAGCGACTTAAGATCTTGTTCAGGCATATTTTCCAGAAGGAAAACCAGCGACGTGCGAAAATCGGCCGGGGCATCGGCAATAAGTTTTTTCCAACCATCAGCGGCATCGCCCGCGAGAATAAATTGTGCTTCAAGCATGGCGGAACCTGACTTATCAGCCGCCTTAAGATGATGAAGGTTGGCCGAAAAAACGATCAAACCAATCAAGATCGTCCGTCGTATTGAATTTGCAGAGAATCGATTTGAGACACGACGCAAGATGAACATCGACGTCACCTGAAGATTGGGAGTGGTGCGAGAAATCAGGCAGTTGCCACGATGAAGAAGTTACACAATAATCTAACAGTTTTCATGACCTTAGTCACGCAAAATGAGCCATCCTGTAAGCACTTTTGGCCAGCGGCCTGAGAACTTCCGCTAAGTCTTGAAACCTGAAGATATTCGGCAAAATTCGTCTTGTCAGAATGCAATTCCTGAGGTATACTGGCTCTAGCTCTGCAACTGGCATAGCAAATTAAACAGATTCTGGGATACCAGCAAGGCCCGCCCCGCTCAAACCAGCAAAGCCGCCGCGGACGAGTAAGATGCAACAAATTATCCACGATCATCTGGCTCGCAACCTGCCCGTCTGGGGGGCACTGGCTCTTTCAACCATTTCGGTTGTATACACTTCAAGAGAACATCAGAAACTACTTTCACAGCCTGTAGTTACAGAAAATCGCCAGGCACAGAAGGAACAGTTGAAATCGCCTGAAAATCCCGTACCTGTCGATCTTTCAAAAGTGCCAGGAGTGGTTGAGGCGATACCTGAAAATGTCGTCAGGGTCATGCCCTATAACGACTGGCCACTGTTGCAGGTTTCGGTGCACGAAGGCCAGCGCCTGAAGTGGAGTCGTGAGAAGGGTTCGTGGGTTGGCGATTCACCGATCGTGACTACGCAGTTCGAGACACCGGCCGAAATAGACACCTTTATTTTTGATTCACAAAAATCAGGAAAAGAGCTGGCCGCCGTCAAACTGAAATCGGAAAAGGCAATTGTGGAAGCCGAAACCGAGCTTGATCAAAGTCAGATCCGGGAACGTAATGCAAAGCAGGAACTTGATCGCCAACAGGGACTTAAGATCAAGAACGCCACATCGGTTGAGGCCCTGACCAAGGCCGAAAACATCTGGAAACTGGCGGTTGCCGAGGAAGAAAAATCAAGAAAGCTGCTGGAAATTACCCGCCGCCAGGTTCAGATTGACGAGGAAGTGGCGTTGTTGACGCAAAACCGTGCCGACAGCGAACTTGATCTGGCCAATTTCAAGCGTGACATGAGTTGGGGTAAGGTGCCGGTGCATTTACTGCCGGGCAAGGCCGACGCCCCAAAGCAGGTAGTGGTGACAAAAGTTAATGCCCGCATCGGCGACCAGCCACCCCGTTCCGGGCAACCACAGGTCTGGGTTGAACTGGTGGACGACACAACTCTGATGGCTCGGGCAAAAATAGATATGGGACAGGAAAAACTGCTGAAGCTCGGCCAGAAAATTGTTGCCGCCCAGAATGGCGAAACTTACTCCGGCGAACTGCTGGCCATTTTGCCCGAAGTGGACACCAGCACCGGCCAGATTCCCATACTGATTAAATTGGCGAACCCGGCCCTGAGCCTGAAAATGGGCTCGCGGGTGGAACTTGACCTGCAGGCGAAATGATCAAAGACCTGGAGAGTCAAGACATTGCGTGACCGTTATCAACCATTCCTGAACTTGACCGGGCTTGAGTCTCGGGCCTGCCCCAGCTCCATTATGGCTGGTGAAATGCCCGGAACTTCAATCGCAGAAGTCTCCGGTCTGATGAATTCAGGTTCGGAGATAAACGATGTCGTCTCCGAGACAGCCGAGGAGAGTTCTTCCGCTGATTCCATGCCGATGTTCATGGCGATGGTGATGGAGCCTACAACCGGAATGATTTCGGAGAATGATTCGATCACAAGCGATTCCATGCAGCGTGTGGCCGACACCCGCCGAATGAAAACCATGACTGCTGCTGACCAGTTGAGAAGCCCGATGAACGGCGGGGCAGTTCCTATGGTGCCCCAGGCCATGCAACAGGCCATGCCGACTATGGTTCGCCGCACCAGCGGGCGAATCCTGCCACAAAACGACGGGATGATGGCAAATGATGAAATAACTAACAAAGATGATGATGAGCAGACTGACACACCAGCCAATGGGTCAGGGCTTGAGGACCTCATGCCGCAGGAAATTACGCCCGAGCTTGAGATGAAGGGTGACAGTGCCCGGATAGAACCATCAGGAGAGACTGAATTAAGCGAGACAGCTGAGCCTGGAATTTATCAGGCAGCCTGGGCATCAATCGTTGAATATGTTTGTAGAATTTATGATTTGGTGACCCCGGAAGCTGATGAATTAACCGATGTCAGTATATCGTAAATCTCGTTTCTTGCGACTGATAACCGGAAATGATTATCTTATAAATACTTAGCTTCGTTTAATTACCATTTACCGATAAAAAATGACAAATATTTTCATATTTTTTTGGAATTAACTTTCCCAAAGTAATCTGATTATCGCTCTAATACTAAGGCTGAGACCATAACACAGGTGCAAAAACCGGTTTTGATTCAGATACGGTTATGAATCAATTTCATAACACGAAGGAACTTTCGTGAAAATCAGTTGACTGATTGACTCGAAAGAAAACTTGCTTGAGATTCACTGGCAGCATGCTGAGGCAAATGATGCAGAGAACAATTGTGGGCCTTGCCCTGATATTTTTTATGGGGTGCTCGCAGAGCAATGATATACCCCTGGTTGAATTTCCCAAGGGGGCACCTGCACCGCCACCCGAGTCGAAGGAGAAAAAGGCTTCGCAGGGCGATGCAACGAGCAGGCCTGACCCGACGACAAACCCCCGCTGATCTGAATATCAGTGAGAAAAACAAATTCATTCAGGAATCATCAACAGAAATTCAAGGGTACTCTCAAAATATGAACCTGCACATTCGTCGTACCGGCCGCCGCGCCGGTTTCACACTCATTGAGTTGCTGGTTGTTATCGCCATCATCGCGGTGCTCATCTCGCTGCTCCTGCCAGCCGTACAATCGGCCCGAGAAGCAGCCCGCCGCTCGCAGTGTGTCAATAACATGAAGCAGCTTGGCCTTGCACTGGCCAATTACGAATCAGCCAATAGCTGCTATCCCATGGCATATCCAGCAACACGCATAGGCGGAGCCACAGGCGGAACATGGGGCTCGTGGAGCCCCCAGTCGCTGATGCTACCCTATCTTGAGCAGACGGCAATCTATGCCGCCATTAATTTCCAGCTCCTGAACCAGGGCGACACAACCAACTACATTGGGTATCTGAGTAACACGACAGCCGTCAGCCAGCGTATTGCTGCTTTTCTCTGTGCCTCGGCACCCGAGTTTCCAGCTGCCACAATGTATGGTTCATATCCACCGCCGACGAACAATTATTTTGCCTCAGTGGGTGCCAGCACTCAATGGCAGGGCCGGGCTTCGAATCCACCAAACGGCGTTTTCAATTACAATGGTCTTACATCGGGCCTGAAGCATATTACCGATGGCACTTCAAATACGATTGCATTTGGTGAATGGCGAACCGGCGACAATTCTGACACCAAACTTTCCATACCGCAGGACGTTATCGAGATTGGTGCGTCGTATCTTGGAGCAGGCTCAGACACTGCAAGTAATAACATGCCACTGGGTTCAGCGGCCCTGCCGGGCTGGCTGGCGAACTGTGCCACATTGGCCAAAACTGCTCGCGGACGCAGTTTCATAGCCCAGCGATGGGACACCGGCATGTTCGGCCGTACCCTTGGCAACACCCTGCTTGCCCCGAATCCGCCTTACCCGAATTGCAATAATACAACGGGTAACGGCGACTTCGACAACCTTGGCATGTTCGGCATGAGCAGCTATCATGCCGGCGGTGCAAATATCGCTCTTTGCGATGGCTCAGTGCGTTTCCTGAAATCAAGTACAGCTCTGCCGACTGTCTGGGCCCTTGGCTCAAAAGCTCAGGGCGAAGTAATTTCTGCTGATTCTTACTGACGGTGAAATTTCAGTCGTGACTTCATCAGGAGAAAGCCAGGGGCGATCCTTCAGGATCAATCCCGGCTTTCTTTTTATTACATTTTAATATTAACAATCGTTTATCGTTTCTCAGGCCTGATCAGACCGGCAACTACGTCACAATCCAGCCTGGCCACATCGCCCCTGATCAGCTTCAGATAAGCCACTGCACCCATGGCCGCATTATCGGTGCAAAGCCACATTGGCGGAATATAAAGCTGTACTTTCATTTTCCGGCAAAGTTCTTCCAGACGATTACGCAGAAGCCGGTTTGCAGCCACGCCTCCCCCCACCACCAGGTTTTTGTGCCCGGTCTGTCGCAGGGCCTGTTTTGTTTTTATAATAAGGCTATCAACAGCCGCCTCTTGAAAACTGGCAGCCAGGTCTGCTACCAGTCGGATTTTTGATTGCTCGTCAGAGACCTTTTCCCGGCCTTGTTGAAATGCTCGCAAGACAGCCGTTTTCAGGCCGGAATAGCTGAAAACCAGACGACTTTCCTGAGCAAAGGGGCGAGGAAAATCGAATGCTTCTGGATTTCCGCTCGTAGCTGCATTTTGAATAACCGGCCCACCAGGATAACCCAGCCCCAGAAGGCTGGCGACTTTATCAAAAGCCTCGCCCACAGCATCGTCAAGCGTGCCTCCCAGCCAGGTGGTATCAATTGCTGTCTTGCAATCGACAAGATTCGTGTGCCCACCCGACACTATCAGCCCCAGTGCCGGAAACACCTGCTCTTCAGCTTGTGCAAGCTGGGCTGCATAGAGGTGGGCTTCCATATGATCATATGTTAGAAGCGGTTTATCCAGCACCATCGCCAGGGTTTTGCCGACACTCAGGCCAACAACCAGGGCCCCAACCAGCCCGGGCTTCGTGGCCACGGCAACGGCATCAAGATCATTGAAATCAACCTGTGCGGCATCCAGAGCCTGCCTGATAACCGGCAGAATTGTGCGCAAATGTTGCCGCGATGCTATTTCAGGCACCACACCTCCGAAAGGGCCGTGCAGGTCGATTTGTGAGGATACGATGTTCGACAGGCACCTGGGGACCGGAAATGCCTCTCCTGCCTCGCTGTTCACCGGCCACGGGCCCTGAATGACGGCAGCACCGGTTTCGTCGCAGGTGGTTTCAATGGCCAGCAGCAGGCATTTTCCCTTCATTTGTGTTGAATTCATCTTCTGTTCATGTCTGGATGGCTAGATTTAACTGGCGAAGAATGCCGGCCGGATCACAGAGTTCGGCCGCCCTGGCCGGACCATTTTTACCAAGCGATTTCCGCAGTTCGGCTGAGAGAATCAGCGACATGAGGCCTTCGGCGAGGGCTTCAGGCGAATCAGGCGGCACAAGAATACCGCAAGCGGGCGTGATTATCTCAGTCGCCCCCCCATGGTTGGTTGAGACGCTGGGCAGGCCAGCCGCCAACGCTTCGACAAAAGCAAGACCAAAAGGCTCGGGCCCACTGTTCGGCTGGCAATGAATGTCGGCTGCAGCCAGCACCCGCGGCATATCCTTACGTTGACCAAGAAATGCAATTCGTTCATGAATACCAAGCGATTTGGCAAGTGCCTTCAGCGAATCGGCATAGGCAATTTCATTTTGTTTCTGAACTCCACCGGCCATCCATAATCGCCAACCCGGCAGACTTTTCAATAACCCCAGGGCCCTGATGAGTGATTCATGCCCTTTCCATGACTCGAACCGGCTGAACTGGATAATGACGACATCCGAAGCTGATGTGTTCAGCTCTTTTCTAACTACTAAATTCGCATTTTCAATGAAATCTGGCTGGTAGATTGATGTTGCCGGATATATCACAGCATCGGCTTTACGGCCAAACAAATCGAGACAGCTTTGTGCTGTGAAATAGCTGTTGGTAATGATTTTATCGGGCTGGTGAACCGCCGCAAATCGCTCAAGCCGGTTATTACATTTTAAAATATCATGATTTATGAATATGATCGGAACATTTAATTTGTGGGCCGTGGGATAGCCCAGCCGATAGGACCACGAGGCATGCGCAACGAGACATTCGACATTTTTTTCACGAATGATCTGACTTAACCGGTGCCGTGCCCGCCAGACTGTCCACGGATAGCGGAATCGAACTTCACCAAGCTGAAAAAATTCTGCACCAATCGCTTGAAGTTCTGCCGAAAGCCTGCTTTCAAAGCAGAGAGCTACTCCATGCCGCAGATTGCCCGAAAATTCAGGAAGCTGGTCGGCTTTCATCAGGTTTAACAGGTGGGTTTCAATGCCGCCATACAGATTGCCGGCATAAAGATGAAGAATCATTGGTGATTCAGGCTGCCAGTAATTCATGACAAATGAAAAAGGAGCATCCGGACTCACGGATGCCCCTTAAATCAGCAATGATCGACATTCCAGTCAGGTATTGGGCTGAACATTCGATCCGGCACCGCTGGCAATGAGCTTCTTAAGCACTTCCACCGCTTTGTCTCGCTGCTTGTCAACAAAAGCAGGTGCTTCTTTCTCAGCCTTGGCCTTGGCTTCAGCCTCTTTTTTTGCACCTTCTTCTGTCTTTGACTTTCGTTTGCCGAATGTCACCAGATCGCGTTCGCGGCGGCCCATAATCCAGTCAAGTGTTTCTTTGTCAGTCAGCTTCACTTCCATATCTGGCGAAGGAGAAACACCCCATTCATCAGTAGCCCTGGCATTACGGAATCGGTGGATGTTCTTGCCGGATGGCCGCCAATAAGTAGCTACAGTCAGCTTCAGCACACCCTGACCATCTTCCATTTCCACAATATTCTGCACTGAGCCCTTACCATAAGACCTTGTACCAACAATGGTTGCACGCTTATGATCCTGCAGGCATGCCGACACAATTTCAGAAGCCGAGGCTGAGTTACCATTCACCAGGACAACCATCGGAACATTTGTCACCACCTTGTTCTTGTCGGCTTCAAAAACGCGTTCCACCGTATTTCGACCGCGAGTGCTGACAATTTTACCTTCCGGTACAAACATGTTTGAAATATCTACGGCTGCCGGCAAGAGACCACCTGGGTTATTCCGAAGATCAAGGATCAGACCCTTCATGCCTTCCTTTTTAAGCTGGTCAAGAGCGGCACGTAATTCCTGTGTCGTTTTCTGGGCAAAGCTACTCATTCGTACGTAGCCGATTTTGGCAGTCGGATCAAGCATGAAGTCCCAACTGTCGTCGGGCTTGCGTTTGTCAGCCAGAACTGTGGGTACTTCAATAATCGCACGCGTGATTGTCAGGTCGTCGGTTTCACCGTCACGGTGCCGCACTTTGACTTTAACTGGCGTCCCCGGACGACCCTGCATGACTTCGGTCGATTTGTCCAGAGTCCAGCCTTCCGTGTTCTGACCTTCAATTTCCAAAATTACGTCATCAGGCATAATCCCGGCTTCGTAAGCTGGCGACCCGACCAGCGGGGCAATCACCTTGAGGCGGCCGGCGTTATCAAGCCCCACCTGAATACCCACACCGCCGAAACTGCCTTCAATCTGTCGGCGGAACGCCTTCCAGCCACTGGTGTTAATATAGTTGGAGTGCTGGTCAAGATTCTGGAGCATGCCATTCAGCGCAGACTCCAGCAACTCTTTGCGATCGACCGGACGCACATAATTCGCTTCAACTTTTTCTACAGCATCAACGAACTGACCATAAAGTTCAAGCAGCTCGTCCTTGGGCCGGGCGGCATCTGACTTGGACCAGACACCAAACGCAATTGCCGAAACCAGCAGTAAACCACATGCAAGTCGACGACGTCTCATGGCAGAAACCCCGCGGGTAAGGAAGATTTTGATTAGCTACCTTGATTGTATAACTAATCATGAAAAAAAGCTATAAAGCCTGAGACTGATAATTCTGAGAAAAGCAGGCAGGATTGATGCGAGCAGACTGTAAAATCTGCTCACATTCAAAAAATCCAGGAAAATTACATCATGCCGTTGAACGTCCAGACGTAATAACTGGTATATCGGGTGGGCAACGATCTTCTGGTAGTTCGGTCTGAGAGAAAAAATGCGACTCGATAGGCATAAATCTGAAAGTGCCCACCTGCCGCATGCCACCGGCTGGTGGTGGTGTTGAAAGACCCCATGGTCGAAGCCACCGTACGATAATTCCTGTCAACCATCTCAAGCCTGACCTGCGTCAGAACTTCGTTGGGGCTAAGTGTATATCTGCCTGAGACATCAGCACCCTTCCACCACTCGGTTCTGAGTACGTTCGAGAATGTAAAAGCCTGTGCAGCCTGTGGCACCAGTAAAAACATGGCCAATCCCAGCACAATTTTCATTCGCTTGAATTTCATCTGTTTACTCCTGTCTCGTTCATGTTTCTCGTTGTCAGATATTTACGACCTGTCAGCATTCGGTCGCGGGGCACTTTGCAGGGCTTTCAGTAAAGACCTGTTTTTCCCTCTTCACCTTTCATGATGCTCGGGCTGAAAAAACGCACATTTTTTTTCTCACTTTTTTTGAAAAAAGATTTTTGAGGCCATATAATTCCTGTTTAAGGAAATAAAACGATCGAATACTTACGAAAAGGTTGGCTATTGTGTGAGGCCCAAGGTGAAAACCATGACAGAACTAACCGATGATGGAGGCAGGGAAGCAGGCAATGTCAACTTTGAAAAGGAAACATTAAGAGAGCGAATTCAGCGGAATGACCCATCGGCAATGCATCAGATTTTTGAACAGCACAGGGAAGAATTAATCAGAATCATCAGCATTCAGCTTAGATCGTATCGGCTTGGCTTCCGGGGTGGTACCGGTCAGGTTGATTTCAGATCCGAAGTCAACAGTGTGTTTAACATCGTATTTTCCAAATTTATTGAACAGCTACAGAAACCTGATAATTCACTTGATGAATCGATGTATTTGCGATACATGATCAAAATAGCGAAAAATATCCTCAACGAGCGAAAACGAAAACAAAATACGGAAAAAAATAAGGGTGATGAGTCCCTGAACTTGATCGCTGACCAGAAAATGGCCCCCCTGGATCAAGTCTCTAACGAAGAATCAGTGCTGAAATTTTGGACCGCTGTATCAGATTTGAGCCCCGTTTATCGTCAAATTATTGAAATGAGGGTCAGGGATGAACTGGGCTATGCAGAAATTGGTCTGAAGCTGGGAATGCAGGCAAATGTTGTCAGGGCAAGATACCATGATTGCATGAAAGAAATTCGAAGTAAACTGAACGGTTGAATTTTGAGGAACTGATGAATATTTCCCCGGACGAATTACTTGATACACAGGATGATAATTGGTCAAAAGGAAAGCGGACCTGGGTCGAAGAAATTGTCTTCAGTGATAACGCCAGTACAATTTCCGACTCGGTTTTACTCGACTTAATTTGTAACGAGATTCGCCTGCGAGAAAATTTTGAGCCCGAATTTCTCAGCCTGGGTCTGCCTGAAAGACTCAAAGAATACTCAAAACGATTCCCCGCCATTGCAGAAAAGTTGAAAAAACAACTTGAATTTGAAAGCCATCTGCAGGACGAAGAGCGTGAAAGTAGCCATTTAAGCGCAGTTCCGTTCAATTACGCGGGCGGTATTATTGATATTCCGAACCTGAAAGACATCGAAGAGTTTGAATCGGGTGGCTTTGGCACCATCTATCTTGCGAGACAGATTCTGCCTGATCGCCAGGTTGCAGTAAAAATAAATCAGACTGATTCAAGGCTTGATGAACTTTCGATCCGGACACTTCACCGCGAGGCACAGCGAGCCGCCAAGCTGAGACACCCGAATATTATTGAAATTTATGAGGTCGGCAAGGTCGGTAATCAGTCTTACTTTATCATGCCATTTATTAAAGGCGGGAATCTGAAATCAGGAAAAATGGCATTTCATAATGATTTCATTAATATTTCACGATTAATGGCAACAATTTCCCGTGCAGTTTCATATGCTCACTCGCTTGACATCCTGCACTGCGATCTTAAACCCTCTAACATCCTGATTAATGAACAGGGTCAACCGATTCTTACCGATTTCGGTTTTGCAATCGGTTTAATGCCCGATAATCAATCCTTCAATGAAAATAACAAGTCAGAACCTATTGATTCAAGAGCAGCCGGCGAAACACTGTCATCTGTATTTGGAACGGGTGGCACACCCGAATACATGGCACCCGAACAGACCAGCGGTAATTATCAATCACTTTCGATTGAAACTGATATTTATGGCCTGGGCTACATACTTTATGAATTACTGACAGGAAATCCTCCGGGTATCAGGCAGGGAGG
>JBEITT010000195.1:0-3747 GCA_040374745.1 Planctomycetaceae bacterium | reverse complement strand
GGCAAAATAAATGAATAAGCTGACAAGCCCGGTATTCATCCACGAAATAGCCGGTGAATCGCTAAGATTTGGCCGCCTGACGCTTGGCGCAGCGGTTGAGCTTGAAGATTACCTGCACACGCTTCCCACGCCATTTGAGGCACTGGAAGATTCCAAAACGCTTCAGCATATTGACCCCGAAATGCGAGAGCGGCTGATTAATGAAAAATTGCAGCAGTTGCATTTCTGGCCGCCTGATGCACTAACGGCACTGGCCACCAGTCAATTTCTCACCTCGGGCCGGTTCGGTATGGCTTTCGTAACGGCCATGATCACGGCTTACAACTCGCATATCAGCCACGATGAAGCCGTCAAGCTGGCCGCAAAGGCCAACCACGGCGATTTTATGACCATTCACCGCATTGCACTGGGGCTAAACGACCCAAAAGGCGACCTGCCCGAAAACGGGCACGACCTGACGACCAGCCCGCCGAACGCATCAACTGGGGCCGTGCAATCGCCTGGCTGATGTCAGAGATGCATTGCGGATACCGGGAAGCCTTATCCGTGCCCGTCTCTGCCGCGTTTGATTTAATGAGTCATCACGCCAAAAATAACGAAACGAACTAAATGAGTTCTACATCAGTCGGTAATCTGTCTGTCGAACTAGGTGTCAGCGATGACCAGCTACGCGCCGGGCTTGCGGCGGCGATGGCTCAAGCCGAGCGGGCAGGCGAAAGAATAAAGAATGGAATTAACAAAGGCACAAATGGAATCAATCCGCAGGGTCTTCTTGCCCTTTCGCGAGCGGCTGATGATATTCAATATGGTTTTCGTGGCGTTATCAATAATATTGAAGGCATCGTAACTGGTTTGGGTGGTGGTGCGGCTCTGGCTGGCGGTTTTACTCTGGCCGCGATTGCAATTAATGCCTTTGGTGATGACATTGCGGAGGCTGTTATCAAAATGACGGACGGGCGTAGCGAAGTGCAACGCTTGGGCGATCAGGCCCAATATGCCGCGTCAATCTTTGGCAGGTTAAAAGCAGAAATAGACAGTTCAGCAAATACGCTTAAAAAACTTGCAGAGTATGACGCTAACGCCGGGGCTGGTGGTTTTATTCGCCGCATGTTTGGCGAGAATAATAATGCCATGAACTCAATAGCAGCCTTTTCTTTCGCTTCAATTTCTGAACAAACCATGTTGCAGCAAAGAGAATTGAACCGCAGAAATTCCGCATTTTCATCGGGTATGGATTTTCTTTCTCCCGTTCAAAATAAAGAAAAGAATCAATTACGGGCGACCGCTGTTTCCAGCCTTTACGACACGGATTTTAGGCGTCAGTCATTATTTGGAAAACTTACTGAGCAGCTTGCCACAACCGAGTTTGGTGGTGATTACACAATGGCTCGGCAACGAGCCAGAGAAATTATCGGACAAGCCGCCCAAGGCCTTAATGAAGGATTTCAGATACTTGACAAAATATCAAAGGGCGGGCTTGAGCGGGAACGAATCAAGATTCTGACTCAGCAGAATCAGAAAGAAGAACAAAAAACCGCACAAAAGCAGGCTGAAGAACAGGCTAAAGCGGTAGAAGACAACATGGCAAACGTGGCTCGCGTTTTTCGACAGCGACAGAAAGAACAGGAAAATATAACGCAGCTTCAGGCCAGACAGTCAGAACTTGAAATGCAGCGGCAAGCCACTGAAATTATTGGCGGTTCTGAAGCCTTCAACCGCAATTTTGGAGCGGGAACCGTAAATGATCCGATTGTTTCAGCAATCAAAGAATTAGGCGATAGAATTGTTGAATCGCAGGACAAACTGAAGGAGCTTAACTAAATGGGTGCCCCTTCTGTCTCTTACAAAGTATCCTACACCAGCCCGCCCCGCTATTCCGGCAGCCGGGCCAATGGCCTATCGGCTTCAGTTCGGTATAAAGTGGCATGGGCCGATGCCTTCACGTTCGTGAATGACGTTTTAGGGGCCGTGGATGGTGCGCCCTGGGCCTTTCCTGCCTCCCCTAACCTGAGAGCCACCGAAGCGGTGATTAACCCGATAGGCGTCAAATCTGGCGGGGCTGGCGATGGCACGACCGGCACGGTTCCGGGGCAGTATTTTGAGAAGGCTCATATAGATGTAACTTTCAACTCTCAGGCTTCGCAAGTCGGCGGCATGGATGTTTCGGGTTCTGATGGTATCCCTGCCTTTCAGTTTGATCAGTCCAGCCCGGTTGAAATGTCGTCGTTTCAGATTCAGTACAGCCCGCAAATGATCAAAATTCCGGGCGGTTCGCTGAAATGGGCTTTGACAAATGCAAACGGAACATCGCAGACGGTTCCAAGTACAGTTAAAGACCCGACGTTGAGCGGGGCCGAATATCTTAGAAAACCAGCCTTCAACCTGAACATCACTCTGCATAATTGCCTTTATGTTCAGGCCAGCAACTTCGCTGATAAGGTCGGCAAAGTGAATGATCGTGTTATGTTCGGCAATTGTGATCTTGAAACGGTGCTTTTTGACGGTGTTAGCACTACGCAAAGATCGCTTTCTAATGGCGTGGCGATTCTCGATGTAACCCTAAATTACAAATGGCAGAAGATCGGTTGGAATACGGCTATGGGTAGCGATGGCAAAATTTACCGCTATCTGACAAAACAAGATCAGGGTGTATATGACAGAACAGACATCAACCCGGCTTCAATCATCCTGCCTTCCCAACGATGGCGGCCCGGTAACTTGAGGAGATAACAAAATGGCATTTGACACCGGATCAATTCAGGCCGCCACGGCAGCCAGTGATATTAAAGTTGTCGGATCAACCACTCAACAAAGCAAGATTAACAAGCTGGACGTGATCAACTACAGCAACGGCACCGACGCCAACCAGTGCACGGCCATCGTTGACCCCAATATCACAATCGCCAGCAACTCTACGACCATCACATTCGGCAACCTGACAACCACACAAGGGGCCGCATGGAGTTTTACAGAACTCAAGGGCTATCGGCTGTATAACGCCGACACCAACGGCAACATTACCGTAACATCGTCGGCACTTGGCCTGAATGGCCTTGTTTTGCCGCCAGGCACCTTTGTTGCACTGGGCACAAGTTCGGCCAACGGCTTGACGGTCAGCAATGCCACAACCGTCGTAGCCAACGGCACAAACGGCAATATTCTGGTTCTGACAATGTTTGTGGCATGACATGAGGTGAAAATATGTCTGAACCATTCAAGCGAGGCGAGATACTCACAGCCGCGAAGCTGAACGCCGCCATCGGCAATTCACGCCGGTTGACGGTGGCTGGCGATGGGGCAGTAAGTAACGATGCGGACGGTGATGTCGTTCGGGTCGATGGCTACTCAAACATTTACATTCGTTTGACAAGCAAGACCGGCACCAACCCGATAAAATACGCATGGACTGAAGTATTCAGGAACGCCAACGGCACCTGGTCGAACACCACTAACAACGGCACCACATCCGGCGATTATGCGATAGAATTAAACAACTCGAATCTATCGACATCTGACAATTATGTTTACCGTGCGGAACGCTCGCCAGAGTCAGGCGAGTGGCTTTTTTTTTTGAGGCGCAGCCAAACCGTAACAGGTCTGCTCAACTTCAGATTCACCGGCACGGCCAACACATCAGTTTCACCAGACATATTTTCTTTTTCTAAGCAGTGGGGCCGCACAAACAACGTCACCAAGGGAACCGGCTGTCCTTCGAGCAATGTGACAAACTCGCAAAATTCAACTTAT
>JBEITT010000198.1:0-3556 GCA_040374745.1 Planctomycetaceae bacterium | reverse complement strand
GATGCATTCAGGCATCCTTTCTGGGTGTTTTGGATGCAGGGGCCGCTGAATTTCCGTTGGATGTTCTGGCACGACGGATGGAGCCATGATTTGGCTCCGAGTGGATGGATAGCCCTGAAGGTGGAGAGAGTAAGCCTGTTTACAGCAGTAAAAGCAAGAAAAAACTCGGGCTGGAATGAATATTATCGCAAAACCGGTGGATGATTGGATAAATATATGAATTTTTGCTTACGAGGCCTGGGCCAGAAGTGCGGGGGGCAGGGGGCAGCCGAGGCTGTCGGCCAGCACCCGCATGAGGTCAAATTCACGACGGGAGATGACGGAGTCGGCCTGGACGATTTTCGCAGCGGCCCGCAGGATTGCCAGTCGAACCATGGCTGATTCATCGAGGAGTCTGGCCAGGGCTGAATCAAGCTGATCAGCCCCAATTTCCGACTTGGGCATGGCTTGTGCGTTAAGATTCGGCAACATCTGGGCCAGGGACTGGCTGGCGTCGGCCACCAGGGAATCGGCCAGTCGCGTGGCTTCGTCGCCGTGTTTTTCGCTGGCACTGGCCCAGGCTGCGGCTGACAGGAGAAGACTGGTGGCGGCGGCGGTGCTTGACATGGGTCGAACACCGGCATCAGTGGCTCTGGGCCCGCGTGACCGGCGAAGCTGGTTGGTGATCATGCGGCGCACCAGCCATTCGCCCATTTTGACCTTGTTATCGGCCATGATCAGCTGGTGCCCCACGCCGAGAATTTCCTGGAGCTGGGCTGGAGAAAGCCGGCGCATTGCCGGGGCCATGATCTTGCAGAGGTCGACGGGATAGGCCTTCAGGCCAGCCGGCAAGGCAGTTGCCACGCGAGGGAATTCACTGCGGTAGGGTTCGGGGAAGGCCGCCACATCTTTGCCATCGGGTTCGAGCAGCCAGAGGGTGACGCAGCAGGCGTCGAGGGGGTCCTGCAGCATTTCGTGAACAGAATCAGGCAGGAGGTCCAGAAATTCCCGGGCATAGCCGAATTGATCAGCGCCCGGCCGACCGGCAGTGGCGAGCGATTCATTAACCCGGTCAGAGAGTGATGATGGATATTTTACACCTGACGATTGTGTTGGCCCTTCACTCAGGCCCATCATGGTGCCGGGGATAGCCATGCCGCCGGGAATTTTGGGCATGCCGGGCAGATCAAGCGGGCCCCTGCGTTTCTGGGCGGGTTCGTTTTGCAGGTCGGTTCTGGCTTTGTCGAGAATCTGATCGGTGTCGGGCCAGAGGCCATCCCATTGGGGGTCGAGGCGGCGTATGCGAGTTTCCAGCGGCGGGTGAGTGGCGAATGGCGAATGCATCATCATGCGTCTGATACCGTCGCCGAAGAACATGTGGGCAGTTTCCATGGAGGCGGGCGACTTCATGGAGGAGTGATTAACCCAGCCACCAATGGCCTTGAGGGCACCGGCGATGCCGTCGGGGTTACGGGTGAACTGCACGGCGGAGGCGTCAGCGAGGAATTCACGTTGTCGCGAGAGGGAAGCCTGGATGAGCCGGCCGAAGAAAAAGCCGACATAGCCAAGGATAAACATGGCCAGGGCGAAAATGTAGGCCACGGCCAGCGGATTGCCCTTGTTTTCGTTATCGTTTGACCTGCGGGTGCTGCGATAATTGATATCGCCGAGAATACGCAGGATGGTGCGGCCCACAATGCCGAGGAAAAGCAGGCCGTATAGCAGGCCCATCATGCGGATATTCAGACGCATGTCGCCATTGAGGATATGGCTGAATTCGTGGGCAATAACGCCCTGGAGCTGGTCGCGGCTGAGCGTTTCAAGCGTGCCCCTGTTCACGCCGATGGCGGCATCTTCCGGCCGGTGGCCGGCGGCAAAGGCATTGATGCCCTCTTCCTGGTCAAGCAGGTAGACAGGCGGCACGGGCACGCCCGAAGCGATGGCCATTTCTTCGACGATGTTCAGCAACCGCTTTTCCATGGGGTCTTTGACATTCAGCGGATCCAGCAGACGGCCGCCCAGTGATTCAGCCACCACCGACCCGCCCGAGGCCAGCGAGGCCACGCGGCCCATGCTGGCCAGGCCCACCACTGCCGCTGTGACACCGGAGGTGATTGAGATCAGGCCGGTGTATCGCGAGAAATCGCCCAGAGACTGCGGAAGGCTGACCCCCTGACTTTTGCCGGGGCCATTTTCAAGCATGCCTGCCAGCAACAAGGCGACTATGTCAAGGCAGATGACCACAGCGACAAGGGCAAGGCCAAAAAGCAGAATCAGCCGCTTGCTGTTACGCCTGGCCAAATCCTGCTGCTCAAAAAACGAAGTCGGGCCGGAGGCTGACATGCCATGATCCTTTTACGCACGTCTGAAATCGATGACCAACAAATCTTACAGCAGTGGGAGAGCTGACGGCCCGGGCCGGCTCAGAACTTGACTTTGGGAGCTTCACGCACGGCGTCGCTTTCGACCTGGAAGAGTTCTGCAGGGTAGAAGCCGAACATGCCTGCGAAAATTACGTTGGGAAAGACTTCCCGCTTGGTGTTGTAGAATGTCACGGCGTCGTTAAAGGCCTGGCGTGCGAACGAGACCTTGTTTTCGGTTGATGTCAGTTCTTCCTGAAGCTGCAGCATGTTGGTGTTGGCTTTCAGGTCGGGATAGGCCTCACTCAGGGCGAAGAGCCGGCCCAGGGCACCATTGAGCTGCCCTTCGGCTTTATTCAGGTTATTCATGGCATTGGGGTCGCCGGGGTTGGCTGAGGCCGCCTGGCCTGCCGAGACTGCCTTGTTGCGGGCTTCAATCACTTCGTTCAGCGTGCCTTTTTCGTGGACCATGTAGCCTTTGACGGCTTCGACAAGGTTGGGAATCAGGTCGTAGCGACGCTTCAGCTGGACATCGATCTGGCTGTAGGCATTTTTGTAGCGGTTCCGGGCTGTGACCAGGCCGTTATAAAGGCCTGCAATGAACAAGCCGACGACCACGAGGAAACCAATGAAACCAAGGATGATTGTGAGAGCGGGACCCATTTGATTTAACCTGCCTGGATGAATGATTGTCCGGGGTGTTGGAGTGGAGAACGCCTGCCAGTGGACGCCTCCTTCAAAGTATTATTCAGCGTAACGGGCAAAATATTGAGCGGCAAGTAAATTTTTTTTGAAATGATTTGATAAATCGTTATCAAAAGGCGGTTTAGCAGGACAGCTAGTGGCAGTTGAAGGATCAGGCCGGGCCGTGGTCTGCATACCGCAGGGCGACTTTATAGATAATGCTGGAATGGCAGGGGCCAATACACCATGAAATTCAGGACAGAAAAGCTGATTATCGCAGAACGATGGCAGTCGTTGCTGGCGAGATAATGCAAAAAAAGTCGGGCTGATGTTCCGTTGCTTTTTCGACTGCGGGGAAGTAAGCCGCAATTCTGGTCATATAATTGATAAATTCCGCAAATTCTAATCAATCGAATCATTATTTCCAGCTTAACCTGCATTAAACCTTGAATTTTAGGATATGTTTGCTGAGTAGCATTGATTCTGCAAGCAACATGCGCTGACGACATTGTGCTTTGACATGCACCCTTGGG
>JBEITT010000056.1:0-33687 GCA_040374745.1 Planctomycetaceae bacterium | reverse complement strand
GCCGACCTCACCGCTCTGTGATCTGAAAATCAAAGATCAATCAAACCAAACGGGCCAGGGCGAAAGCTCTGGCCTGTTTTTATGATGTCTCTGAAAGACGAAATATGCAGAAATACTCAGATGGTTTTATAGTTTGAACCTGAAATTACATCAATTGTTGCAAAATCAGGTCTCGTTGATTTGACAAATATCGTCATCACATTTTCCTGGCAAAATCTGAAAAACAAACCAGAAATCCTTGCAATATCTGAAAATCGATACCATTCATGATTTATTTTGAGTGATTTCGAATACTCAGGCGAGTCTGATCGTCTGGTGTATGGTAAGTATCCATAGAAATACTCGGAAGTCACTTGTACGGTTTCATCCGATAGCATTCCCCACGCCTTACCTAGAATCAGGTATCTCATGCGATCGGTGTACCGTTTGTCACTGGCCGTGATCACAGCCTGTGCCCCATGCTGCGCTTACACTTATGCTGGCCCACAGGCAAAGCAGGCCAAAGCCACTCAGGCTGTAAAAGGTCAGCAGCTTGACCCTTACACAAACATCAGTCTTTTTGATGCGATGAAATCTGGTGAAGTACTGGCCCGCGCCGAAGGAACTGGCGACGGCCGCATGAAACTGACCATGCAGAACAACTCCAAGCGCAAGCTCCGCGTGATCCTGCCCCCGGGCCTCATCGCCTCCGGCGTCTCAGGCCAGTTCGGTGGCATGGGCGGCGGCATGGGTGGCATGGGTGGTGGTGGCATGGGTGGTGGTGGAATGGGCGGCATGGGTGGCGGCGGAATGGGCGGTGGCATGGGCGGCGGTATGGGTGGCGGTATGGGTGGCATGGGTGGTGGCGGCATGGGCGGTGGCATGGGTGGCGGTGCCGAAGTCATGATGCCGACCATGGGCCTCATGGAAATTGGCAATATGTTCATGCGGCTTACCGGCGAAATGGATAGCTGGGATTACACTTCAATCTTCTCGTCGATGTTCATGGGTGGCGGCGGTATGGGTGGCATGGGCGGCATGGGTGGTGGTATGGGTGGCATGGGTGGCGGCATGGGCGGCATGGGCGGTGGAATGGGTGGCATGGGCGGTGGCGGTGGCATGGGTGGTATGGGCGGCATGGGTGGTGGAATGATGGGTGGCGGCATGCGAAGCGTGCCTCCTTCCGGCCTGCCTTTCGCCACGCTCAACGCCGGCCAGACCCGAAGCCTGCCGACTCCGCTTGTCGGTATCGGGCAGACCGGCCTCAATGTCCCTGCCAAGGGCGAACAGCTTGAACTCTCTGACGCCAAATCCGCTGGACTCGATCAGAGAATCCAAAACTCGCTCACCCGCATGGCCGTGACCAAGGCACCCGTCATCGTCAGCCAGATGGTCATGTGGAACCTCTCAAGCGGCCTCTCGTGGGAGCAGATCACACGACTCGTCAAGGGTAAGGCCACCAACGCCGACATGGCTCTGGCCAAAGACCTCGCCTCGCGACTTCAGAAAGAAGACGCCCTCAAAGAATTCGAAACCGGAAAAATTCACTGGGAAGTCACTTCGGCTGAATCCGAAGATACGTTGGCCAAAGACCTTGGCAATATCTTCAAGGATCGCCAGATGCTTGGCCTGGGGCTTCAGCCGGGCATCCCGGCATCGCCCGAAAGGCCATCGCTGGCCCTTCGCGTGCAACTGCATGGCAACACCGACGCCACTGTCGTTGTTCAGGCCGCTGAAGGGGCAGGCAAGGCTTGGGCTAACCAGGGTAAATTCAACCTGAAAATCGCAAAGAAGAGCGGCGAAGCCGCCGAAGCCTTCACCGCCCGTGTGGCCGATGAACTGGCCGATGGCCTGCTTCAGCGCGTTGTTCGCGTCCAGGTGACCGACAAAACTGTCGATGGCCGCAAGGTTTATCAGCTCAAGGTTGATAATGCCTCGCCCCTGGTTCTTGCCGGTGTGGCCGTGAAGAGCCCGGTGGAAGGCAAAGAGATTGCCACAATTCTGAACCTGAGCATTCGCCCGCACCAGTCAGTGCGATTGCCACTTGATCCAAAGTCGGTCAGCCGGTTTGGTCTCTCGGCCCGCGGCGTGAAGGCCATGGGTGCCGACCTCACCGCTCTGTGATCTGAAAATCAAAGATCAATCAAACCAAACGGGCCAGGGCGAAAGCTCTGGCCTGTTTCATTTGATCAAACAGAAAATCCATTGGCTTGGCGACAAATCGGCCGGTGTTGATTATGATATGACCTCTCGTTTGAAAAGAGGGCCAGGTCGACGGTGTCGGGCGCTAGTGCCGACGACCCCTACGACCATTATTGCAGGATTCTTGATGGAAGCCGACCCTGAATCGCTGGAAACGCCTGTTGAGAACGCCCCTGTTCTTTCCATGAAGCATGGCACTATCACCGTCGAGGGCTATTCCCGCGCGGCCGTACAGACATACTGGCGCATTCCGGAATGGAAAATCGGCTTTGACCTCGGCCTTCAGCCCTGGTCGTTCATGAGCACGCCCAACTGGTTCGTGAGCCACGGCCACCTTGACCACGTGGCCGCGTTGCCTGCCCTTGTCACCCGCCGTCGCATGATGAAAATGGAACCGCCGACCATTTACATGCCCGCCGAGATGATTGACGGCGTGGATATGCTGCTCAGGGCCATTCAGAAACTGGATCGGGGCCGGGCCCCGGCCTATCTTGTAGGCCTGAAACCGGGCGATGTCGTTGATGTCTCACGGGAGCTTGCCGTGAGTTGCTTCCCCACCGACCACCGCATTGAATCGCTTGGTTTCGTTGTCTGGGAAAAACGCAAGAAGCTCAAGCCCGAATACGCTCATCTGGAGGGCATGCAGATTCGCGACCTGCGTCTTTCAGGCGTTGAAGTTTCTCAGGAATTCCGCATCCCCCGCCTGGCCTATACCGGCGATACCGCCCCACGCGGCCTTGACATTGAGCCGGCACTTTATCAGGCCGAAATCCTCATCTGCGAAGCGACTTTCGTCACCAAACACGAACGACCGAGCGAATCGCACAAATTTGGCCACACTCATCTTGAAGATATTCTGGCCAGGGCGAATCGATTCGAGAATCAGGTAATCATTCTCTCTCACTTCAGCACAAGACAGCACAGCGAGACTATTCGCAAGATTGTAGAGAAAAGCCTGCCCGACTCTCTGCGAGACCGGGTTCGCATCTGGCTATAGTTTTTTGTGACTGCACCCTATCATGGAATTTCTTTCATCAGTTATATTTATATTTAATGCATGATGAATTGAGTTTCAGGGAGATAAGTCGATGCGCTACTCCGTTTTGAAGTTCAGCCAGGGTCAGGGACGACGCAAAACCCGCCGGTTGCGACAGTATTTTCTTGAGACATTCACGCTTGAACGGCGAGACGTGCCCGCCCTGCCGACCAATCTTGAGCAGGAAATGCTTGAGTGGGTAAACCGGTTCCGGGCCGACCCCGGTGGTGAATTTAATCGCTATTTCACCTCGACCAGCCCGGTGCAGAGCCCAATACCGGGCGTGGCCAGCGCTGTGACCGGTTTTAATGTCAATCTGAACCTTCTCAAAACCGAACTGGCCGCCCTTACACCGGCCGCCCCGCTGGCATGGCACTCTGCCCTGAACGATGCTGCCCTGGGCCATAACCAGAAAATGATTGCGCAGGATCGACAGGAACACGTTCTGCCTGGCGAGCAGGATGTCGGCACACGCATTACGGCTGCCGGTTATACCAACTGGAACACCTATGGTGAAAATATTTTCGCCTATGCCACCAGTGTCGCCTATGCCCAGGCCGGTTTTATTATTGACTGGGGCAGTGGCCCCGACGGTATGCAGACACCTCGCGGCCACCGCGACAGCATGATCAGCAGCAACTTTAAAGAAGTCGGTCTTTCCGTCACACCTGAAAACAACAGCACTACCCAGGTTGGTCCGCTGGTCGTCACGCAGGATTTCGGCAATCGGTCCACGCGAACCAGGTCCAGCGTGCTCGGCGTGATCTTCACCGACACCAACAGCGATAATTTCTATAACGCCGGTGAAGGAAATACCGGCGTAAGTGTCACCATCACCGGTGCAGCCGGCACTTTCACGACCAGCTCATGGGCCTCGGGCGGCTACCAGATCGATAATGTGCCTGCCGGCAGCTATACCCTGACCATAGCCGGCGCCGGTATCAGTACCAGCTACTGGTCGCGTAATATCACCGTCAGTACGAACAATATCAAATCTGACTTCAATCTCGCCCTTCAGCCAAAAAGTACCGTCGGCTTTGAATCAGCCGCCGAAGTTCAGGTGATCGAAGGCAACAGCATCAGCATTACCCTGACACGTTCCGGCACAATAACCGATGCTCTTGATGTCACAATCACCCCGCAGGATACCGCCGGCTCCACCGAAACATGGCAGAACCTGATTCAGCCCATCGCCAATGGCGGCCTGGTGCACTTTGACCCGAACCAGGCCACAGCCACCTTTACCATCACCACCCTGACCGACTCCATCCAGAGAGCCGACACCCGGCTCAATCTGGTCATGTCATTCAGCTCCAACCGCTATATCTCCTCCATCACGACCAAACCTTTGTTTGTCGTGAACGACGACGGCTCGGTTGGTTTTGATCCTGCAACTGACATCTCACTTGCCGAAGGCGGTGAGGTTATCGTTACCGTGCGGCGAATCGGCCCGACCACCGATCCGCTTGACCTCACCGTGTCGCCTCAGGATATTTCCGGCTCAACTGAGATCTGGCAGAACCTGATCCAGCCCATCGCTGGCGGTGGCATGGTAAGAATTCCAGCCGGACAATCGACAGCCAGCTTCCCCATCAAGGCCCTTTCTGATTCGATTTTTCGCCCCACCACAAAATTCAATCTGAAACTGACTTCCAGCTCAAGCAGTTTTCCGGTTTCAACCGATACCCGTGCCGTGATCATGCTCGACGACGACCAGCAGGTCGGTTTCGACACCGCCACAGCCGCCACTGTTAATGCCGGCCAGCAGGTCACCATCAACCTTACTCGCACAGGCAATGTTTCGCTGCCACTGGATGTCACCATCACACCGCAGGATCTGGCCGGTGCCACTTACACCTGGCAGACACTCATCACCCCCCTGCCCGGCGCGGGCACTGTGCGTTTTAATGCCAACCAGACCCAGGCCAGTATCGTTATCACCTCTCTGCTCGATGGTGTTCTGCGACCCGACACGACATTCAACCTTGTGCTTTCAACCAACGCAGTCAATACTCAGACTGGTACTGGCATAAGACCTCTCACCATCAAGCCGACATTCGGCACAATCAGCTTTGAGCAGACCTCTGATGTTCCCGTCAACGAAGGGGCCAACACTATCCTGAACATCGTGCGCACAGCTCCTTTCAATGTTGCTGCCGATGTTGATGTGACATTTGTCGATCTACCAGGCTCTACCGAAACATGGCAGAACATACTGGCCCCGCTGCCCAATGGCGGCCGATACCGGTTCGAAACCGGCGAATCGCAGATCAGCGTGGTGGTTCAGACACTACAGGACACGACCATCAGGCCCGATATAAAAATTGGCCTGAAAGTCGTCTCGGCCACACCCATTTTCACCACATCACCGGCGTCCGACAACGCATCAGTCACCGTTTATAACGACGATGGCACCGTGAGCTTCGACACCAGTGGCGATATTCCTCTGCGTGAAGGTGGCCTGGTCACCATCAGTCTTGTGCGGGCCGGGGCCCTGACTCTGCCTGTTGAAGTGCGAGTGATGCCATCCACCGTTGCCGGCAATGAAACATGGCAGAAACTGATTTCAGCCCTGCCAGGCAGCGGCATGGTTCGCTTCAACCCTGGCCAGCTGCAGGCTTCAATCACCGTCTCGGCCATTCAGGATACAGTCATCAGGGCCGATTCGAAGGTCCTTCTGACAATCGTCTCAACTACACCCACTTTTACAGTTCCCGGTGGCCCCCGCCACCTTCTTATCCAGAACGATGACGGTTCGGTCGGTTTCGATCCTGCTACTGAACTCGTTCTGAATGAAGGCACCGAAGCCTCCGTCACACTTATCCGCACAGGGGCCGTGCACGATGCACTCGACATTAAGGTATCGCCGCAGGATCTTGCCAATCCGACTTCTGTCTGGCAAAGCCTGATCAGCCCCCTGGCCAGTTCGGGCAATGTCAGGTTCGAGCCAGGCCAGACCCAGGCTGTCGTCAAGGTCAAGGCAATTGCTGACACCATCGTGCGGGCCGACACCCGATTTAATCTCGCTCTCTCCACCAATCAGGTCGGGTGGTCTTTTGCACCTGCCACACGCTCGGTGCTGGTTGTCAACGACGATTCGACCGTAGCCTTTCAGGAGAACAGCGAACTTCGTCTGAACGAAGGCGGCCAGACTCAGCTGACTCTTGTCAGATCGGGCAATCTCGGCCGGGCCCTGAATATAAAGGTCTCCCCGCAGGATCTTCCGGGTGCCACCGCTCCATGGCAAAGTCTTTTAAGCCCTCTGGCCGGCGATGGCATTTTGCATTTTGAACCTGGCCAGGCCGTCGGCACCCTGAACCTGCTGGCACTTGAAGACGATGTCGTTCGCCCAGACACCCGATTTAATCTTCTGCTTTCAACGACTGACACCAACGTCCAGATCCCAACCAACAGCCGATCTGTGCTGGTCGTTAATAACGATCAGGACAAGCCGGGCACGTTTCAATTTGCACCCGAATCCGTTAATGCATTTGTCAGCGAGGCCGCGGGCAAGGCATCACTGATCGTCGTCAGGTCTGGTGGCTCGGCCGGCCCGGTCGCCATTCCCTGGACATACACCCAGACCTCCGGGCCGAAACTGGTCACCTACAAGCCAGTTGATCTCATCTTCGCTGCCGGGCAGACATCGGCACTCATCGAGATTCCCCTGGTAAACGACAAATCCGCTCTGCCCGACCAGGTCTTCAGCGTACAGCTTGGCACACCCAGAACCGCTGGGGCCGTTCTGGGTTCTGCCTCAAAAGCCAGCCTGACCATCCTTGACGATGACCCCAAACCCACCTTCACAAGGCTTGCCGGGCGGCGGACAAGCCAGCAGCTTGCCGCTCTCGACGCCTTTTTTTCAGCCGCCCTGAACCCGACAACCACCCGATCGATCACCATCTGGAAAGTCACCGACGCCGGCACCGATGGTCTCTTCGGCACCTCCGACGATCTTGCCGTGGCCCTTCGAAGTGCGGCCTATAATGCAGCCGCCAGAAAAATCACCCTCACCTTTGCAAGGGCTTCCCGCAGCGCCACACCACGAAATTATATGGTATCACTCAATGCCAGCGGCCTGCAGAATGTCAATAAGGCACCGCTGGCTGGAACAATTGTCCGCACAATAAAAATCTGATAATGGCTGGTCAATCTACGCCTTGTTGACGCCGCTTCCTATAATGGGGTTAAGCGAATTCACAACAGCTGAAAGAATCTGTCAATTCAGGCACTTGCCACCTTGAACAGCATCTCTAACCCGGAAATCAGGACATTCTCGCGCCGGGGGCTCATTTCCCAGGGTATTGGCCTGCTTTCGGCTTCAGTCACTTTTTCAGGCTGCTCGAAAATCGCTGGCGACAAGGCCGACCTCGTCTGGGGTATTCGCGGCAGCAGGCCTGGCTGGCTTTCAAAGCCCCGTGTGGCCGCATTCGACGCCGACGACAATCTCTACATCGCCGACCTTACCGACCGTGTCCAGGTCTTTAACCGCGACGGTAAATACCTGCGCCACTGGAACATGCCTGCCTTGAACGTCGACGGCCCCAGTGGCCTGACCGTCGACCACCTGGGCCGGGTGATCGTGGCCGATACCCATTTTTACCGGATCATGATCTACGATCGTTACGGCAAGCTCCTGCAGCAGGTTGGCAGCGGTGTTCAGGGCTACTCACCAGGTCTTTTTGGCTACCCGACCGACTGCGTGATCGACAGCCAGGGACTGATCTACGTCAGTGAATATGGCGACAATGATCGCATCCAGGTCTTCTCTCCAGAAGGCGACTGGATCCGCCAGTGGGGCGGCCACGGCTATGAACCTGGCCAGTTTTTGCGGCCCCGTGCTCTTGCAATTGACGAAAACGATGCCCTGTATGTTGCCGACAGTTGCAATCACCGCATCCAGGTCTTTGACACCTCGGGCAAACTCCTGCACAGCTGGGGCAATCGGGGCAGCCTGCCCGGCCAGATGAGCTATCCTTACGATATTTGCCTTGACCCTTCCGGCAACCTGTTTGTCTGCGAATATGGCAACAGCCGCATACAGAAATTTGATCGCCAGGGTCGAAGTCTCGGTCTTTGGGGCAGCCCGGGCCGCGGGCCAGGCCAGCTCAATAACCCCTGGGCACTGGCTGTCGACAGCCGGGGCGATGTGTCGGTCATCGACAGCAATAATCATCGCGTCCAGCGGTTCAGACTATGAATTCCGAACAGAAATTGCGAAAATAATTGAACTTGAGACAACCGCTTGCGACATCACCTGTACCGGATGTGATCGCCACCGAAAAGGCCAGACGAGAATAAGGCATGGCAGGCCTCTGGAAATCGATCTCCGGCATTTCAATCGCACTCGGTCGCCCGGGCTGGCTCGTCCTTTTGCCTCTGCTCGCCATCCTTTACTTCTACTGGAGCCGCCGCAGTCTCGCCGGTCTGGGCCGGTGGCGTGGTCGTCTGGCCAAAGCGTCACGTTTTGCTGTGCTTTCGCTCATCATTCTGGCACTGGCTGAGCCACAGATCATCTGGAAAAACGATCGCCTGACAACCCTCTATCTGGTTGATCTATCGCAATCCGTCCCACGTGATCGTATCGAACCCATGCTTAATTTTGTGCGACAAAGCACAATGGAGCACCGTCAGGCCGACGATCTGGCCGGCATGGTCGTGTTCAGCAAGAATGCCCGAGTGGAAGTGCCGCCCGCCCCGTCTGAAATTCGTTTTCTGGGCGTGGAAAGTACGCTTCAGACAGACAACACCGACCTGGCTGGTGCCCTGAAGCTGGCCATGGGCAGCTTCCCCGAAGATTCTGCCCGCCGCATCGTGCTAATTTCCGACGGCAATCAAAATCGCGGCAACGCCTTTGAACAGGCCCTTCAGGCCAAGGCGCAGGGCATTCAGATCGACGTCCTGCCAGTCGATTACAACTACGACAACGAGCAGGAAGTGCTGGTCGAAAAAGTCAGCCTGCCGACGGATGTCAAAGTTGGCGAGACTGTCAATCTCAATGTCGTGCTTCGGGCCACAGCCCCTGCCAAAGGATTTCTGCAGGTTTTTCAGAATGATTCCAAGGGTGGCCGAACCCCGGCTGTAGGCAACGAACAGCCCATTCCCATTGATCTTCCACGCGGGGTTTCAGTTTTCACTCTCAAGCAGGTTATTCGCGAATCAAGTTTCTATCGTTTTTCAGCTGAATTCATCCCCGACCGCACGACAGCCGACAAACGTGCGGTAAATAATATCGCTGAAGGCTTTACACAGGCCCGGGGCCCGGCCAAGGTTCTGCTCATTGAATCCCGCCGGGGTGAACATTCCACTCTTGTCAATGCCCTTCGGGAAAAGAAGATTGAAGTAGAAACTCTGCTCGCCCCCACAATTGACGGTGGTGGTGATGTTGGTGGCGACCAGCTCCCCACTGATATTGGTCAATTGCAGCCATATGATGCCGTGATTCTCGGAAATGTTCCCAAGGATTCATTTTCGGCCAGCCAGATTGCCCTGCTTGAACGTAACGTGCATGACATGGGCGCCGGGCTGATCATGCTGGGCGGCGACAAATCATTCGGCGCGGGCGGCTGGCGTAATACACCTGTCGAAAAAGCTCTGCCCGTCGATATGGAAATCAAATCAATGAAAGTCACGGGCAAGGGTGCCCTGGTCATGATCATGCACGCCAGCGAAATTGCCGAGGGTAACTACTGGCAGAAAGTCGTGGCCCAGGAATCGCTGAAGACCCTCTCTCCGCTTGATATGGCTGGCATGCTGCACTGGCAGGGCACAGAGAGCTGGCTATTCACCCTGCGTGAAATTGGCAGCAGCCGCGACATCATGCTCAGGGCTATTGACCGGATGACGCCCGGCGACATGCCAGACTTCGACCCCAGCCTGCGAATGGCCGCCAATGCCCTGTCCAAGACCGATGCCGCCAGCCGCCTGATCATCATCATTTCCGACGGCGACCCCACGCCACCAACATCCCAGGCCATCCAGCAGCTCGTCGCTGCCAAGGTCCAGGTGACAACTGTACTTACCGCCGCCCACGGTAACGATATTCAGGGCGTGCGCACCATGCAGGATCTGGCCCAGCGCACCAAAGGCCGGTTTTATAATGTGACCAACCCCCGCGCCCTGCCCCGCATTTATCAAAAAGAGACTCGCATGATCTCACGCCCTCTCATTTTTGAGCGGGGCCAGCCATGGGCCATCACTCTGGCCAACACCACCGAACCGGTTCAGGGCATCACAGCATTCCCGGGAATCACGGGTCTGGTTCTGACAAGCCTCAAAGAAAGCGAACTTGTCGCAGCCCCTCTGCTCTCACCACAGCCTACCGGGCAGGTCAATCCGCTTCTGGCCCATTGGACGTATGGCCTTGGTCGCTCGGTGGCATTCACTTCCGACGCCGGATTCAAATGGACCCAGGCCTGGCCCACCTGGGACCAATATGCCGCCTTCTGGTCGCAGGTCGTTCGCTGGGCAATGCGTCCCACCGATAATGGCAACCTGACAATGACCCTTCGACGCGAGGATGGCAAGGTGCGAGTGGTGGTCGACGCACTCGACAAATCCCAGCAATTCCTCAATTTCCTTCAGATTCAGGGGGCCGTGGTTCGCCCCTCTGGCGGGACTGCTGTTGCCGCCGATAGCACTGAATCTAACCAGTTGAAGCTCTCACAAACCGCTCCCGGCCGATATGAGGCCACCATCGACAATGCCGAGGCCCGGGGCAACTATTTTGTAAGCCTGGCCTATAGCGGACCCGACGGATCAAAGGGCATTCTCTCGTCAGGTGTTTCTGTGCCTTATTCTGAAGAGTACCGCGAACTGAGATCAAACCCGGGCGAGCTTGAATCCATTGCCCGGGTAACCGGTGGCAGCCTTTACCAGTGGAAGACCCGGCAGGATGTCATCGATATTCCGGGCACCGTGGCGGCAAATAACCCGTTTCGACGCGACGAATTCACCCGACCGGCATCGGGCTTTCAGGATATATGGCCCAGCCTTCTGGCGGCAGCTGCATTTGTCTTCCTGACAGACGTCGGCGTCCGCCGTCTGGCACCCGATTTTTCAGCCCTGACAGCTAAAATCGCACAATGGCGTGGTTCCACGTCTGATAAACTCACAAAAAGAGCCCCCGGCGAGCATCTGGAACAGCTTCAGGCCTCACGACGGGAAGCACGCCAGGCCCAGCCGCAGCGATCAACCGAAGACTTTGCCGATCGCCTAGCCCGGCATGCTGAAAAATCCACGGCAGCCTCGGCTGGCCAGCAGCCATCAACCGGAACGCAGGCTGCAAGGCCCGCAGCGACTGAGAAACCAGCCGAAAGCCCTCAGGAATCGTACACCGGCCGACTACTGGCCGCCAAACGCAAAGTCTGGGAAGACCAGGATCAGAAATAAGTCAACTGTCTGACAGGCACCTATCGAAAGCAACACCATGAGCACCGACCAGACCGCTGAATTTCAGGCCAAAGTTGAATCCTTCAAGCGTGACTTTGATCGGGTCCGCTCTGAACTCAAAAAAGTCATCGTCGGCCATGAAAATATCATTGATGGCGTGGTCACGAGCCTTTTCGTCGGTGGCCATATCCTGCTGGAAGGCGTGCCAGGCCTGGGTAAAACCCTGCTGGTGCGCACCCTTGCCGAAGCCGTTCAGCTTGATTTCAGCCGCGTTCAGTTCACGCCCGACCTCATGCCTGCCGATATTCTTGGCACAAATATTGTGATGGAAACACCTGATGGTCGCCGCGCCTTTGAATTTCAGCGTGGTCCCATCTTCGCCCAGATCGTGCTCGCCGACGAAATCAATCGCGCCACCCCCAAAACCCAGTCCGCCCTGCTTGAAGCCATGCAGGAACAGTCAGTCACCATCGGCGGCACCATTCATAAACTCAAAAAGCCATTTTTCGTAATGGCCACGCAGAATCCCATCGAGCAGGAAGGCACTTATCCACTGCCTGAAGCCCAACTCGACCGCTTCCTCTTTAAACTTGTCGTAGGCTATTCAAGCCGCGAGGAACTCAATGAAATCCTCGACCGCACCACGCGTGGCGTCTCAGCCGAAATTCATCGGGTGATCGATGGCGAAACGCTTATCGCACACCAAGCAACTGTCAGGCAGGTGCTGATCGCCCCGCACATCCAGGACTACGCCGTTCGCCTTGTGCTGGGCACGCACCCAGGCGGCCAATATGCCCCGGATATTACAAATCGCTTCATTCGCTGGGGTTCAAGCCCCCGTGGTGCGCAAACTCTTGTATTGGCCTCCAAATCACGTGCCCTGCTTGAAGGCCGGTTTAATGTCAGCTTTGAAGACATCCGTCGCAGCCTTCTGCCCAGCCTTCGCCACCGGATTCTTTTGAATTTTGAGGCTCAGGCCGAGGGTAAGGAAGCCGACGACATCCTGCTTGAAATTCTCAAGAGCGTGCCTGAAATGCCAGAAAATAAAGTCTCCAGGTCAGCCTGAGGCACCATCTCATGACACGCGACATCTACGACCCGACACCCCTGCAGATCAGCGTGAACATGCCCGAGACGGCCCCCCTGCGGCCCACCCGGCACGACACCATATTTTTGTCAATTGTCCTGGGCCTTGTCCTTTTTCTCAGTCTCTGGGCCTTTTTTCTCGACACCTCAGTCAGCATCCTCATCGCCCTGGGTGGCTGCCTGGTCGTGCTTGAAAGCTGGCACACCGCCCTGCTTTTCCTCGAGCGTCGCGAGGCCGAATCCGGCCGCCCACGCCTGCTCATCCACATCGGTGCCCTGCTGCCATGGGTCATGATCCTTGGCTCAGCCGCCCTGGTCATGCTTGGCCTCTTCTGGCTCAGCGATTATCTCTACTACAATCCTGTCTGACATACGTGCGAAACATCGACCAACAAGATGCCTGAACCCGCCACGGAACAACTCCTGACCCCTGAATTCATGCACCGGCTTGACCAGCTTGAACTGGCCAGTCGCCGCATAGTGCAGGGCCGCCTTCAGGGCGAACGTCGCAGCCGCCGACGTGGTACATCCGTTGAATTCGCCGATTATCGCAACTATGCCGTGGGCGACGACCTTCGCCGCATCGACTGGAACATCTACAGCCGCCTTGAAAAACTCTTCCTCAAGCTCTTTCTTGAAGAAGAAGATCTCCGCGTGCACACGCTGGTTGATACCAGTCTCTCAATGAATTTCGGCACGCCCACCAAGCTCTTTTTTGCCAAGAAGATTGCCGCTGCTTTATCCTACATAGGCATGGTGCATCACGACCGGGTCACGGTTGAAGCCTTTGCATCAAGCCTTCAGGGCGACGGCCCAGGCCCCATGCGGGCCCGCTCGCAGATCCGCCGCCTTTTATTTTATCTTGAACAGATGCAACCGGCAGGCACCAGCGACATAACCGCCGCCATCAAGGCCTTTGCCACACGTAACAGTGGTCCCGGCGTAGTCGTCGTCATTTCCGACTTCCTCGACAAAAATGGCTATGAAACCGCCCTGCGATACCTCATTGCCCGAAATTTTGAAGTCTATGTCATTCATGTGCTCAGCCCGGATGAAGTTGAACCGCCCATGACAGGCGACCTTCGCCTGATCGACGCTGAAGACGGTGACATGGCCGAAATCACCATCACTGCCCCCCTGCTCGACCGCTATCGCCGAACCGTTGAAGCCTTCAAGTCAGGCCTGCGCGAATGGTGTGCCCAGCGTGGTATTCACTACACATTCACCACCAGCGACGCTTCGTTTGAACGTCTTGTGCTGGAATATATGCGTCGAAATGGCCTGGTCAAATAATACAACCCAGAATGCAACCGCGAGTTTTGTAAAATGCTACCCGAAGTCACCAGCGACTGGATTTTCTACGGCCTCTCGGCAATCTTTGTCAGCTATCTGCTCTTCATATTTCTGACCAAATCAAAACGCCTGAAACAGCGTGAAGAACTCTCGAAAAATAATTCCGGAATCGATCTCTGAGCCCCGAAACCTGAAATGAAATAATCGACCGATCAGGAAAATGACATGGGTTTTAACTGGCCAGTTCAATTCAAAACATCGCTTGGCCCTGGCCTCTGGGCTGCACTTCTGGCCGTGCCTGCCTGCATCCTGCTGCTTTATTTCCTCAAATTAAAACGTCAGCCCGTTGTCATTTCATCCACTTTGCTGTGGCGTCGCAGCATGGAAGATCTCCGCGTCAACAGCCTTTTTCAGCGTCTTCGGCGTAACATTCTATTGTTCCTCCGGTTGCTGCTTGCCTTCCTGATTCTCATGGCCCTGACTGGCCCAAAATGGGCTGGCTCGCAGGCCCAGGGTCGCCGACTGATCATCGCCATCGATAATTCAGCCAGCATGTCGGCAACCGACGTGAAACCCGACCGTCTGACTTATGCTAAAAACCAGGCTTCTGAAGTCATCGGACGCATGAATTCCAGCGATCTGGCCATGGTCATTGCATTTTCTGACACTGCCGAAGTTGTTTCAAGTTATACGTCGAATAAAAATCTTCTGCGACAGAAAATCAGCGGTATTCAGCCCACCCAGCGACGCAGCGACCTGCGCGATGCCCTTCAGGTCGCCGACGGTCTCGCCAATCCATCACGCCAAACCGACGGAGTTGTTGCCACTGAAGAAACGACACCACGTCTGATGATCTACACAGACGGCGGTTTTCAGGATATTTCCGGCTTCAGCCTGGGTAATCTTGAACCCGAACTGGTTGTCATCGGCTCTCCGCCGCCGCCCTTCAAGGCAGGACAGAACGAAGACAAGCTCAATTATTCTGCCAGGAATCTCGCAATTCTTGCCCTTCAGGCACGCCGCAACGATGAATCGCCTAATACCATTGAAGTCTTCGGCCGAATAAAAAATTACGATGCTGCTGATACTGAAACTGAACTGAAACTCTATCGTCTCAGCAACGCTGGTGATCAAAAAACACTGGTCGACGCCATCAAATTAAATCTCACGGGAGAGTCGGAACGCGGGTTTCAATTCTCCATCGCCGACATCGGCCCTCAGGCTCTGGTGGTCGAATCAGGCTTTATTGACGACCTGGCCATTGATAACATCGCTTACACTGCGGTTCCACCAGAAAAAAAGCCTGGTGTCAGGCTGGTCACCAAAGGCAACCGGTATCTCACCAACTATTTCAAATCAGCAGGACTCAAGAATTCCATCGAATTTTCCGAAATGCTGCCCTCGGATCTGTCAAAACCTGAAGTGCAAAACGAATTGAAACTCGGCACAATTTCCCTAGTTATATTTGATTCCTGCGCTCCGGCCGACCAGTCACCCCAATCCAATTGCATTTACTTTGGCGCCTTTCCACCCGACAAAAAATTTCAATCGCTCAAATCATTTCAGAACCCAGCCGTACTCGACTGGGACAGCACCCACCCTCTCATGCAATATATCCGCGACCTCGGCCAGATTCGTATCCGCGATGTGCGTATCCCTGACCCTGCGCCCGCCGGCATTCGACCCCTAGTTGAAAGCGACAAGGGGCCCGTACTTTTCAGCTCGCCTCGCGAGGGTTTCACCGATGTCGTTGCCTGTTTTGCTCTCGCTGACGATAAATCCTTTAACACCGACTGGTTCCTGAAATACAGCTTTCCGCTCTTTCTCAGCAATTCTCTGCAGCATCTTGCAGGCCTGTCCGCTGAATCTGCCGACACCAATCACCCGCCAGGCAGCTCATTTTCTCTGATCGTTCCCGGCATGGCCGGTGAATCACTGCAGATTCGCCCCCTGCATAATCCAGCCGAATCCGCCAACATCATTAATATTGATTCCAGTGGCCGGGCAGCCATCACGGCACCTGCCAGCCAGGGCGTTTTCGCGGTAAATAACGCCGAAAAGCTGGTTGACCTCTTTCCCGTCGATCTCTTTGACGATCGAGAAAGTGACCTATCCATCCGTGGCCTCCCGCCCTCAGGTGCCCCCCAGACAGTCGCCGATAAATATCAGATTAAAATCGGGTTTACACCTGTCACAGGCAAAGGCCGCAGTTCCGGCATCGACAGCCCTCTCTGGAAGGCAATCGCCGTTCTCGGCCTGTTTGTGTTGTCAGTTGAATGGTATATCTACAATCGTCGTGTTGCATTATAAATTAAATGGCACTCGCTGCATCATTTCGCAAGTGCCATCGAAGTCGGTGTGTTTTTATTGGCCAATCCCTCCGGTCGACCCATATAAATCACGTCACCACCGGCATGGCCGGCACCCGGGCCAAGCTCAATCAGCCAGTCAGCCCGGCGGATCAACTCCAGATTGTGTTCTACAACGACAAGTGTATGCCCCCGGTCAACCAGGCCGTCAAATGCCTCGGCAACAGTCTGAATATCTGCTGGGTGCAGACCATTGGTCGGCTCGTCCATCAATATGAGCTGCCCTGATTTTAGCATGCCGGGGCCAGCTTCACCTGCCTTTGCCAGGTGAAAGGCCAATTTCAGTCGCTGGGCTTCCCCGCCGGACAAAGTGCTTGTTGACTGTCCCAGCCGCAGATAATCAAGCCCCACATCCATCAGCCAACGCAACTTCGACTGTACGTTCGTCTTGGTCCGGAAGAAACTCCACGCCTCGCGGCCAGTCATTTCCAGCACATCGGCAATCGACTTGCCACGATATTGAATTTCCAGCACCTCAGGTTTAAACCGGGCTCCCTGGCAATCGGGACATTTAATCATAACATCCGCCAGAAATTGCATTTCAATTGTCTGGTATCCGTTCCCCTCGCAGCTTGAGCATCTCCCGGCCTCGTTATTGAAGCTGAATCTTCCTGCATTAAATTTCTTGCTTTTTGCGTCGGGCAATTCCGCAAATACTTTGCGAATTTCGTCCATAATTTTCAGAAATGTCGCAGGGTTCGATCGGCTCGAACGCCCAATAGATGAACCATCAACCAGAATTGATTCCCGCACTCCTGCACCTGTAAAATGCAACTCCGAAAATGGCTCTGGCTGCTCTGCATCCTGACCCAACTTCTGCGCCACGGCTGGGGCCAGCGTTTTTTCCAGCAGGGTTGTCTTGCCGGATCCACTCACACCGGCAATCACCGTCAGGGCACCCAGTGGAATGGAAATATCAATGTTTTTCAGATAATTTCCACGGCACCCCTTTATTTCAATTGTACCTGACCCGACATCTCTCTTCCTGGGCTTCTTTTTGGCTTTAGCGTCAGTGATCGAGACAAGAAAAGGCAATGTCGTCGATTCCGACGACTTCATTAATTTCAATTCATCCAACGGACCTGAGTATAAAATCGATCCACCCTGCTCGCCCGCTCCTGGGCCAAGGTCCACCAGATCATCGCATGCATTGATGAAGTCTATATCATGCTCGACAGCCACTATTGTATTTCCGCGGTCGCGCAAGGCTCTGACAAGTCTTAGAAGTCTGCCCGTGTCAGCCGGATGCAACCCGGCTGTCGGCTCATCCAGAACATAAAGCATATTCACAAGGCCCGAGCCAAGTGCTGTTGTCAGGCCGACTCTTTGCATCTCTCCGCCCGACAGTGTGCGTGCCGGTCGCCCCAGATTTAAATATCCGAGACCTACATCCAGCAGGAATTGTAATCGATTTTCCAGGGGTTTAATCACGCGGCCTGTCGCCGGATGACCCTGGAATTGTTCTTTCACTTCGCGCACCCATTGAGACACTTCTTCCAGATTATTTCCGGCAATTTCCGCATAATTCAATTTATTTACCTGCACAGCCAGCGATTTTGGACCCAGACGCCTGCCTTCGCACTTATCACAGGGCCGATAAGCCCGCCATCGTGAAAGAAATACGCGAATATGCATTTTGAAAGTTTTTTTCTCAAGCCATGCAAATAAGTCCTTGATTCCATAAAGGCCTTTTGATTTCTTACCATCAATAACTATACGTTGCTCTGATTCCGACAATTCTTTCCAGGGTGTATCAAGATCAACACCCAGACCAGGGCCAAGTTTTTCAAGATCATCCTGCATCTCTTTGTAAGCAGGCATTTGATAAGGCGCAATGGCACCCTGCCTCAGCGTTTTAATTTTGTCAGGAATGATCCGGTCGTAATCAATATCAATAACCCTTCCAAAACCTTCACAGGCTGTGCATGCACCCAAAGGGTGATTTGGCCGGAACAGTGCCGGTTCGGGCTGCTGATGCTCAGAGCCACAGGCTGGGCAGATCCAGTCATTATGAAATGTCAGCGATTCGGAATCTGTGAGAATTCGACAGCGACCATAACCCCGCTCAAATGCCGTGCGGATCGAATCTTCCCGCCGCTCAAGTGATTCACTACCACGAACCAGTCGGTCCACAATCACATCAATCGGCCCGATTGCATTTCCCGGAATCGGCCCTGATTCAATCAGTTGTGTCTCATTCCCGATCCTTACCCTGACAAAACCACTTTCCCGCAGGCTTTCAGCCAGTAACAACCGATCACTTCCGGCAACAATATCCAGTGGAAATGCAATCTGGTATTTTACCTTTTCGGGTAATGAATCAACATATCTGGATATGGCACCAACCGAAGCAGGCTCTATTTTCAAGCCACACCCGCGACAGAAAACCTCGCCCAACCTTGCAAAAAGCACGGCCAGATGATCGTCAATTTCTGTCACACTGCCCACTGTCGACCGACTTGATCTTTTGGGGGCGTGCTGAGCTACGGCAACAGCCGCCGGCATGCCGTCAATACGGTCAACATCAGGCTTTTCAAGCCTGTCAAGAAACTGGCGGGTATAAGCGGTAAATGTTTCAAGGTAACGCCGCTGTCCTTCGGCATAAAGCGTGTCGAATGCCAGCGAGCTTTTACCCGAGCCTGAAACGCCTGTGATGGCTACCAGCCGCCCCAGGCGAATGTCAACATCAATGTTTTTTAAATTATGAACCCGAGCCCCTCTGACACGAATGGTGCGATCTGCCATGACGCCTTGTTTCCTGCCTTATGGACTGGTTCATTAATGAAATCGGGAAATGACATCGCCCGAATTTGCAATGTCATTTCCCACTGAGACTCAGATCAATTCAAGTCAGACGGCGATCGGCTTGTTGGCGGTTCGCCGAACAGCCACAAACTGGCCAAGGTGCGTCATATAATGCAGCCCGATCATATTCAGAAGCGAGCCAAAATCAGGGGCTATCTGGGCATAGCTATCAGTCGTGGGTGTAGCCAGTAACTCGTCGGATGCCGATTCCATGATGGCATTTGTCGCTGCCCTCTGAGCTTTGTAAAGTTCCAGATAGGCCTCCTTACTCAAAAACTGCTCGCGGGTTGTGCCTTTGGTGTCAGTCCGCGAATGAATATCGTCAAATCCGGCGGGCAAAGCAGGCGATGCACCGGGCTTGATCATCTCGGCAAAAGCACGTTCAGCCGAGATCAGGTGGCCCAGTTGCCAGGCAATGTGGTTCATGCCTGAGACTGGCTGCAAGAACATTTCATCTTCTGTCAGGTCAGCAATGTAGGCGTTCATCAAAAAATCAGACATTCCCATCGTGTGGGCAATCACGGGCTTGGCATGCATTTGGTCAATTCACTTTCTGCGATGATTCTGTGAAGGTTTTGGTGGAGAAACTCAGTTATTTCTTTTCGGCACTTGCCGTTGTGGTTTCAGCCGACATTTTCGGATCAAAGTCAGCAATATAGAGCTGGCTTGTGTTCTCCTTATTTCGGCCCTTGCTCGTCCACATCATTTTTTTGCCATCGGGGCTGATGACCGGCAGGCCGTCGAAGCCGTCAGCATAGGTCACGCGTTCCTGCTTTCCGGTTTCCGTATCCATCAAATAAACTTCGTAATTCTGATGCCCATGAATCGACGTGGAATAAACAATATGACGGCTATCCGGCAGGAACCAGGGGCCCCAGTTCACACCATCATTTTTGGTCAGTTGTTTTTCGGCAGTGCCTTCCAGGTTATTTATGTAAACCTGCAGCAGATCATTGCCTGCACGGTCGCTGCGATAAATGATTTTCTTGCCATCGGGCGAGAAAAACGGACCGCCATCATAGCCTTTACTGCGGGTGATCCGGCGCACATGCGAGCCGTCGTTGTCCATGATATAAATTTCAGCATCTCCGTCGCGGAACGATGTAAAGATAATCTGCTTGCCGTCCGGCGAATAGCTGCCTTCGGCATCATAGCCCGGAGCATCTGTCAACTGTGTCAGGTTTGAGCCGTCCGGGTTCGAAATGAAGATGTCCATGAATGGATCAAAATCCCACCGGTATCGCTCGCTACGGCTATAGGCAGGGCCTTTTTTGGAGGCGTCGGGCTTACCGTTTTTCAGGGCCGGGTCAAGATGGCTTGAGCCAAACAAAATCGACTTGCCATTCGGATGAAAGTAAGCACAGGTGCATTTACCCTTGCCAGTTGAAACCATCTGCGGCGAAGCACCTTCCTTCAGTTCAAGCGTGTAAATCTGATAATCGTCCTTGCCAGGAGGTGCGGCCTGGAAAATCACTTTTTTGCCATCGGGGCTGAAGTATCCTTCGCCAGCCTTCGAAAAATCAAACGTGATTTGTCGCACATTCTTGAGGTGCTTTGCCTCAAGCCGGGAGACTTCAGCGGCAGATAGTTTCGGGCCGGCGGCAGCCGCAGGTGGCTGGCCGACCAGAGTCAGGGCAATGATGGTTTGAATCAGCATGATTTTCTTGCGATGGTTGAAGATTCAGGAAGGAGTGGCGAGATGACAGACTCGCCGGTCGGCAACGTTTTGATTATTATAATTGCATGAGTAGGCCACCGCCAAGTTGCGGCCCACGAATGCTTACGATTTCACCCACTAAACCGACTTTTGCACCGAACGGATTAACTCAATTGGATACAAGGATTTACACAAAGTCGGGTGACGAAGGCATGACGGGTATGCTGAGCCCCCGGCGGGTTTTCAAAGATCACGCCCGGATCGATGCCTATGGCACGGTTGACGAACTTAATGCGTGTATCGGCGTGATCAGGGCTGAATCACTGCCCGCCGACTTGGACGCCATGCTTAAAATCGTTCAGGAAGATCTCTTCGACCTCGGTTCGGCCCTGGCTGATCCCGACCCCAAAGGCCGATTTTTTCATGCCATCAAGCTGACACATGTTTCCCGGCTTGAAAAGTATATCGACGAAATGCAAGCCCGTCTGGCCCCACTCACCTCGTTTATTCTGCCCGGTGGGACCAGGGCCGCCAGTCTTTCGCACCTGGCCCGTACCATCTGCCGACGCTCTGAGCGAGACGTCGTCAGCTTATCGCATGTCGAACACGAACCAGTTGACCCTATCACCATCGTTTATCTGAACCGACTCAGCGACTTCCTCTTCGTTTTCGCCCGCATGATAAATCACACCGCCGGAGTCGCAGACGTGCCATGGAATCCGTGATTAGCCAATATTCCCTAAATCTCTAAGAGAAAATTCTTTATGAATCATAAAAACATTATCATTACAGGTGGTCGGCGCGTGGGCACCGATCTGGCTCACCGTCTGGCTTCCAGGCATCAGGCCAACATTGTCATGACTTGGCACACCAGCAGGACAGGAATTGAGAAAACCGTTTCCGAGTTATCACAACAATATGATGTTAAAGCACTTGCTCTTCAGGCCGACCTCTCCGACCCTGATTCTGCCCATCATGTCGTCGCATCAGCCGTGGCCGAACTGGGGCGGGTTGATGCCCTGGTAAACATGGCCTCCATATTCCCTCGAACCCCGTTTCAAACTCTTACGCCTGCAGACTTTGATCGCAATATCGCAGCCAATCTGGCCGGGCCTTATCACACTGCCGTGGCAGCAGGCCAGCAGATGCTGAAACAGGGCGATGATGCAGAAGGTTATCGAGGTCGCATCATCAATATTGGCGACTGGGCGATTGATCGTCCTTACCGCGACTATCTTCCCTATCTTGTTGCAAAGGGTGGGCTTAAAACTATGACTCTGGCCCTTGCCAACGAACTCGCCCCCCATGTGGCCGTGAATATGATTCAGCCGGCCATGATCGACCCGCCACCCGACATGACAACTGCCGACATTCAGGAAGTGGTGCAACAGACACCACTCAGGCGAGTCGGAACTCCCGCCGATGTTAATGAACTGATACTCTATCTCCTTTATGCAACAAATTTTGTGACAGGAACCTGCATCCGTGTTGATGGAGGTCGCTTTCTTGGAGACGGAGCTGATCACATCGAATGAACCGGCTTAATTTGGCTAAAATACGCAGCCAAAACAATTTGGGTTGAAAAAATACCAAATCAAGTTTCTGAAAAGGGTTGACTTCACAGCCGCGGTGCGTCACCATATTGTCATTAAACCAGCCCGCGAAAGCCAATTCAGCTCAACTCGAATGTCTGAAGAACTCCCGCAGAATGTTAATCACAAACCGGCGAAGGGCAATCGCCGCATGGCCCCTTCAGCCATTTCACTGATCTGCGGTCTGGTGGCGTTTTCCTCCACGGTTGACCTGGATCAGATCAAGTCGATTCAGCGTTATTGCACGACCTGCTGGTCCAACGCCCGCCTCGACCCAAGTCTGTGGGAAGACTGCACGCAAGAAGTCTGTGTGCGTCTGCTCGGCAAGATGAAGGAAGGCATATTTAACTGGAAAAAAGTGCTTGAGGACCCCGACAGCCCGGAACGTCAGGAACTGACCCGGGCTATTGACGCCGTCAGGAAACAGGCTCAGCGGCTTAAAAGATACCTGCCGCTTGAATATACCGGTGAAGTGGCTTCTTCGCGCCGTGCCGAAAAAGATCCGGCTGAAACCTATGCCCTGACAGAACTTCTACGCACAGCACGTGAAAAAGTGCTGACTCCTCGGCAGGATAAGATCATCGAACTCTGGAGCCAGGGCGCCGCCATTTCAGAAATTGCTCGGGAAATCGGGATGAAAGTCGCGCAGGTCAGCGACGAAAAATATAAAGCCATGGCCAAGCTCGAAAATTTCCTTTCACTTTACCGTGAACTTTTTGGCTTCGGGCAAACTTCCGCTGCCATAGCCTGAGTTTCTCTGCTCAGCAATTCAGCTTGGTATCGGGGGCGAGATGACTAATGTCATTTCGCCCCTTCTTTTTTGAGTTCTGTATCATTTGGCAGGCGGTATCGGATGCAATTTTCGCTCGCCCCTTGGCCATTGCAGATGCCTGGCCAGAAAGGCGAAGGTTTCCTCGCCATCAATTTCATGCCCGCGGCTGAAATAGGCAATGCCCACTTTTTCCTTCAGGCCAAGCAGGTCATAAGTCCGCTTGACCTTGGCAAATTCATACCCCACCCACTCATCAGGGGCCACGCCGTCAAAATGCCCTCGTTCCACCATGAATGGACGAGGCGCAATCAGGGCCGCCATCTCGGCATAGTTGAATTTCGAAGCGAGATCCCATTCATACATATCATATTCTATAGTAAACATATATGAATATTGCCGGTCGGTGTTCACGCACTTGATCACCCATTCGTCAAAATCGGCCGAGCAGATAGACAGACAGTATTTTTCGAGTGCCGCCGGAATTCTCATGGCCGATTTCCCGCCATACGACAAACCATAAAAGGCAATCCGCAAGGGGTCAACATTCTCCTGTTTTTCCAGCCACTGCAAAATTCGTTCGTGCTGGCGGAATATCACGGCGAACAGCGATTGCCCCAGTGGCCAGGCCTTGCGCTGGATGGTGCGAAACCGCTCCTTGCCGATGTATGGATTCTGTGGTGCAAAAACGATATAGCCCCGGTCAGCCAGTGCCGCCCCATAAGCATGATAAACACTTTTTTTCGATGGATCGACCACGTCATCCGGCCGCCCTTCAAGGCCATGCTGGCAGACTACCACAGGCCTTTTCTCACCAGGCTTCAAATCTTTTGGCAGAAGTAAAACACCATACGCCCACACCTCGCCCCACACCGGTATCTTCACCGCATAACCATTGAAATTCTTTTCGCGATAAACCAGCTTCGTCTCAATATTCATTGGCTCGCTGGCTTCAGGCATTTTGCCAATCTGCACATCCCAGAATTCTTTTCTCAAAGGTTCTGTGGCCTTTGCCCAATCACCCGGCTTCTGCGGATTGGCATTTTTAAAATAATCAAATCGGCGAAGTTCTGATGTCTGCACCAGCCGTTGCGTGTGGGCTGCCCACTGGTCAATCTGTCCTTTCATTCGCAGGTCAGCGTCAGGTAAAACGCGACCCGACAATTGCAATTTCTCAGTCGATTCCGGAAATACAATTCCCAGCTTCTTCGAAACTTCGCCCAGTGCCTGCTTATGATCAGCGGCATCCAGAATCAGGAATGCCATGTCGCCTGACAATTTTCTGGCTCTCGCCAGTTCATGATCAATTTCATTTTTCGTCGCCGGTCGCAGCGACCCATCGGCGGCATCGTCACGACCATTTTTCGGTGGTCTCGGCCCAGCCACTGTCGGCCCTTCAGTCCGGTCAATAATCAAAATCCCGCCGCCTGATTTGGTCGCCGACATAGCCGCCAGCTCGGCGTCCTGAAATTCCAGGCTGCGTCGCCAGATCGTCCGGTCAATCGGCTCCAGCCACTCGCTCGTGTCACGCTTCTGAAAATAGCCGCTCACCCAGGCCGCCTTCACTCTCGGGTCAACCGCCGCCGTTATCAGCGCAATCAGACCCCCTTCGCCATGCCCAAAAACCATCAGCGGTCCATTCTTATCCTGGGCTTCCGCCAGAAAATGCAGGCCATGCACCACGGCGTCCACTTCATATCCGACAGGAGTACGCCCCGTTTCATAGCCCATCCGCCAGATCCATTCCCGATGCGATAAATTCGTGAATCGAACCTTCGGATCGCCCGAAAATTTGTCGTCCCGGTTAAGTAAAGTCGGAATCAGAATTCGACCGCCCGCCTCAGCCAGTTTCACCGCCAGGCCATGACGCGGGTTGCCAGGCTCGGCCAGCCCTGCCAATATCTCCGGCCTTTCGTCGGCATCGCCCATGGCCACGCCTGAAAAAACGACTGCCGCAGGACCGGCCGGCTCAACCAGAAGACCTTCCATCCATGTATCGTCAAACACATTCCAACGAACACGGTCCACTCGCACTTTGGCCGAACTTGCCAGAGGCTCCCCCGGTCGGTTCAGGCCAGTTATTCGTTCAAGCCGCCCATTCAGGGCCGGTGGCTCCACTGCACCTATGGTTTTTGTCAGACGCATCAGCTTCGTCCGGCGTGCCTCTTTACTGGCGATGGAAGCCTCCCATAAGGCATCTCGTTCTGCTTCTGTGCCAGCCAGCATCCCGTCCAGATGTCGATGAATCCCCTCCACCATTTCCATCGCCGGGTCAGACGGCATTTTCCAGGCCGCCGTGCCTGGCAATGTTTCCGGTGGGGCGGCTTCCTGTGCAGCCGCCAAATGGTTAAATACCAGCAATATTACCAGACTGGATATGGACAGACGAAATTGGCAAATGGCTCGGATCATCAGGCTCTTTCCCGTGAATTTGCATTTTCTGAGGCAGTCATGCATATTTTCAATATTGCTTTATCGTGCCAGAGAAGCAGCCGCCAATCAATTAAATTCTGCATCGTCACACCATATTATCCGGGCCCTGTTCCCTGCCATTTCATCACTCATTTCCTTTGACTTTTCGCAAATCAGCTGGCTAATCTGTCGATTATCCGCTACTTCAAATATCCCAAGTCGTGCTGGGCCAGATGTCAATGCAAGTGCAACCCAGGGTCAGAACCGGGCTCGACCAGCTTGCCGGCGAGCATTTCAAGCGATTTGATGGTCGCCATATCGCGGCGATCGTCAATCAGGCATCGGTCGATTCCAGCCTGCGACACCTGGCTGACATGTTAAAACAACAGTGCGGCAGGCATCTGGTAAGACTTTTTGGTCCTGAACATGGCTTTGCCGGAGTGGCACAGGATCTTGAATCAGTCAACGGCCAGACTGCACCCCACCCGCGTTGGGGCGTGCCAGTGGTCTCGCTTTATGGCCAGACTGAAGATTCGCTGACGCCTTCGCGTGAAATGCTGGCTGATCTCGAAATACTCCTGGTTGATCTGCCCGATATTGGCAGCCGCTATTACACCTTTGCCGCAACCCTTGTCAGAACCCTCAGGGCCTCTGTGGGCCTAGGTGTTGAAATTGTCGTTCTTGACAGACCCAACCCGCTGGGCAGCGTTGCACGGGAAGGACCCGTTTTAAAGCCGGGTTTTGAATCGTTTGTGGGTGAAATGGCAATTCCCGTCAGGCACGGCCTGACACTGGGTGAAATCGGCCAGTGGCTAATCAAAAATGAAAAGCTCGATGTAAATTACAGTTTTATTTCAGCCACCGGCGCAACCCGGGAAATGCTCTTTCCTGAAACCGGTCTGCCGTGGGTCATTCCCTCGCCCAATATGCCGACATTTGATACAGCACTGGTTTACCCCGGCGGCTGCCTGATTGAAGGCACGAACATCTCAGAAGGCCGGGGCACCACTCGCCCGTTTGAAGTCTTTGGTGCCCCATGGCTGGATGAAATGCAACTGGCTGAAAACTTAAATAATTCCGGGCTCGGCGGATTCATCGCACGCCCGACTCAATTTAAACCGACATTTCAGAAACATGCCGGCAGAATTTGCAACGGAGTTCAAATTCATGTCACCAATCCAATTGCATTTCAACCAGTGCGAGTCTATACTGCGGCCATCATCGCCATGCGAAACCAGAATCCGGAATTATTTCGCTGGAGAACTGAAACCTATGAATATCGCGATTTTCCCATTGCCATCGACCTGCTTTACGGCTCTGACCGGGAACGTAAAATGATTGAAACCGGTCTCTCGTGGCAGGAAGTTTCAGGGGAATGGGAATATTGAATTCCGATTCAGTTTCTCAGCAGGATAAACCCTGCCCTGCCGAGAATTGAAATCAGATCGCAAATTAAATTATATTTCTGCGCCGGTATAAAGCGGTGCAATCACTTCGCCATCGGTCAGGCGCAGGGGGCGATTAAGCCGATCTCGCAGCTCAAGGGCTGTTTCAATTCCCAAAGCTGAATAAATCGTGGCAGCAAGGTCGGGCGGGCCAAAAGTGCGTGTCACCGGATATGCGGCCTGATTGTCCGATTTGCCGATCACCTGCCCACCCTTCACGCCACCACCAGCAAAAACGCTTGAGAAAACCTGCGGCCAGTGGTCGCGGCCCGGCACATCGCCGGCGTTCAGCGGCGCAATTCGCGGGGTCCGGCCAAATTCACCAGTCAGCACAACCAGCGTGTCGTCCAGCATCCCACGCAGGGCCAGATCATCCATCAGGGCGGAAACGGCTTTGTCCAAAGGCGGCATCAGGTCGTTTTTCAGTCGGGGAAAATTGCCCACATGGGTGTCCCAGTTCTGTACGATACCCATGGTGGCCTGCACAATAGGCACACCCACTTCAACCAGCCGCCGAGCCATCAGCAGAGACTTCCCGAAGCTGTGTCGGCCATAGCGGTCGCGCAGCCGGGGGTCTTCGCGGTCAAGGTCAATCGCTTTGGCCACATTGCCATTGCCCAGCAGCCGCAAGGCCGATTCCTGCTGGTCGGCAAAGCTGTCGCCCGGCAAGGTGGGCCGGGTCTGGCTCAGCAGGTGCTGGCGACGGTGCAGCCGATCAATGCCCAACCCTTCCGGCAGGGCAATTGAATCATCTCGTGCTTCAGGCTGGCTGGGCGGCATTCGCAGCTGCCACGGGTCGTGCCGTGGACCAAGAAAACCGGCATCCTGCCCGGGCCACGTCAGCGGTCCTTCAATCAGTTTAAGCGGCAGGGCCACCCCATTGGGCACGCCGCCTGAAGGCCCACGAACAAAATCAACCACGGCACCATAGCAGGGAAAGTCGTTTCTCGATGCCACCCGATCAAGATCAGACGCCCCGCGAGGCACCGACGGATGACCCGTAAGAATACGATGCACCGCTTCCAGATGATTGCCCTGCGGGTGCGACATGCTTCGTACAATGGCGAGTTTATCCATGCGGTCCGCCAGCATCGGCAGATGCTCGCAGATCTGAATGCCCGGTGTGCGTGTCTGGATTGGCTTGAATTCACCGCGAATCGCCTCGGTGGCGTCGGGCTTCATGTCAAATGAATCAAGTTGCCCCAGACCTCCACTCATCAGAATAAATATCACCGATTTCGGCCTGCCGACCATCCGGCCTGATGGAACAGACCTTGATTTTGCCGCCAGCAGCATCGGCAGATTTAAACCCAGAAACCCGCAGGCCCCCGCCTGGATAAAATGACGTCGCATTAACTTTGATGCTCTTTGAAGGGAACTCATTTGCGGGTTCATGCTGGCAGAACTCCCTTGATAGCAAGCAGATAGATTTGACAAGGCAGCGACTGGGAACTGGCGGGAGAGAGTGGCATGGGCACGTTAAACAATGGGATTATAGAACAATCGTCGGCCTGATCAAGCGAAATCCGGCACACCGAAAAAAGCCGGCTCTTCGAATAATCGTTGTCAGGCACAGGTGCATTCGCTTATTATTTGACATTCTGATCGTCGGGCCTGCCAGAATCGAATCGACCTGACTGGCACAGCAGAGGGTCGGCAGGAACCGCAAAAAGCACGCAAGTCTTTAATGGAGCAGCACCTGAGATGGCCAAGAAAGTTCATGTCCTCGTTCTGGGTTCAGGCTGTGCCGGCCTGACAGCGGCTATTTATGCTGCCCGAGCCAATCTCTCGCCAGTGGTTCTGGAGGGGCGGGAATCGGGTGGCCAGCTGATGTGGACAACGACCGTTGAGAATTTTCCTGGATTTCCCGAAGGTGTTCTGGGCCCTGATCTTATCGACAATATGCGGCAACAGGCTCAGAAGTTCGGGGCTGATACCCGATTCGAACATGCCGATTCCGTTGACCTTTCCAAACGCCCCTTCGTGGTGAAAACCAGCGAGGAAACCTATGAAGCAGATTCCCTGATCGTGGCCACGGGTGCCACAGCCCGCACGCTGGGAATTTCAACTGAAATGCATTTTATGGGTTATGGTGTAAGCACCTGCGCCACATGCGACGGTGCGTTTTACAAGGACAAAACTGTTGCCATCGTGGGTGGCGGCGATTCAGCGGCTGAGGAAGGATCATTCCTGACCCGTTTCGCCAGGAAAGTTTATCTGATTCACCGGCGTGACAGTCTTCGTGCCTCGAAGATCATGGCAGACCGGATTCTGGCGAATCCGAAGGTCGAACCAATCTGGAATACGGCTGTTGAGGCCGTGGTGGGCACTGAGGACCCAAATCGCCACGTGAATGGCCTGAAGCTGAAGAACGTTCTAACGGGAGAAACTTCAGACCTTGCCGTGGACGGGCTTTTTATCGCGATCGGCCACAAGCCGAATGTGGAAGTCTTTGCTGGGCAACTGGAAACGACTGACGACGGTTATCTTTTGACACGAGCAGCCCAGGCATGGCAGGGCGTGGCCAGAGATGCCGGTTGGTCAGACCGGTATCCGAACTACGCCACGGCGACAAGCGTTGAGGGTGTGTTCGCCTGCGGCGACGTGGTGGACACTCACTATAGACAGGCAATTACGGCGGCGGGCACGGGTTGTGCAGCTGCAATCGATTGCGAAAAATGGCTGGAAACCGGTCATAAATCCTGAACAAAACGTCCGGAACTTGCGACTTCAGGGCGTCTGGAATAAGATATTACTAGAAGTGTGGCCACAGGCATGTAAGCGGTGGCTGTCACATCCCAATCTCTTCAGCCGAGCGACGAGAGAATATGCCGGAGCCTGAACCAAACCAAGAGCCGAAAAAAAGAACCCAGGAACGTAAGCCTTCGGGCGATGGCAATGGCCAGTCCGGCCCTTCGCCAACCCAGCCCTGGGTCTGGTTACTGATCGTCGGAGTGGCAGCGGCTTTGATCTGGTCATTTCGGCCCGGCAATGAGACGAAAGTCGATTATGCCTGGTTCCTTGAGCAGGTCAAACGCAACAACATCGAAAAATTTGCGAACCAGTCCACCAAGATCTATGGCCAACTTCGGGTCAAAACTCCTTATGCACTGGATGGCAAGGCCGCTGACGTCGACAAATTTTATGTTTATCTTCCCAGCGAAGACCTGATTAAGCCGATCGTTGATGACCTCGTCAAGGCTACCAAACCAGACGACAAACCGGTCATGATCGACAGCGAAGCTCCTCCTGGCACAGGGCTTATGCTTTGGGTGACTTTCCTTCTGCCAAGTCTCCTCTTCATCGTATTCATCTACCTGATGATGCGGCGGGCCCGCGACCAGTTCGATGGTGGCATTCTGGGCAATTTCATCAAAAGCCCAGCGAAGCGACACGATAAATCGAAGCAAAGAACAACCTTTGAAGAAGTAGCCGGGCTTGAAAATGCCAAGGCTGAACTTCAGGAGATTGTTGAATTTCTGAAGAACCCTGAGCGATTTCAGCGACTGGGTGGTCGAATTCCGAAGGGTGTACTGCTGGTGGGTTCTCCCGGATCCGGCAAAACCCTGCTTGCCCGGGCAGTTGCTGGAGAAGCTGGCGTACCATTTTACTCAATCAGCGGTTCTGAATTTATACAGATGTTTGTCGGTGTCGGTGCATCGCGTGTACGGGACATGTTCAAAACTGCCAAAGAAAGCAGTCCCTGTATCTTGTTCATCGATGAGATTGACGCTGTTGGTCGAATTCGAGGGGCTGGTCTGGGTGGTGGACATGATGAACGTGAACAGACGCTGAATCAGATTCTGACTGAGATGGACGGTTTTTCGCCCAACGAGAGCGTCATTGTTCTGGCGGCTACCAATCGGCCTGACGTTTTAGACCCTGCACTTCTTCGTCCAGGCCGTTTTGACAGACACGTGACTGTGGACAGGCCAAGTAAGAAAGGCCGTCTTGAAATCCTCAAGGTTCACACCCGGAAAATACCGCTGGCTGACGACGTTGATCTTGATGCCGTTGCCCGTGGTACTGTGGGAATGTCAGGTGCCGACCTGGCCAATCTGGCTAACGAGTCAGCCCTTATTGCCACTCGTGCCAATAAAGACAAAGTCACCCAGGCTGATTTCGAACTGGCTCGTGACAAGGTGCTGATGGGTGCCAAGCGTGAAGAAATCATAACAGACCGCGAAAAGGAATTGACGGCCTATCATGAAGCTGGACATGCACTTGTGGCCTGGATGTGTGCCAATGCCGACCCAGTGCATAAAGTGACAATCATTCCACGTGGCCGGGCCTTGGGCGTAACTCAGTTTCTGCCTGAAGAAGAGCGTATGCTTGTCAGCCAGAAAGAGATACACGATGACCTGGCAGTTGCATTTGGTGGCCGGGCAGCTGAACGTGTAGTCTATGGCGATATGAGTGCCGGGGCCGCTGGCGACCTGAAGCAGGCGACCCGGATGGCCCGGATGATGGTGACTCAATGGGGTATGAGCGACCGGGTTGGCCCGATCTTTATCAGGGCGAACGAGGAACATCCGTTCCTGGGCCGGGAAATGTCAGAACCTCGTGATCATTCAGAACATATGGCCCAGGTAATAGATGAGGAAGTGGCCCGGATTCTGCGAGAAGCAGACGAAAGAGCCATTGCCATCTGTTCAAGTCATCGTGATAAGCTGGATAATCTGGCACAGGCACTGATTGACCGCGAAGAGCTTTCAGAAGAGGAAATCCGCCAAATCTTTGGCGATCGCGTTCTCGACTTGCACTCCCCTCTGAAACTTCGGGCAAAAGTTGCTGCAACAACTGACAGCAAATCCCCTGAAGCGAATGTCAATGGCAAGGCAGTGGTCGATGAATCCGAGGCTGATGGCCTGCTGATCGCTCCTGACTCGGCTTCAGCCTGACTTGTTTTTCTCTCCTGTCTGGGCAGGCCGTTCAGGTCTGCCCTCTCTTTTTGAACCTGAAATATTGGATATTCAGCCATGTCAGGGTCCGCCTCTCCTCATGGTTCGCCGCAGGTTGTATGTGCCGGCATTATCGTGGCCGACCATCTTTCACCTCCTCTGCCGCACATGCCGGTGGAAGGTGAACTCCTGGTCGTTGATCGCCTTGTGCTTGCTCTTGGAGGCTGTGCAGCCAACGCGGCGATTAATCTGACCCGACTTGGCCTGAAGACACGAGTTGCCTGCAAGGTAGGCAACGACATGTTTGGCCGCTATGTCTCTGAAATACTTGAATCCGAGGGGCTTGACACATCGGGCCTGGTGGTTGATCCAGCTAATGACACCAGTCAGTCACTGATTATCAATATCGCCGGCCAGGATCGCCGCTTCATACACACTTTTGGTGCGAATAAGTCGCTCAGTGTGAATGACTTGCGTAAATCGATCGACACGGCCAGGCCACCGGCTGTTTTTTATCTGGGTGGCTATCTGATCATGCCCGGTCTTGATCCGGTCGAACTTGGAGAATTTCTCGCCTGGCTTGGTTCTCTGGGCGTGCACCGGGTGGTGGATATTGCAACCCCCGGGCCTTCCGACTATCTGCCGAAACTGGCTCCCGTACTGCCTCATGTGGACGCCTTCATGCCCAACGATGATGAAGCACGTCTCATCCTCGGTCCTGGCAACGCTTTAGAACATGCCCGCGCCTTTCATGCCATGGGTGCAGGCATGGCGGTAATCACCTGCGGGAGCAAAGGGGCAGTTGCCGCGGGTAAAGAAGGTAGCTTTGAACTTGGGGTTTTTCCCGTTGATTTTGTTGATGCCACAGGTGGTGGCGATGCTTTTGATGCAGGCTATATACTGGGTCTGGTTGAAGGGGGCGATATTGTTCATTGCCTGACTCGAGCAGCAGCGCAGGGGGCCAGCTGCGTCAGGGGCATTGGTACGACGGCGAGCATCTTCAATCGGGCTGAATCAGACAAGTTTATTGCCTGTAATAAGTTAGCAATCAATCCAATCTAAAGAAGGCTTCAGGGCTTGCCTGGCGGACATAATTTCCTTATCTGATATTTGCGGGATTGCCCCGAAATCAGCCATTTTCAAGGAGATTCCCATGCCTGCCGCCGGTGAAACTGCACCTGACTTCACAGCACTTGATCAGAACGGTAAAGTCCACTCCCTGAAGGACTTCAGTGGAAAGACCGTGGTTCTTTACTTTTACCCGAAGGACGATACCCCCGGCTGCACCAGGGAAGCCTGTGGTTTTCGAGATGAACTGGCCGAGTTCTCGCGCAAGAACACGGAAATCATCGGTGTCAGCCCCGACGACTCCAAAAGCCACAAGAAGTTTGTCGATAAGTTCAGTCTGCCATTCACCTTACTGGCTGATCCCGATAAAAAGATCTGTGAGGCCTACGGGGTCTGGCAGGAAAAAAGCATGTATGGCCGTAAATCAATGGGCGTCGTTCGAAGCACGTTTATTATTGGCCCTGACGGGAAAATCGCCAAAGTTTTCTCAAACGTCAAAGTTGATGGTCATATAGCAAAAGTTCTGGAATCCATCAACTGATAGTGTTGGTCGCAAGTAGAGAAGGCACGACCTGTCGTGCCTTTTCCACCCAAACGCACTTTCCCCCAGGGTGAAGCCATGGCCCTTGCCAGCAGCTTCCCCGGGGGAATTGTTGATTAAGAATTTAAATTGAATCGAAAT
>JBEITT010000062.1:0-30731 GCA_040374745.1 Planctomycetaceae bacterium | reverse complement strand
CAAGATCAACGCCCTTGACCTGAATATCGTAACCTTCCAGCGCGGCCGCCGCGTGAATTACACCCGCAAGGTGACGTGATCAATCGCCGAATTGCTTGAACTTTTCAGCTGGTGTCAACAATGGTAACCTGCAAAGGCCCGAATTCTTTGCAGGTTACCTCAAGTGATTTTTGGTGCAATTTCACTATATGATCAGCTCTTTTTATACCATCTCGTAGTTCGTATCCTGCAAGCCAGGCCTATCACAACAAGTAGATTTACTTAATTGTTCAGTTGATGTACTAATTTTGCCCTCTCGTTTTTTTCTCAAATCGCCTGTATTCTTATTCGTCAGTGTAGAAGAGAGATTTACTCGAGTGGATATTCATCGTGAATCAGAATCATGCAAGATCATAAATTAATCTCGATTCTCAGAAACCCACGCTGCTATATTTCGGCCGTGATTGCTTCAATTTTACTTATTCTGGTTCAATTCGCTTCTGACGATCGAATCATGACCTGGGACGAAGTCGATTACGCTCTTGCCTCAAAGCAGGGTTTCCTTGCTAATTACTTTGACTCATCAGCCCTGACGGCCATAGACTTTATACGGTTCAGCAAATCCAAAATCAGTAATCAACCATTGCAACTTGATATTTATTATAAAGAGGAAAATGATGTTTTTCTTTTGCGACACATGCACCCCCCACTATTACAATATTTGATGAATTTTGCAGGGCTTCAAACCTTTTTCGATGGCCATCACGACCAGTTCATCTTCTGGTTTCAAATTGCGGGCGGGATCGTCCTGATAACGCTGATAAACTCGGCCGTTTTATTGATTTCAAACAACTATCATTTTGATTTGCCAACACTTATCGTCATGAGTGCTACCACTTTTCTTACCGCATTTTATCTTACCCGTGAAGTCCAATATCATCTCTGGTTTACCATCACTTTACTTTTAGTTTCGTTTATTGCGGGGAATTATCTGAAAAACCCTGATCAAACTAAATCAGCATGGCTTGGCACCATGCTCGCTTTCTCATTTATTACACTTGAAACAGGATTGTTTGCGTTCGCACTTACGATCGTTTTGATCGTGTTAAATTCAAGCCCAAGGCTTAATCGTGAGAATCTGCGAAACTTTATGAAATTCATTCCCTGGCGAGACATTTCTATTATTACATTATTCATGGCCATTTTTATTTTTTTACTCTGGCCCGCCTCCGTTCTGAAACTTTCTCTGCCGCGAATAATCTCTATTTATGCTTACCGAATCTATCTTGGCAATGAATATAGCGGCGGAAACCAGATTTACCTTTCCTTACTCTATCGCACATTACCCGTGTCATTGGTTGCCGGCTTTGGTATGTTTGGTTATTTTAAAAATAGGAAAATTACGGAGAGATCATATAAATTTGTATTAATCGGCCTTGGTCTGGGCTATGGCCTGATCATGCTGAAATTCATGGTGAATATTACGTATATGGTTCCGGCTCTTACACTGTTGTTAATTACCGGACTAACAGAATTAGCTGAAGTCCAAAATTCAAAGATGAAACACCTCGGTTCCATGACTCTTGTCCTTCTAACGGGCATTATTTTATCAACGGCGAAACCTCTCGAAACTCAGGCTACGCCGCAGGGAATCGTAAATCTAGACACACTTCTCGAACAATATCCTGCAGATATTGAAGCCGGCCATATTTATCAATATTACCTCCCAGACCTCTCCTCCAGGATCAACAGAATCACTCTATCAAACAAAGGCGATTCGATCACTGTCCGCAGGCAGACCAAATATGAACCAGTTTCGCTCGACCAGCTGAAAAACCATGTCATTCTTTTTTATAACCGACCTGAACTGCCACCATCTTCCTTCGAGGCAATTGTCAAAACCAAGGCTGAAGCAATTTCATTACCTGGAGTCAAAGGCCGGGCTTATCTCATGAAATCCTTGTAAAAGCAATTGTCACAGAATTCGCAGCTAATTCACCGTATCCTTGAGATTCGTCTTCATAAATTAATACCATTTCAGCTTTTAATCCTTGACCAGCGTTCCAATAAATTTCCAAGGTTTGGCAAATCCACTCGTTCAGATGTAAATGCTGAAAAAAACGACTCCTCAACCAGCCTGATCGCTTCCGTTAATTCATTTTTTTCCGACTGACTCAATCGGTTTTCCTGATCAATCGATCGCAAAAACCCCAGCACGGCAAAAGGCTCGGCAGGTATTTCCGTAAGCGTTTCCAACTTGACAGGAGTAACCGACCGGAAGATACGGGGCAAAGCAATTCCGGCAACAATCAGCGAACTGAGCACCGCTGCAATCGTGAAATATTGACCAGATCGGTCGACTGTTCCATAACGGGCAAGAAGAGTCGTCACTGGCTCTGCATCAGCCAGGTCTGCATCTACATATTTCTGGTATGTCACTTTCACCAGATCAGTTTTTGGTTTGGGAAAGTGAAGAGTTTCGGGCAGGGCATTCAGTCCACCAGCCGCTTTCAGAGTCACTAGCGATGAGCGTTCAGAAATGATCCCTGCCGCACTCGATTCTTCATCAAATCGCGAAACGGAAAGGCCCTGATCATCAATCTTCTCAACTACAAATGAAGGAACTGAATTAAAATCAATCAATTCTTCAACTGGCGGCACCAACCCATGGCCTGTCGATTTTATTTCCAGAATCAATTTTCCATCTGCCGACTGACGTTCGTCAAGTATTTGGGTCATTTTCACATCGCGAAACGGCCTGGACGAGGTTTTCTCCCCACTGCAATTCACCGCCACCCTCGGCGACTCCACCGGCAAAATCACATAACCCGAGGTGTCCATGAAATCCAGATCTAGCCTGATCGAAGGAATTCGATCCACTTTCGGGCTTTTCGCCTTCAGCAGCATATAAGCATAAGGTGTCACTCGCCAGCCCATTTCCGGCAGGGGCAGGCTAGTCACCTGCTCAGTCTGAAATGTCACTGAAAGCACTTCAAAGTGTTCCTGCAAGGCCTTGGTGGCAGCATCCTGAAATTTGTCCCGATAATTTTCCAGAGGTCTTCCATAATTGTAATAAAAAGAAGCGCCCTGGTTCTGATTCTGCAAATATCGCCCGAAACCACCAGATTCCCGCTCTATTTCTCGTGTGTGCCGAATATTCACATAGACGCCAAATGGCTGTGAAGGTTCGATCGAAGTGGGCCCATCAACCACAGCTTCAAGCTGAATTTCACGATTCAAATCTTTATAGTAATCATAAACCTTGCGTGCCTCGTAAGCCTGTGACGCGTCGCCCACAATTTCAAATCCGGCTTTCAGATACCTGAATTTCACCGCAGGTGCCAGTGCACTCATGCGTGTGAACAATTGATTCGCAAAGCGGTTTAAATGTGATTCAGCGGCCGCACCTGGCAAGTTGACAAATGCCGCTCTAATCAGTGCCGGCTGATTCGTCTCCGGCAAGGTCGATTCCGTGATCTGTCCGGGCTCGCAGGCACCCAGGCCTGCATTAAACCACTGATCAAAAACGTCGTTCGTATGCCGGTCTGCAGGTAACACACCGACCACCGCTGCATATTGTCCGGCCGCCTCAGCAAATAGCGACAGGGCCTTGCGTCTGACAGGCATAAAATCAGGAGAGAGAGAAATTTCCTGCCTGAAATTGTTTTCGTCATGAATTAAAGCGGCTTGCGCAGAGGTCAGCGACCATTCAGAAGGAAATTTTGCCCGTGCTTCTCCAACAACTTTCAAGGCCGTAGCATAGCCTCGAAGCACTTCATCCCGAATATCTTTCTCCTTCCGCTTCGTTTTGGCCTGGTCCTGCACCGCCGGCCGTCGCCACAGTCCAGCCAGATTCATTCGCATCTGCTGTGCCAGTCGTGCGATTGTCTCTGGCCTGAGGTTTTCCATCGGACCAAAAACCGCTGTGATCGCCTCAGTTCGATAAACTTCAGCTGAACTGTGGCACGTTGTAAATGCCTTCGCCACAAGCGATTCATCAATCGGGCGAATAGGTAGTTTTTTCAGCCGAACCAGCCATGCAGAAAGTTCCTCAAGATTACGCTCCTGCTTCGAGCGGGTCAGGGGAATGCTCTCCGCTTTCTGTTCAAATCCAAAAATGAAAATATATGGATTTCTCTGATTTTTTGCCTGGTTCATATCATGGTTGACTGTCCAGACCCGCAGAAACTCCTCGGCTAGTTCTCTTGCCAGTTCGGGCTCAGTTCCTGACACTTCTTCTATATGCGGGAAAGCATCCGAATCGCCACCCATTTTCAGGTAAATCTCGGCAAGTGCTTTGTGAATATTCGGGTGCAGTCCTTTGTCCACACGCTTCAGCCAGTCGCCCTGAGGGGCCAGTTTCACCATCTCCCGCGCCGGCAGTGCCTGCGGCAGATTCGGATTTGCCACCGGCGCGGCGGGCGAATCTTCATCGGATGTGTAGTAGACATTGCCATAAATATCCCGCTGGATACGTGGAGCACTTGACCGGTCATAAGCCTTTGTTACCTTCGCTTCCGCCAGCCAGGCCGCAGCCAGTGTCGTAAGGCTCTCTCGCCACTCGTCGGCTCGCTCCGGTGCCACTGCCAGTAAGGCTTCAACCGCCGTCTTAAGCATCCGCATGTTCTGAAGTCGGGGCTCTGAAAGCCGAATCGACGACTGCAAACTTGTCGTCGCTGTTTCGCCCAGGCTTGTAAGCAGGGCCACGCCCCTTTCCGGACGACCTTTGAACGACTCTTCAAACCACTTTTGCGTCAGCTTCCTGTCAACTTTCGGAGCCAGCGAAATCGACTGTCTCGTTGCATCTTCTCGGGCCTGGCTCTGCTCTGGCGTTTTCACTTCCAGAGCCATCACCGCCTGAAGCGCCAACCATGCCTGATTCACCAGTTCGGGCGTCCCCAGACGGTTGTATTTGGCCAGTGAATGACGGGCAATCAGGTTCAGCAGTGCCGGGTCTGCCTTGGCCTCAGGGCTTTCAAGGGCTGGCAGGAAAAGTCCTGCATCTGCTGCCAGATTCGCTGCACAAAGAACCACCGCCACATCAGCCCGATTCAGCACAGGTTTCGGTTCCTTCTGGCTGACCATCTGTTCAAGCTGTCGAACCAGATCACCCGTTGCATCGGTCTGCCGCTCTACCAGAACCACCAGCCGGGCCATGGGCTCGCGGTCTTTCGCTTCCACCGGTTGCGGGGCCGATTTAATCAAGGACACAAAGTCATTCACTGAGAGAAGGTGCTGCTCATTTGCCCCCTGACCCCTCATCATTGCCATGACTTCGGGGTCATTCGGGTTGAACCCCTGATTCATGTTCATCATCATCATGCGCTGCATGGCTGACATCGACTGATTATTACTGTTGTCAATCGGTATAGTTGATGAAGTACCCGCCTTGGCCAGCGAAATTATGCCCATCGCCAGCGTCTGCCCCGCCCCAAGCGATTTCACAATTGCACGCCAGGCAGCCACACCCTCGGCGGGCGGCATCCTTTTAATCAACTCGTTCACTTTCGGCCAGCGACCAAGCGTAACATTCGTTGAAAGCTCTTGCAGTTCCTTGTCAAACGGATCATCCACTTTGGGTTCCGTCGTTTTCGCCGCATCAGCCACATTTTCTGCGGCTGCCACATTCGTTCCCGCCACGTTCGGCAAAACCAGACGCGATTTGATTGATTCAAGCCTGGAAACAGCCAGATTCTCACCCTCTTGACCGGGCAAACCGTTGACGACGTTATTCGAACCGGGTTTAGCCTGAATCACACCAGAACTCTGAGCCCAGGCTTTCAGAATCGAAGTGGGCTTTCTGTCAAACGTCATATTATTGATTTTTGCCAGCCGTTCAGCAGCCGGGTCAGGCTTCTTTTCATCGGCTGATTTTGTTTCCGTCGGTTTAACTTCGGGCTTTGCGGCCTCTGTCCGCTTTGAATCGTCAGGTTTGAGCTGATTCGCTGATGCCGGTTTGGCCTGTGCCGAATTGGTCGGTGCGGCGAGTCGCAGAATCGGCACGGTTTGCACCGTCTGGGCATTTATCACAGAGGCATTCAATAAACAAATAACGACAGGAATGAGATTCAACAAAAGCCCTGAGGCCAGCCAACGCAGCAAATCCTGGTTCATTGGTGCCAATCCCTGATGCAGATTCTGTGTGCCTGATGTCCGGCCGACTACGAAAAACCAAAAATGCCCGGCCGGCCACCACTGGAGCGACAGGCCAGGCAATGTTTATGTATCTATATCAGAATTAAGAGCCACTGCCATCAGGGGCAGGCCCGGCACCAGCGCCTCGACCATCCTTTTTGGCATTTGGATTCGGCTTTTTACCGGGTTTCTTGCATTGGCCCGACTTGCAATTCTGGCATTGCTTCGGAATGGGCAGCCCCTGAAGCTCGGAAACATCCATTCTTGCCAGCCGAATTGTGCCTTCCAGATTTTCCCGGTAAGTGCTTGCCAATTTCGCGTTGCCAGCCTTTTCGGCCTCTTCCGCCAGTCGACGATAACTCTGGCGGGCATTTTCCACATCTGGCTGCCATTCAGATTCGCCCAAGCCTTCCAGCCGCTTCAGCCAGGTCATATAAAACTTGGCGTTGGCCAGCGACGAAAGGGCTTCATCACGTGTTTTTGAATCAGACTGGGCATCGCTCTCAAGATCTGTCACCAGCGATTCAAGATCGGCAGCAGACTCAGGCAATTGACCGGCAAACATCTGGGCCTGGGCCTTGCCCAACCGAATCGACTTTTCAAGCCGGGGGTTCGCTTTGGCGTCTATCAGACCAAGAGCAGCATCATAGTCGCTCATCGCCGCAGACCAGTCACCTTTGTCGGCAGCGGCTCGAGCCGAAGCCAAAGCTCGGGCGGCCTTGTCCAACTTGATGCCCTGCTGGCCAGGCCCGAAATGATAAGCACCCACTACTGCAGGCAGCATCAACCAGATTACCATCAGGAATGTTCGCATCAGATTGGCTCCTCGCCCAAGGAAGGTGGTCCAACGGGACAGCCGAATTGACCAGTCTTTAATTATTCGTCATTTTAGACGTTATTTTACAGCAAAGCAATTGAAAATCAGAGTTTTGGTCGCATGATTAATCAATGCCGCTATTTCTGACGAAATTGCTGTGCAATTTCGAGCTTCGCTAACCGAAGAGCACTAAAAGAGCACCTAATTCAGACATGTAATTTTCAAAATTCATTTTCCTTAATTTCTAACGCCGCCTGATTCCTGCCCGCCATGGCGTCCCCAATAAATGTAAAAGTATGGGTAATGCCGCCAGAACTCCAGCAGAAACACCTGATGTCATCAGTGCATATTCCCGAGGACCAAGTTGCTCAAACGGCCCGGGATTGGCCCTGGCAGTGACCGACTTTATCAGGTCGGAAGGCAGGTGCTTCTCGTTGCCATCATGGTAATTCCCGCTCAGCCTCACCGCCATTTGCCGAAGGGTTGAACTGTCCTGTCGCGAGGCCCTGCCGTCAATGAATTTGCCTGACTTCGTATCGCCCACACCCACCAGAATCACGTCAGAAACTGAAACCGGCCGCCGGGGCATGCCTGTCGCCGGTATGGTATCGCCATCCGTCACCAGTAAAACCAGCGTGCTTTTCGGCTGAAACGGAGCCGCCACCTTGAAGGCCTCCTTCACACCTGAAATAAGATCCGTCTTGCCGGGCTTAAAGGCAAAATTCAGCGGCAGATCGTTCAGGATATTCCGCACCACTTCCAGATCCTTTGTCTCGATCACTACCGGCTTGGCCCCATTATAACAAGCAATAACACTTGTCAGGTACTGCTCCATCGGCACCCGCTGAAAAAACGATTCCAGTAACTCTTTCGCCCGCTTGCGACGACTCTCCTTTCGATCGGGCCCGGCATCTTCCAGTGTCATACTTGGCGAAACATCCAGCACCATCACAATGTGTTTTTTCTGATTATCAGGCACCTCGGCTGACTGATGCACCTTGGGTGGCAGTTGGGTCAGCAATAACAATGCCGCTGCCAAGGCCCCAAAAGCAACTGCGCGAATCACTGGCAAAAACGCGACCCACCTTCGCGGCCTTTCCACCGGACCAAAGGCCAGCCTTCCCAGCCTCAACACCCGCCGCATATGCAGTGTCTCGGCCAGAAACATCCATAAAAGCACGGCCAGCCCGGTTATCGCTGCAATTACCACGGCGTATACCTCAATCCCAGGGCCGAAACAGCGGCCAGCCCAATCACCACTAAACCAGCCATACACCAGGGTACAAAATCATCAAGCACCTGGGCCGATGTCTGAATCAGCCTCGCCCGGTTCATTGAATCAATCCGGCTGAACATCGTTTTGAGAGCTTCAGGATCACCAGGCTGAAACGCCTCGCCACCTGTATAATGCGTGATATTGATAATCTCTTCAGGCACATCACCACCGGCAATATGAATTGAATACACGGTGATATTATCGCGTTTCAGAATTCGCGATATTTCTTCGTCACGACCATTGGAAAGATCGGCACTGGCACCGTCAGAAATCAGAATGATCAGCCGGTCGCCTTCCTCACGCGTCAGAAGTAGATCTCTGCATGCCTGCAGTGCCTTGCCAATCTCGGTTCCGCCCATCCACGGCGGGGCTTTATCGGGCGACATAAAAGGGGCAGCATGGCGAATCGCATTGATGTCATTTGTCAGGGGCACCCAGTGCAGCACATTATTGCCGAAAAATGTCAGGCCTACCGCATCGCCCTGACGTTTATCAACGAATGCATTAATCGCCTCCATCGATGCGTCATAACGCGTCCCTCCACCAAACGGAGCAAGCATACTGGCCGATACGTCAACACAAAGCTCGATATTTGTCATGGCACGCCGCGACTGCGGGATCGACAGCTTCTGCGGCCCGGCCAGTATCACAACGACAAATGCCAGAATTATTGCGGGCAAGGCTTCTGACCAACCCAATATCCGCCAAAGCCACTTTCGCTGAGGTATCTGCGTGGCATCCGCTGGCAGGGCCACCCGGTGCATGGCCCATCGTCCCTGCCAGTATATCAGCAGAAAAGGCAGGGCAAGTGCCACCAGAACCCATGGATGCGAAAATGAAACTGGTAACAGGGCAGGCACAGTTATTTCGCTCCTTTACCTGATAAATTGTCGCGATGTGCCTGATCTGTCACTTTCTCATAAGGTTGCAGGAGTTTGAAAATATCGGTCTCTGAAACCTGCCGGTTTTCTGGAGGCATGTGCAGCCACTCTTCCAGTCTGATGACCAGCGGACCGGCCTCGGCATGTTGTTTCAGTGTCGATAAAATCTGGCCGGGAGCCATGTTTTCTGACAGTTCTAACCGTTCTGACCAGTATCCTATCAATAAAGATTCCATCTCAGCCCGCCTGTGTGGTTCAATCGTGCCCCGGCATGCTGCCTGAACCAGTGGCCGCAGACGTTCTGCAAGCGTCAGTGGTGGGGCCTCGGCTTTCGCCTTTGATACAGCTTCGCTGGCTGATCGACCCCACAATAGGGCCAGACCGGCAATCCATACACCAATGAAAATATTGAGCTTTGTGAAATAGGTCATCCAGGCCGGTATCTCAGGCCTGTCAGGGCGGCTGGGTTCCATCCGGCCAGGCTCCAGCGAACTGGTCACCTCCACCTCAATCGGTAATATGCCGGCCGATTTCTCCTCCGGGTTCTTTCGTCTCAGGCTTTTCGCCAAATCATAAAGGCCCGGCTCAAATCCCGTAAATTCCAGGTCGTAACGAAATCCGTTGCCATGTCTGTAAGTCTCGGCGATTCTCACCACAATCCTGGCCATCGAATCAGTCGTTGGCACTGCCTCAATCTCGCCACCGGGAATCACGATCTGGCTGATTCGCCCGACCATTCCTACCGCCACCCTGGTTTTGCCTGCCGAAACAGCATCCTGGGCCCATGAATGTCCACAGTTTGCAAGACCGTAAAAAACCAGACATAAAATGATCAGCAGGTTGTTCAGTGATCTCATCTCGCGCCCCTGCCAAGCATGTTTCGCCCTTTAAAAAACTGCCTGAGTCGTGCCGCATAAGGCTCAGACACGTCAATCGTGAGGCAGTCGATCCGACTCTTCTTGAGTGATTCCCTCAGCGAGACAGAATCAACCCAAGCCCGCCGGCCGGCTGCAATCACCTGTCGCCCCGATTCAGCCTCGGCCCCACGCACAAATCCCGTTCCGCGAAGACCCGATTCAGCCGGGTCGATCAGGTGAATGACCGAACAATCATGAGCCTGGGCCGCCAGCTTCAGGGCGGGCAGGGCGGCCGGCTCGTGCATGTCGCTCAGCACAATAATCTGGCTTCTCTGGGGCAGCCTTGCAGCCAGTTCAGCCACTCGCCTGCCCAGGTTTGTCGGCTCGTCAAAACGGTATCGCCTGAGACTGTGCAGCCAGCCATGCACCTGATCTTTAGAAAGGCTTTCAGGCCTCAGAAGCCCCCGACCTCCAACACCCATAAAACCCACCGGTCGAATCGCCTCTAGCGATGCCAGGGCCACTCCACCCGCCACATACACCGCCACTTCATATTTTGATTTGCGTGTCGAACTGATCGTCATACTCGCCGACGTATCAACCAGGATCCACACCGGCAATCGCTTGATCGCCTCATATTCCTTCACATGCACCTTACCCGTGCGGGCCGTCACTCTCCAGTCAATCGCCTTGATTGAATCGCCGAACTGATAGGGCCGCGACTGATGATATTCAAGACCAGAACCTATATACGGCGATCGGTCGGTGCCAAAGGCCAGGCTGTCGGCCAGTCGTTTGACAGCAATCAGAAACTGCCGCGAGTCAAGTACCTCCGGCGAATCAAGAAATCCTTCCATGAGCAACGGCTCCATTCTTTGGCGTTTGTCTCAGCGTTTCGCCATGTGGGCCCAGCAGTTCTCGCAGCACCTTCGGCCCGGTCATGCCATCAGCCAGTGCCTCATAATTCAGCCGCACGCGGTGCAGAATCACATCCTCGGCAAGCCGGTAAAGATCTTCGGGTGTCACATAATTCCGCCCGTGAATCAGGGCACGTGCCCGCGATGCCTTCACCAGAGCTATGCCTGCCCGCGGGCTGCAGCCCAGCTCAAGGGCAGGGTGCCTGCGGCTACGGCTCACCAATTCCACCACGTGGTCAGTAAAAGTGTCGCTCACATAAACTTCATGCACCGCTTCCATCGCCGCCACAAGGTCTTCAATTGAGCCAACCGGCTCGTGCGAAAGCACGTCAAATTCCGTCTTGACCACGGCACCGCGTTCCTGCCGCTTCACACCCAGCCGCGTGTTTCGACGCAGCACCTCTCGCTCTTCGCCAGGTGTCGGATAATTAAGCCTGTGGCACAGCATGAAGCGGTCAAGCTGGGCTTCGGGCAATTCGAAAGTGCCAGCCTGTTCCACAGGGTTCTGTGTTGCAATTACCAGAAACGGGGCAGGCAGTTCGAAAGTTTCACTGCCAATTGTCACACGACGTTCCTGCATTGCTTCAAGCAATGCCGACTGCACCTTGGGCGCAGCCCGGTTAATCTCGTCGGCCAGCAGGAGATTTGTAAAAATCGGCCCCTTACGTGTGTGAAATGTATTGGTGCGGGGGTCTAGAATTTCACTTCCCAGAATGTCCGAAGGCAGCAGGTCCACCGTGAACTGCACGCGGTTGAAGGCCAGATCAATAGATTTGGAAAGCACTGAAACAAGCAGCGTTTTGGCCAACCCAGGCACGCCCTGCAAAAGCAGGTGCCCACCAGTGAAAAGCGAAATCAGCAGGCGTTCCACCACTTCATCCTGCCCCACCACCACCTCGCCCACACGCGAACGAACCGCATTGATAAAGTCAACAGTGCGTCGCGGCGGGTCGGCAATCGGGGCATTTTCTACGCGATGGTCATTCATATTCCCTGATTCCCTATTGCTTGACGACACTTTGCCCACATGACACTGTCGTTTCTCAGCGGCAGCATTCTGCCTGATGGGGGGCAATCTCGGTCTCGTCGCTGACCTGACCATTCCAACCAATTCCGCGTCTTAATCTTAATCAATCAACATCGAACAATAAACCACCAAGCGTTTCAATAACCGGCAGGAAATTCAGGAATGTTCAGTAGGCAACAGAAATAAAAAGACTTCCGGCCGGGTTTTCAGGTGATGGCCCACGTCTCTTGAGGCAATGGCCCGGGATCCAGGCCAATGGCTCAAGAGATACTTTTTCATTCAGGTCGAACGAACCGAATCTGTAAGGATTATCTTGATTTTGGCACCGGGCGGCTCAATAACCGGGCTGTCAGCCCATTAGGTCCGGTCAGGCCTGTTCTCAGGGTTGAATCTGCCGGCTGATGGTTGACTTTCAGCGAAATCGCCTGGGCCTGGTTCACTGCCATTGGCTTAGATAAAAGAACCTGGTTTGCCACACCCAGCCGACCACGATTCTGCAGTGTCTGTCGCAGGAATTGCATCAGCGGTGCATCGGGGTTGCTTGCCGGCGAAATTGCCAGTTGGTAAAGACCTGTGATATAGCGATCGGCAGGCGAGCCTGTCGTAACTATCTGCTGCGTGCGATCATAAAATTCCTGGCCGGCCAGTATCAGACCCAGCACCGACTTGGCAGGCTGACCCCGACGCAGAGCAGCCACCTTGCGGGCCAGTTCCTGTGGAGTCGCCTGGCGATTCAGATACACCACATACCAGGCATTCACCTGCAGTTTCAGCGATTCGACAGAATTCAGAACGCGGCGGGCCAATTCTTCGCGACTCACAATGCCTCGGTCAAGCTGCCGTGTGCCTCTTGCCAGCTCGGCCAATGTCGCATCGCGATTCAATATCTGCTGGTAAATCATATTAACATATAACTTATTATTTACTTCTCCCAATCCGGTACCGGCACTATCGACAAACCGGTACGCCACAGGCAGGGCATTCATGACACCTGTTTCACTGACAACAACATTTTCCATCCCTTCAAACTCTATCGTAGCCGTCATGGTTGAAATCTGCCCTGGCTGAATCCATGCCTGCTGGTTGTCAGCCGAAATCAAGAGCCGGTCTGATTCGGTGCCTCCAAAAAATTGCTGCCTGGCTGGTGCGGTGGTTGAAAGCACTGTTTTGATCGTGTCATTCCCTTCGCCGGCATAGATTGAAACTTCACGCAGAACACTGTTCTTACCGATTTCAACCAAGTCAGGCCCGGAGCCAAGCGTCATGAGCACTTCGTCAATGGCATTGAGGCTCAGCAAATGCTGCGGGGTTTCGATATTAATGTTATCGATAATTACAGTTCGCCCAGGTTGATAATCGGAATCACTCACCGTGAGAACATTTTTGTTGCCCCTTGCACCGAAAAGCTCGATATTTGGCCTCTGTGTCAGGCCAGCAATCTTACCCAGAGACAAATATTGCCTGCCCCCACCCGCCTGGCTCTGCAACTTGATGTTATCAGCCAGCAGGTTCCCTCGCACGTCCAGGTCATATGTCTGATTGTCCGCAAAAATGTGGGCGATACTGGCAATCATGATCAGGCCTCGGTCGCCGGTACCATGGCTTTCGATCCGGGCTCCTTCAGCGACAGTCACGCCATCGCCACCCAGAAGAGTCACACCGTTGAGCTGAGATATAACTGAACCGGTGCTTTCAATAATAATCGTGGCTTTACCATCCATCGAAGGCAGTGTTTCCAGCTGAATCGGGCCGGCAGCATTGATTCCTGAAGATACAGTAATAGCCGAACCACCAGTAATATCAGTGGGCTGCGACATCGAATGGCTGGCTGCCTGAATTGAAGTCAATCGCTCTGGCTGAATTGCGTAACCATTGTTTTGCTGGATGATTCCCACCGAACCATTCGCATTGATGCCACCGTTAATATCCAGATTACCGACGGTATGAATGAGCACATTGCCAAATTCAGATGTGGCCGAAAGTCCAGATGCGGTAATAGTCAGTGGATTGGTCAGGTTGCCGATGTCGTAAAGTGCGTGGAGCCTCAGATTATCCGCAATCACATAGCTACTGCTTGAGGAACCCGCGGGTGCAGCTGAGGCTTTGATCAGGCTGGCCGATTTAATTGTCATACTCGTCGCCACGCCAAGCACCCCACCGGCGGGGGCTTCCAGGCTCACGTTGCCAGAGCTTTCAATCGTCTGCACATACATGTTGCCATCTGTTTGCAGCAAATAGACACCTGCTGGGGCTGAAGCCGATATATTACCGGAAATTTTTGTCAGGATCGGGTTTGCCACTGTCCCAATCGTTCCACCTGAAGTTAATGAGAGCGATTGACCCTGAATCGTCGGGCTGCCATAGGCGAAGTTGAATCCACTGATTGTCTGAGAGGCCGGCTGGCCATTGCCCATGCTGAAGAAACCAATCTCACCCTGAATTGAGCCCAGCACTTTCAGCATGTCGATATTATTGGAAACAAACGAGTAAGTCTGTAGCGTGACCGTATCTGACAGTGATACAGCTATCTCATTCTCACTACTATTGTAGTTAATCGCCACATGAATTGCATGGCCCGAAGCAAAGTTAATACCGCCTGGCACCTGCACATCCTGCAGCACGCCGTTATACAGAAGCCCGACTGTCTGCAGCAGTGGCGAAGTTGATGGCGTGCTGATCTGCAGCCCAACGGTAATCTGTGCATCCGGATTTTCCACTGAACTGCTTGCCGACATTATTGGCAAATCAGCTGATTTGATGACAAAATAGGTGGTTGAACCGGCTGTCTGGCTTTCATAATAAAAACTGGCGACGAAGCTGTTCTCAATCGTCACCGGCGTGTCATACATGGCTGAGGCCGAACTGATTCCACCCAGTGGCGGCTGAGACTGGCTCAGGGTCAGCACATTGTCGCTGATAACGGAAGAGCCATTGGCATTGCCATTGGTTGTCCAGCCAGTACCGTTCTGACCAAAACCGCCAATCGAGCCTTTCAGGGCTATTGTATTTGTTGAGCTCAGCTTGAAATCGCTCACCGTCTGAATCGAGGTTGCCCCACCATCGGCACCTGTAAAACCAATATATGCCTGGGAACCAAGCACTGATGCCAGATTGATGTTGTTATAAACCCGCTGGAATGTCTTGCCGGTGGATACGTCTATCAGGCTTTCCGTCACGGTGTTTTCATCAGCATCATAGACAAGTGTCACCGATATGCTGTCGCCTGAGTTGAAACTGACATTCCCGGTTGACAAATAGCTGCCGGTTGCATTTGACGTTACGAAATTTGAACCTGGTATATGCGTGCCACCGGCATTGTAAAGGTTGATCTGATAAGCGGCAACGGGCCCGGTTATGCCATTATAACCAAGACTGCCACCCACTCCGCCCAGGGCACCGGTGCCCACTGTCTGCAGTGCAAGGGTGATTCCATCCGCCTGCTTGTCACCGGCTGACTCATAATTGAAATGAACAGTGATACAGCCGGTTGTCGGAATTTCAACCTGCTTCTGATACCACCAGGCCGTGGCGCAGTTGTTTACTCCATCTGTCAGTTGCAGGCTGGTCGGGATCTGGCTGGGTGCACTGCTTTGATTCGACTGTATCCAGCCGCCAAAACCGTTCAGTTGCTCACCCGCGATAGACAACCTGTTTTCGGCGTTGGAAATATTTCCTCCGGCGTTAATCCGCACCATGCCCTGCGGGCCAGCCTTGACATCTGACAAAACCAGGTTGCCTTCCGCCTGATTCAACGAAAGACTGCCTGAAGCATAAACACTGAGCGTATTTCCGACCTGAATCTGAAGCGGGTTTGATACCGTTCCAATATCATCGCCTGAAATGAGCCGCAGATCATGGCCGGCCGAGATATTCGCCGCCGTGTTTGCAGCAAGTGTCATGCAGCTTGCCGTCCAGTTCCCGCCACTACTTGAATAACCCAGCGTGCCGTTGCCGTTGAGCGACCAGCCCGGGCTGGTTGTTGATGCCTGAAGTTGCCCCTGTAAAATTGCACCCGAACTCAACAACCGAACGTCCTCCCGGTTGCTGACATTAAGCAAATTCAAATTGCCAGATGTCTCAGTAAGGCTTATGGTTTTTTCTGACTGCAGCATCGCCATGCCATGATCAGCCAAGTTGACAAACAGGGGTTTATCGACTCGAACCAGCACACCTGTCTCAGTAACATTTACAGGCCTGCTGCCGTTAGGGTAATAGATCTTGCTGCCATTGGCGGTAAAACCGGCCATCTGCAATTCACCGTCTTTTGTGGCAAGTGTCAGTATTCTCCTCTCGTAACTGGTAATATTTCCGCTTTTAATCGAATTGATGTCAATTTCAATCGGGTCAGGCGTGAGACCGATCGAACCACCCGCCTTGAGATCAAGAACGGTTGTCTGAATCGCAGATTTCGTGGTGTTACCCTGAAATTCAGAATCCTTCGGCCTCAGGGCATCAAGCGAAAGCAGGGCAAGGTCGTTGCCAATATTAATCGCCCGATAGGAAAGGGCACTGATCGTCTCGTTTGAAGATGTGAAAGTGTAATTGGAATTATAAGCCTGGAACTCGGGCAGCGATGCCCAATCTGGACCATAAGCCAGATTGTTTTGAAACACATTGATTGCATTATTATAAATCAGGTTGGCATAGCTGTTGACCTGCGGCACCGTGGCGTTCGACGTCTGGTTAGCCGTGTTCGCGTAATACAGATTGGCTGAATTCTGGTAATACAGCACGCCATTAGAGGTCAGGGTAAGCACCCCATTGGCTACTGTTGATAATGGAGATGTCGTATTGGTCGGCAGGTTCCCACTGGTTGCCGTGTTTGCGACAAGTGTCCAATATTGCAGATAGCTCGAATCAATCGATGATTCAAAACTGCTGATCGTCAGATTGACATTATCCTCAGCTTGAATCTGCAGGTTATTGATCACCCGGCGAATCATGGCCGGCGTAAGGGTGAAATTATTCAAATTGAATGCATCGGCAATATTGCCATCAGTAATGTTGCCGGATGTCGCCGTGATAGAAACCACACCCGTTGTTGAGGTGGTGGTGACCGATGCAATCTGCAGATCGTTAACGGGCTGAGTCACATAAATTGCAGCATCAGCCGTCGCACTGAAAAGCCCGCCAACGACCGACCCAGTTTGCAGTGTCATGCTCTTGGTCTGGATCGTCATCGGTTGTTGTTGCGATCCTATGCTGCCGCCAGGTGCAAGCAGCGATATATTCGTGCCCGCAATATTTGTCAGTTTGCCGGAACTGATCAAACTGCCTGCAGACTGAAGCACAACCGGGCCATCAGGGGCGAGAACCGAACCGATTGTCAGGCTTTGATCGCTGCTGAGGTATATACCCGTGCCAGCATTGGCATTAACAATCTCATTGCCGACATTGATGTTCAGCGATGTATTGGCATTGCCAATCGCCCCGGTGGCCGTCAGGCCTGTAAGTTGGCTGGCGATAATCACAGCCCCTGACGTCTGGCTGATATTGCCGCCTGAACTCAGGCTGACCGAGCCAGGGAACTGGATATTGCCGTCAAGTACAAGGCTGCTGCTGGAAATTATGCCCAGCGACCCATTCTGTACACCCGAGAAATTGATCGAAATCGGGTTACAGGCTGGAAGCTGGTTTTTGATCGTCATCAGAATTTCTGTCGGATACATCCATGTCCACTGCGTGCTGGGTCCGAAATTCCAGGCATCCTGAGACTGGTCGTCAAAAAAGGTCGTTGCCGTTTCTGATTGCGTGATCAATGCCGACATCTGCTGGGTGTAACTGCTGATGTTCGAACTGAGAGTTGTTACATTACCTTGTAACGACAAGGAATTCGGTTGAGATATGCTCAGTACAACAGCATCAAGAAATACTGTGGCGTCATCGTTTGTGGGCCGCAGGCCCGTAAATGTCAGCGTCTGGCTGCCTGATTTGGTCGGAATAAAAGAGTAAGTAAACTGGTTGTAGTATGTTGAATCAGGCTTCACGTTACTGGCCAGCTGCTGGCTGCCAAGCGTGATATTCAAAGTCTGGTATTGAGATGAACTGAAATAGCCTGCCCGCTGGGCCGCCATAAATGTCAGATCATATTTTGAGCCTGCAACCAGACCGCTGATCGTCTGTGAAATGACACCTTTGCCCTGCAGGAAGGCCACTTGCTTGCCCTGCGGTGCATTTGAGTTCGAATCTGTGAAAGCACTGGCATTACCAGCCAGCCCGGAACCCGCATAACCAGGATCAGTCGAGTTGCTCGTCTCTGCCGTGAATGTCCAGTCCGACCCGCCCGGATTATACTGATAATTATTGGGCACGTCAGTCGTCATCACAGGTGTTTCAAAGCCGCCCGCATTGATAAGGTTTACCGGAACGGCAACTTTTTTGAACGGGTTTGTGGCAATGGTATAACTGGTTGGTGCCACGCCACTGCTACTGAGTTGCCCCCACGACCAGTTATCGTTCGTGCCACTGGTACCAACACTTGCAGAACCAGAAAGCGTATACGCATTGTTATTGTTTGAAAAACCAAGATTCCTTGAGATATACGACTGCTGATACCACTCGTAAGCCAAAGCGGCCGCAGGGCTGAAGGTGGCATTTGTGCCTGCAGAAGTGCCGATCAATTTCAACTGGCTCAGGTTTGCACCCTGCTGCGGCCCCAGAGGGCCCTGATATGTCTCGACCTGGTTGTCAGCCCGGTAAACATAGGCCGTTGATAGGTTCGTAAGTGTGTCATTAAACTGCACAATGCCCGCCAGCTTCGACTCGGCCGCTTCAATTCCCTGAATCACAAGCGGGTAGCCCGTCTGGTTATCAATCAGGTTCTGGCCAGGGTTGCTGGTCACTGTGATGTTTCCCTGATTGGTCGTCGAAATAATACCGCCCTTGAAAATGGCAGATACCACACCGGCGTTAATCGCCACAGGGCTCAGCACAATCTGGTTGGCCTGCACATCGTAATAAGCGGTCAGGCTGCTGTTGGCACCGCCCAGATAATTGTCGGGGATGGGCACACATGCCAGCGACGAATTACCCGCCACCTGCGACTGAATATAACTGCCCAGCGAGGCCGTTAGGTTGGCCTGAAATCCGGCGTTGTTCACGCCAATATTGATTGGTGCATTAATGTCGATATAAAGGGCCGTGATATCAAGCTGACCGGTGGTAATACCATTGCCAAGCGTCGCATTCTGCGGGCCGCTGATGGTTGCATTGGTCGGGAATGTCGAAGGCACCACCGGATAAACACCACGCCCCGGATTGACATTATCCTCCTGTGGGCCCGTTCCCTGGGTCACGTTCAAATAACTGTCGGCCGGGTTGCCGCTGGCAGCCACGCTCCAGTATTGGGCATTGGCCAGCGTATCAAGATAGCCTAAGCTGCTTGTCAGATAACTTGATCCTGTGGGAATGGTCGCACCACCGTTGACCCAGAGATACGGAATTTCACTACCGAAGAAAATGACGCCCGTGCCATATTCCGTTGTGCCCCAGTTTTTTTGCGAACTTGATGGATAATAGCTGCCCGGATTGCCTGCACTGACATTTGTGTTTACAAAATCAACACCGCCGACGCCAATTCCATTATTCTGGGTTGAATTTGTGCCCGTGTTATACAGCCAGTTCGAAAAACTCGTGGAATCCGTTGCCTGCGACTGGTCTAAATAAATTACATTCGAAGCAGTCGTCGCCGCCAGATTCGCCGTATATTGATAAACATAAGAATTCAGACCTGGTGTAATGACTGCCGGGCTGGGGCTGATATTTATCTGATCCAGAAACACCGTCTCATCCTGCCCGGTTGGCTCAAGGCCGGTGAATGTCAGTGTCTGGTTGCCCGACGTGGTCGGCGTGAATGTGTAGGAAAAAGACTGATAGCTGGTCGAACTGGGCTTGAGATTACTGACAATCGTCGTGCTGCCTATCGTCACCGTCATTTCCTGATATTGTGTCGATGTGAAATAACCAGCCCTCTGTGCGGCGTAAAACGAAAGGCTATATTGACGTCCGGCAACCAGGCCGCTGATCGTCTGCGAAATCACGCCTGCTTCCTGAAGAAACGCCACCTGATTGCCGGCCGGGGCATTGGCGTTGCTCGAAGTGAATCCGCTGCCATTGCCTGAAATGCCCGAAGTTCCGCTGAATGTCCAGTTCCCACCCGTGGGGTTATATTGATAATTGCCAGGTGCCGGAGTTGTATTTGCAGGTATTTCAAAACCAGAGTTCTGCAACAGGTTCGTTGAAGTGCTCATCCAGTAGTCAGAAATCGTGCCACCTATACCCATATAACTTTTGGGCGTATTTATAATGTAAGCCGAATTCGGCGTGCTGATCGATAAGGCAGCGGCATTAATCGGCGCATCCTGCACCAGTGCTCCACAGGCGTTAAAAATAGTAACCGGGCCGCCTGTGTTCACAATCGGTGCCATTATGGCAATGGCCGGGCCTGATGAGGTGCCTGAGCCAACCACACCTGAGTAATTTTCATTAATGGTGATCGAAGGCTTGGAAAACTGCTGGTTCAGCGTCATGTTAACTGGCACGCTCGCCTTGCCAACCACCGTAATCTTGCCCATGTTCAGCGTGTTCGGTATGCCAATACCGTCCAGGATGAGATAGGCCGGGCTGTTATTATTCACCGTGATATTCGGAGAATATGCCGAAACGCTGCCCGTTCCCGTTAGAGAGGTGTCGGCATGAATCAAAACCTGCCCGCCCGTGGCCGCCAGGTTGGCCAGTGTGATTGCATTGACAGTGCCTGTGGAAATTGAATTCTCCAGAATCGCCTTCGATGTCGGGTCAAGTTCCTCAAGCAACTGCGTGGCGTTGTAATTATCAGTGAAACATGCCTGGAATGGTAAGAACGCTGAATGGCTCTGAGGCAAGATGGTTGTCAGACTATTGCTGATATTTGACAGGCTCACGTCCTGGTTATTCACAGTCGCCTTATTGCCCGACTTCGGAATATTAATGGTAAGCTGGTGCGTGTTGCCAGCGACCACATTGCCATTAATCGTTACGCAACTGGTCTGGGTTGCCCCGCTCGTCGTGGAATTGGTCTTTCCATCTCGCCAATTCTTCTGTGAAAATGTGTGGCATGCCGCATTATTAATGCCCGCAATCGCCCCCAGATCCACATCGCGATCGCTGATAATCTGGCTGCCATTGCCCAACAACACATTCATGTTCGATGTTGCCGTTGCGCAGGCCTCCGTTGTAAATACCACTCCGCCATTGGCTTTCGCAGTGATAATTGCATAGGTGTCCTGGAAAGATTCCGTTCTGCTGGCCGGGTCGTAACCTGCCGTGACCATGATGTCTCCAGCAGCACGCACAAAACTGTTATTTCCAATACTCACGCTCTGGCATGCGTTCTGGTTGTTATTGGCATAGCTTTTCGAAGAACCGCCAACCTCAAAAATATAAGAATACGTATCAGCCGTTGACTGGCTGTTAATGCTGGTGCCAATACCAATCGAGCCCGCTGGAGCCGTAAGGTTTACATTTGAACCAATTGCAATATTATTTGTCAGACACGAACTCAGCAGGGACTTGACATTACCCCCGCCAAAACCCGAACTGTCATGCATATATGACATTTGTTCGGTATCCCAGCCCTGCGATGATCCAATCAAAATCTTGCCGCCCGGCGAATCACTATGAATCGATACTCCGTCGCCCAGACTTATCATCGAAGATGCCGACAGGCTCGATGTCACATTGCCCCACGCCCCGCCCGCAATACTGCCCGAACCCATCCTCACCATCAGCCCACCGGATTGTCCATTCATTGTTGAACCGTCACCCTGGCCTGTGATGTCATTTTCTGCCTTGACTATCACCGACCCGTTGGCCGAAATCACCGTGCCTGTGCCAATATTCAGTGCCAGATTCGGCGATGATGTGTTACAGGCAACAGCAGAACTGCCCCCCAGGCCTGCTGCATATACCGAATCGGCAGTTGTCGTATAAGTACCACAGTTCCGGGCCAGAAATGTTGCTGATCGCGAGAAAAGTCTCAAACTCGAAGTGGAAAGCTGAATCGTGGGCGAATTATCCGTAATGGCCTCAGCAGCATTGACACCTACAAGCGAACCCGAACCTGATTCAGCTATGGCAATATTATCTGAATTTGCAATCGATCCCACGCTGCTGGTGCCACTGACAATCAGATTCGCATCACTTATACTTGTAGAAACAAGGGGCTTGATCTTTGAAACGACCGTGAAATAACCAACGCCAAGTGCCCCCGCACTTACACCGCTGGCCTGGGCCGAGGCATGATTCGTAGAATTGGCACCGATGGAAAGATTACCATTTACATTCCAGGTATTAGCCAAGCCATTGACATTCGCCATAACTTTTTCATCAATGCCCAGCCTCACGGTTTCGCCTGTCCCGGCCAGCCCGCCAATGGTGACAGACCAGCCCTCAGATTTGATTTCCTGGACAGTTTTCGCCTGAACCGCCAGATTACCCACAGAAATCGTGCCATTTGTCATCAGATTGGCAACGGTTGAGCCCGATCGCGTGGCGTTCGCCATAAACACGCCCACCGCACCTACACTGCCGGCACCGCCGAACATTTCGGCGGTAACCGATTCAGACACATTAGCCACCACGCTCAGGCTGCCATAACCGGTTGTCGAATTGCCTGTGACGATTGACGAACCTGATTCAATACCTGCTGTGAAATTGGCATTATCGTAAATATTGGAATTGCCACCTGCTCCGGCAAGGGCCCAGACTGATATGGCAATTGATGTGGCCACACTTTCACTGAAGTGGCTATTCTTGCCCACTGCCTGAACGACCACACCACCACCCCTGGTCGTGATCGCAGCACCTTTCACCAGCGCTTCGACATTGTCGTTATTGGTAATTTCCGAAATAGAAATGCCCAGCGAACCACCAACTGAAGCTAAAATATCACCTGAAAATGATATGGAAAGTGCACCACTACCCACCGTTGAAGTGATATTGGCACGGTCAATCGCCTCCACACTGACAGCGGTTAAGCCTCCGGTCTGATTCGAAGTCAGGTTGGCTCCATACAAAATACCTGCCGTGATGTTGTTATTCGTGGTGATCCGCGATCCGGCTCCGGCTGAGGACAGGCCGACTGATGCCGTATAGCCACTGAAAGCAGCAGAAGCAGCAACTGCGATCGTCTGTGCTGTCAGTTGCTGGTTGTTCGTTGCCTGAACCAGCACTGCCCCGCCTGCAACAACTGTAGTTGGATTTGCCTCAGCGGAATCAGTTGAACCAATATATGCCATTATGGTGTGAGATGGCTCAATCCGGCTAATCGATGACCCAGGGGCCAATGCAACGCCTACCTCAGTGCCCCAGCTGAACGACCCGGAACCCGAAAAGGCACCGACTTGATAATCAGAATTATCCGTTGCATTCACATTCAAAGTGCCGCCTGTTTCACTCAATCCGCCTGTGATATACGCAGCAATCGTATTTACAGATACTATTTTCCCAGTCGCGCTTGAGGCACTGACAGCAACCGAAGAGAACAATTCTGACATGGCAACATCCAGCGCCACACCAAAGCCAATTACACTCACAACTGTCGACGTTTCAGCGGATACAATCACATTACCTGATGTAGCCAGATTTGATGACGTCACACTTGCAATCGCATTATTTGTACTGTTGTGAAAGCCCGCCCCGATACCAACCGCAACGCCAACCGATTGGTCGGCACCCCACACGAGACTGACCGATGCCCCGCCTGCATCATCATAAACTGAAAGATTCTCAAAGGCCTCGACCGTCAGGCTTCCACCACTTCCTCCCTGACCCAGCAGATTGATCTCTGAACTGTTCGACACATTGGCTAACGTATTAATAGATGTTGATGAGCCGATGCCTGCACCCACTCCATCAACACCCAGAGCCAATTCACCAAAAGGAGCAATAGCCGTGGTTAAACCGCCCGCTATCGCCAGCGAATAAAGGTTATAATTACCGGGCGGCAGATTCAGATTATTCAGCGTATTATTCAAATATGTGGCATTGGCCACCTGACCAGTGTAAGCCTTGACTACAACATCGCCCTGGTCCAGCGTAATCGTTGAATTGCTGACCGATGCAACCGAGTTGCCCGTGATTGATACTTCAGTAACTGAAACACCGGCACCAAGATTAACCTGGTTTCCAGCACCATCTTTATAACCAATGCTCAGCCCCAGGTCGCCCGCCGCCGTAATCATCACCGGAATCAACTGCGAAGCAATAATAAAACCAGCAGCGTTATTGTCAGAACTACTGGTAATCTCGCTGTTTTCAACCACTGCCTGCACGTCGGCACTGGTGTACTGGTTCAGGGCCACCATGCCATAAGGCGTAATACCCGTTCCCTTACCCGCCTCAAAAACCATGCCGGCTGAAAGCACAAAGCTGCGCGAGGCCTGCTCAGCCTCCAGGCTCAGCCCGCCATCGGTCTGGGCCAGATCTGAATCGCTGATGATCGCATGCGTCGTTGAATCAAGCAAATTCTGGGCAAAACCAAACCCGAAACCAACTTTTGTCTTTACCGATTCCGGATCTTCAATTTCATTTCCACTTCCAAATGATGTTACAAACGTTATAGTACCCGCCGCCGCCCAGATGTCATCTGTCTCAACAGCCACCACTTCCACGGTTCCCAGCTTGCTGCCATTGGTGCTCGCAATTTCAGCCACTGTGTCATTGGTCACATGATTAATCGCCACCGAACCAGCTACGTCAATACCCGCCTTGCCCACAACCGATCCGCTCAGACCAGCCGCAAAAGTGCCCACCGTCTTTTTGTTCTGGGCTTCAAGACTGATCGAAAAATCCGAAATGTTGGAATTGTTGATCAAAACCGTGACATTTGACAGATAATTGCTGTAAGAGGCTGAACCGGCAAATCCCGCAGACGATCGCCCGCTCCCCTCGAATTGCAACGCCGCTGCACCCGTTGAAACATTGAGACGTGTGCTGTTCAGTCCCGTAATTTCCAGGCTCTGCTCGTTTTCTTTGCCGGTCAGGCATGCCCCGTTCACATACGCACTGACGTTATCATTAATATTCGCCTCACTGTAATCGCCCGATACACCAATCCCCCAGCGAAATTCCTCGTCTTTATATTCTGTCTCAACACCATTGGCATCCGATGGCCTTGTCACCACACTGCCAGCCAGCGACACCGGTATAATCTTGCCCGTTGCATTGGCTTCAATCAAAATTTCTCCGGAAGAATGAATATTCACCCAGGCCGATTCGTTAGCAGGCGCATTCGGGCTGCTCTGGCCAATATAGGCACTGACATTCCGGTTAAGAATGGCTTCAGAACTACTGAATCCCAGATTAATGCTCTTGCCAATCAACAGGCCGCCCGATGATGGTGTCAAAACCGTTGAATCATTTGATTGAATGGTGATATTACCATTTGTACCCGAGTTGTTTTGAATCACTGGCGGATTCGCCGCCGCCATCACGGCCGCAGTCGTATTCTGCGTTTCAATGGCTGTCACGGCAATCGAAGCCTGAAACCCGAATCCACTGGCCACACCGCCACTTTGCGCAATCGAAATGAATTCATTATTGGTAACCGCTTCAACCGTCAGCCCGCCGTTGCCAAAGTTCAACAGCGTCGGCCCCGTCGGGCTTTGCGACTGGTTCTCGCTCATGTTGGCAAATGCCGAGGGGTTTGCACCACCAATCAGGGCCTGCGTTGAATTATCCATCGCCGTCACATTAATCGATCCTCCAACTGCATTCTTGCCCTGATTCAAAAATAAAATATAATTGAAATTCTCTTGGTACCCTCCTTTTGCCTGACTGACATAATACAACCAGCCAACATTCATGCCCAGCACCATCTGCCCCGTCACGCTTAACTGACTGATGTCTGTATCGGCCATAACACTTACCGACTGATTGGCCCCTGCATCAACATCCAAGCTCTGATTAATCTTTGCCCCATCGCAGATTTGTGCAAGATTTGTATTATTGATATTGATCGAACTGATACTTGCAGCAACTGTCCAGTTAAGCACGCTGTTATCTGGCTGCATGACATCCGAATTGACTGAATGGTTGAACAGCCAGTTGCTCACACCAAATGCATTTCTAAAAAAGGCATCTCTGATTATGTTCTCGACAAGCGTTGTAGTGTTTGCTGCAATCTGACCACTAGAAAAATTGCCATTGGCGTTCAGCAAAGCCGAAAGGCTTGTCTCCTTCCAGGCAAACGGATAAGCAATGGCAGAGTCGATGACCACCCCCTCTCCGCCTGTCACTTCCGCATTAGACTGTATTACCGCCATGCTTGTATTATCGACAAATGCAAGATCCAGCGCCACGGCCAGTGCCGAATTATCCTTCAGATTGCCAGTAGCCGTTTTTGACATGGTCTGGCGTGCCACATTAGCATCAGCCTGGGTGTGCAAAACATGCGTAATATCACTGGTAATTGTGACCAGACCTGCTGTTTCAATGACTGCCGTGCTGCCGATATTCACGTTGACATGATTATTGGAAACCAGCAGCGCCACTGCAAAAGAAGTCTGAAGGGGCTGCGTGACATCAATTTTCTGACCAGTTTTTTGGAGAACGTCATTCATGGAGATCATTTCATCAGGCAAACTCTGCTCAATATGTTTCTCAACAGCAGAAATATAAGTGCCATCAGGGTTTGAATAGCTGTGATGGCCTGCCAAGGCCCAGAAACCTTCCGTATAATAGGCCAGCATCGGGAAAAGACCGACATTGCTTGTGAATGAAACGGAATCGCTGGCGTCAAGCGTCGCCGTAATCGTCACACCCGATTCTTCAGGCACCGCATCAAGACCCATTGGCGAGCCTGTCATGACACCTGTCTGATTAACCTCAAGCAAGAGATAATCCTGCATATTAATCAAAGTCGGTATTTCAGCTACGGCATCATCATAGCTCGCAGCAAGGCCAAGAATCACAGCCTGGGGTGAGAATTGGTCGGCACTCAGCACAGCATAATATTTCTGGCCGTTAATCATCCCCATGTTGTAAGAGTTCCAGCAGTCATTAAAGCTCAGGGCATCGCCTGTCGCTATCGCCTGATAAAACGCTGTAAACTGCCAGGGGTTAATCGCCGTTCCTGATCCGCTTACTACCGCCTTGATTCGTGGCAATGCATTAATTGCATTTTCCACATCTTCAGCCGTTGCAGATATTGCAATCGGTGCTGTTGTCAATATTTGACCGTTCTGGTTCAGGCTGATGGTGAAAGTGCCGCCTGTGGCACTCGTCCAGACCTGCTGCACACCATCGCCCAAAACACGCGAGAGCATGTTCGCAGCAAATCCTTCGTTCTTCAGGTTACTGCTGTCAGCTGTAATACCCTGATCATCAAGTCCGGCAATCGTCCATGGGCTTGAAATGGTGCCCAGTCCGGTCACCTGAACATTCACTCCGTTCAGGGCATTCAGGGCACTTGCAACAGCCGATGCCGTGGCATCGTAAGCAATATTCCCTGTTGTCTGCTCATTGCCGCTGGAATCGGTTACTGAAAAGGTGAAAGTGCCCGATGTTGCAAAACTGAAAAACTGCACGCCTCCGGCAGGCAAAGCCTGAAAACTCGCAGTGCCTCCTGAAAGCAATGTATTGTCGACCGAACTCACGGCAAGGGTCTCGGTCAGTTGCAGAACCACCTGGTTTTCGGCAGCTATTGAAGCTACAAAATTATAATTTATTCCATTAACATCTGTCATTGTCTGCTGCAATTCCAGATCAATATCATTAGCCGTTGTGCTGGCAGTCGCCTTAAGGCTTAGCACATATTGCGGAAAATTTGCATTAAAATCCGGATTCGTTTTATTATAGGCATAATAAATGGAATTATCCGTCAACCCGCCTACAGGCTTCCCGGCAATACCCAGATACTGAACAGCCGTGCCATCCGCCAGGTTCGGATTATTACTGAAAACCAGCCCCATTCCTGGCTGCACGTTGCCTATATTAAATTGAAAGATAATGGCAATCTGCCAGGGGTTTGCCTGTGTGCCCTGGCCAGTCACAGTTGCCACAATTCCGCTGATTGCATTAAGTGCAGCTTGCAGAGCACCAGCACTTGCATTATAGGCCAGAGCCGGCGTTGTTGCCGACCCCTCAGGGCCCTTGATATTCAGTTGAAAAGTGCCGCCAGTGGCATCGTTATATAATGTGTAAGAATTATCAGTCTGCGACTGGATCGTTGATGTCTCAGTGGTTTTGGAAAAACTGTCGGAAACCAGCGCAATGGCCAGTTGGTTATTCACCGTTTTCAGCTGCGCAATCGCATCCTGCACAGCCGGATTGGCCGCTTCACTCTGGGCCAGCGTTGTCGCCAGCTTAATTACACCCGGAGTGGTCGGGTCAACCACCGCATAATACGACTGATTATTGACAAGATTTCCAATCTGGCAGCCAAGTCCACTCACAAAAGTAATAGATTGCCCGTTTATCAGCTGCAGGCTTTGGGTCGGAACCGGATAGTAATATTGAATGGCAATCGACCAGGCCTGTCCAGAATTGCCAATGGCACTGACCGTCGAATGAATACCCGAAATGGAATTCAACTGTGACTGAAATTCAGCAGCACTCACATTATATGCGAGTGTCAGGCTACTTTGAATTCCCTGAAGATTTGTAACAGTCAGCTGAAAACTGCCACCCGTCGAGTTATTCGAAAGTGTATAGGAATCATCAGAATTCAGTGTCAGTGTCGATGACTGCACCTGGTTAAAATCATCGGAGAATGTCAGACCAGCCTCGCCCGGAGTTTCAAAATTAATATTCCAGCCTGTCCCGGCTATGCCATTCGAACTAACAGTTGCATTAACGCCCGGCAGCGAGTTCAAAGCCGACTGAAGAGTTGAAGCACTGATATTGTAAGCCAGCGGGGTTGTTGTCACAGAGCCCTGAGAGCTGGCAACAGTCAACTGAAATGTGCCGCTGCTTGCATTATTGGTCAGCGTAAAATTATTATTGTAATTATTGACAATCTTCGAAGACGGATTCAGCGGGAAATTATCCTGAACTGCCGACTCAATGCATGCCTCGTTCGATGGCTGGGTAAAATTAAAATCCACCTGGCTCGTTGAAGTGTCGAACGACGACACCAGATAAGCCGTGCCATCGCTTGTTAAAAATTGTGAATAGGTATTCAGAATGACCAGATTCTGATTCGCATCATAAAGCTGAATTGCCAGCGGAAAATAATCTGGTTCAGGCGATGGCACAATCTGAACCGTGTATTGTCCGGCAGTCAGCGGGCCGACATAATTTCCACTTGCATTGCTTGTGCCGATAAATTGCCCGGCCAGCGGGTTATATGTCACCGTCTGGCCATTGGTGAAAACCGGTTCCCCATTGGGCAAAGTGGCATAACCAAACAGAATGGCATTGGAATAAGCACTGTCGATCACTGTGATGGGTATCGTGTTTAAACCGGCCGTCAGTGTCGGATAACCAATGCCAAATGAAATCGCGGTGCCACTCAGGGCATTACTTTGTGTCGCAGCCAGTTGAAGCCTATTTGGATTGGCTGAATTGACTATGGCAAAATAATTATTACCTGGCTTCAGGCCCGGAATGGTCGCGCCATCGGCAGAGTCAAAAACCAGCTCCTGACCAGTGTAATATTCTACGGGGCTGCCAAAATTCAGTGAATTTGTCGAAAAATCAACTGTGAATGCCGGATTAAATAACACCGGCGACAGATCCTCGCGTTCAGCAGGGACAACGCCCGACGTCACTGTGCCATTCACAAAAACCTGTACATATGAATCAGTATAGGCAAATGCACCACCGGCTGAAAAAGTACCATCACGATAGGCTGCAGCCAATCCTGAAACTTTATTATCATCCGTGGCCTCTGCCTCGATACTCACACTGCCGTTAGCTTCAACCAGTGAACTGACCTGCAAATCAATGACAGATGTCGTTTTTAACTGTGTAAATCCAAAAGCCAGGGTAATTGCATTGGGGTTTGTCTGTGTAATCCCCATGTTCTTGATGGCCTCCGACTCCAGCTCAACTTCATTGTCAACCGTCGTTTTTATCTCCACTTCGCCGGCGGCCTTGATCGTAGCATTGGAATTCAGGGTGATTGTGGCATTGGCATCCGTATAGAAGTCGCCAAGAGCCAGGCCCAGGCGGCCAGAAATGTTAGCCGTCGGGCTATAATTGCCATCAAGAACGTGCCCAGAGCCTAAATGCGTGCCATAGTTCAGCGTATTCCAAATCGCCTTGCCCACGGCATTCACTGTGGCATTTGATGACACGGTCACGTTGCCGGAACTGTAAACTTCCGAGTAATCGGCAAAACTGATCGTCGATTGGGGCTGCCACACCTGAACGGTCGGTGGCAATGATAAAAAATCAGGCTTGTGAAATGCCTCAAGCAAAATAGCCGAAAATGGCTGAATGATCAGGTTCGAAACCCACGATGCCTTCAACTCATTGCCGCTCTCGGCAAAGATACTCACCGATCCACCTTTTATGGTTACTCCCTGCCCGACCGTGATCGTTGCACTCTGGTTCTGAAACCACCTGACAATATCCTCAGCCTGATTTACTGCACTGATATTAAACCCTCGCATCATATTCTCGGCCGAAATTGAAATCGCACCGTCTAGCGTCTGATTAAGGCCACTGGCCTGAATTGTTGAATTTGCACCTATGCTTACAGATGTCGATGTCAGTTCAATCGTACCGGCCTTGCCCGTGCCGCTTGAAGCGTTAATAACAACATTCTCGCCGACTGAAATGCCCTGCGTACTTGCATTAACCACTTTTTTGGTGCCGTCAATAGAAATACCACCACCGACTGACGTCAGGTTCACGTT
>JBEITT010000073.1:0-27470 GCA_040374745.1 Planctomycetaceae bacterium | reverse complement strand
GGTGGCGGTTGCAACGCTCGTCCCTCCAAACTTCTGCACCACTATGGCCACGGAAAATCCTCGCTTCGATAGCTGCCGAAAAATCTGCTTGCCGCAAATTCGGTCAGTTATCCTATCAAATTAGACAAAAAAGAGACAGTTTACCGGCGAGATATATGACCTGCCAGTAAGAACAATCAATTTATTTGGATTTTTCGGTCAGCCACTGCACCAAAGTGGCCACATAGCAGCCAGTGCCACCGGCGTCCCGAGTTGCCGAATCGGCATCGGACCAGCTTGGCCCGGCAATATCAAGATGAGCCCATGGCGTTTCAGCCACGAAATGCTGTAGGAATTTTGCGGCCGTGATCGCACCGCCGCCCTTGCTGCCTACGTTCTTGAGGTCGGCCACATTGCTCTTGAGCTGATCTTTGAAATCGTCGTCGATCGGCAGCCGCCAAAGCCTTTCGCCTGCGAGCTTTGTGCTCACCATCAGCTCGTCAGTCAAGGTATCGCAATTGCTGCAAAGACCGGCTATTCGGTGCCCCAGGGCGACCATGCAGGCACCAGTGAGCGTGGCCAGGTCGATGATCGACACTGGCTTCTGCTCGGCTGCATAAGCCAGGGCGTCGGCCAGAATCAAACGGCCTTCGGCGTCGGTATTCAAGATTTCAACAGTGGTACCATCACGCATTGTCAGAACGTCACCCAGCTTGGTGGCAAGGCCACCAGTCATATTTTCGGTCATGGGCATATAGGCAACGACGTTGACGGGCAATTTAAGGCGGGCCGCACGGGTCACAACTGAAAGCACCACGGCAGCGCCGGTCATGTCGCATTTCATGTCCTCCATCGCGTTGGAGGGCTTGAGCGAAAGACCGCCTGAATCAAACGTAACACCCTTGCCAACCAGGGCATAATGCGGCTGATCAGCCCCTTTACCAGTGTGTTTGACGATCACAAAACGGGGGGGCCGGGTTGAGCCTGCCGCCACACCCAGAAGGCCGCCAAAGCGTTCGCTTCGGCAGCGATCTTCGTCCCAGATTTCAACAGTACACCCTGCGGCAATAGCTTCAGCAGCAGCACGTTCTGCAAATTTTTCCGGGTATTTATCAAAAGGTGTAGTGTTGCCGAGCTCACGAGCCAGATTCACGCTATGGCCAATGCCGACCGCAGCAGTGAAAGCAGAATCAGAGAAAACACCTGCATGGTCGATGCAGGCCAACGATTTGAATTCGAATCGGTTTTTCTCTTTTTTAAGGAGCCCAGGCCCCTGGGTACCCACAACCATGCCACGAACGATTGCCGACAATTCGGCGACTGATTCGCCGCTGGAAGGTAGAAGGAAGGCAACCTGTCGATCAGCCCGAGAAGCCAGTTTCTTTGAAGCTGCGACTCCGGACTCGAATAATGTCAGAGACGAGCGTTTAGCGGATTCGCCCATGCCATAAAACAGGATATTAGGCTGGCCTGACCCAATGGGAGAATAAACTGCAAGGGTTTCGCCGACTCCAGCCGGTGCATCGCCTTCAGGTGGGAGTGCATTGAGAACGAAATTCAGTTCGGCCACAACCGAAAGCTGATTGCGAGTAGTTTCAATGTCTTTGTATAGGCCGATGGCGAGCCATAAAGGCTGAGCGGCCTTGTCGGCCTGAAATACTTTGGAAAGTGAGCAGAGGCGATTGACTTCCATGGTGACGGTGTTCCGTATATTTTGGTTCAGGTTTCAGATGTCGATGAATCAGACCAATGACTAAGAATATGCCAGAAATCGGGCTACTGCGCCAAGTTGACAATCATGGTCGCCCGCATGTTTTTATGACAAAGAATCAGCGATTTCAATATTCAACAATCTGGCCTTGTGACATTTCGCTTTTCTGATAAATTTTTGCCTGTTACGGGAAGTGGCCTGAAATAGAAACGGGCAGATCACGTGCTCTGCAAGTGTGGTCAAGTTCTCGATAAAAGGCATGGATGCCGCAATTTATGAACAATCTCCATTCCGGAAAACTCCGGTCATTACTCGGCTTATTCTGGGTTTCATTAGCGATACTTTCGGGCGGATGCGTTGAGCGGCGTTACACCATCCGAACTAATCCGCCGGGTGCTTTGGCCTATGTCAATGGCGAAGAAATAGGCACAACGCCTGTTTCACGCAGCTTCACTTACTATGGTGATCGAGAAATTACGCTGGTGCAGGACGGGTTTGAAACCCAGCGAGTAGTTCAGCCAATCAAGGCACCTTGGTGGGACAATCTATTCACGGAATTCTTTTCCGAGAATCTGATTCCGTGGACAATGCGAGACGAACGCGACATGACTTTCCAGATGGTGCCAAGCCAGGTTATGCCAGATGCGACTTTGAGAGACCGGGCCAACGACCTGCGTCAGGCAAGCCAGGCCGGGCCCGAAGCTGATGAATTGCCCAGGCGAGGAATCTGGCCGTTCCGGCGTTAAAGCCACTGGATTTTGATCGGAACAGACTCAGTACCGATAAGACAGAATGAGGTTCGCTCGATGAAAATTCAGGTTGCCGCGATTCAGATGCAATCCGTAATGGGGCAGCCCGAAGCGAATCTTGAAAAATCTGATTCACTGATTCAGCAGGCAGTCAGTCATGGGGCAGAACTGGTTGTTCTTCCAGAACTTTTCTGCTGTGGCTATGGCTTCGGTACACCTTATGCGACTTTGGCTGGCGGATGCGACGACCGCGTGGTGATGCACTTATCACACCGGGCAAAGCATTTCAAGATTGGTATAGCGGCAGGTGTGGCGCTGTGGCATTCCGGAGAGATATATAACGCTATCAGCTTTTGTCTGCCTGATGGCCGCATTCATTATTATTCCAAACGGAATCTGGTGTTCTGGGAGCCGATGGTCTTTCGGCGGGGCAAACGTGCATCAATAGTTGAAACGCCGTGGGGCCGTATTGGCCTGGCAATTTGTGCCGACATGATTTATCGAAGAGTCTGGAAGGAATATCGCGGTCAAATTGATATGGCCGTGATTTCTTCGGCCTGGCCCGAATTTTCATGTAGCCGACGTGGCAGGCCGAACTGGCTCTTGGGTCGACTGGGGCCTTTGTGCCGAGAATTGCCCGACCGTATAGCCCACGACCTTGATGTTCCCGTGATATTCAGTAACCAGTGTGGGCTTACCCGCACGAGGGTGCCGCTGATGAATGCCTGGCTGGAAGACAAATTTGCAGGAGCCAGCACCGTGGTTGACCATGCCACAGGTGCCTACAGCCAGGCAGAAATGCACGAAACAATCGTGATGGGTGAAATTGCCGTTCGTGGCCGTACGATACCGAAAGCAGGACCATGCCTTTCTACATCCGACTTGGCCCGCACGGCCTGATTATAGCCATCGGTGCCGTCTTACATACACGTCTTGGCCGCCTCATTTATCGGCGAAAGCGGCGTAGATTCCATAACATCCGGCAAAATCTACCGATCGGTTCAGACAGGAACTGGCTGCTTGATTCTCCCTCGAACTTGACGCCGTCAACCAAATTAGTGCAAATTGTGAGGCATAATCATCGTCCCGGACGATTTCTCGCCAGCCCCTCGGCTCGTCGGAAATCCTGAGTGCGGATCGTTCCCGCTCGGTTGAATGATTAAGGCAACGCAATTGAGCACGCGTTTTCATGTGTGGAATAGCTGGTGCCCTAGACCTGAATGGTCAGCGGGAATTTCCCCGCGAAGTACTCGCCCGCATGACAGGTGCGATCGCCCACCGGGGCCCCGACGACGAATCTTTTTACACCGAGTCTGGCGTGGCCCTGGGTGCGCGCAGGCTATCGATCGTTGACCTCTCCGGTGGACGCCAGCCGCTTTGTAATGAAAACAAGAAAATCTGGGTCGCCTTTAACGGCGAACTTTTCGATTATCCGGAACTGCAGCGAGACCTGACCGCTCGCGGCCACACGCTGCAGACGCGTTGCGACACCGAATGCTGGGTGCATCTTTACGAAGACTTTGGAACGGGCATGTTTGACCATGCCAGGGGGCAATTTGCAGTTAGCCTCTGGGACAGGGAATCGCGCACGCTGATACTTGGCCGCGACCGGCCCGGCATCGTGCCACTTTACTACACCGAGGTTGACGGCTGGCTCCTGTGGGGCTCGGAAGTGAAAGCCCTGCTCAGAAGTGGCATGGTCAATGCACGCATGGACCCCAAGGGCATCGACCACCTTTTTTCCTTCTTCTGTGCCGGCACCACGCGAACTTTCTTTGAAGGCATAAAATCCCTTCCGCCCGGCCATTTTCTCAAAGCCACGAATGGCCGCGTCTCGATTCACCGCTATTGGGATTTAAATTTTCCTGACGCCGGGCAGGAACGTCGATCCAGCAAACCCGCCGAATTGGTTGACGAGCTTGAGCATAAGCTCCAGCGGGCAGTACAAAAGCGACTGCGAGGCGATGTGCCCGTGGTGAGTTATCTGAGTGGCGGTCTTGATTCAACAGTTGTTTTGGGACTGACCAAACATGTTCGCGGCAAGGCGGTGCCTTCGTTTACGATCAGTTTTGACAAGGCCGGGCCAGACGAACGCACATCGGCCACCGAAAGTGCCAATGTGCTTGGTTCAAAGCTGACAACGCTGACTCTGAACAAGCGAGAACTGGCCGATGCCTTCCCCGAGCTTGTGGTGGCCGCCGAAGGACCGGTGCTTGACACCAGCTGCGCCGCCCTGATGAAGCTGGCCCGCACCGTGCACGACCAGGGCTATAAAGTGACTTTGACAGGCGAAGGAGCCGACGAAGCCCTGGCTGGTTATGTCTGGTTTCGTACTCAGAAACTGAGAGATTCAGTCAATTCTGTCTTTGGCGGTCGCCAATTGAATAACCTCTTGCGATGGACGGCCCTGAAAGCCATTGGCGGCCCTTCAGCCGACGCCTCGGGCATGGAAATGCGGCCAGGCGTGCGACCCGCCCAGCAAGATCTGTATGAATTCATTCGCCTGAGCCGGCCGACGCTTTATTCCGATTCGCTCAAGGCTCGCCTGGCTGGCCATTCCGCCTATCAGGATCTGGATTTCGACCACCCCCGCCTGAAGCAGTGGCATCCGCTGAACCAATCGCTTTATCTCGGCTACAAGGCTATGCTGGCCGGGCTTTTGATGATTCCGAAAGGCGATCGCATTTCCATGCACAGCTCGATCGAGGCCCGCTATCCTTTTCTGGATGAAGATGTGATCGAGTTTTGTGCGTCAATCGCCCCCGAATATAAAATTCATGGCAAAACAGAAAAATGGATTCTTCGCCAGGTGGCGGCCAAAACCCTACCGAAACAACTTGCGAATCGCCCCAAGACGATGTTTCGGGCCTCGCTTTCAGGCACTTTTCTGGGCGAAGGGCACCCGGCGTGGGTCGATGAACTGCTTTCACCCGAATCGCTGGCAAAAACCGGCTATTTCAACCCGGCCGCCGTGGCCATGGAAGTGCGCAAACAGACTAACTTTCCGCGAATTACGCCCAAGCGGTTTGTTTTTGATGTCGCCCTGACATGCGTCGTGACCACTCAACTCTTTCATCACCTCTTTTTCGGTGGTGGCCTGTGCAGCCTGCCCCAGTGGGACGCCGAAGAATTTGCCGGCAACACCAGGCCTTCTGAGCATTATCAAATTCGTGAAGCGTCGGACAAGGTCGAGGTTCTGGGGGCATGATCGCACTGGTTCAGCGCGTGAGCCGTGCGAAAGTCACCGTCGAAGGTCAAGTTACCGGGCAGATTGGGCCAGGCTGGCTGATTCTTCTGGGGGTGGGAAAGTCTGACAGCAACGACACTGCACGCTGGCTGGCTGACCGAGTTCTGGGCTTGCGGGCATTTGCGGATGATGCCGGCAAAATGAATCGCAGCGTGCTTGACATCCGTGGCGAACTTCTTGTGGTCAGTCAGTTTACACTCATGGCTGATTGCCTCTCCGGTCGCCGACCCAGCTTCACCCCGGCAGCCCCGCCAGAAGATGCTAACCGGCTATACGAGTTCTTGGTAATACTTCTGAAGGAGTCAGGGCTAAAAGTGGAAACTGGCATTTTCGGGGCACATATGGATGTGGAACTGGTAAACGACGGCCCCGTGACCTTCTGGATCGACTCAGCTACCAAATCAGCCACGAAGTAAATAGGCCAAAAAAACTTCGCACGGCTTACTTAAGTTTTAATAAACACTTTCCGAATTAATATTATGTATTATCTCCCCCGTGGTTACACCACCTCTATCGCGTGGCAGATGGAATTTTCGCAAATTCCAGTTGTCATTATTGATTGTTTCTCCCCGGTGGCATAGCCCTGAATCGACCAGGTAAACGTCTACTCTAAAGTGGGTTGCGGAAAGTACTCTTCCGTTTCCTGGCCAGCTTTTTTCGCGCTGGGCAGAACAAGGCTTTGAACTTTCACCGGTTTTTGGTTCCGGCAAGTTCTCGTTTTTGTTCGTCTGTCGTAATGTCAGGTTCAGGAGGAATGTGATTGTTCACTTTCATCAACAGACGTTTATTTTGCAGAACAGGCTGAATCAGAGAATGAAGACTGGACTTTTCAGGACTCGAAGTTTGATTCAGTACTGCTTGTTGCTTTTACCGGCTAACACGCTGCTGTACCTGAAGGCGATGGAAGTTCTTGATCTTAATCCAGTTGTATCTCGAGGCGTCTTCGTGTCGGAACTTGCTTCGAACATGCTTGCTGGCTCTAACGAGTACGATTCAGTCGGGATGTTGCAGATTTCGGGCGGTATGGGCACGGGCGTTCTGATTGGTTCACAGTGGGTTCTGACAGCGGCCCATGTCGTTTCTGGCCTTGGTGGGCGTCACAGCCTCCCGTCTGCCACGTTTAGTCTAAGAGGTATTCAGTACACAGCTGATTTCGCTGAAGTCTATCCGAGCTGGTCAGGTAATTCCGGTGCAGGTAATGACCTGGCACTGGTGCATCTCTCGGTACCAGTCAGCTCGGTTGCAGCGGCTGAATTCAGAATCCAGCCGGTGGACTTATCTAACCAGTACATCACCTTTGTGGGTTTTGGTCTGGGTGGTGATGGTCAGTCCGGTTATTTGGCCGGCACGGGAGGGATTAAAAGAGCGGGAACAAACATCCTGGATTACAACGGCTCAATTCTTGGCCTTGATTCAAGTATCTATCTGGCGGACTTCGACAGTGGGCTCGACTCTAACAACGTGCTGGGGTCGGCAACAACCACTGCCTATGAGTCCATTCTGACTCCGGGTGATTCAGGTGGAGGAGTTTTCATGCTCGTCAATGGTCAAAACATACTTGTCGGGGTCAATTCTTTTTTGGCATCGACAACGGGCACTGCTGATGGCCGATATGGCAATTTCGGCGGTTTTCAGGCGATCGGGCCAAACCTTGCATGGGTGCAGAGCATCACGCAGGTGCCCGAACCGGCGAGTCTTGTGTTGGGTGTGATCTGTGCTCTGATCGGGTGGTGGGCGATCGAAAAACAGGCGTCGAAGCAAGCACGTCAGCGCATGACGCTGACAAATCCCAAGACAAAGAGAATCAGTTGAAATCCTGTTGTAGGCTATGACGGTGCGGGGGCTCAGTAGAGTCATATCCCGCCCGTCATTTTTTCTCATAACCGTTAATTTAGTTGAGTGGCAACGAAATATCTGGCATAACATTTTAACTCTCTGTAATCCATGATCAAACTCGTGAATTTGCTCACTGAAAATGAAACGACGCGACATCCTCAAATTCGGCACTGCCTTTTCCCTTTCCACCACTGTTCTGGGTCAGGATCAGAAAAGAGCCAAAAAACTGCCACTTCCCGGAATTGAATTTTCGGTTGAAGGTTCAAATGCTTTCTTAATCGCGTCTGAAAAGAAGGTTTTACCGACAAAACCCTGGGTCTGGTATGCACCGACTTTGCTCCCTTATCCCGGGCCTGAAGAAAAATGGATGATTGAGAAATTTCTGGATGCTGGAATTGCCATCGCGGGTATTGATGTGGGTGAATCGTTCGGCAGCCCGGCTGGACGGGTCAAATTCAGTGCTTTTTACAATGAGTTGACAGGCAATCGGGGTTTTTCGCACAAGCCTGCCCTGCTGGGCCGAAGTCGTGGCGGGCTGATGCTCTATAACTGGGCGGCTGAGCACGCTGACAGCGTGGGTTGTATCGCCGGCATTTATCCGGTTTGTGATCTTTCAAGCTGGCCGGGGCTTGATAAGGCATCACCCGCTTATGGCATGAAGGCCGATGAGCTGAAGGCGGTGTTGCAGAAGCATAATCCGGTGGACCGGCTCGCACCACTGGCCAAAGCAGGCGTGCCAATTTTCCATATTCACGGCGATTCAGACACCGTTGTGCCGCTGGAAGCCAATTCGGGCACCATCGCCATGCGATACAAGGAACTTGGCGGCAAAATGACGCTTGTGGTGCCCAAAGGCCAAGGGCACAATATGTGGCGAGGGTTTTTCGAATGTCAGGAACTGGTCGATTTTATCATCGCCAACCTGACAAAGCCCCAGACCTGATCCGTGGTTCAAGCCTGTCGGGCAAATGTTATTCAGCCAAAAAGGCCGGGAATCACTTCGCCCTTGACGATCTGGATTGGTCTTTGAAGTCGATCGACCACTTCAAAGTCGGAATTGATGCCCAGCGACTGATAAACCGTAGCGCCGAAATCGTTGGGCGATATGGGCCTTGTAGCCGGATAGGCTCCATTCTGGTCAGACGCACCAATATATTGCCCACCCCTGACACCCCCACCGGCGAAAACACTGGTGAAACAGGGGCTCCAGTGGTCTCGACCAGGGTTCACACCGCCTTCAGTGCCGATTTTGGGGTTTCTGCCGAATTCGCCCGTCAAAATGACAAGCGTCTCATCAAGCAGGCCGCGGCTGTCAAGATCTTCAAGCAAAGCTGCAAAGCCCTGATCCAGCGGGGGCAGCAAGTCTTTTGACAACCTGCGGAAAATGTCCTGATGGCTGTCCCAGTTCTGTACGCGACCCATGTTGGCCTGAACCACCGGCACACCGGCTTCAACCAGACGGCGAGCCATAAGCATGCTCTGGCCAAACGTATGGCGACCATAGCGATCTCGCATTGCCGCCGGTTCTTCGTGAATGTCAAAGGCCCGGGCAACCCGGCGTGAAAGCAGCATGGAATAGGCCTGGCGACGCTGTTCATCAAGGCCCGGTGAATCAAGATTATCAAGCCGGTCGGATATTTGCCCCAGGGAATTCAGCAAAGTGCGTCTGTCGGCCAGTCGCTCAATAGCGATGCCGGGCGGAAGATTCACTTCCTCAACCTTGAAATCTTTACGATTCGGGTCGTTTTTAATCAGCCACGGGTCGTATTTGGGGCCCAGAAAACCTGCATGCTGACCTGGCCAGACGAGCGGGCCTTCCATCAGGAATGTCGGCAATGTCACGCCACTTGGCACACCTTCGCGGCTGGGTCTGGCATATTCCAGGGCCCCAGCAAAACAGGGGTAGTCATCTCGCGACGCGATCTTATCGAAAAAAGCCCCTGGCTGGCTGTGCCCTGTAAGCATCTCGTGTGTGGCATTCAGGTGATTGTTATATCGGTGCTGCATGCTTCGCACCACAGCCAGCTTGTCAAAGTGGCGGCTTATCCTGGGAAGGTGCTCTGTCACAAGCATGCCAGGTACATTTGTCTGAATTGGCTGAAACTTGCCTCGAATTCCCTCAGCCGCAGCGGGCTTCATGTCGAATGTGTCAACATGGCTGGGCGCGCCTGTTTGAAAAACGATGATTACATGTTTGACGCGAGGCCGGGCAAGCACAGCGGTTTTCTGAGTTTTATTTTCTCTTGTTACCGATGCTGCAAAATTTTGGGATCTGAGAAAATCAAGACCTGAAAGGCTCAAAAGGCCTGAAAAGCCAACCTGAACGAATTCACGTCGAATCATGCCAATAGCGTGTCGGTGGCTGGCGGGCATGGCTGGGGGCCTCAACGGGCAAAGGCAGAGTGGAGCGGAAAAAGCGGGCAGATTGATTAAATTATCGTCCAGAAAACAATGAAAATCAAGTGAAATCAGCCTTAGTCAAGAGGGATTGATGAGCTATGGCCGATGCATGAAACGGTTCACCGCATAATCGCTATACTCGAAAAATAGTTCTGTGTTGGCAGGAATTGTAATTTCCGTGAGAAAATAAAGTCGGTCGTTTTTCGTGACTTTCCTGAGATTTGGCTTTTCTGAATGATTAATCATGCCGGCAAAACCAGTTGGAATAATCAAAATATCATGAGAGCGAATCTTGTATTCGTCGGCCCATGACGTGCAGATGTCTGTGATGGAGCCTGGCTCAATGCGTACTCCAATCACTTCAAGCATCGTCCCGGGCGGCAGATCAACGGCCGCAAAAAGCCCCTTGCCGGCATAAGGAATCGTAGATATGGATATGTAAAAGCGTTGATCATTTTCAGCGATCAGCATGCCGGATTCAATTCCTTATTTTAGAAATGGAAAAGCCGGAAATACATTATTCCCGGCCTTTCGATCGATTACATTAATTTCAGTTGTTACTCAGCTTTTTGGACGGCCTTTTTCTTGGCGGCGGGGCGGTTGCGCTGGCGTTCGCGAATCATCTCCTCGTAGTTTTTGTCTGAGTCCTTGACTTTCAATTCTTCGCGAAGCCTGGCTACTTCGGCCCGAAGTTCTTTCTCCACGGCTTCATAGCCGGGTTTGCCAAGCATGTTCACCATCTCGCCTGGGTCTTTCTCACGGTCGTAAAGTTCCCAGTAGTCCACATCAGGAGCATAGAAATGCACCAACTTATAGCGGTCGGTGACCACACCATAATGCCGGCGGACGTGATGAGGCTGAGGATATTCATAATAGTGGTAATAAAAACTCTTACGCCATTCAGGCCCTGCTTTGCCGGTGAGCACTGGCATCATGCTTTTGCCCTGAATATCCGCAGGGATGGGCAGGCCGGCAGCTGCGAGAAATGTCGGAGCAAAATCAATCACGCTGGCTAGCTGGCTGTTTTCACTGCCCGGGGCCACTTTGCCTGGCCAGCGTATCAGCATGGGTGTACGCAGAGATTCTTCAAAGATCCAGCGTTTGTCAAACCAGCCATGCTCGCCCAGGTAGAAACCCTGATCAGACGTGTAAACGACAAGTGTATTTTTCGTAAGGTCGTTCTTGTCAAGATAGTCAAGCACCCGGCCCACGGAATCATCAACAGCCTTCACGCAGCCCAGATAATCGTGCATATAGCGATTGTATTTCCATCGCACAAGATCGCGCCCCTGCGGATTGGCCTTTTTGAAGGCCTCGTTGCGTGGCTCGTAATAAGCATTCCACGCCTTAAGCTGTTCTTCGTTCAGTCGACGCGGTGTGACCAGCTTCAGGTCGCCGGGCGTCATGGTTTTTTCAATGGTCATATCCTGGTCACGCACCGCTATTCCACGATTGGCATAATCATCAAAAAGGCTTTCAGGCTCAGGATAATTGCGATCCTTGTCGTGCCCAAGGTGGCGGGCTGGCGGTTGCCAGTCGCGGTGGGGTGCCTTGTGCTGCAGCATCAGCAAAAACGGCTTGTTTTTGTCGCGGGCGTTCAGCCATTCCAGCGAGAAATCGGTGATCAGGTCGGTTGTATAACCTTCATGTTTCAAACGCTGGCCGTTTTTAATCATGTCGGGGTTGTAATAATCTCCCTGCCCTGGCAGGATATGCCACTCGTCAAACCCTGTGGGGTCGCTGATCAGGTGCCATTTGCCCATCATGGCCGTTTGATAACCGGCCGATTTGAGCATCTTGGGGAAGGTCGGCTGGGCACCATCAAATCGGCTGTATGTGTTATCATAAAATCCATTGATATGATTATATTTACCTGTGAGAACACACGCCCGACTTGGCCCGCAGATCGAATTGGGCACCACAGCCCGGTTGAATTTCATACCCTCTCGGGCGAGACGATCAATATTCGGGGTTTCAATTAGTTTACGGCCATCTTTATAAGCACTGATCGCCTGAAAGGCATGATCGTCGCAGAAAATAAAAACGATATTTGGCTGGGCTGGATCGGCTTTCACCGATGTCATCAGCGACAAAAAAGCCACGGTGATGAAAAAACTGGTTCTACTGAACATTGAAATCAAAACTCCTTTTCTTTTCTCGATTGCCATATGTATTTCAGTGAATGGGTATGCCTGATAAAGGATGAACATCAGGACATAGAATTCTTAGTAAGTTAAAATAATCGAATCAGTCCCAGTATGAAAGTTAATTATGTAGGAATCCTTACTTTCAACCGATGGATTGACAGGTTCTTAAATCATTACTTCTTCCAGCCAACCAGATGCACACCCTGTCCCTGACCCTGGTGAAAATGCTCTGAACCGGTGGTCGGGTCCGTGATGCGTTCAAAACCGGCCTCTTCAAACCAGCCCTTCACTTCTTCAAAACTGTGGTGACTGACAAATGCAGGGGCATACCAGTCAAGGGTGTCGCAGGCACGCACTTCAGGGTCGGGGTGCATCGAAACGCCAATCGTCAGGGCGTGAATCGCCACCCCCATGCGTTGAACCAGCCGCCACCGGCTCAGCATGAGTTTTCTTTTCAGACCGCCAATCGGCACCGTCCAGCGGCTCAGTCGTTCCACCAGACCAACCGGGAGATTTTTGGCCACAGCTCGATGTACCTTCATGATCTTTTCAACAACCGGGCTTTGCTGCTGGTAAACCCAAACGGCCATTTGGCCCCCGGGCCTCACACAAGTTGCAAGGTTCAAAAACGCACGTCGAGGGTCGGGAGTGTGATCAATCACCCCAATAGAATAAACAAGATCAAAGGTATTACAAGGCAGAGGAATACGAAGGAGATCGCCGCGAATGATCGAGACTCGTTCGGAGTGTTCTGATGTCATTTCGGCAGCGGCAAAAGCCGCCTGCGATAAGTCCATACCAACAACTGAGGCACCCCACCCTGCAGCGACACGGGCATACCTACCCATGCCGCAACCACCGTCAAGCACGAGCTTTCCAGAAAAATCATCAGGCTTAAGCCCGGTTTTGAGGCGCAATGTTGCTTCGTCCTCTTCACGGCGCACAATCCGATACTTATTCCATTGAAGACCGTAAAGTTCTTTGGTGCGATTCTGGTGGTTCATTTCAGGTCAGGTTTTAAGGAAGGAGGAGCTATGTTCGTAAGTTTTTCCTGCAGTTTTTCTTCGGCAGCGCTGGGTCTGATATAAAGAGGTTCGATTTGGTAGCGATCCACCTCCGGGCAATAGCGAAGATATTCAGCCAATAATCGCTGCATGCCCTCGTGCGAAGGCGACCAGATTTCTTCACCTGCCATTCTGGCCATGGGCATACCCAATTTGCCTGAAAGCACAAGCCCAGGCCCGGTGATAACGGCTTCCGGCACTTTTGACCAACGATTGAGATCAGACCATGGGCGGATGCAAGGCGGTTGAATGCAATACCATGGTATGCCTGGATTTGGCTTTTCATAAACTGCTTCGTAGATTGCCCCGCGCTGAGCGTCCGCAATAGAGACGGCAATTTTTTCATGCTCGGGAAGATTGAGCACTGGCAAGATGAGACTGTCGATCGCAAGACAAGGCTTATCAACGACTTCAGCAAGGGTCTTTGCAACGGCCATACCCACACGAAGGCCGGTGTATGAGCCAGGACCGATTCCGACTGCGATGGCATCAAGTTGGGAAAAAACGAGCCCGGCTTTCTGAAAAATCTGCTGAATGGTCGGAACGAGTTCACGGCCGTGGGTAAGGCCGGAGGTAATGGTAACAGAATGAATTTGCCCAACTGGAATGTCGGCCAGGACAACAACGCCGGCGCGTGAGGAAGTGTCGATGGCGAGAATTCGGTGATTCAATTCAGAAGGGGCTTTCACCTTGAGTGTCGTCCTTTTTTTCTCTGCCAATTTTCCCGCTTATTCAGGTAATTCGACCTGATTCACCTGAAATGCCCCAATCAGATGATTTATCATACATTGATTTTTCATACGATGATAATGAACAATAGAGACAAGTGGGCTGAGAAAATCACGGCCCGGCCGGAATTGCAGAATGAATGAGGAGCCTCGGCGTTGCGTCGCGCAATAATCAGCGACATCCACGGTAACCTTGAAGCGCTTGAGGTTGTTCTGGCGGATATCATGTCGCAGGGAATCGACACGATTTATTGTCTTGGTGATGTGGTTGGCTATGGTCCTAATCCACGTGAATGCCTTGACTTGGTGATGCAGCATTCCAAGGTGTGCCTGTTGGGCAATCATGACATGGGTGCCCTGTGCGACCCTGAAGGCTTTAACGTGGGTGCCGAACGTGCCATTTTCTGGACACGCGAACAACTTGAGCGTGTTGATGACCCCGGTAATCCGAAACGGCTGGAATTTCTGAATCGTCTTGACCGATCGCGGCAGGAGGGTCGACTGCTCTTTGTCCATGGTTCGCCGAGGAATCCGCTTTCGGAATATGTTTTTCCTGACGATATTTATAATCAGCGAAAAATGGAACGCCTTTTTGCAAACGTGGAGCATTTCTCGTTTCAGGGGCATACCCACATTCCGGGCGTGTTTTTTGAAGGGAACCAGTTTCAGTCTCCATCCGAGTTTAATCATGAGATCACTTTGGAAAAAGGTAAGGCTATGATCAATGTCGGCTCGGTGGGGCAGCCTCGCGACCGCGACCCGAGATCATGCTATGTCATTCTGGAGGATGGCATTGAAACCGAGGGCGGGGTTGAATCAGGACCAATCCGCCTAACTTACCGTCGACTGCAATATCCTTTTGAAACGACCAGACAGAAAATTCACTCTATACCGTCGCTGGATCGTTATCTAGGCGACCGACTGGCCATCGGGCATTGACGAAAAGGCCCCACCTGCAACTATGATGGGTTGAGCAGGTCAAAGCCAACTTGTTAGTGGCAATATTCTATAGTCTCGAAGACAAGTTACCCTGAGAAAAATCTGGCAACAGCATGAGTCAGCAGATACAGCCCAACGAGCAGAAGCGTTTTTTTCTCTTTCTCATGGTCTCATTCCTGACCATGTTTACGCTTCAGATGGCACTTGAGCAGGCTGGCTTCTTTCCAAAACCCAGGCAAGATGCCGAAAAGACTGATAGCACAAAATCAGTCACCGATAAACCGGTGGCACCAGCCTTAAATTCAACAAAGAATGACCAGGGATCAGAAAAGCCTGAACCGGTAGCTACCCGGCCAACCGTGAAGCCAGAATCATTCACTTTGGGTTCGGTAGATTCCGCATCAGGATTTCTGATGCAACTGAATCTGTCGAACATGGGTGCGGGCATAACTTCTGCTGAAAGCGCGATTTTTGCGGATGACCATCTGCCAGGGCAGGACACAGCAAAAATGTTGCGGATGGTGGAGAGCGATCCATCGACCCCTGACAGCCTGACGATCGAAATTCGCAGCATTGATGGAGAAGAAAGAGTGATAAGCCTTGCCCGTGAAGGCTGGGAAGTGTTGAGAGACAAGCCCGATACTAATCCGGTAAAGCGAGACGGTGATGCTCAAACCGTTTCGTTCAGATATTCCCTGCCAGAAGTACCGGGGTTGACGATTATCAAAACTTACAAGCTGTTTGAGAAAAGCAACAGCCTGTCACTTTTTATCAGGTTTGAAAGTGATCAGCCACACAGTGTGGTTTATCGAATACTGGGGCCCTACGGTCTGCCACTTGAGGGTCAATGGTACAGTTACACCTATCGCGACCTTTTCTACGCCCCGGCTGATCCACGAGCCAATCTGATCAGCCGAAGTGCAGCAGAAGTGGCAAAGGCCTCTGACAACGCCAGCGGTTATCAGCCCGAACTGATTACAACCCCCTTGCGGTATGCCGGTGTTGAAACTCAGTATTTTGCGAATTTCGTGGCGTTTGACAAATCAACAGAAGCATATGTCGCTGAAGCAACTGAGCGACTCATCGGTCCTGTGCCGACCGATCCAAACAAATCAAACATGACCATCAGCCTGACATCCAAACCGATTCAGCTGACGGCAGGAAAACCTGTGACACATGAATATGAAATATTTCTTGGCCCGAAAACGCGTGCCGCTCTGGCCTCTTATGGCGCCGACGAACTGACGACTTATCGTCGTGGATGGGCTGTGCCAGGCTCTCGATTACTAGCCAGGTCGTTCATAAGCCCTTTGCTTGACACAACCTATGCCGCAACCAAACAATTTTTTGGTCTATTCGGTGCAGGTCGGGGCAGTTATGGCGTGGCTATTATTATGTTGACAGCAATTGTTCGACTTTTGATTTTTCCATTTTCCCGCAAACAGGCGATAACCTCAAAACGAATGCAGGATCTGGCCCCCCGACTGAATGAAATCAAGGAAAGATACAAGGACGACCGTGAACGCCAGGGACGTGAAACGATGATTCTTTATCGACAGGCGGGTGTAAATCCGTTTTCCGGCTGTCTCATTGCCCTCATTCAGCTTCCGGTTTTCATGGGCCTGTGGCAGACCCTGAATAACAGTGTGGCCCTGCGGCATGCTCCATTTCTTTACATTGACAATCTTGCCGCTCCTGATGCACTTTTCCGATTTCCGGGCACTGTGCCATTTCTGGGTGATTACTTTAATGTTCTGCCCATTATTTCGGTGGCATTAATGTACCTGCAGATGAAACTCTTTTCTCCACCACCGGCTAATGCCGAGGCAGAAATGCAGCAGAAAGTGTTTTCATACATGATGGTTTTCATGTCGTTCATGTTTTATAAAGTGCCGTCGGGCCTTGGCATTTACTTTATCACTTCAAGCCTTTGGGCTTTGGGCGAAAGACTGCTGCTTCCAAAGCTGGTAAAGAACGGCCCTGTGCCATCCCTGGCTGGCGATGCAGGTGGCACCATCACCGCTACTGGAAGAGTCAGTGGGCAGGACTCTACCGATGGCAAGACCCAGACACCAGCACCAACCGGGTGGCGAGCAAGGTGGCAGCAACTTCTGGAAGAAGCTGAAAAGCAGCGGACAATTCAGAATGAAACCCGTGAGAAACAACAGCAGCAACAAAAAAATAAAGGTAAGCAAAAGCCCAACAAGGGCAAACGCTGATTCTTACCTTTGCTTCCTCTGCTGATTAAGTTTTATGAAGCAGTTCAGCGATATTGATACAATCATTGCCATTTCCACCACTAACGGTGTTGCTTTGCGATCCATCATTCGCCTGAGCGGCCACCGAGCATGGGAAATAAGCAGGCAATTATTTTCTGAACTTTCTGCAGAGGCCTCGTCTCCCCGTGAGTCGATAGTCATTTCTCTTAACATTGATCAAAATTGCGGGTTGAATCTTGCGATTCTGTTTCAGTTCTGGCCTGCTGGTCGCAGTTACACGGGCCAGGAATTGATTGAATTGCATTTGCCAACACCGAATTCCATCGGTCAAATTGTGGTGAATTCACTTGTTGAAAAAGGGGCAAGGCCTGCTCATCCAGGTGAATTTTCGTTGAGGGCATTTCTATCAGGTCGCATTGATCTGACACGTGCTGAAGCTGTGGCAGGGCTTTTTCAGGCAACGAGCCAGGCACAGCTTGAAGTTGCATTTGACCAGCTCGCCGGCGGCTTAATGAATCGTCTTGAAAAACTGCGTGCACGGTTGCTCGACCTGTTAGCATGGCTCGAGGCTACTCTCGATTTTGTCGAAGAATCGGATGTCAGCCCGATCGCACGCAACCTAACTGCTGAAGAACTGAGAGGCTCTGCACTGGAACTGGATGCCATGTCGCGCCAGTGGGCAGAACGAACTGAAACTGGCAAAACCATGCGAGTGTTGCTTTCCGGGCCTCCCAATGCTGGCAAAAGTTCACTTTTTAATGCCCTGACTAAATCCGGGCTATCGCTGGTTTCACCTGTGGCTGGCACCACTCGCGATTATCTGGAAGCGATTCTTGACTTGGGCAACGGATTGAAAATCACACTTGTTGACACTGCCGGGCTAGGTAAATCTATTGGGCTGATTGACCATAACGCCCAGCAGATTGCAAGGCGAGAGCAGCTAATGGCCGACCTACTCATAGACTGTCGTGCGTGGGATCAAATACCGACTGAGAACGAAACACCAGATTATCCCACTGAAATTCCAGTAATCAGCATTCGAACCAAGACCGACAAGGCATCAGAAAATACTGATACCATTTCTGAACTTCTGAATGTCAGTTCTTTCACCGGTGAAGGCATTGCAGCGTTAAAATGCAAGATTGCATCGAGATTACAAGGCAATGAATCAAGTGGCCAACTGCTTGAATCGACACGTGCCCGAGCCAGAGACTCTCTTGTTTCTGCATCCGAGGCACTAAAACAGGCTTCGACGACAATTACAAACAATGGTGGCGATGAATTGGTGGCCATGGATTTGCGTACAGCTGTAGAGTCGCTGGATCTCATTACTGGCCGCGACGTCTCAGAAGAGATGCTTGACCGAATCTTCAGCCGGTTTTGTATTGGAAAATAGAAATAAACTTAACAAATAAATCAGTCAGTTTTATTATCGACCCTGTCTCGCATGACAGGCAGGATCTGACCATTAACAAAGGAATCCAGTTCAGTATCGTTTTCCAGATCAACTTCAATATCAGTCCAACGCCCTGAAAATTCGTCCAGCATGGCTGCCGCTGTGAGACCATGTACCTGTTGATCTCGCGGGCACCAGATTAAGCGGTCATTTTCATTTGTATAACCAAGATCGCCCCATCTTCCAATGCCGCCCACGATTCTGTGCACTGTTGTACGCACGTTAAATACAGTTTCAAATGCTTTTTCGTCGTCTTTCATTGCATCCGGATATATCCTGATTGCATAAATGGCTCGGGCACTTTCAAAATAGTCTGTCAGCCATCTTGCAGCGGCCGGTGGACCACCAAAATCAAGCGAATCAAGAAATTCCGCAAGCTCTTCGGCGCCCAGCGTGCCCGGTGCTACCGGATTACGTTCAATGGTTGCCCATACGTTGTCATTTGAATTAACTACCGGGCCCACAGCCAGATAGTTTCCCTGACTGGAAGGAAGATCAACAGACCAGACCGCGCCATAATTGGCCGCTCGCTGAATATCAATCAGCGGAATTTCACGATCGTTGAGAGTTATTATTCGGAGATAATCGTCCACTTTTGCACTTTGCTCCGTCCACCTTCGCCCAATCCATTGTATTCAATGCGTTTATCTTACACGGTTTCTTGAGTTTGAGTAGAGTTTTCCGTGAAATACGAGCGTTTTTTTTGGGAGTCTGGATGGAATGCTATCATCAATATCATACAAAGTATGACGTCAATGATACATGGCACCAAAAAAACATTTGACGAATTTGTCGGCCAGAGTGTCTGGCACTCTCCTGCCAGAAGGCTACCAACGAAGCTACCCATGCCCGAGCAAACCACCATTTGTAAAGACTGAATCGATGCCCGGCTCTCACGCGGAGCCTTTTCGTCTATGAAAACTTGCCCACCTACCAGGAAAAAACCAATCGCCATTCCCTGTAGCGGAATGCTCAATACGATCCATGTCACACCGGCACCCAGAGCGATTACTCCATATCGCAACACCCAACTGAAAATTCCAAGAAACAGTGCACCGCGAAAACCAACACGTCGGATAACCCACGGCAGAAGCCAGAGCGAAATGATTTCAGGAACCTGACCCAGTGTCATCAGACTCATGACTTGAGGTCGGCTGAGCCCCTCTTTCTCAAGCATGGATGGAATGAGTTGAAACACAAATGGCGTGGTGCAGCAAACACCAAATCCAATCGCCAGATAGATCACAAAATCCTTCTGACGCAGTAGATCCGTCTTCAGCGCATCGAAAAACGAAGTTTTCTTCGACTCCATTGGCGGCGAAGGCTCAATTCGCATAGCCGCCAGTATGGTAATCAATGAAAGAATCGAACCGACATAGAAAATCTGAGGCAGGCCAACTCCATCGGTCTTGCTAACGAGCATAGACACCGCTACGGTATAGCTCCCCAGCATCCAGCCTATCGATCCCCACAGCCTTATCCCGCCAAATTCCTCTCGTGGCGATGCCAGATGCCTCATACAGATAGCATTCAGTGTGCCATATCCCGGAGCGATCAACACCCAGTAGAGCATGAAAAACCAGAAGAGAAACGTGGTGTTCTGACCTTCATAATCAGCCACCAGAAAAAGCAGTACCGAACCGATCGTAAAAGTAATAGCCAACAGGCGTTCCGCTGCAATACGACGATCAGCCAGCCGCCCCTGGATCATCGGCGAAAATATTGACGATAGTGCCAGTGTCGAAAAGATCCAGCCAGCCGATCGCGGGCTGATTCCAAGGCTTCGAAGATGCATGGAAAGGCCCGGCCACCAGCAACCCTGCGATGAATAAAGAGTGGCCATGAGGATGCACAAATCCCTCCGCGTCTTTGCCCCCGTTCGCACGCCTTCCACTTGATTCGGCTCGACTTTCATCAATACAAAAACACAGCACCGGCAACTTCGTCTCCAGACAACGGACAGTGCTTTTTCATCATAGATTATGATAAACTTTAACGGTTAAATCTCACAGAGAGATTTCAGGGATCTATACGATTTTGACAGGATGTCTGATTGTAACAATCAGTCACTGTTCAAGATCGGTCTGAAAAAAACCGGGAACTGGCTATGGCCCCTTCCGTCCGCAGGCGTCATCCTGTTTTGCTCTTTCTCGCCATTCTGGCGGCCCTCGTGCTTGTCACCGTGGTCGGCGTTTTCGTCACCCTGCCGCAGATCCTCTCATCGCCCATAGTCAGGCCAAAATTGCTTGCCGCCGTGGCCCCGCTGGTCAGCCCGGGAACAATCTCAATCGAACGATTCGAGTTTTCCTGGAAACAACCATTTGTCATGCAGGGCTTTAAGCTGCACGACAAAGACGGCACTGTTGTGATTGACTCGCAACGTGTGACGATGACCCGAACTCTCGCTCAACTCATCGGCGACCCCAACGACATGGGGACTATGACTTTTGAAAAAGCCTCTATCGATGTCAGACGAGAGGCCGATGGCACGATCAACCTGGTGCGTGCCCTTGGCAGCCTGATCACGCCCAATGCCGAGAAGGATTTTGCGATTGTCATTCGCGACTCGATTTTAAAAGTTAATGCACCGCAACTGAACGAAAGCTTTGTTTCGCGCAATGCCGACATGCTGATCAACCTGCCCAAGGCCCCAGCCCCGCTAAGTTTTCAGCTGAAGGCCAGTTCGGAAGGGGCAAGGAAATCAAATTTTTCTCTGAATGTCAGAGGCAAAATTGAACGCTGGACAGATAAATCTGTTGATATTCTCGCCGAATTCGACCGCTGGCCCTTTGCCGGTAGTGGGCTGGGACTGGGGGCGACCGCATGGGCCACTGGTCGTGTGAAAATTACTGAAGGGCCTGACGAATATCATATCATACCGCAGATTCGTGCCGACATGCGATGGAGCGATTCCGACACTCTGCCCAAATTGGTCACATCAATAGATCGAATGCAATTGCAATCAGACATCAGGGCTTCCATTGAACCCAAGGTGAATGTTGCATTAAAAGACACCCGGATTGCAATTCCCGGCGTGCAGCTATGGCTCTCCGGCAAAGCAAAGGATATTGGCGGCGATGCATCAGCCATTGACATGGCAGGCAATATCACGGTCGATTCCATGAAGCTGAAAGAACTGACAACAGCAAATTCCAGTGAACCGATTGAATTTCAGATGACACCTTTGAAATTCGCCATCAGTGGCCCTTTTTCAGAAAAAGAACGCTCGAAAATTAAAGCCAGCTTAAATACAGAAGTTGCCGGACTGAAATCAGGTGGGATTTCGCTGGGCAAAATGAATATTACGGCTGACTGGCAGAATGGCAAGCTGAGCATCGCCCCTATTGACACTACGATAAACGACGGTCGATTGCATTTGGAACCTTTTGTGGAAATGTCGCCCGAGGGGACACCGCTTTTCGTGCGACTCGGGCCCCAGACCTCGCTTGAGCGAATGTCGCTTGATACGATCACTTCACAGAAGTATATGGTTTATCCGGCCCCGGCTCTCGCGTCAGCTACAACCGTCAAGGGCTTTATTTCCGCGAGAATCAGTAAAGGTATCATCCCCATCACTGACAAGAGCAAAGAGCTTGATATTAAAGGCGATATGGCCTTTGAAGATGTCACTTTCGGGCCAGGGCCGTGGCTCACCGGGCTGACCAGCAGCGTTGGTCTGCCGCCTCCGCCGACGTTTGCGCTCAATCAGCCAATTCAATTTGAAATCCTGGGCGACCGTGTTGTGCAAAGCGGCCTGACTATTCCTGTTGGTGAACTCACTCGCCTGAGTTTCTCAGGCTCGGTTTCATTCAGGAAAGAACTTGATTTGCTAGTGCAGGTACCTGTTACCCCCCAACTATTGGCGAATGCCCCATTGATCCGGTCGTTTCTTGGGCAGGAAGAATTCCGGATTCCAATTCGTGGGACACTTGACAAGCCAGAAGTTGATAAATCGTCGTTCGACGCCAATATGAAGCAACTTGGCGAGAATCTCAAGAACCGGGCGGTGGAAACCAGCCTTGATATGTTATTTAATGGTCTGATGGGCGGCCGGATTCCCAGGCCTGTGCAGCCGGGTAGCAACAACTTGCCGCTGAACCAGCCGATTGCTCCACCAACAACGAGGAATCAGCCGCCTCCACCTCCGGCGCCACGGCCCATGCAATAATTCAGGTTCATTAAAGCGATTGCAGAAATTTGATCAATTGTGCCTGTTGGGCATTGCCCAGTCTCCTATATTTCATGGCAGAAGCTTCAGCCTCGCCACCGTGCTCCATGATTGCCTTCTCCAGAGTGGGTGAACGGCCATCGTGCATGTAGGGTGCCGAGTTGGCTATGCCCCACAGCGGCGGTGTGCGCCATTCGTTTGGCCGGGCCGGGCCGCCTGAAGTGTCGTTGTCGCTCGCCGGCACGGGCTCAGCCACACCAAACACCATATAATTTCCTACCTCCCTGTTTTCAGGCTTCATGTCATGCAGCAGAAGGTCGCTGTAAAAATTCTCAATATCACCCAGCTTTGAAACATGGCATTTGGCACATTCCAATTCACGAAAAAGCCGCTGACCTGTGCGTGAATCAGCCGGCAAGTGCGACGGTCTTGGCAGGGCAGCAACATAAGCAGTCACAGCGTCAATCTGGTCCTGGCTCAGGTCCAGACCCGGCCCACGTTCCACTGGGCCACGCGGGTCAGATCCCTGGTGTTTTCGCGCCGATTCCAGTCCAAGTTCACCCGCAGCGGCTTCTTCCACAAAGTCTCTCAATGTGGCCTTCTGTCCCTTCCAGCCAAATTTGCCGACCCGACCTTTGGCCGTTCGGGCCACCCGGCCACCCAGGCCAAGGTCTCGCTGTTTTGCAGCCTGGGCAATCACGACTTTGTCATCAAGCTTGTCAACCAGACCCAGGCCGAAGAGCGAAGGCGTATTGCGTTCTGCCATATCAACCTGCACCGTTTCGTGGCGACCAGGGACCTGGCGGCGATAATCGCGATAGGTTTTGTCGGTGCTGAACTTGTGTAACACGACAGATGGCGAATGCCTGAATGCTTCATGAATCTGAGCCAGCAGGGCGGGGTCAAGTGTCGATGCCTGATTACCACCATCAAGGCGGCGATTTTTAAACTCATTCTGAGACTGATTATTGCCGAAGGTGTATTCAAACCGGCCATTCATGAAGCGAAACGAATAGCTGAAATTGTAGCCGCCAAAGTTCGCTGATTCGCTGAAAACCGGCCTTGCCGTTACAATATCAATATTGTGATCTACCGAGCCTGATCCGCCCGAGCCGCCCTGATGGTGGCATTCAGCACAGCTTCGGGCATTAAACATCGGGCCCAGGCCATCGGCCCGCCCTTCTGCCCGAGGCAGCGTGGTGGGCTCCCAAACCCAGTCAAACAGGGTTTTACCCCGTTCAACAGCAGTTCTTCCTTCCATACCCAGTTTTTCCTGTGCGAATGACGAAGAGGCAGTCGACAGGAGTAAAGATACTACCGTGAAAAGTTGCCGGGAAGGCAGTATGATTCGCACGATGTAAGCCCCAAACGGTTTGATCAGGCTGAACCGGCTGTGCCCAGATTGATTTGATTGATTAAGTTATTATTGATACGGATGATCGGATGAATCAATGCCCGTAATTTAACTTTTGAATAAAAACAAATAAAAAAAGGAAGCACCGGCAGGCACTTCCTTTTCATAACTGACTACTGTCAAAGTGATATTATCACTTCTTGGCAGGGGCAGCGGCTGGGGCTGGGCCACCCGGAGCGCCAGGGGCATCGCCAGGAACAGCGGCAGCGCCACCGGCAGGGGCAGCAGGTGCAGCAGGCTTGGCTGCTTCGCCACCGCAACCCATGGCCAGCATCGAGACAGAGAAGACCAAGCTGGTCAGAACGAATGATTTCATCGATGTTACTCCTCGGAAATTCCTACAATCACTGAAACGAACCATCGCAGTTAAGCGAGATTACCTCATCAATCCTGTTGATGAATCCGGTAATCAAGGCACTTCAGCTTCGTTAAAAATACTTTAAACAATACGAATTTTTCAAGTGTCCAACCGACTCCATTTTTCTTTCCGTCACAACTATTCGTCGAGCCTGCAATCCGGGTTGGTTCTATGATTCAGATACTGCCAGACTTTAGGAACATGCCATTTGCAAAACCCGTCAGAATTCTATCCATAAGAATTGTGATTATTTCGATGGATCAGATCATGGAGGCATCCAGCAAAGGAAGGATTATCTCGTTAAACCATACCACCTTTACGCCTGATTATCCATTCGGACGATATTAAGAAAACGAAAATAAGAAGCATCGGCCAGTTATCCCACAGTCGCCGCTCTTCCTGGCTTTCAAATTCACTGAATTGCCGCAGATCAATCGCCTTGAGTTCCTTAAGCAGGTCTTCCGGCTTCAATACTTTGCCACCGGTGGTGTTGGCTATGGCGGCCAATAGATCAGGGTCGGCCGTCGGGGGCTCCAGTTCGCGGTCATCCTGGCTTACAAGAAACCGGGCACTATCCTCGCCAATGGCCTGACCGTTAACCTTACCCACCACGTTCACTCGATATTCGCCACGGCCGCCGCGAGCAATATAAGCCCCACGGGCTTCCGCCCCCTGCACAAAGACATCTACTGGTTCTCCCCCCGGTTTGGCCTGGCCGTTCATGGGGTCTGAGACCGGCTCAACAGAATCTTCGACTTTTGTCACGGAAGTTTCAAAGCTCACGCCTGCAATGGCCTCACCCTTGGCATTTTTAGCGGTAATGTTGAATTCCAGACGCCCATTCTGCGGCACCAGTCGTTGGTCAAGAGTAACAGAGACAGGCTTTTCGTCCTGATTTTCTTTATGGGCCAGCCAAAGAATTGACTGCCGCCAGAATCGCCGGTGTGCCGTGGCGGCATTTTCATTCATGATACTGCCACGCGGCCAGACCCAGGTTTCGCCACCGAAAGCCAGGCTTCGGCCCCGACCAAGATCCTGCGAAACCAGCAGTGGCTTTCTGTCGAATGTCTCAAGCAGAATCGCGGCATTGGGTTTAACCCGGCCCAGATCATGGGCACCAGGCACAGGCGGCAAACTTTGCCAGATACTGGCTGATTCGGCCGGAGCCGCGGCAACCCGCGTAACAAAACTTTCAGCAGCGGCGTTGGTTGGCACAATCTTCAGGCCGCCTTCAGGCTCATTCTGGGCCGCTGCATCGGGAATTTCAACCGGCAAAATATTGGCCAGAGCCGAGCGGGCCCAGCCACCGCCGGAATAGCTCAGCCGGCCGCCCAGCATGATCAACCCCGCACCTCGCTCGACATTCGTCGATAATCTCTGAATCTGCCCAGGCGTCAGTACGTTTGCGGGAGCATCGATGATGTAGACGTCATACTTGCCTTGATCCAGAAGAGATTCGTCCAACTCGCCAGTCGTCAGCGAGGCAGGCTTGCGTAAAACCACCAGATCGACCCGAATATCAGGCGAAGCATCAAGTGCCCGGGCCAGGAAGCGATATTCCCACGAAAACGCCGGGCCCTGCACATAGAGCACATTCAGGCCACCTTTCAGAACGTTCACATAGGTGCCGATTTCGTTATTTGTGGTTGTCAGTTCGCCTTCCTGCGGGGTGATTTTCAGTGTCAGGCGTGTTTCGCCGGGCTTTTCGGGAATGTAGGTAAGGTTGTTAATCAGAAACGGCTTGCCATTCTCGGGGGCCGGAAACTGCACGCTGGCAACCGGTTCAACCCGCCCCTCCTCAAAAAGCTGAGCTGTCAGCTGCTTGCCCGCGAAGCCGCGGGATGTGACTGTGGCTCGTACCTGAAGCTGGTTTTTTACAAACACCGTTGGTCCGGCAATCATGTCTTTCACGGCAACGTCGCGGGGGCCGTCGCCGGGTGCACTTGAGCCGAATGAGACCACATTCACAGGCACCCGCAAGGCTTTTAGTTTCTGTGCCGCGGCCAGAGGAGGCGCACCACCATTATTCGCACCGTCGGAAAGCAGATAAACTGCGGCCACCCGGCCTCCGCCAAGTCGGCCAGGGCCATCGCCAATGGCATTGCCAATTGCCGTCTCTGCCCCATCGGCTTTAGGGGGCTTGACAAAGTTATAATCGGTCACCGTACTGCTGAAAGTCTGAAACGCGGCTTCAAGCGGCGGTCCTATCGCTTTGACGGTTTCGTCAACCTTCTGCATCAATTCGCTGGCCAGATCCCAGCGAGTTCGGCCGGCAGCCTCGTCGGATAGAGTCATGCTGCGACTGTTGTCAACTTGAAAAAGCATCAGGGCGGGTTGCTCTCGCTTGACCGTCAGGATGATCGAAGGCCTGAGGGCCGCAAAAAGCGTAGCCAGCAGAGCCAGCATGCGAAGTGTGAAACCGAAGCGGGCAAGGCGACAGAATGGGCTCTCAGGCCGCATGCGATCGCGATATGCCAACCACGACAGAGCTATAACAACTACAGCCGTAAGAGACCACAACAACCAGCCGCCAACCGGCGCAAGTGCGATATTCATGCCCGGCCCCCCTGCCCTGCCGTGGCTATTTTTGCAGCAGCGATAGCGGCAGGCTCCTCGCGATAAAACCGGTTCGCCAGATAATTTTCAAGAGTAAGCACCACCAGCAACACCAGCATAAGCCATGGGAAAAACTCGACACCCACACGTGCCAGCCCCACGGCTTTTTCCAGGCTGGCCGTATCCTGTGCCAAAGCATAGCCGCCTTTGGCAAATGTCTGATCAAGCTGGTCGGGAGTAATCGTGCGAATCTGACTTTCGGCCCCGGGCGGATTCACACTGAAGCCGCTGGAATAGGCAGCATTATTTGGCCCTGTAAAACCGACACCCCAATGGCCAAGTGTATCGGCATTGGGAATTATCAATCTAGTGTCGTTGGCTTCAATCACACGTCGTTCGCCAGGGCGATCACCCGGCCCTTTGACAAGTGCAGCATTAAATCCTCTCAGCGGGTCAAATGGCAGCGAAATATCACGCCCTGCTTCGACCACAGACGTAT
>JBEITT010000122.1:0-14185 GCA_040374745.1 Planctomycetaceae bacterium | reverse complement strand
GTGTGACCCTCGCCAACTTTCTGCGCCATGCCGTGACAAATATTCGCATGCCCGAACGCAAGGAAGGCGAAGACCTGATCTCGATGCGAGATTTCCGCAAGGAACTTAAGCAGAAGATGGACGAGCTGGGAATGGACGCCGATTTCGCCCGCCGCTACCTGAACGAAGGATTCTCGGGCGGAGAGAAGAAGCGAGCCGAAGTGCTGCAACTGGCTATGCTCCAGCCGGCCTTTGCCATTCTGGATGAAACCGATTCAGGCCTTGACATTGATGCCGTTCGCGTCGTTTCCGAAGGTGTGAACCGTGTCGCCAATGCCCAGGGCACCGGCGTGCTGGTGATCACACACTATCAGCGTATTCTGAATTACATTCAGCCGCAGTTTGTGCACATCCTTTACGGAGGCCGGATTGTCGAAAATGGCGGCCCTGAACTGGTACATACGCTGGAAAGCCAGGGTTATGACTGGATTCGTGCCAAATATCCACAGGAAGCCCAGCTTGAAGACGAGCTGGAATCAGTGAACACCGCCCTTGTCTGATTGGTCCGCAACCATCCACCAATCAGCCTGATAATGATAAAACACTTTCCTCACAGGGGTTAAATCGAAATGTCCATTGATCTGAACGCACAGGTAGCGGGAATCAAGGAAGAGTATAAGTACGGCTTCCATGAGTCGGAAGAACATTATAACTACAAATCAGGCAAGGGCCTGACTCGCCGAACCGTCGAAGAAATTTCGGAAATGAAGAGTGAACCGCAGTGGATGCGGGATTTCCGGCTCAAGTCACTAGAAGTTTTCTATCAGAAAGCCTTGCCCCAGTGGGGCGGCAATCTGAATGAGCTTGATTTTCAGGATATTCATTACTTCGTGCGGGCCACTGACCGCCAGGGCAAGTCATGGGACGACGTGCCGGCCGAAATCAAGCGTACATTTGACAAACTTGGTATTCCCGAAGCCGAAAAGAAATTCCTCGCCGGCGTGGGTGCCCAGTATGAGTCAGAAGTGGTCTATCACAGCCTGCGTGAAGACCTGGCCAGCCAGGGCGTGATCTTCACCGACATGGATTCGGCCCTGCGTGACTTCCCGGATCTTGTCAAAGAGCACTTTGCCACGGTCATACCGATAAACGACAACAAATTCGCGGCTCTTAATTCCGCCGTTTGGTCTGGTGGCTCATTTGTCTATATTCCGGCCGGCGTTAAGGTGGATATTCCGCTTCAGGCCTATTTCCGCATTAATGCCGAAAATATGGGCCAGTTTGAACGCACGCTGATCATCGTGGAAGAAGGTGCGCAGGTTCACTATGTGGAAGGCTGCACAGCGCCGATCTACACGTCGGAAAGCCTGCACTCTGCCGTGGTTGAAATCATCGTCAAGAAGGGTGGCCGCTGCCGCTATACCACGATCCAGAACTGGGCCAACAATATTTACAATCTCGTGACCAAGCGTGCCGTGGCTCATGAAGATGCCCTGATGGAATGGGTTGATGGCAATCTTGGCTCGCGCTTGACGATGAAATACCCGGCCGTTTACATGGTGGGCAAAGGTGCCAGGGCCGAGATTCTTTCAATCGCCTTCGCAGGCCGTGGCCAGCATCAGGATGCCGGTGGCAAGGTAGTGCATGCCGCGCCTTATACCACAAGCCGGATCATTTCAAAGTCAATCTCCAAAAATGGCGGTCGTTCGAGCTATCGTGGTCTGCTGAAAGTGGCCGACGGGGCTTATGGGTCCAAGTCGAATGTTGTGTGTGATGCCCTGATTCTTGACCCGCACAGCCGCTCTGACACTTATCCGTATATTGAAATTGATGAGGATGATGTCAAGATCGGGCACGAGGCCTCTGTTTCCAAGATTGGTGAAGAGCAGCTTTTCTATCTGCAAAGCCGTGGCCTGAGCGAAACCGAAGCTTCGACACTGATCGTCAATGGCTTCATCGAGCCGCTCGTGAAAGAGTTGCCCATGGAATATGCCGTTGAAATGAACAAGCTGATCGAGCTTCAGATGGAAGGCTCCGTCGGCTGATCGCCGGCGATCAATGGCATTCTTGAATTTCAGAATTATCGGGAAAAAGGCCCAGTAACACGATGAGCACAGCGGTCGCGAGTTCAAAGACCATCAGTTCGCTGGAATTCGGCGAATTTCTTGCCAGCCTGCCTCGGGAAACCGACTGGCTGACCGAGGCCCGCCGGGCCGCCTTTGAGACCTTTCTCGGCCTACCCTGGCCGACGCTGAAGGACGAAGAATGGCGGCGAACCGATATTCGTTCGTTCAAGCTCGGTTCTTTTCCACTGGCCCAGCCTGCTTCGGCTGTTTCTCTGGATGAGATCAACGAAGTTGGCCCACTGCGCGACAAATTGGCCAAAGACTATGCCACGGGCCTTGTGCAGATTGGCGGCCAGACCACGCAGCCGGCTGATGTTTCAAAGCTCGGCAATGCTGTTCTGTGCGACTTTCAGACAGCCCTGGCCACGCATGGCGACTTGGTTCGCGACCATCTTTCGCGAATTGTCAGGGCTGATGAAGACGCCCTCTCAGCCCTTCATGCCGCTCTATTTCGTGGCGGCGTGGTGCTTTATGTGCCGCAGAGCGTGAAGCTGGAAGTGCCGCTATATGTGCTTTCGGCATTAACGGCCCGGCACACGGTTGATTCATCGCACACTCTCATCATTCTGGAAGATGGTGCCGAGGCAACTCTGGTACACGACCTGACTTCTGTCGATGATTCGACACCAGGGCTGCACCTGGGTGCGGTTGAAATTGCCGTCGGAGCGAAGGCTCATTTGAAATATGTGCGAATCCAGAATTGGAACGACCAGACCTGGCACTTCAGCCGCGAGCGTGCCATGGTCGGTGCCGGCGGTTCTATTCAGTGGACTATCGGCGGCCTGGGCTCGCGTCTGTCGAAGGTAAATCAGGAAACTGCCCTGACCGGCCCGAAGGCTTCAGCGCAGGTCAATGGCGTGATGTTTACTACCGGCAAGCAGCACCTGGCCTATTTCACGCGGCAGGACCATCAGGCCGACCACACCACCAGCGACCTTCTCTATAAGGGTGGATTGACGGGCCGAAGCCGCACCGTCTGGAAGGGCATGATTCGCGTGGAACCCGCTGCCCAGAAGACAGATGCCTATCAAAAGAATGACAGCCTGGTGCTTTCCGACCACGCCCGGGCCGATTCCATTCCTGGGCTTGAGATTGAGGCCAACGACGTGCGCTGCACCCATGGTGCCACCGCCGGCCCGGTCGATCCGGAAATGGTCTATTACTGCCAGGCCCGCGGCATTCCGGCCGAAACTGCCAAACGACTGGTGGTTGAGGGCTTTTTTGCCAATGTTTACGATCGTATCAGTGTCGAACCCGTTCGCGAGTCTCTGCAGGCTGCCGTCGCCAAAAAACTCGCTCTCGGTCAAGCCTGAGTTGTTACAATAAGCGACGCCAGAGAATAATCAGACAAAAGAGTCTGAATAAGCATCGATGATGAAGGGTTAAAATCAATGTCCGCCCAGAATTACGCCGATCCCAGTGTTGTTGTCAGTGCCGAGTGGGTGCAGGAACATCTCAACGACCCGAAAGTCCGCATTGTTGAATCCAGTGGCGATGCCTTGCTGTACCCCATGGCCCATATTCCGGGCTCGGTAAAGATCGACTGGCACAACGACCTGCAGGATCAGACCGTTCGCGATTACATCTCGAACGAAGCCTTTGAAAAAATCTGCCTGGAGAACGGTATATCTAATGACACCACTGTTGTTTTCTATGGCGACGACAACAACTGGTGGGCCTGCTATGCCTTCTGGGCCTTCAAGCTGAAGGGGCATAAGGATTGCCGGATCTTGAACGGGGGCCGGAAGTATTGGATTGAATCCGCCAAACTGCCCACCACGTCTGCCAAGCCGAACTATCCCAAAAGCGATTACAAGGTTCCGGCGGACCTTGACTGGCGTGAGCTGCGGGTTTTCCGCGATGGCGTGCTTGAGCACTGCAAGGCAGGCAGGCCGCTGGTTGATGTGCGAAGCCCGAAGGAATACACCGGCGAACGCACCCACATGGAAGGCTATCCTGAAGAAGGTGTCCTCCGCGGCGGGCACATACCGGGCGCGGTAAGCTGCCCCTGGGGACGGGCCGTGGCCGACGATGGCCGTTTCAAGTCGGCTGAAGAGCTTGCTGCCATTTATGAGCAGGAATTGAAGCTCAAGAAGAACGACGACGTGATCGCCTATTGCCGGATTGGCGAACGCTCAAGCCTGACGTGGTTTGTGTTGAAATATCTGCTGGGCTTTGAAAAAGTGCGTAACTACGACGGTTCATGGACGGAGTGGGGCAACGTGGTGGGTGTGCCGATTGTCAAAGGTGCCAACCCCTGATTTTTATCTGATTTTCAGGTGATTTCGAGCAAACTTCCATGAAACTTGCGGAACTGGTGGCTGAACTGGCCGATTGCGACAAGCAGGAGCGTATTGAGATGCTTCTGGATTATGCACGCTCTCTGCCCCCGTTGCCCCCGCAGTTCGAGGCCCTTCGCGACCCTGAACACCGTGTGGAAGAATGCCAGTCGCCAGTGTTTCTTTTCGCCGAGAAATCGCCTGAAGGCGTGGCTTGGTATGCCGACGTTCCCATGGAAGCCCCTACCGTTCGTGGCTTCGTTTCCCTGCTCTGGGAAGGTACACAGGGCGCCTCACCTGCTGAACTCAGTGCCTTGTCGTTCGACATCATCGGCCAGTCGGGCCTGAAAGAAATTCTGGGCATGCAGCGAATGGCCGGTCTGACCGGCGTTCTGCGAAGGCTCAAAAAAATTGTGGCAGAAACAGCTGCCGGCTGAATCTGCAAAAATACATTTCATCCATCCGGTGTCTTGCCTTCAGGGTCGTTTCATCATGCCGATTGCTTATCAGAATGTGGCCAAAGTCGCTGAATTGCCCATTGGCGAAAAGCTCTTTGTCGAGGTGGATGATCAGCCGGTTGCTCTTTTTAACGTAAATGGCCAGATTTTCGCGATCGACGACGTCTGCACGCATGACGGCGGCCCCCTGGCTGACGGCACCCTGAATGGCCATGAAATTGAATGTGCCCGCCACGGTGCCCGCTTTGATGTGCGCACCGGGTCAGCCCTGTGCATGCCCGCCGTTGAAAATGTCCGTGCCCATCATGTGAAGCTTGAAGGCGACAGCATTTTCGTGGCGATTAACGACACCGGCGACCTTCCCAAAGAGGCCTCTCGCCCGACTGGTGCTTCAACTGCTTCTGTGTCTGCCGTTGCCGGTTCAGTTGCGGCTGTCTCTGCCGAGAATGCACCGCCCGCTGCACCAGCGAAACCAATCGAGCAGGATACAATTGTCAACGCCCTGAAAACGGTGATCGACCCCGAACTGAATGTCAATATTGTTGATCTTGGCCTGGTTTACACCGTGCAGACCCGTGGCACGGAAATCGACGTAGAAATGACTCTGACAACGCCGGCCTGCCCGGCTGGCCCTGAAATTCTGCGAAACAGCGTTAAAGCCATTGAAAAGATTGACGGTGTGACCAAAGCGAATGTAAAGCTGGTAATGAATCCGCCATGGTCGCCCGCCCGCATGACCGACGATGCCCGCGACATACTGGGGATCTTCTGATGCTCATCGGAGTCATCTCTGATACGCATAATCAGTATGAACGCACGGCCCGCGCCATCGAAACGATGGTGCAGAAGCAGGTCAAAGCCATTTTTCACTGCGGCGACCTGACCCGGCCCAAAATCGTGGGCAGCATCATCAGTACTGGCATTCCCAGCTATTTTGTCTACGGAAATAATGACGACCCGGGTGAGCTTTCTTACGAGATTGAGCATCAGTGCGGCTTCGACCTTGGATTTTCGGGAATGATTACGCTGGCCGACCGCAAAATTGGCATGGCCCACGGCGATCGCCCGTCACTGATGCAAAAAATTGCCGCCCAGGAACCTGACTACCTTTTTTTCGGTCATTCGCATCTGGCTACCGACTTTCAGCAGGGGCCGGTTCATTTTTTGAACCCAGGTGCCCTGACACGTGCCCCGCGCTGGACATTTGCCACACTCGACCTGGCGAGCGGTGCAATTGAGTGGCATACGCTTGATTCCTGATTGGCCTGAAGCTGAGCACGATTGGAATGAAGGCCTTTTGGCCGGAATAATCCAATCGACTGATCTTTTTTTGATTCGCCCGTCCTATCGATCTTGGAAGATTTCAGCCGGATTGACTATACTTACGCTATCCGACTGAATTCATGATCAGCTCGATTAAATTCGGGTCGTTTATGCAAGAATTGTCGATTCCCTGCCCTGATTCAAGATACCTTCCGGGCTTTGTCCGGAATATTTCCCGCTGTAGGTTGTCACGAGGCAATACATGAGTACCGATTCGGAACTGCCAGGTGTTTATTATCCTGGCCTGGAAGGCGTGATTTCGAACGAAACGGCGATCACCAACCTTGAAGGCCGCAAAGGCGACGGCGACCTTGAATATCGCGGCTACCGGATCGAAGACCTGGCCGACCATGTGAGCTATGAAGAAGCTGCCTATCTTCTTCTTCACGGTGAACTTCCGAACAAATCTCAACTGGCCGATTTCGATGCCCGCCTGCGTTCACAGCGAGCTATTCCGGCCGAACTTCTTGAACTTCTGGCAAAAATTCCGGCCAATGCTCACGGCATGGATGTGCTTCGCACTAGCCTGAGCCTGATCGCCCACTACGACCCGGAAGTGAACGCTTCGCCCACCGACCACGCCGCCAATGTGCGCAAGGCTGAGCGCATCGTTGCCAAGACAGCCACCGCCGTGGCTGCCCGCGAACGCATTCTGGCCGGCAAAAGCCCTGTGGCACCCGATCCTTCGCTTGATCACGCTGGCAATTTTCTTTACATGGTCAACGGTCAGAAGCCAACCGGCTCAATGGCCAAGGCTTTCGACCTCTCGCTGGTGCTTTATGCCGAGCACGAGCTGAACGCTTCGACCTTCGCCGGACGTGTGACAGTTTCCACGCTTTCCGACATCTACTCAGGCATCGTTGCCGCCGTTGGCACGCTGAAGGGCTCTCTGCATGGCGGGGCGAATGAGGAAGCCTGGAAGGTGCTGGTTGAGGTTGGTTCGCCCGACAAGGCCGAAGAGTGGATTCACGATGCCCTGATTCAGAAAAAGCGGATCATGGGCTTTGGCCACCGTGTGTACAAAACAGGCGACCCGCGTGCCCGGATCCTTAAGACCTGGTGCCAGAAGCTGGCCGCCGAAATTGGCGACGACCGCTGGGAAAAGATTGCCGAGCCGATCGAGCGTGAAGTGACCGAGCAGAAAAAACTGCCGCCGAACGTAGACTGGCCAACAGCCCGCCTCTATTACTACATGGGCCTGCGAACAGAAATTTACACGCCCATTTTCGCCCTGGCCCGCGTTGCCGGTTGGTCAGCCCACATCATTGAACAGCTGGATTCCAACCGTCTGATGCGTCCCCGCGCCCGCTACACCGGCCCAGCCAACAGGCCTGTGAAGCCAATTGACCAGAGAGGCTGATTTTCAAACTTCTATGGGGTAATTCCGGAATATAGCTTTTCCGGAATTACCCTGATTTTTTATTTCGATTTCACAATATTCCTGAGATTCCCGTTAAATTCTCGCTTTGTATTGTTATTTTCAATGCACATGAACAACTTACATGCAGGCGTTCTGGTTTTATAAAAAGAAGTTCGGCCCAATAAAGTGGTGGTGTAAGACTATCTACAATGGGTGTCACTGGAAAAATCAAACGCTAATAGATCACAAATGGCTATGAGGAGCAGCCAAAAAATCATGGCTGCCCTCATGTGCATTTTTCAGAGTCTGGGCCCTAACCTGCCCCGCTCAATCGACAAACTGAAATTCCTTGGCGTTGATCAGGGCCCACAGAATATCTTCCCAGGCCTCTTTTCGCTTTTCAGGTGCCTTTGAAGCGATAAATCCTTTGGCTGTCTGAATTTCATCAGGCAGTGGAGGCCTTGAATAAGCCGCCCAGAAGAGATCAGCCAGTTTTGCTTCATCGGGTCGGGTATCTTTGGCCAGTTGCTCGGCCCGACCATTGGCTGCCGTCAGTTTGGCCTGCACTTCGGGTGAATTGAGCAGCATCAGGCTCTGGCTAAGGCTGGCATCGCCCACACGCTCGCACTCGCAGGAAGTATCTCGTTCCGGCCGGCCGAATGTCTGCAGGAAGGTCGACCCGATGGCATCATCAGGCAGATCAATCGCCCGTGTCCCGGCCGGAAATCCACTGAAGGCCGTTGGCACGGCGGTGAGCTGCGAAACAGCGTCCAGCAGCACCTCGGCCGGCATGCGCTTCGGATAGTGTCGGGCGAACGATTGCCTGTCGTTCTGGTTGTGCGTATTTGGCTCACTGGAAAGGCCATAAGTCCGGCTTGTGCAGATGAGCCGCACCAGCTTCTTGAGATCATAACCACTCTCAATGAAATACTGGCTGATTCCCTGCATCAGTTCCGGGTTCGAAGCCGGATTCGTGTCTCGCATGTCGTCAATCGGCTCAGCAAGGCCACGGTCAAAGAAATGAGCCCAATAGCGATTCACCAGCGCCGGGGCGAAAAACGGATTCTTCGTGTCGGCCATCCAGTCAACCAGCTTTTCTCGCGGGTCTTCACCCGTACTGATTTCGGCATTTGACGAATCGCCCAGGCCCTTTGGCTCCATTGATTTACCCGTTTTAGGATGGCTTACTCCGCCACCCTTTGCCGTGAAAATCACATCTTCCTTCCGGCCGCGTCGGGCAGCTTCCAAGTCTGTCTTGCGACCAATCCTGCCGAAAAAAGCGGCAAAACCGTAGTAGTCGTCCTCACTCCATTTTTCAAATGGGTGATGATGACACTTGGCACACTGAAGCCTCATACCCAGGAAGACTTGCGCTGTGTCGTCAACAAATGCGTCGGGTGTTTTGAGCTGGCTATACCACATCACTGGCGGCGATGTCCGCGAATCGCCCGTTGCGGCCAGAATCCCCCGTACAAATTCATGATAAGGCACATTTTCGGCCAGACGACTTCTGATCCATGAATAGAAACCATAAGATAGATAAGGGTTTGCGCCACGTTTATTTCGAAGAATATCGGCCCACTTCAGGGCGAAAAGCGAGGCATATTCTGGTCGTACCAGAAGTTTGTCAACCAGCTTTTCCCGCTTTGCCGGGTCGGTATCGTTCACAAATTTCCGGGCTTCTTCAGCCGTCGGCAATGTGCCGATAACGTCAATGCTGACGCGACGAATAAATTCAGCATCGCTGCACTGGCCGCTTGGCAAAATCCCCAGCGATTCCCAATGCTTCATCGCCAGCCGGTCAATCAGGTTATCTGTCGGGAACTCAGGCTTGCGGGCAATCGGCAGGCCGATTGGCACTTTCGCTGTAAAAACCGTCACCAGCCCCTGATAACGTGCCATCACTGCAGCCTGGCCAGCCAGGTCTTTTGTCCTGACCATGCCGCCGCCTTCAACCTCAGCCACATCCGTATCATTCGACTGAAACTGGGCAAGTCGAGTCACATCTTCGGTGCTGCCATCGCTGTAAATGGCTGTTACAAGAAGTTGCTGGGCTGTGTTGCGTTCCAGCACGCGAATGTTCGGTTCGATCCGAAGTTCTTTAATTACTGGGTCTTCTGGTTTGCCAAAAGGCATGCCTGTGGCAATCCAGCGGGCCACTTGCCTGTATTCGCGGCTGTCGGGCTCCATTTTTTTACCACCACCATGCGGCGAGGCCCCAATTGCCTTCATCAGCAGAAGCGATTCATCGGGATTAGGCGGAAAAAGCCTTCGGCCCCGGCTTTCCAGCATTAAAGTTTCGTAGTCTATCTCAGGCTCGAAGCCGAGAAGACTAAGGCGGAAACCATTCTGGCCACCCGACTTGCCATGACATCCACCGCCATTGCAGCCATTTTTTGTGAAAATTGGCACAATGTGATTGGTGAAATTAATGGCTGGGGGAGTCTTGAGCCCAGACACGGTAACATCAATGGTTTTTTTTATTTTGCCGAGACTTACATCAATTTTTGTCTGTCCGTCGCCTACGGCAAGAATACCGCCACTTGCATCGACTGTCGCTACTTTGGGATCGGCAGATTTGAAAGTAGCCCGGGGCGTTGCGTCGCGCCACTCTGAACTTGCCGCCGATTGATAATCGATAGCCAACTGCTGTACGCTGTCAGGCCCAACAAGTTTAACAATCGAAGGTTTAATAATCACATCCCGCACGTCAGCCCTATAATCAGGCATATCGGCGGCAATGGCACCTGGCATCGTGATCGCCGAAACAATCGCAGCAAGATAAACCGAATATCGTGGGATGTTCATCAGAAAACCTTGTGGTCTCGGCAATTGCAGGCGGGAATGATGCACCGTTTGGTGAATCACCAAGTTGAGGCCGATACTAAAATTGTACAACTTTTCGTGCCACCTAACAACCCCGGGCTCATGATCCAGCAAGCCTTACAACCCGGAAAGTCAATCCACGTCAAGCCAATTCGGCCCAGCCGCAACATCAACATCCACTGGCACTTGCAATTCAATCGCTGAATTCATGAGCCGTCGCACCAGTTCACGCACTTCGGCAAGCTCGGCGTTCGGTACTTCAAAAACAAGTTCGTCATGAATCTGCAAGATCAGTCGTGATTTCAGGTTACGCTGGCTTAACTCACGGTCGATATGAATCATTGCCATCTTGATCAAGTCAGCTGCCGAGCCTTGGATCACCGTATTAATCGCGGTTCGCTCTGCCAGATTTTTTTGCCGCCCCGTCGTTGACTTCACGCCTTGAATCGGCCGCCGCCGACCCAGGATTGTTTTCACATGGCCGCTGTTCTTGGCTTCCTCAAGTACGCTGGTCATCCAGCGGTCAATACCAGGATAACGACCAAAATAGGCTTCAATGAATGCAGCGGCATCGGTTTGTGTAATTCCCAGCCGGCTTGCCAGGCCAAACGCACTCAGGCCATAAATCACACCAAAGTTCACTGTTTTGGCCGACCGCCGCTGCTCTTCATTCACCGCATCTTCCGGCACACCAAAGATTTGGGCCGCCACCACGCTATGAATGTCGTGCCCTGAGCGAAACGCCGTTAGCAAGCCTTCATCCTGGCAAAAATGGGCCAGCATCCTTAACTCAATCTGGCTGTAGTCAGCCGTCAGCAGCACCCAGTCGGGCCCTGGGGCGATAAAGGCCTGCCGAATCTGCTTCCCCTGCTCTGTTCGCACAGGAATATTCTGCAAGTTGGGGTCGCTCGAACTCAGCCGGCCCGTGGCCGCCACTGTCTGGTTGAAAGAGGCATGCACCCGACCGTCATTGCATACATACTCAGGCAGAGCATCAAGATAAGTGCTCTTGAGCTTGGCCAGTTGGCGGTGCTCGATCAAAAGCCTTGGCAGCGGATGCACCAAGGCCAGTTCCTCAAGAACCTCGGCCGCTGTCGAGGGCTCGCCCTTGGGCGTCTTGCCCAGCACCGGCAACTTCAGCCGATCATAGAGTATTTCCCGCAACTGCGGACCACTGGCGATGTTAAATTCACCACCAGCATGATGATATACATCTTTTTCAATCTGCCCGAGCCGAATGGCAAACTCGCCGGAAAGCTGCTTCAGCCGTGGCACATCCACCACCACACCGGCTTTCTCCATCCGGGCCAATACGCTGACAAGTGGCCTTTCCACATCATCATACAGCTTAAGCAGTTGCTGCTCGCGAACGATGGGCTCAAGCTTTTCGGCGATGCGCCAGGTGGCATCGGCATCCTCAGCGGCATAAATCGCCACCCGAGCCACTTCCACCTCATTCATCAACTTCTGGTTCTTGCCTTTACCAATCAGGTCGCTGATCGGAATCATCTTGTGATCGAGCAATCTCTGCGAAAGTTCATCAAGACTGTGGTTGCGCTCGCCCGATTCCAGCAGGTAACTTAAAATCATGGTGTCCATGATCTTGCCAGCGATCGTCACACCCGCCTGGGCCAGCACAATCCAGTCGTATTTCACATTCTGGCCAACGATGGTCCGTGCCGGGTCTTCAAGAATCGGTCGAAGTTTTTCGAGAACCAGCGACTGGTCCAGTTTCTGGTCAAAAATCGGGCCACGAACCGGAATGTAATATGCGATTTCGGGCTGCCAGGCAAACGAAAGACCCACCAGTCGGGCCCGTGAGGGGTTGGTATCGGTTGTTTCGGTGTCGATGCAAAAGCGTTGCTGTTTCGAAAGTTCCGCAACAAATTCATCAAGCAGATCCGGCGTGTCGATCGTGCGATAATCCATCCGCCATTCCTGCGGCGGCTCGGCGGTGCCATAAGCCTCGGTAATATCTTTTTGAAACCGATGGAAACCGCATTGCTGGCAGAGCTTTACGACGGCCGGAACATCGGGCGGGGTCAGCTTCAGCCGCTCCCAGTCGATTCCCAGATCCAAATCTTCCTGCAACTTCACCAGCGTGCGGGCTTTAAGTGCCGTTTCGGTATGTTCCCGCAGAGACTCTCGTTTCTTGTCGCCCTTGACCTTGTCAAGATTGGACAGCAGGTTGTCAAGCGTGTCGAATTGCTGCAACAGTTGGGCAGCTGTCTTCACGCCAATTCCTGGCACGCCGGGAATGTTATCAGCCGTATCTCCGGTAAGAGAAAGAAGATCGACAATCTGATCAGGCCGCACGCCCCAGTCGGCCATCAGGGCAGCTTCGTCCAAAGCCTCCTGCTTTCTCAGGTTATATAGCTTAACCTGCGGGCCGATCAGTTGCCGGGCATCCTTGTCAGACGTGCAGATGATCACATCCAGACCTTTCTCAACCCCGGCCCGGGCCAGGGTAGCAATGCAGTCGTCGGCCTCAGAGCCAAGCATCTCAACTACCGGTATGGTAAAGGCTTCAATCGCTTCCTTAATCACCGGTAGCTGTAGCCGAAGGTCGGTCGGCATCTCCTCTCGCTGTGCTTTATAGGCCGGTAGAAGGGTCTCTCGAAAGACGGGGCCGGGGCCATCCCACGCCGCTGCCAGAAAATCTGGCTTGTGGGTTTTGATTAAATTCATCAGGTCGCGAATAATTCCAAAGACGGCATGAGTCGGTTGACCAGCTGGACCTGTCATTGTTGGAATTGCGTGGTAAACTTGGTAGATTAGAGAAAATGAGTCGAGAATGTAAAATTGTGGACGTTGTTCCATGATTGAACTTTTCTTGCGAGTCGGGCGTCACAAACAGTAGGGAGAAAGCCGGACGAAGTGGCTGCTGAAATCCGAACGATAGGCTAAAGGTTCCCGGTTGAGTTCGTCAACGACGATTTTTATCGTCGATTCTTCGGGGTGCAAGACTTCAGAATCGTCATAAACTGAATCGTCGGATTAAACTCACAGACAAATACGGATATTTGGGGACTTGACCCGCCACAGTTGCGGGGTTGTATGCCATACTTCGGTGAATAACGGCCTTCCGGCTAAGTCGGTTCATCCGGTAGGAGCCACTGAACTATGGCGGCGAGCAACGATAATCAGGGCCTGAAGATTGCTGTGGCAGCCCTGGCCACATTCACAGTGCTGTTTGCCAGCACAAGTTACTATTTCTACAGCGACGGATCCAAGGCAAAAGCCGCGGCCGACGCAGCCAAGAAAGCAGCGTCTGAGGCGGCCACGCAACAGACGTCGGCTGAGGAGGCTCTCAAGAATCTTGGGGTGGCATTAGGTTATGCCAACCTGAAGGCAGGCGAAGGCGGTACCTTTGCCGAAGTTGATGCGATCAAGGGCGGCATCATGAAGGCTGTCAATGGCCTTCGCACCAATGCCGAAGCCCAGATCAAATCAAAAGTTCCCGATGCTCCTCAGGTACGTGCCGAATTGGCCAAGAGCCAGGACCTGGCCGTGGTGCTGGAAGATCAGGAAAGGGCTGCGAATAAGCTGCGGGCCAATCCCTCTGCCGATTTAAAGTCGATGGTTGAAAACCTCAGCGATCTGCTCAAGTCAACCATCGACACTGAAGTCGCTTTCTTCCTTGATAATTACAATCTTCGCAAGGCTCTGGCCAACGTGAACACAATTCACGATGGCCAGCTGAAGGCCGTGCAGGATGAACTGAAAAAGGTGAAAGACGATCTGGCTGCCGTGCAGAAGTCTCACGAAGAGGGACGGGTTGACCTTACAGAAAGCCTTGACGCTTCACGTCGAGAGACTAACCAGAAGGATACT
>JBEITT010000026.1:0-52647 GCA_040374745.1 Planctomycetaceae bacterium | reverse complement strand
CTTGATGGACGCAGTGCACAATTTTCGTTAATGGGGACATCACTCTGATTGACCTGACCGTAAACTTCCGATGTACTGCACAACTGAATGACAGGGTCAATTCCGACTAATCGAACCGCTTCGAATAGGTTGGCTGTGCCCATGATGTTATTCTGGAGAACTGCCAAAGGGGTGATAAATCCAGCCCTAACATTAGCATGAGACGCTAAATGAAAAATTACATCTGGGTTAACTGACTTCAAAACGTTGATCACTGACGAAAGATCATTAAGATCACACTCATGGATTATGACTTTACCGATTACGTTTTCAAGATTTTTTGAAGCCGTTGTACTGTGCCACCTTGCTATACCGTGGACTTGAACATCAATATGATTTTCGACAATGTAATCGGCTAAGTAGCTTCCACCTGATCCAGTAATTCCAGTAATCAACGCATTTTTAAATGATCGTTTGCTTGTCATAGAAAGAAATTCCTCGTGAAGCGATTTTGCCTGATTTGCTTTAGATTCTTCTTGTACTCAGAATCAACTAAATACTATAAAATAGTTAGTTGCTGAAATACAGAAACAATCATTATTAATATGCTGATGATTGAGGTTGGAAAGGTGAAAGTTTCTTAGCTTCATGTTGGTATCAGAATTTCTCAGCGGAATCATATTTATTGCATTCGATTAGTGATGGATTGACTGATGGAAATCTCGTTAAAGGCTGTCTGCTCGGTAAGTTCGCGAAAACTGTCAACCTCGCATTCTAATCTTTTCTTATCTTCCCGTGAGTAATCCTGGCCGGGGTTGTAATAGGCAATCTGGCTGCCATTGAATTCAAATCGAAAACCAACGCGAATGAGTCGCGAGAGTCTCTGAATCACATTTTCTTGCCGATCAGGCGGCACGAAGAAGAGCATAAAACCACCTCCTCCTGCCCCCAAAAGCTTGCCCCCCAATGCTCCGGCTGACAAAGCTGTTTCGTAGATTTCATCAACAAAATTGTTAGTGACAATAGAGCTTAAATTGCGCTTGACTTGCCAGGCTTCGTGCAAAAGCTCGCCGAAACGGTTCAGGTCTGAATTGCTGCAGAGTGTTTCCAAACCCTCTTCCACCAGGTTCGAAATGATTCGCAGTTGCTGCCGTTTGTTATTAATATCCCCGGCATAACTTCCTGCCACTTCTGAAGCTGTTCTTTTGATTCCGGTATAAAATAAAAGTAAGTGATCGTTAAATTCATCGATTCTCTTACTGTCCATGATCAAAGGACGGACCATCACTTCGCCATTGCGATGAAATTGCACATGATTCAGCCCACCATAAGCTGCCATGACCTGGTCCTGTGAACCAACGACTTCTTTTAGTTTGTCCTGTTCAATCTCAATCGCTTCCATCGCGAGTTGATGTTTGCCCGACATGTTCCCCTGAAGTGAATGGAGAACGTGTAACAGGCCAACAGTGAATGAAGAACTGGAGCCCATACCACTACGTGCGGGCAGGTCGCCGTCATGATGAAGTTCAATGCCACGCTCAATACCAAGATATTTCAGGGTTTCTCTAACGGAAGGGTGGACGATCTGATCCACCTTGTTGACTGATTCGATTCTCGAGTAGACGATGCGATAACGATGCTCAAAAAAGGGAGGCAGGTATCTGCAGGTCAGATAGCAGTACTTGTCGATTGTTGCAGCAAGAACTGCTCCTCCGTGCTGGGTGTACCATGACGGGTAGTCTGTTCCACCGCCAAAGAAGGAGATCCGATAAGGCGTTCGTGAAATTATCATCCCAATCGCCTTTATTTATCTCGATTGTTGAATTACAGAAAGAACCAGTTTGGAAAGCTTGGGAAATAAGGTCAAGCCAAGTTTAGCCTGACTGGCAAAGCAAAAGGGACGAATTCCAACCTCGGTTGCAATTCGCCCCTGAGATTTGAAATAGAGTATCAGTTCACCACGATTGGCTCGGAGCCCTTGTAGTGGCCGGGGTCGCGAGTGACATTCTTGATGAACTCGGCGAACTGCTTGGCGCCCTTGGGGTTGTGAACGGTTGAAGGCAGATGAACCTTCTTCAGTTGCTCGGCAAAGCTGGCGCGATACTCCGGCTCGTCAACCAGACGAATCAACTTCTTCATGTAGTCGTCATCAGTGGTTGAGATCAACTCATCAAGACCGGCTGAACGCAACATCGCGGGGCCGATGCGATTAAACCAGCGATAGCCTTCTCGAACAAGCGTCGGCTTTCGCAGGTGTAGGTTGTCGGAAACGGTATTCGAACCGGCGAACGGGAATACGTCAATGGCGAAATCGCCTTCTTCCATCAGTGCCATGTATTCTTCGTAGGCCACGTGCGGAACGGCTTCAACCCAGGCATTGGAAAGCTGGCGGGAAAGGTCGTTCAGGAAGGCTGCATAGCCCTTGTGCAGGATGGGGGCGTTGCCGGCGAAGACACGCAGTTTGGCCCGGTTCTTGCACTGCTTGAGGGCATTGTTGACTGTTTCCAGGCAACGCCAGTGAATCTTCTGACCGTACCACGAGCAGTTTATCAGAATTTCCGAGCCCTGCTTAACGCGGCCCTTGAGCTGATAGGTGGGCGGTTCGTGAACGGCTCCGTAGCCTGGAAGAAGGACGAGGCGTTCGGAATAGTTTTGCGGGGCGATGATCGGGAGATCAACTTCCTGACCGCTGATGAAGTAGTCGATCTTGCCCCCGAAGGTCGAGGCGGGGTGTCCTGTCATGATCATCTGCACCGGTGCGATGCGGAGATTAGACATGAGGATCGAGGGCAGTGTCATGCCAATGTCAGGGTAGATCACAGCCGCGAAATCGTTAAGTTCGAACGGAGTAGCGTCAAGCCGGGCACCATCGAAATTGACCTGGCGAACGTCCTTGAACATGGAGGTGTCGAGCTGATCGGCCGGGCGGATGGAGTGCATCAGCGTTAGATCGAAGTCGTCTTTCAGGGCTTCGATATATTGACCCAGTGTGCGGTGCACGCTGTGCCCTTTGAACCAGTAATCGCTGAAAACGGCAATTTTTCGGGGGTTTGGTGTGTTATGAATGGGAACCTGAATGTGACGCTGGATGGACTGATTGATCAGTTCCTTGGCGCGTCGTTCTTCAGGGATACCCAGATAGGTGCAACCGAAGTAGAGTTCCTGAATATCGAATGCCGGCAGGACGCGATGGTCCATCTGGGCGAGGAAGCGGGCGAGATTGCGAGTGACTTTTTCGTTGCAGTTACCGCTGAAGACGGTTTTCCAAGTCTGATAGAGCCACTTGCTGGCGAGTTCGGGGTTCAGCAGCATGAGGTTGGCGACGTCAACTTCCAGCTCGTTACGGGCTGAGTAGAGAACCATCGTCTTGTAAATTTCCTGCTTCTGGCCACGCACCATGATGATGTGCTGGTCAGTGTTTGATCGAAGGCAACCGGCCATGACATTGCCGATAAGGGCATTGTACATCAGGACAGGGAACGCCACCTGCTCCATAATTTCGAAGTCGGGTTGAATAAAGATGGAGAGGGCCGAACTAACGATACGGCCGAGAAACTGGCGTTCGGCATCGTTTATGCCCAGGACGTTCAGGTTATTGATGGTCTGCATCAGGTGCAGAAAGGCACCATTATATTGCTGCTGATTGCCCTCGGCATAACCTGAAAACAGGTTACGAAGAATAACCTGTGGATCATTCGGGTCTTGTGCCGGTGATGCGGGCTGAACTGGAGGAATAACCAAGGGAGGCAGATTCAGGGGCTGAGGCGTTTGCATGATGTTTCGGCTACCGTATTGTCTTCATGAATTGCAGAGAGGCAAAGGAGATAATCGTCCTTATTTAGGCCAACTGTTATCACCTTAGCCGCACACTCTTGCAGAATCCGGCCTGATTAAGTTGAGGAAGATCCTGAGATCACTCCTTCAGTATAGAACATGATTCTCACAGAAGATTAGAAAAACTTGGCCGAAAAGAATCAAGAAGACGTGGTATCGAAGAAACACCGATCTTGTTCTCGAGTATGGGTTGTAACGATAGATGAGTTTGTAGGTTCTGTGATTATTTGGCGTGATACAGGCAGAAAAAAGAAGAATAATTATTTCGTTTCTGAATCTTACAGGGTTTGGCCAAGGATAGAAATAAATATGTGTAAGTGTTCAGATTGTTTCAAAAAATCAACTTTTGTATCAAAGTGCATAAGTGTCAAGGGAGTTCTTCGATGCGAGGTCGTTCGAATTCAATTTATTTTATGAAGAGAATCAAGCCTGTTTCGGCATTTACCGCTCCGCCGTCGATGTCAATTACGCCAGCATCCGCCATGATTGACCGATGGGGTGCCGGACGTTCTGTTCAGGTGGTGATCAGCCTTTCTACTGAACCTTCTCAAAACACGGTGGTGGCAATTTCACTGAGTGATCCTTCAGTGACGTCGAGTGCATCGCAATTGACATTTGGGCCAGGCCTGCCGGTCAGTGCAACGTTGACTCTGACCGGTACGACTTACGGGCCAAACAACGTGACTATGATGGTCACACCAAGTAATCCAGCCATAATGCCTCAGGCGTTACTGATCACTCGTCCATCATTCGGATTGCCTGTTCAGTCGGGGCTCGAGTTCTGGTTTAAGTCTGACGGTGGTGCTTTAAAATCAAACGGAACTGCGGCTTCGTTGAATAACGATCTGATCGCGCAGCTTTTCGACATGTCGGCCAATGCTCGATCAATGACGCAGGCAAACTCAACATTTCAGGCAAAGTACCAGTTAAATCAGCAAAACGGTCTGCCGGGAGTTGTTTTAGACGGAGTTGATGATCTGTTGGAATTTTCAGGTACTCTCAGTTTGAATGACATGTCTATCTTCTGGGTCGGACGAATTCTGGAAAACCCAACGGCAAGTTCTGCATTCCTACATGGGCCTTTTGCCAATTCCGGTCCAAATAATTATGCCAACGGTCTTTTTTGGTTCCAGGGCGGCGACATTCTTCAGGCAGCAGTTGGCACGTTTAATCAGAATGTTCCATACAGTCTTCAGATCTACAGAAATAATGCGAACTGGCAGGTCGTTGTGAACGGGCAGGCCAAGACGGCAAATGGCAACTCAACAGTTGCTCAGTTAAAAGGTGTTGGAAAATCTTTTTCAGATTTTTCAAATATGGTCATTCACGAAGTCGTGATTTATTCGCGTGCACTGTCAGCCAGTGAGCAGTCCCAGGTTCTTAATTACCTGGGGCGTTGGGGAATCTGACTTGGGCAACTGGATCGGCCGAGAACTAACTGGCCGATCCAGTTCACAGTCATCTTACAGAGTTATCGAAAGAGAGGTAATGGTTCGCTGATGAACTCATTTTGCCAGAGTTGAACTGAGTTCGAATTAACGATTTCATGATTTTGCACGAGTCTGCATCTGTGACGACCGCGAAAAACGACGCCACGCTCCATGTCGTAACCGAAGGTCCAGGTTCGAAGACTTTGGCAACCAAAATCACGATAGCGACGGCTGATATCGTCAGGATGAGTGGTTTCCAGAATTTTTGGATACCCGCTACTGCCGACTAGCAGCACTGGCAACCACGAATTGATTTTGTACAGATTACTTTCCGTATCTTCTGGCTGAAATACTGATTGTGAGTTAAACCATGAAGCGTCACGACCGTCTGTTGACCTCATCGCCGCTTCCTGATCGCGAAATGCTTCAAACCACTTGCCATCACTTTCTTTCCACTGAGTCAATGTCGTGTAAATACAAAGCTCCACTGCCTTTAACATTCCAACTGATCTTGTACTGATTTCGGTCATCAAATCAAACTGATCTTGCCCGGAAGGCCACCAACTCAGGCGGATTTGTGTTTCATGCCATGATTCAGGATGGTAATACAAATCAACACGATTTTTTACAACTTCAAGCTGTGTAAGATTTTTTGAGGTCAGTTCAACGGGTTCCAGATACCCCTCTGCAGCGATGCCAGACACGCCCAGAATTGGTCCTGTTGCAGGCTGGCCTGATATGTTTGCCCAGTACAGGCCGGGAACGGAACCGGTCCATCGCAGAGACCAGCAACCTGTGTGATGAGCTGATCTTAGCTGCAGCGAATCATCGCTTTCCACCCAGTGACTCTCCATGAACCGCCTCTGATTCAATTGAATTCCAGCGTTGATCACATCCACTTCTGATTCATAATACGTTCAGGGCAGCAATGATCACAACTTTTTGAGTGGATCCGACAATGGGCTTTATCGCCACGTGTCATTGCTGATCAATCGATTTGAGGTACCGTTTTTTTGATTTTACCGGTAACAGGCTCTTCCCATCAGGACAAATTACAGGGAAAAACTGAAATGAGCCCATTTCAAAAGTGATTCGTGTAAATAATGATAGTCAGTTAGCGGTTCGAATTTTGGCATTCCTTCAACAATAAGGTTATTCTTGTTGAAATCGATCAACATCTCAATAACTCTCAATCGACCATGGCTGAATTTAAATCAAGATGGCAGAAAGTTCTCCTTAAACCTTCACGGTTAGGTCTGCTTGTTTTTTTGATTGTTGCCGGGGGTATTTCAAAACCCGGTATAACTATTGATGAGCCTTTGGATGTAGCTCCCGGAAGACATTACTGGGCCACTTTGGCCAATCGCGGTTTTGATTTCTTTTCTGCTTCAGGAGTCAATGAAGCCTTTGGGGGCAATCCTGATCATCCGCCGCTGGCCCGCTGGTGTCTTGGTGCATGTTCATGGTTATTTCAAATTTTCCAGACCATGCTTTCTGGTCATGGCGACCCAACTGGCCTCTACATCGTCTCTGCTCGTATGGCTTCTGCAATCGCTTTCGGACTGACTGTAAGTCTTGTCGCATCATGGTCGACCCGAACATTCGGGGTGTTGGCCGGATGGTGTGCCGGATTTGCACTAATTTGCATGCCACGCGTCTTTGGTCATGCTCACCTTGCTGCAATCGAAACAGTTTTGAACCTTTTCACTACCGCCGCGGTGCTGGCCTGGGTTGATGTTCTTGCCGATGACAAAAAAAATCGCCCGGCAGAATTCATCAGACCATCGTTAGCACTTGGCCTTGCTTTACTCTGCAAAATTCAGGCATGGCTTTTGGGTTTCTGGTTGCTGATGTTGCTGATATGGTGGCGACCCATGCCAAGAAAATTTCTACTGAGTTTGATCGCCGGTTCCTCATCCATAGTTCTGTGGTTTGTGGTCTGGCCATGGCTCTGGTATCAATCGGCTGATAGAATTCGAGAGTACTTCTTTCGTTCAGTTGACCGTATTTCATTAAGAGTAAAGTACTTTGGAGTTGTCGTTGATGACCGTGCCCTGCCCTGGCACTACCTACCTCTGCAGGTGGCTACCGCCCTTCCTCTGGGAATTTTGCTGCTGGTTATCCTTGGTTTGATTCGCATCGGAAGCAGTCATTCTGATTTTCGCGGTATCGATCGAAAATATCAGGGTATTGGTCTTTGCGTTGTGGTGCTATTAGTCATATTCTCAATGCCAGTAACACGTTATGATGGTGATCGCCTGGTTTTGATAATTTATCCACTGCTGGCAATAATGGCTGGGGCAGGTGCCCTGAGATTGTATAACTGGCTTTGCATGAAAACCGATGCCCGTATTTCAGGTGTTGTCCTGGCATCGATTTACCTTGTTTCGGTATTGCCTCTGGCCAAGCCTTTTCCGCTGAGTTATTTTAACCTCTTGATTGGAGGCACAAAAGGAGCGGCAAGCCTTGGATTAGAAACAACTTACTGGGCAGACTCAATAGACAGCACAATGCTGAACGAACTTGTCGCACAGGTCAAACCAGGTGAAAGAGTGGTTTTGCTGCCGACACTTCATGGCAGTCAGGCTGCCATGACAACCCCTCAGGAAATGCTGGGGAAAGGGCAAATATTGCAAGATCAGGCGGCGTGGAGAAACGCCGATTATCTTCTGGTTTATCGACGCGAAGCCTATTGGCCAGATGGAATTGCAGAATGGTTACAGACGCATGAACCATTAATTTTACGAAGTCGAGATCATGTCTGGCTAGCTGGTTTATGGCGAGGCCCCGCCCAGAAAAACAAATAATTTCTCCCTTTAAAAAAACGGTCAAACACGCTTTCTCTCTAAAATGCCCTAGCAGATGAGCCCACAGTTTCTATAATTTTTTCAGAAGGAACAGAAATGTTGGACGATACCGGAAATGATCACATGACCACTGATGCCACGTTCAGCCATCTTGATGAGCATGGCCGTGCAAAAATGGTAGATGTCGGTCACAAATCGGAATCGTCTCGAATCGCTAGGGCCTCAGGTTTGGTCCGGATGAATCCTGAAACTCTTCAGGCTCTGCTCTCCGGACACAATCCCAAGGGTGAAGTCCTTTCAGTGGCGAGAGTTGCCGGCATTCAGGCTGCTAAAGCCACGGATCGTCTCATTCCTCTCTGCCACAGTCTTGGCCTTGATAGTGTTGAAGTTCATTTTGAGGCCAGGCCGCCCGATGCCATCGCGATTCTGGCCGAAGCCAGATTGACAGGCAGAACGGGTGTCGAGATGGAAGCCTTGGTCGCTGTAAGTGTATCTGCTCTGACTATTTATGATATGTGCAAGGCGTTTGATCGCGGCATGCAGATTGAATTGGTCAGGCTAGATTACAAATCAGGTGGTCAGTCGGGAGAATTCCACCGGAACTGAACTGTCTTTCTGGTGCGTACTTTCAGGTTAGATCACTGGTTCGGAGAAGATGTCCGATGTCGATTGCAACTGATGAGCTGGCTGGAACTTCTCAAACCCAGAAGCGTCTGGCAGCAATTTATCATCCTGTCGCTGATGATCTTGCGGCATCTGAAGTTATCTACCGTGAAGAATTGTCAAGTCGCATGGGCTTTGTCCAGCAACTTGTCGACCACGCTGCCCGATTTCAAGGCAAGCGGCTTCGACCGACGCTACTGTTACTATCTGCGAAGGCCTGTGGCGGTGTTCGCCCGATACACCGTCAGCTTGCCGCCGTTGTTGAGATGATTCACACGGCAAGTCTGGTCCATGATGACATTCTGGATGATGCCTCGATTCGTCGCCATGCGGCCACGATTAATATGGAATGGGGTAACGAAGCGGCAGTTCTTCTAGGCGATTACCTTTTTACTCATGCCTTTCATCTGGCTGCATCGACAGGATCGACTCTGGCCTGTCAGTGGATCGCAAAAGCTACGAATCGTGTCTGGGAAGGTGAGATGACACAGAATTATCATCGTGGCGACCTTGACCTGAATGAGCAAACGTATTTTGAGATTATTCGTGGGAAAACGGCCGAACTGACTGCTGTTTCGTCGGGGCTGGGAGCCCAGTTCGCCGAAGTTTCGCCGGAACTTGTTTCAGACATGGAATCTTATGGACGAAATCTGGGTATCGCATTCCAGATCGTCGATGACCTTCTGGACATTCTGGGTGATGAGCGAACCACTGGAAAGAGTCTCGGAACGGATATTGACAAGATTAAATTGACACTGCCACTGATTCGCTATCTTTCCAGTGCTGATGATGTTTCCAGCCGTAAGGTCAGGGATTTGGTAGTTGCTGAAGGCAACGTCTCCGCACGGAGATTGAAGTTAAGGGACATCCTGCTTGCCAGTTCTGTGATCGACGAATGCTGGAAAGAGGCGATTGGATATTCTGAGCGGGCAACTGAAAACTTGCGTAATCTTCCTGATTCTGCGTCGAAGCTGATTCTCGCTGCCATGGCCGAAGGTGCAGTTAAACGTGCTTTCTGAAATTGCATATCCTGTTGTCTTGTATGACATAAAACTGGGTCGTCCTACTTCTGGCTTTCTTATTAAACAACTGTGATTTTGCTTATATGAAAACCCTGAACGAATTTTTTGAAATAAACTTGACTTTTTAGTCACATAATTCGTGTAATTGACAATATACGACTATCTCGTATATAGCTCATGTATGATGTCCTTCATATAGCTTCGATGGTAAATAACAGGATTGGAAAAAGCTTTTCCCTCTTGCATTTACCGAAGCTGTTTGGGCCAATCACTATTTCCATTTGTCGAGATCAAACAAACTAACCATGCGAAATTCTTCATTGCTGTTTCTTTGTGCATCAGTATTTGTCTTTGTGCTCTCGGGCTGTGGTGGTTCCGAACCAGCTCCAGCGCCGGCAGATACTGCTGCAAAACCAGCGTCTTCATCACCTGAAACAGGCAAGGTAACAACCAAGAAAACTAAAGGTGTCGAGCCTGAATCAAGCACACCCGCTCGTCGCAGGGATAAAGAGTGAATTGACCGGAGTTCAGTTCTATTGTTGTGCTGGCTTGAGTTTTACCTGACTCTGATCATGTAAACCTCATGTCCGTACAGTTTGCTGTCAGTTTCTAACAGGAGTCTGTGAATGATCAACCCGTCCGTGAAAAGAAGAGGATTTACTCTTATCGAGCTGCTGGTGGTGATTGCCATCATCGCCGTCCTCATATCTCTGCTTCTTCCTGCCGTTCAATCGACCCGTGAAGCCGCTCGTCGTGCTCAGTGCGTTAACAACCTCAAGCAGTTGGGATTGGCCGCGCACAACTATGAAAGTTCGAATGGCTCATTTCCGATGGGCGACCATGTCGGTCGAAACTATAATGGTAACTTGATTCGTCAAAACTTCAGTCAGTGGGTTGCCCTGGCTCAGTTTATCGAACAGGGCAATGTGTTCAACATGGTCAACACCCAGATCATGATGTACCTTGCCCCGAACTCAACGGCTTCAGGGATTGGCCTTTCCGCTCTCTGGTGCCCATCAGACGGAATCATCGCCTCAACCCGTTATCCTGGTATGGCAGGTGATGGATGGGACAATTCTCCGATTCCGATGAGATATTCATCTTATGCTGGCAATGGTGGTCCTCATCCGGTTCACACCTGGAACTCTTCCACAGCCAATCCTTCATCTGCATGGAATCTTGGCATGTTCTACCACATTGGTGGCCGTGGTGCAGGCTGGTCAGACCAGGCTCCTGTGCGCATTCAGCAGATCACAGACGGTACCTCCAACACAATGATGTTCATCGAATCAACCTATACCAAAGCCGCTGACGCCGACAAGGCCACAGGTGGTGATGGTTTTGGTCCGAAGTGGTGGACATCTGCCGATTATGGTGACGGTGTGATCGCCACCGGATTCTCGCCGAATTACTTCAAAACCCTCAACGCCGGAGCGAATCGTTACTGTCGTGGTGGCAATTACACGATGACAGCCAACAGCTTCCATCCTGGTGGTGTGAATGTAGGTTTTGCTGATGGTTCAGTGAAGTTCGTTAAGGATTCTATATCAAGCTGGGGCCCAACATCCTTCCAGTGTGCTGGCCAGGCCTATAACGGCATCACGGCCCCACGTGGTGTTTGGCAGGCACTTTCCACCATTGCTGGTGGTGAAGTTATTTCGGCTGATTCATATTGATCAGTCGCCAGTAAATCAGGAAACCTGATTTCTATGCCGGGCTCGCCAGGGCCCGGCATTTTTTTGTTATGATTTAATCACTGACAATTATGCAAATCGCCTCAATTCATGAGTGTCAACTTAAATGCCTTCCAGGAAACGCTCGAAATTTGTAATTCCATTGATTTTGCTTCCCCTGGCGTTCGTATTGTTTTTTTTGCAGCTTCATGCCATGGATCAGAGCAAAATTACAGCGGCGAATGAAGGGCTGAAACAGGCCAGAGTTTTTAATTTGCAAAAAAAACCAGTTGAGGCCATGCGACTTATAGACCAGTTGTTGGCACAACCCCCGCGTGTTTACTGGTTAAAAACCGAGTTTCAAAGTCTGCTGGATCAAATGAAACTGGAAAAAGCCAATGCACTCTTTATGCAGAACAGTCAGGATACCGAACTTTTAAAATTACTAGGCGAAATTAAAACCAGCCCGGCGCAGGAAGTAGCAGGCCGACTCCAAAAAAAGCTCGATGACATTCAAAGGCTTAACCAGGCATCTGAAATGGCGGCCTCTGGTCGGTGGTTTGAAGCGGAAAAGATCTACACAGCCCATCTGAATGATTCATTTGCCGCACTGCCGCATCGGTTGAAATATCGGGATATTTTGATGCGACAGGGACGTTATGCTGAAGCGAGAGTTATTTATGCAGAGGGTCTTTTTGCGCTGGAGCGTCCGGAGAATGGTTTGCTGGAACTGGCGATTCAGGACAACGACGAAGTCCTGCCTGAAAAATGGGCGGCCGAGATTGAATTATTATTGGGAATTGTGCCTGATGAACCCCGGTTGTTACTGGCTTTGGCTAATCTTGAACAGTGGCGGGGGAATCTATCTTCTGCCGAGCGGATTCTCGCCAGGCTTGTTTTGAAGATGCCGCGGGACACTCCTTCAAAGTATGAAATGTTGAAAAATGCGATCTCCCGAGGTGATTTGCCAAACGCCTGGAAATCGATTGAAAGCCTTGATATGGCAGAGCCTGAAGCTATTTCGGCCTGTGCCTGGATTTGTCGGATGAACGGATGGTATGACGAAGAAAAACAATGGCTTGAAAAACTCATCGAATTGAAACCTGTTGATAGAGTCTCGCTTGCCAGGCTTGCCGAGTTAGGCCTGCTGCGAAAGAAGCCGGAAGAGGCAAAGGTTTATCAGGAGTTGAAAAAAAAAGCTGAAGCAAATATTGTCGAATACTATCGACTTTGTCGCGATGCAGAGCCGATTAATCTGGCCAAGGCTACTTTATTAAGTCAATCCGCGACTCGTCTTGGTTTGCCTTTTGATGCATGGGCGTGGCAGGAAATAGGCAGGCGAGGAAAACTTGACCCTGCCAATAAACCGGTAGTTTCACGGAAAACACTGGTGGACTGGATAACGCCGGATGTCGTATCGCGATTAAAGCCAAGTGAGAAAGCACCATTTTTCGAGACAAGCGATCATGCCCAGGCGATTAAATTCACCGATATTGCCGGGACTGGCGGTCTAGGGCAGTTCACAAGTATGGTCTCCCAGGCTTCAGGACAGCTGATTCCTCCACTGAGTTCCGCCGGTGGTTTAGGCATAATCGACTATGACAACGACGGTCTTGAGGACGTCTTTGCCGTGCAGAGCGGCATATTTCCGCCCGAGCCGTCCATGCCGAATTCCGGGGACAGACTTTTTCGAAACCTTGGACACGGAAAATTTGAGGATGTCACTTCCAGAGCGGGTATCGACAGGTTTCCGCGGGGATTTGGCCACGGGGTGGCCGTTGGCGATATTGATAACGATGGATTTTCAGACTTGTTTATCACGCGATGGCGTGGTTATGCACTCTGGCGAAACAGGGGCAACGGCACATTTGAGGATGTGACAGAGAGATATGGTCTTTCCGGTGATCGTGACTGGCCGACTTCCGCTGCATTTGCCGATTTCGATAACGATGGCGACATTGACCTTTACGTCTGCCATTATTTGGAATGGATTGAGGGCAAGGCATACCCATGCATCGACACCTCAAAACCAGGTACTTACGACTGCCGGCCACGCGATTTCCCGGCCATGAAGGATCATCTTTTCCGGAATGATGGCGGAAAATTTACAGATATCAGTGATGTCGCGGGTATCACAACGGCAGATACTGAAGGGCGTGGCCTGGGTGTGGTTTCAGTGGATGTAAACGACGATGGCCTGATGGATATTTTTGTAGCCAATGATACGACTGCAAATTTTCTTTTCATTAACAGGGGTGCGATGAAGTTTGAGGAATCGGCTTTTGCCAGCGGTGTTGCCGCCAATGCGCAAGGCGGATTTCAGGCCGGGATGGGCGTGGCGGCGGCTGATCTCAATAATGACGGATTAGTTGATTTGACCGTAACAAACTTTTATAACGAATCGACCAGTATATTTCAGAATCTCGGGGCCGGTTTTTTTGTCGACAGAACTTTGGCGATGGGTGTGGCTGCATCTTCAAGAAATCGGCTTGGCTTTGGTGTTCTAACGATAGATTTTGATAATGACGGGTACAAAGACATTCTGACAGCCAACGGCCATGTGACCGACGGACGTCCCGCGATTGCCTATCGCATGCCGCTGCAACTATTTCAGAATCGGCGGAAATTGGCAGGAAGTGTTTTAGATAATGCGGAATCTAGGGTCTTTGTGGATGTCACTAAATCAGCGGGCGAGCCATTTTCCAGAGAATTAATGGCCCGTGGGTTGGTTTCAGCCGATCTGGATTTCGACGGCCTGCCCGATTGCCTTGTGCAGTCACAGGGCGACCCTTTAATTCTCTTAAAAAACGAAACAAAGACTAACAATCGCTGGATCGGTATTGAGTTAAGAGGCACCCAGGCAAATCGCGATGGGATTGGTGCAAAAGTAGTGGTGAAAACGGGCGATCACCATCAAGTGCAATGGATTGTCGGTGGAGGATCATTTCAGTCGGCCAGTTCCCGAAGAATCCAGGTTGGTCTTGGTCGCGAGGAGAAAATTGACTCGATGGAAATACGCTGGCCATCAGGTAAAACCGAGAAACTGTCCAACTTAAGATCAAACACATACTACAGGGTTATTGAAGGTGCTGCTGAGGCAGACGTGTTCAAAGCTGCGTCTGATTGAAATTAATCGGTTTTTGGTGCAGAGCGGGTTATGCCACCGCTGATTTGCGTTGGTGGTGCATCAGCCGGTGCAGCATTGGTTGTGGCCCCTGCCCCTGTGACAGTTAAACCCGGCTCCGAACCGCCGGCCGCCGGCGTCGGCTGATTGACAACAACGGCTTCAGGGATTGCAGGATTAACAACGCCGACAACCGTATTGCTGTTGCTAGAGGGTGGTGTCGCAACGATTTTCGCACCATCAACATGCGTTGGGATGGGAGAAACGACCACCGAAGGATTCTGAACCTGTTTGGGGCCCCAGAATGGCTGATGACCGACTGTGACGACATTTCCGTTCGGGTCGATATAAGAGTGGTTTTTGGCGCAGCCGGGGCTGGATAGCAATATGGCTGAAACTAAAGTAAAAAATGCCATGTTGCGGGTAATCAGGTTTTGGTTCCAGATCACCGGCTGAATTGAATGTGTCCGCTGCATGGCTTGTTTTCCCGACCATCCATGAAAACTGATCTTTGATCGAACTCAATCCTTCAAGTTGAATTAGAGTCAAATTTGAAATTCTGGCAAGATCAATATTTTGGAAAGTTTGGGCAGAAGGCATATCGCTATTGTTTTTTCAGTATCATCCGACATGTCAAAACCGGACTGCGCTTTTGTTACGACTCGACAGGCCAGCCTCTTGTGAGGTAGGATGTTAAATATCCTGCCGCTCCAGTGGCCAGCGAGAACCATTCCCATGCATGCCAGATCACTTTTTCTGATAAATCTTGTCTGTCTGGTTTTTCTGCCAGATGCTGTGGCAGATGTCAGATTTAATCGCGATGTCCGGCCGATTTTTGCCGAATTTTGTTTAAGCTGCCATGGGCCTGACGACAAGAACAGAGAAGCAGATTTGCGTCTGGATGTGGCTGCCGACGCACGAAAAAAATCATTAGTTCCGGGTAATCCCGAGAAAAGTCGACTTTATCGGCGAATCACATCAAACGATCCAGAACAGGTCATGCCGCCGCCGGAGTCGAAGAAATCGCTTTCAGCGGCCCAGGTTGAAACCTTAAAGCAGTGGATCAGCGAAGGGGCTCGATATGAAGATCACTGGGCCTTTGAGCCGATTATCGACCCAAAAGTGCCGGGTGAATCAACCGAAGGCACGGAAATTGACCGTTTCGTGAATCAGGTGCAGAAACAGGCTGGGGTGAAGCTGTCGCCTTCGGTGAGCCGCGAACAACTCATTCGCCGGGCGACAATCGATTTAACTGGCCTTCCGCCGACTTGGAACGAGGTACAGGAATTTCTGCACGACAATTCACCAAATGCCTATGAAAAGTTGATCAATCGCCTGCTTGATTCTCCACGCTATGGCGAACGCTGGGGCCGCCACTGGCTTGACCTGGCCCGCTATGCCGACACTCACGGCGGCAGTGCAATTGGCTTTCAAAAGTTTCCATTTTCTTACACATATAGAGATTATGTCATTAACGCCTTGAATGCCGACCTTCCTTATAACCGGTTTATCATGGAGCAACTTGCGGCTGACCAGATGAAGTTGCACTCAAATGATCCTGCCTTGGCCGGACTCGGCTTTTTGACTGTGGGCATGCAGTTTCGCAATAAAAACGATGTGATCGACGACCAGATTGATGTGACTACCCGTGGCCTGCTGGGACTGACGGTGGCCTGTGCCCGCTGCCATGACCATAAATATGACCCGGTGCCAACAGCCGATTATTACTCGCTTTATGCGACATTTGGGAGCAGCATCAAGCCGGAATTGCCGCCGATTGTTGGCAAAGTGCCTGAATCAAACGAATATCGGGAATATGCCCGCGAGCTGGACAGGCGTCGCGTGCTGGCAGATGATATGGCACGTGACCAGATTCATATCATGCAGAGCAGAATGCGCATGCAGGTTGCGATTTATCTGGATGAGTTGGCCAGGGGCACTCCAGAGCAAGACCTTTCATCTGCTTTTTTGTCCTATCGAACCGACGATATTCGACCGCTGGTGCTGAACCGATGGCGAGATTATCTGGACAAAATGCCAGTAGATGACCCAGTATTCGGTCCTTGGCTGGCTTTATTTAAACTTGACCGAGAGGACAAGGCGAAATTTGCAGAAAAGGCCCCCGCCCTGATTGCAAAGTTCAAGGCGGAAAATGGTGACCCGGCTAAATTTGCCGTGCAGCAGAACACGGCATCAGTTACGGCGAAATGGAACCCGCGTGTGATTGATGCATTGTCAACTTCGAAATTGAACGGGCTGAGGGATGCTGCAGCCGCATATGGTCGGCTTTTTGCCCTGGTCAACCGTGAATGGCTGACGGCTTTGATGGAATCGACGCTGGAAGCCGCTGATGACGGCAAGATTGTGCAGGACGAAGACCCAAAACACATCGTGGTCAATAGTGCGATCAATCAGCAACTGCGCATGCACCTGTTTGAGCCTGGAACGCCGTTTTGCATGGACGATGTGACGGCTGCCACTTTGCTGAACCGCACGGTGCACGACAGCCTGCGTGGCAAACAGGGGGCCATTGAAGCCCTGCATCTTGGTTCGCCGGCGTCTCCTCCGCGTGCCATGGTGCTGGAAGAAAAGCCTCCATCCCAGCCTTTTCGAATTTTCAGGCGAGGTAACCCCGTTGATCGTGGCGAAATTGTCGAACCCCATTTTCTGACCATTCTCACCCGTGTTTCGGGCGGTCCGGCACATTTTCCTGCCGAAGGGCGGCGTCTGGCTCTTGCCAGGGCCATGGTTGAGCCTTCAAATCCTTTGCTTCGAAGGGTTTTTGTGAACTGGATGTGGCAGCATCATTTCGGTCGGGGCCTGGTGAGGACCCCCGATGATTTTGGCACACGCAGCAAGCCGCCAAGGATGCCTCAACTCTTGGATTATCTGGCCTCGAGGGTGATTGACGATGGCTGGTCACTAAAAAAAATGCATCGCCGGATCATGCTTTCAAAGGTGTATCAGCAAGGGGCAGTTGAAAATGCAGGGTATCGCATGAAAGACCCTGATAACGAGCTTTTCTGGCGGATGCCTCGGCGCAAGATTGATATGGAAGTCATGCGTGATTCGATGCTTGCGGTGGCCGGCGAACTTGACACGCGGCACATTGGTGGGCGGCCCTTTGATCTTGAGGCCAAGCCTGTGGTGGCCCGCCGCAGCGTTTATGGATTCATCAATCGCGATATTATCAACCCCTTCTCCAGCACTTTTGATTCAGCCAATCCGACAACCTGCACGATGATTCGCCCGGAGACCACGGTGCCGCAGCAGACGCTGTTTGCACTGAATTCCGACTTTGTCCAGGATCGCGCCGCTGCCTTAATCAAGCCACTGTTAAGTGTTAAAGGAGTGGCTGATCGGATTCGTGATCTCTATCGGCGGGTCTATTCCAGGGAACCTTCATCGCTTGAGATTGTGGCGGCCGAAAAATTTATTGGGAATCGCGAGGGTGAGGAGCCCTGGCAAGAACTGGCACATGTTCTTCTGGCCTCCAACGAATTTGTCTTTGTGGATTGAAACAGGTCTGGCCCGACGTTTCGAGATAAGATCGAATCAGGAAAATGACAATGGCAGTGAACCATCAGACCAATCCGACAGTCCAATCAGATACTGTTGCAGGCACTTGCCATTCTCGTCGCGAATTTTTTGCCCGCAGCGGCATGGGTTTTGGCAGTCTGGCCCTGGCCGGCATGATGAGCGAGGCCAATGGCAAGGTGCTCGCCCCGCACTTTCCAGGCCGGGCCAAGCATGTGATTCATGTGTTTCTAAATGGCGGCATGTCGCAGGTTGACACCTTCGACCCCAAGCCCGAACTGACCAAACGTGGCGGCCAGATGCTGCCGTTTAATAACCTGCAGACAGAGCGAAAAACAGGCTCGGCACTGCCATCGCCGTTCAAGTTCACGAAGCACGGTCAAAGCGGCATACCGGTCAGCGAGATTTTTCCTCACCTTTCCCGGTGTGTTGACGACATGGCCGTGATTCGGTCGATGTATGCCGAACTGCCCAACCATGAAATGACCCTGATGTTGATGAATACGGGCGATCAGCGGCTGGTTCGGCCCAGCATCGGCTCGTGGCTGACGTGGGGCATGGGTAGCGAGAATGAGAATTTGCCGGGCTTTGTCGTTCTGTGTCCTGGCGGATTACCAGTCGGCGGGGCCGGCAACTGGCGATCGGCCTTTTTGCCGGGTGTCTTTCAGGGTACGCTGATTGACACTTCCAAATCAGATCCGACAAAGATCATCGACGACATCAGAAACAGACGGTTAGACCCGGCCAGCCAACGACGACAGTTTGATTTTCTCCAGCAGGTTAATGCCCGGCATCTTGAAGCCAGGCCGCATGAGACCGAACTTGAAGCCCGGATCGCAACCTTTGAAATGGCTTATCGGATGCAGACCGAGGCGACTGATGCCTTTGATATTTCAAAAGAGCCGAGACATATTCTGGAGATGTATGGCGAAGGGCCGCAGAACCGGCAACTATTGATGGCCCGGCGTCTGGTCGAGCGTGGCGTTCGCTTTGTACAGACATGGCATGGCAATATGCAACCCTGGGACAGTCATTCGAATATCCGGGACGAGCACCGAAAGGTCGCAAGCCAGTGCGATCAGGGGCTGGCTGCCCTGATTACCGACCTGAAACAGCGAGGCATGCTTGACGAAACTCTGATCCTCTGCACCGGCGAATTTGGCCGTACACCATCAGTGGAGATGGGCCAGAACGGGTCAGGGGCTTCCCTCGGCCGAGATCATAACCATTGGGGTTTTTCACTCTGGATGGCCGGTGGTGGTATAAAAGGTGGAACGATTCATGGGGCTACCGACGATTTCGGCTTCCAGGCCGTAGAAAATCGGGTCTCCATACACGATCTTCATGCCACGATGCTGCACCTGATGGGTTTCGACCATGAACGGCTTACTTATCGCCATGCCGGCCGCGACTATCGTCTGACCGATGTTTATGGCAATGTCGTCAAAGAGATACTTGCCTGATGTGCTCAAAATCAAACGGAAAATGGTGCTCAGAATGATCAATCTCAAGAACGCCCGGCCGATTGACAAACATGTTGTTATTTAAGCATGAACAAACATGGGAGCTATCCTGATGCACGCTCGCCGATTCCTGATAGTTATTGCTTTTTTGTCAATCTTGCCTGTGTTGCAGGCTTCTGAGAAGCCTGTTGATTTAACTCGCGAAGAATCCGACTTTTTTGAGGCCCGTATTCGTCCCGTTCTGGTCAGGTACTGCTACGAATGCCATTCTTCAGAGTCCAAAAAGATAAAAGGGAGCCTGAGGCTTGATCATCGGGAAGGGCTATTGGCTGGGGGAGAAACAGGCCCTGCAGTGGTGCCTGGAGACGTACAGCAGAGCCTTCTGATCAATGCCCTGCGTTATGATGATGGGCTGGAGATGCCACCTTCAGGTAAGTTGTCAGACGAAGTTATCGGCAATTTCGAGAAATGGATCAAAATGGGGGCACCTGACCCCCGAACTACGTCATCTTCAACGACAACAGCCAGTCTGAAGTCCAAAACAGTTGATATTGAGGCTGGCAGGAAACACTGGGCTTATCAGCCTGTGAAAAAATATGCAGTGCCTGCGGTTTCAGACACTTCCTGGCCGATTGAGCCAACCGATCATTTTATTCTGGCGAGTCTTGAAAAGGCTAAAATCCGGCCGGTGGCCGAGGCAGATCGACACACATGGCTTCGAAGGGTAAGCCTTGACCTGAATGGGCTGCCGCCGACTCCTGAGCAAATCCAGGCATTCATTTCAGATAAATCACCCGAGGCATGGGCCCGCGTGGTTGATCGGCTCCTTGCCTCACCAGCCTATGGCGAGCGATGGGCCAGGCACTGGCTGGACATGACCGGGTATGCCGACCAGATAGGCACATCGAATAATGTTTTCGCCGAGCATGCCTGGCGGTATCGCGATTATCTGATTGACGCCTTCAACGTTGACAAACCCTTTGACCGGTTCATTACCGAGCAGATAGCAGGTGACCTTTTACCCTGGGATACAGCAAAACAGCGGTCTGACAATTTGGTCGCAACAGGCTTCCTGGTGCTGGGTGACATTGAGATTGTGAATCCGGATAAATTGCAGCTTGAGGCAGATCTGGCTGATTTACAGTTGACAAAGACTGGAATGGTTTTTCTGGGGCAGACACTGGGCTGTGTGCGATGCCACGACCACAAGTTTGATCCTATAGGCCTTGAGGATTATTACGGTCTTGCCGGCATTTTCCGCAGCACTCGCTCGGTTGAGAAAATTGATAATGGTATCTGGAGTGGAATCACGGTCGCCAAACTTCCAGAATCACCTGAAGCCAGGCAGAAGCGTATGAATGCAGCATCGGAACATGCCAGATTGCTGGACTCGCTCAAGGAAAGCAAAGATAAACTGACCAGACAGAAAACAGACATGGAAAAAGCTGCCGGGAAGATGGATGCTGACAAAGACGCTTTAAAGAAAAAAGAAGATGAACTGGGTCGGAAAATGCGTGGTGTCGATAGGCGAACTCGCCATGCTCAATATTTCAAACCGGCCGAGCCTCGGGCTTTCGCCGTGAGTGACATGCCTTCTGCAGCTGATACTCAAATCACGGTTCGGGGTAATGCGCATGCTCTGGGTGCAAAAGTACCGAGGGGCATGGTCAGAGTCATATCATGGAGTGACTCAGCAGACATACCCGATGGCCAGAGTGGCAGACTGGAACTTGCCAGATGGCTTGCCGATGAGCAGAACCCATTGACGGCCCGCGTCACGGTGAATCGAATCTGGCAGAAACTATTCGGAGAAGGCTTGGTAAGATCGGTCGATTATTTTGGTACTCGTGGCGAAAAGCCGTCACATCCTGAGCTACTTGACCATCTGGCCATGCAGTTTATGCAGGGTGGGTGGTCGCAAAAACGGCTGATTCGCAGTCTTGTACTGAGCCGAACTTATCGGCTTGGCAATACAGCAGACGCAAAGGCAAGTGCAATTGACCCGGAAAACAGGTTGCTTTGGCGAATGAATCGGCAGAGGCTTGATGCCGAAGCCATCAGAGATTCGATGTTAGCTGTGAGTGGCGAACTTCGAGTTATTCGCGGTGGCCCAGGCATGCCACTTGAATTTCCTGAAAACTCATCATCGCTAGAGCCAAAAGCTGTAAACCCGCCGGCCTATTCGCTGGTCAAATTCAGGCCAGAGCAGGAATTTCAGCGTACGGTCTATCTTCCGGTCATTCGTAGTGCTCAGCCTGAACCATCAAATCTTCGTGATCTCTTTGATTTTACCCAGCCGGCCCAGATTTCTGGTAGAAGGTCACAGACGATTGTACCGACACAGGCTCTTTTTCTTCTGAACAACAATCTTCCAAGAAAAAGTTCGATTGCTTTGGCAAAGCAACTGTTAAACCAGTCAGGCCAGAATGACAAACGTCTGGCCGAGCTTTGGCTGCGGGTTTACAACCGACCCATCACCGCATCCGAGATGGATGAAGCCATTGAATTTCTTCAGCAGATAAAAGTGTCGGGGCAAATGGCAGGGAAATCTGGCGATAATCCTGCTGATTCTGCTATTTCACAATCTGGTGATTCGAGTGAAATACTTGCCCTGATAGAGCTTTGTCATGCTCTTCTGGGTACGAACGAATTTATCTTTAGGCAATAAACAGGGGTAAGTCAAATGTCAGACGATACAGCTTTTTACACTCGTCGTCAGTGGCTTCAGGCCACAGCCTGTGGCTTTGGCTCGGTGGCCCTGAATGGGATTGCACAGGCTGCCGGTGGGCATAATTCTGGAAAGCCGCATTTTAAGCCAAAAGCTACCCGGGTGATTTTTCTCTTCATGCAGGGTGGGCCATCGCAGATCGACCTTTTTGACCCCAAAGATTATATCAATCAGCGGCATGGCAAGCCGATTTCTTCCCCTTTGAACAAAAATCTCCTTCAGGTGGGTACTGAAAAATTCCTGGCCCTGGGCACCAGTGTTCCGGTTCGGCCAAGGGGAGAATCGGGGACAAAAATTTCTGATTTGATGCCGAATCTTGCCTCAATTGCAGACGATATTTGCCTTTTACGAGGCATGAATGCCGATAACCCGCAGCATGCCCCGGCCGAACTTCAGTTTCATACTGGGTCCATGAACGATGTTCGTCCTTCAATGGGCTCGTGGATCAGCTATGGCCTTGGCACGGAAAATCAGAATCTACCGAGTTTTATTACGGTTCATCCCCAGGCCGATGTTCGTTATTACGGCTCTGCATTTCTTCCGGCATCGCATCAGGGCACGAAATTAACGGTTGATTCAAAGGCACCCATTGATAACCTGAGCCGGGTTTCTCCGTCTGAACTCATTCAGAGACAGCGACTTGACATGGTTCAGCGGCTTAACAGGCGGCATCTGCAATCATCGCAGAATGAAGCAGGAATGCAGGGCATGATTGAGGCCATGGAGCTTGCCTATCGCATGCAGACCACCACGCCCGACCTGGTTGACCTGAGCCGCGAATCAAAGGCAACGCTCGAGCTTTATGGAATTGGCGACCCGGCTACAGATCGTAACGGCCGGGCCTGCCTTCTGGCCCGACGCATGAGCGAAGCCGGTGTGCGATTTGTGCAGGTGACGATGGGCGGCTGGGATCATCATGGTAATGTCAGGGGCAACCTGCCCGGAAGCTGCCTGGGGTCAGACCGCCCGGCTGCGGCCCTTGTCAAAGACTTGAAAGCCCGTGGCCTTCTTGATGAAACGCTTGTGCTATGGTCTGGCGAATTCGGCCGAACTCCGTGGAGTCAGGACTTGAGTGGCACATCGCCAATTGATGTCCACGGTCGGGAACACCAGCCACAAAGTTTCTGTGCCTGGATGGCAGGTGGTGGAATCAAGCCTGGGCTAACTTATGGCGAGACCGACGATATGGGCTTTCATGTCACTTCCGGCAAAATTCACATACATGATCTGCATGCGACCATTCTGCACCAACTCGGGCTTGACCATACCCGGCTGACATGGCGCCACCTCGGCCGCGATTATCGCCTGACTGATGTTTATGGCAATGTCATCAACGAGATTCTTGCATAGAAGAATTTCAGGCCACTGACCATGCGACCTGCGAGTCTCATAGCATTGTTCTGCAATCAGCTCTCCGGCCAGACCTTCAATCCAATCTTGAAATAAGCCGTCAACGTCACCAGATCAGCAAAAACCAAGGCCAGTGGGCCAGCCGCCAGGCTCGGGTTCAACTGGAATGAATGTAAAACCAGTGGCAGCAAGATTGCCAGCAGGGCCGAGGCGGTCATGCTCAGGCTCATGCTGAGAAAAAGCACCGCGCCAAGCCATGTGTCGCCCTGCCAGAACGAACCGAGCAAAGCCACAGAAAGGCCGCATGTTCCACCCAGGAATAGGCCAGTGAGAAGCTCGCGACGAAGGATACGGCCCAGACGCCCCCAGGTCAGTGGGCCTGCCTGACCCGATTCGATACCCAGCGTGGCCGACTGCATGGCGATTGATTCGGAGAGTGAAAGCACCACCGGCACAAAGAGGGCGAGCACGACAATTCGCTCAAGCAAGTCTTTATAGGATTCTGCTACAAGAGCTGCAAACAGGCCACCGGCGACATTGGAAAAGAGCCATGGCAACCGCTGCCTCACGGCATTTCCTACGCCGCCTTTGCGGGTGTCAGTCGGGTTCACGCCGATCAGTTCATAAATTTCGCGATCTGGCTGGTCCTTTTCCAGATCAGCAATTTCATTCAGGCTCTCGCGATAAATATCAGATCTTAGCGTTCCTAGCACACGCCCGCTGGCATCAACCACAGGAAAGGCCAGATAAGGATACAGGCTGAAGAAGTCGATGGCGTCAATCAACAGGGCATCGCCGGGGATTTTTACCACGCGGCGATTCATGATCTTGCCAAGCTGTTCATCAGGTTTTGAGAGCAGCAAGTCGCGGGTTGAAACCACGCCCTGAAGACGATCATCAGCATCAACCACATAAAAATAAACAATCTGCCCTATCCAGGGCCTTGCACGAATCTGCTCCAGGCTTTGTTCCAGAGTTTGATCTGCCCGCAGTAGAATACCATCTGGACGAACCAGACGGTTGACCGGTATCTGTAAAGGGTCCTGATCAGGTTCCAGATGAGCCCTGGTCAAAATCTGCGACGGGGATTCCGGGCTTAGCGATGGGCCTGATTTATCACCTGCGATCGGCTCTGGTGAGGTCAATGGAGGTCACTTCCGCGATTCAGGCGTTGGGTCAATTGTCGTGGCGGCCAGGGCAACGGCATATGCTGTCGCGTATGCCCGGCAGTGAGAAATGGAGATCATTATTTCGCCCACGCCCCTTGAGTTTACAAATTCTCGAGTCCCTCCGTGCAAAATCACTTCAGGGGCACCACCTGGCTTGTTCAGAATTTCAATTTCACGCCACGAAACACCTTTAACCCAGCCAGTGCCAATCGCCTTCAAAACAGCCTCTTTGGCGGCCCATCGGCCAGCAAAATGTTCGGTGCAGAGCTTGCGGGCACTGCAGTATTCAATTTCGCGTTCGGTATAAACCCTATGGAGGAACTGTTCACCATGCTCCAGGATCATTCGCCCGATACGAGGGCATTCTGTGATGTCAGTGCCAATGCCAACAATTTGCATCCGAAAACTACCTTATCGATCAATCTGGCTTTATTCAGGAAATTCACTTGATGGATTACCTATAATAATACTGAACTTGAAGTGCTGTAGCCAAGCTGAATGTCGCCACGTGGTGCACGTTCGCTCCCTGGGGCTTGCTGACAGGCCAGGATGATAAGCATAGTTTTCAACATTGTGTGGGGGTGGGTGGCTGATGCAGCAATCAAGGGCGATTCTCACCATCCTGACCCTGATGACATTGCAAAGCACACTTGCAAACGAGCCTGCAAGGCTTGTTGGGTTATTCGCTCCTGATTTCAATCTTTCAGGCACAGACGGAAAAACTCATCGTCTGGCTCATTTGCTCAAGTCAGGGCCCGTTGTGGTTGCGTGGTTTCCCAAGGCATATACCGGTAATTGCGAAAAAATGCTGCGTTCCCTCAGTGCTGTTCAGCCTGATCTTGATAAAAGCCGAATCAATTTGCTGGCCGTCAGTGGTGATAAAATCAAATATCTTAAGCCATATGCCGAATCTATCCCGTTAAGTTTTCCGATTCTGGCAGACCCGACGCGGACAACGGCCGTGAACTGGTCGGTCCTGGGCGAGGGACGCGAATTGCCAAATCGCTGGATATTTCTGATTAGCCAGGATGGCAGAATCGCAGCCGTTTTAAGCGATTTTTCTGCCGACGATGCCGGTAAGGAACTGCTGAAGTATCTGCAGCAGTTGGGCTGGCTGACAAAATCTTGAAGATTATCGCACCAGTGAGTACCAGCCAAGACGGTCAAGTGCATCCAGAAGCCACGGATGTGTCCATGGCGAGCGTATTGCGTATCCGACTGAAAGAAACGACAGGGCAAGCGCTGTATAACCGAGTCGCCTATGCAACCTTGTCTCAGAACCTGACCGAAAACCATCCGGCAGATAATAAATCCACAATGGAATTAACCAGAACAGCCATCTAAGCCCCTGTGTTGAACCACCATAATTATTTGTTTTATACCCGTAAAACCCGATAACGACGACACTCAGAACCATCGTCATCCAGGCTCCGGCCGCTTTGCCGGGGTTGGTGCGGGGGTCGATCGGCCGGGGGATGATGAGTAGCCACAGAGGCAGAAGCCAGACAAGCCATGTCATGGCCAGCGGGTCAATCGTCTGGTATTTATAAATACGATAGCCCGCTGCGGCCCCCGCAATTGCCAGGCACGCCAGAAGCAGAGCCATGGCACGATAAAACCGGTTGCCCATGCGTGCCGCGATACCGGCCATGGCGAAGAGGAAAATCGGCGAGAGCGAGAATATCCCATGGTGGCCAAAAAGCATGTGGCCCAGATAAGTAATGCGTGGCTCGGGGTGTTTGTCGAAGTAGTCGAGATCAAGCGGCGTTGTCCAGTAACTTCCGGCATATTCATAGGCATCGCCGCCGAAATCGGCATAAGCTGGCTTGAACGTGCCAAGGGCCGCATACTGGCATGCGAAAAATATAGCCACAGGCACAAGGGCAGCTGGCAGAAAAGCTGTAAACATACGCCGCAACGAAACTGATGCCAGTACCAATCCCATCAAGGCTGGAAGAGAGGCCGCCGGCAGTTCGTTACAGGCGCAGAAAGCCGAGAAAAACCCGGCCTGTATGTAAGGGCCTGGCCTCCTGCTGTTGTCATTGAAAGCCCTGACCATTGCACCCATAGCGAAGAATGCGGACCAGGCGGCGATCAGGTGATTATTCAACGTGCTTGTGAATACAGTCAGATAAGTGCCAAACGCAAAGGCGGAAAGACTGGCAAGCCAGGCCCAGTCGGGGTGGTCGCCATCGTCAAGATACCGCCGGTATCTCACAAGCATTATTGCCAGTGGCAGCACATTCAAAAAAACAAGGACCGGCTTAAAATAGACCACATGCAGAGACCATTTAAACGGCTCGGGTGTCTGCATTTCAGTGCGTTTCCCACCGGGAGCGGAAGGGTCGGCCACAATTACATTGCGTGGAATTCGGGGTGAGATCGACTGGTGATCCAGCGGCAGCCCCACCAGTTGCCTCACTGGATAAAGCCCGGCTGCGATGAGCGTGGGCAGCATCGGCGGCTTGCTGGAATAAAAATGTCTGGGGGCAGTGGAACCAGGGGCAACTTCCTCCCACGGGTTGGTCCTGAAAACTTTGTCTTGTGTTTCGGACTGCCATGGACAGTCGTCAATCATAAATGTTCCACGTTCAAGCAGCGACCAGATTGTGCACCATCGACTTATATCGTTTGCGCCGATCATGGTGGGCATGCGCAGAGTCAGACCACATGTCAGACCCGTGGCCATCAGAATGATGATGGTGCCCGCCTGCGTTCGCCATTTTTTATCAGGTGATGTTGCTTCGGTTATGCCGTTTGCCATACTTGTCTCACCTGTTTTGAAAAAAGTTTCCTGCTATCAGGTGTTTGGCTGATCGCCGATGGTTTCAATCACGCTTGGCTGTGCCCATGCGCCACCATTGCCCTGGGCCAGATTCCATTCCATCGCCAGCCCAATGGCCAGAAATAAACCGCCGCCGATCAGTCCCGACCACCCCATGGCGGCTAGAATTGGCGCACACGGACACCCTGAAGCCCACAGGCCGATGCTGACTACAACCATAAAAAGGCTGATTATTCCCACCACCAGCCCTGCACCGCCCACCAGATGCATGGGCCGGCCGCCAAATCGGCAGCGGGCAGAGACGGCCAGAAGGTCAAGAAAACCCTTGAACATCCGGTTCCAGCCATATTTGGAATGGCCAAAATGACGCGGTCGATGGTTCACCTCAATTTCGCCGACCCTGAAACCCCGGGCAGCAGCCAGAACCGGGATGAAGCGGTGAAGCTCGCCATAAAGCGAAACATCTTTCACGACCTCGCCACGATAGAGCTTAAAGCCGCAATTGTGGTCATGTAATCGGCAGCCGGTCAGGCGACTGACCATTGAATTAAAAACCCGCGATGGGCCAACTTTGTGCCAGGGGTCGTGGCGTTTGCGTTTCCAGCCACTGACAACATCTAGACTGTCGTCATTCAGCTTTGCAATAAATCGGGGAATTTCAGCCGGGTCGTCTTGAAGGTCGGCATCGAGAGTGAAAACCAGGTCACCTCTCGCGGCCAAAAAACCAGTCTGGAGACCACAGGCTTTACCAAAATTGCGACGAAATTTATAGGCCCGGATATTTTTATCGATCGCTGCCAACTCGCTGACGACCCGCCACGAACCATCCCGGCTGCCGTCGTCCACAAAAATGATTTCATAGCCGCCTGGTGTTTCTGACAAAACACCTATCAACTGCCCGTGCAGATCGCGAAGGCTTTCTGCTTCGTTAAATAGAGGAATGACAACACTGATCATGCGGTTTCAGGCTCATTGGCTGGTGGGATGGAAGTCGCCCTTGACGGTATCAAACCGACCGCCGCTGCTGCAACAAGTTCCGCGATAATCCAGACAAATCGAAGTACAATTGCCGATGCAATCGCCAGGTCTGCACCCAGCACATTGCCGGTAACTTCATTGAGAATCCACTCTCTCAGGCCAAGCCCGCCAGGCAGAATCGGCAAGGCAAAGCCGCCCACCGTGGCCAGCATCACTGCGCCTGCCACACGCGGCCATTCACTCAGACTGAAGACATGATTTGTGTCGAGCGAGACCACTACAGCCACCTGCGATAAGCCCCAGAATATCCATCCAGTCATGCCAAAAAGTAATAGCATCGGCCAGTCGTTGCGGCCGGGTGCCGGTGAATCTTCAGGTTCGATCGTTGCCAGGCCTTTCTTCAACAGGCGGGCCGCCGTTGAAAAAGTTATCGGCAGCACGGTCGCGAGAAACGCCAGCCCCACCCCGGCTGAAAGGATAGCCGCCAGCGGGTGCGCAGGTTTCATGGCCAGCATTATCGCACCCAACAGCCCGCCGATGGCCATCATGGAGAGTGTCTCGTAAAGTGCCGATAGCATCGCCGCTGTGGCCCGGGCACCACTTCGGCTGATCATGCCCACCCGAATCACAACAACCATCGCCTTGCCCGGAACATATTTTGCAGGATGGCTGAGAATATACGCCCGTAGACTTTCAATCAGGCTGACCGATGGAGCAACCAGCCTGACAATTCGTGCATAATAAAGGCCGAAGACCAGCAGTCCGGCAATATAAAGCAGGCCAGATAGCAAGAGAAGCGAAAATCTTGGCTCAAAATCAGGAAGATTGTGCCAACTTCTGCTGAATTGCCGCCCAACCGAGCCCAGCACAAGTGCGATGATAACCAGTTTTACAGACTTGATTACCCATTTGTTCAGTTTTTTTCTGCCGGAGGATGACTCTTTTACAATTATCGGCCCACCCCCATCGGAATCCTTTGCAATGATCAAAATGCTTTGGTTCGCGTCAGTCATGGCTTGGGGCGAGTCCGTTTCGGTCGGAACGGTCATTTGGAGTCACGAGCGGTGCGGGTTGGCGATTGATTGATGAATATCGAAATGTGCAATCGACCATGCCAACTCTGTGTATCGATAGGGGTCGGTGTAGAACCGCCAGACCCGGCATTCCGGCGGCGACTTCAAGAGCCCAATAATGATTCTCGGAACTTCGCCGTAATGATTTTCTCGAAGATCGGTCTGGCTTGGAACGGCGGGCCATTTTGGGTGAGAATGATAGATAGCCATGATTTCCGTCTGTTCTCTGCGCATGGCCTGAACAGCGCGAATCAGGGCCTGTGGGTCTGCATTATAGCGGGTTTCGCTTTGACACGCATTGGGCAATGGGTAAATTGACCATGCCCTGCTATCACGCCCAGCCAGAATGCCGCAGCATTCCAGCGGCGATTCCTGATGGCAGTGGCGAATCATCGATTCGTAAATTTCCGGTCGAATAATCAGATCAACTTTGCCCTGAGACCTGATTCCTGTATGATCGCCACTCATTCGGGGTAAAGCGGTGTCGAAAGATACCGCTCGCCCAGATCCAGCAGAATCACCACAATCCGTTTGCCAGTGGCTTCCGGCCGATTGGCCACCTGAATTGCCCCAGCCGCTGCTGCACCGCACGAAATGCCCACCAGCATACCTTCCTGTTTGGCAAGCTGCCGGGCCGTTTCAAAAGCTGTTTCGTCTGGAATTGTAATCACTTCGTCAATGATTGTCGTATTGAGCACGTCAGGAATAAATCCCGCACCAATTCCCTGGATCGCATGCCTGCCGGGCTTCACGGGGTGGCCTGATCTCATCTGTGTGAGTACCGGTGATGAAGTGGGCTCAACGGCGATCACTTTCAGGTTCGGTAAACGACTCTTCAGCACTTCGCCGCACCCGGTAATCGTTCCGCCCGTGCCCACGCCACACACCAAATAATCCAGTTGGCCACCTGTGTCGGCCCAAATTTCTTCTGCGGTGGTTTTACGATGAATATCCGGGTTGGCCGGGTTTTTGAACTGCTGTGGCATAAAAGAGTTGGGTGTGCTTGCGGCAATTTCTTCGGCTTTTCGCACGGCACCAGGCATGCCTTCAGCAGCAGGGGTTAGAACAATTTCTGCCCCAAATGCTTTGATTAATCGGCGCCGTTCCAGGCTCATGCTCTCGGGCATGGTCACCATCAGCCGATAGCCGCGAGCTGCGCACGTGAACGCCAGGCCGATGCCAGTATTACCGCTGGTTGGCTCAATGATCAGTGTGTCAGGCTTTATCAGTCCCGCTGCTTCACCCTCATTAATCATATTAACACCGATCCGGTCTTTAACTGACCAGAGCGGATTGAAATTTTCCAGCTTCGCCAGCAACTCGGCACCACTGTCTGCGGCTAACCGGCGAATGCGAATCAGCGGCGTATTTCCGACACACTGGGTGATATCATCATAGATTCTGCCACGCAGCGGTTTAAGTGATCCTGCCATAACTGCCGCTCTCCCCAGCTTTTGTCGTCATCATGACACATTCGTTTCTTGCCAAAGAAGCAGGTGCATCTAGCTAACCCCGCCTGTTTGATCATCTGGAAAATATACCAGTCGGGAAAAAGGGTCAAGCATATTCCGGGAATCAGGTTCATATTGACTTGAAATTCCTGCTGGAGATCCACCAGTTTCAGACGTAGAATGATTATGGAATATTCTGGTTTCAATTGTATCAGCAAAGCGAAGACAAACATGCCCGGCAGGAACACAACTTTCGGATTAATTCCTGCCATCGTTTTCTTGTTCGCCACCGCAAATGCATGGGCTTGGCAGGAGCCAAAAATCCCGCAAAGCCTGGCTGAACTGGATGATACGAATTTGCTTGCTGCCAGTGAAAACTGGAGGAAAATGGCTGCCGATAGCCGCCGGAAGGTGGCAGATGTGGTTTGTCTTGTGCCTGATCGCGAGACATTTCTTGAAGCAATAGCTTCATGGGACGACAAAACCTTTTTCCCTGTTCTGATAGATGATCCAGAACTCAACCTGAAATTTATTTCTGCATTTCGTCCCCGCCGGGTTGTCCGATTTCCCGGCAAAAGCGAGCCCGTTCCGAATGATAAGATCTGGTCGGTGGCACTAACTTCCGCACTCCGCGGAATCCTTCCCGCCCAGGAAAAGCCGCGAGGGCTGATTCCTGGCAATATCCTCTGGTTTCAGCAGCCTCCCCGAAGTCCTGGTATCGTTCTGGCCAGAGCAGGCGATGATGCCATTGCCGCGGCTGCTCTGGCCGCCGGAAGGAAGCAGGGGCTTGCACTTTGGCCTGAGGATAAAACCTGGAGCGATGTGCTCAGCATTGATGATGCTTCACTTCGAGCCCGTGCTGCTGAGGTCATCATGACCGACATTAAGGCTAATGCTGACAAACTGGGCGATGATGTTGATTTTATCACCTTGATGGGCGACCTGCCCTATCGATACAACACCCCCCAGGGTGTGAATTGCCTGGATGACCTCCTTGGCAGGAATCTGCAGGACCAGAAAGCACCCCGATGGGCTTACACAGGTCGTATCCGCGGTAGCCTGCGACAGCAAATTTACGCCGTAATGTGTGGCCTGTTTCTGCAGCCCTCGAACGCAATTCTCTTCAATGGCTATGGTCCGACCGATCCGAAGTCAAAAGGCTACCCGCTTTCGACTGCAACCAGCCGGCTTGATTCATTTGGCTTGCGTTCCGAGCTGACCTCAGATGGCACCCTGGCTGCCTGGCGAAAAAGATTTTTTCCAAGTAACGCAGCGGGACTTGTTTTTGTGAATTCTTCTGGCGAGCCTACAGCCTTCAATCTTCAGGGTTCCACTGGAACGACCTGGGATGTGCCCTGGAGTGTGCCGACTCGCATTCATATCATTCACAGTTTCTCGGCTGCCGATGCTTCCGACCCTTACACCATAGCCGGTCGCTGGCTTGCTAATGGTGCATATGGCTACTTTGGTTCGGTTAACGAACCCTATCTCCAGTCGTTTCGTTCAGCCGGTCTGATTACCGATTGCCTTTTGCGAGGACTGCCATGGGCAGCTTCAGTGAGACAAAACCCTGGCCGGGAACTCTTTGGCCAACCATGGCGTCTGATGGTTTTTGGTGATCCGCTGATGACTGTCGAACCGCCTAAGTCTCGCGAACCACGAGTCAGTTCCATGGCGACTGCCAATTGGCCAACCTTCAAGCCCGAGCCCCTGCCTGACGAATCTGCTGACCCTATGGCCCGCCTGGCATGGGCCGTGCGTCAGTCGCTGGTGCAGGCTTCGGGAGCTTCTCCGCAAGAAGCGGCTTCGATTCGTGACATAATATTGACGGCTTCAAAAATCTCGCGAGATAAACTGCCCGATAATTTCAGGCCTGTGCGGGATGAACTTGTCGCTTCCCTTTCGCTTGAATCAGGGCAACTAAATGAAGCGATTTCTCTGGCTCGCGACGTTCCAAGGACCGAAATCTCGCCTGCCCTGGCCCGCATGATTGAATCGGCCGCCGCCGCAAAGTTCTATCAGTCGCTGGCCAAAGGCGACCTCGAAGACGCTTTGCCCGCCTGGCGAGCACTTGTCACCCTTTGCCCGCGAACCGACCTGCGTGAAGTCCTCACAAAGCCTGTTGTCACTCTGTCCACTACGCCTGTAAGAAAGCGTTTGTGGATACGCACACTGGAATCTATCCAAAGTGACACAACTGCAGGCGATGAGCTGAAAAACTGGGCAGGACAGTTATTGGCTGGTGCCGAAAAAATAAAGTGATCTCAGGCATCACGTTCTATTCTGCTGGTGACGAATGGCAAGATGGAACTACCCGAAAATTATGCACGAACCGGGCTTGTCTGGCATAGTTTTTTCGAGAGTCTCGATGGGTGGTCAGTAAATGAAAACTGATTGTTTCTGTTGTTTGTCATGTTCCGGCCTGATGGTCAGTGCATGGTCACTACTCATCAATCTGCGATGACGATTAAGTAGCCCATCTAAGTTCGGCTAAGGCTGTGCCAAATAACTTCGGGCCAATAGCTCGCCCAGAGCGACGACCCCGGCCGTGTCCAGAACCAGTTTTTCTCTTTGTTTCGGCAGATCAAATGCTTTGATATGGAAAACTCCATTCAATTCAGCTGAGAGTCCGGCAAGGTCGGCGGTAACCTCAGCGCGGCTGAGCCCCTGCTGGTCAGGAGGAGGTTGCTGGCTCACAAACCATTTAAGCCCAGGCAGAGACAAATCCCGACGGCTACTCTCGATGATCGATTTCAGCCAGATGGTGGCATTTTTGCGGTATGGGTAGAAGGCCATATCGTTTTCACCGATGTGATAAAAAATACCGGCCAGCTCAACTGAGTGGCCCTGCTTTTTTAGCTCATCAATGGTCTTGCGTATAAAACCGGTAAATGAATCGTAAAGATTCAGGTCAGTGGCTCTGGTCCCCTCGGGAGTCCAGTCGTTAATTTGCGAGCCGCTGTGCGTGAACTTGGCAATGGCAATATTGCCTGTGACTTTGCCCTGGCTTTGAAGGGTGCTGGCAAAACTCAGTTCGGGGCCGAATGTTCCATAGGGTCCGGCCGGACCCATGGGCTCCCATCCGCCTGAAGTTTTGAAACCTCCGCCCAGGCTGTATTTGAAGGCAATCAGGGGTGTATCGGTTGCAAGAGACTCATACCCTTTCAAGGCCTTGAGTTCCTGCGTGAATGCTCGCTCGCCTTCCATATTGCGATGACCGGCCAGGATGAAGAGCTTAACGGGGCTTCCCTTGGCATAAGGCCATGATTTGAGAGGTCGCTCATGGGCTGATTTCCTGCCTATCGTTCGCAGATAAGCTTCAGCATAGTTGACGCCGTGCTCAAGTTGCCCCAGTGTGCCGTAATGGTAGTGAAGTCCTGCCTCGTTACCGATCTCAACAGCGTCGTGGGAAGTCGGGATGTATTCGGCAAGCGGATCAGAGCTGGTTACAGACTTTTGACCAGTGCGAATGGCATGCATGTTATCTCGATTGTCCATGCCCCAGATGGTTTTTGTGCAGAGCTCGCCAATATAAAATTTAAGGTCAGGTGTTTTCAGATCCCGGCGCCAGCTGGCGATAAAGTTTTTCAGGTTCTGACCATAAACTGGCTTGAATTCCTTGTCGAACATGTCGTTCTCGCCCTGATGCCACATAAATCCTTCAATTCGGTAGGGCTGATTCCTCCGATCCAGCTCGGCAAGCGATTTCCGAATGTGTTCAAGTGCAAGCGGATAAAGTTTAAACCCGCCAGGCGTGTCTGGATTCCAGTCCTTTCCGAGCGTGGTGCCTCCTGAAGCGATTTTGATAATGGCAATCGGGTCTTCAATGGCCTTGGCGACATGACTGCCAAAACTGAGCTCAGGCCCAAAATAATCTGTCGTCGGTTGCAGTGCGACCCAGCCATCAGACGTTATCATCTGCTCTCGCCCGAGCTTGTATGAAAAAAGTACATTCGGCTGAGGTTTGTTAAGACCGGCAAACGTAGGAAATTGCTGGATGTCAGCTACCCTTGAATGTGAGCCGACCATGTTCGACTGACCTGCAAAAATAAAAACGCGTAACGGTTTTTTTTCTTTGTCAATGTCGGCACCATACAGAAATGCCGGAATCGTCAGAATCGCGGCGAGCAAGAACTTCTCCATGGTGTCGAATCCCTGTTCAATCTATCAGTTGCAAGTTTCTTCGGCCAGTTGGTTGTCATTGTCTTCCTTCCCGCCATTCAATTCAATGCCGCACACCAGACAAATAAATCTTTCCGGCCCATTAATGTTTTTCCAATCATAAGCCCGAAATCAAAAAAACAGGTTGCCGATTCTCGGAAGCTCAGCGTGCTGGTTGGGGGCGTGCCTTGATTTGCTGCTGTCAGGTATCTGAATGGGTTCGTCTTGCATGCTAAATAAAGCGTTTTAATCGTGCCGATTTTACCGGCCTTTCGGGTCAAAATGTCTTTTATCTCCTACAAATTAAAACCTTCATGGGTATATAATGCTTTCTGAACGGTTAGAATTCTCCGGTGATGCCAAGATTGGCGGAAGGGAAGTGTCGGAGTGCGGATCACGTTTCATGGTGCGACACGGCAGGTGACCGGCAGTTCTCACCTTCTGGAAATTGGCAACTGGAAAATATTGCTCGACTGTGGTCTTCACGATCATAACCGCCTTGACCCCGGCAGCCTGAATCGCGAATTTCTCTTTGACCCCGCCACTCTCGACGCCGTTGTGCTTTCTCATGCTCACAACGATCACATTGGTCGGTTGCCCAGGCTCATCAGACAGGGTTACAAGGGGCCAATATTTGCCACCCCCGCCACTGCCGACATTACCGGCGTGATGCTGCGAGACAGTGCCAAAATTCAAAAAGCTGAATTCGCTTACGCACATGCCACGAATGAATATGTGGAAGACCCACTTTTTGAATTGATCGATGTCGAATATTCCGTCGATCAGATTCGTCGTGTGGAATATCATAATTCAACTGAAATTCTGCCTGGTCTTAAACTTACATATCATGAAGCCGGCCACGTTCTGGGTTCGGCCATGGTTCAACTCGATTTCGAGGAACAGGGCCGCCCCCGAAAATTTGTCTTCACAGGCGATATTGGCCGCCGTGCCAGTGGCCTGCTGCCTGACCCAGACGTATTAAAAAACATTGACGTGCTGATATGTGAATCAACTTATGGCAATCGAAAGCTCGAGTCCTACGAAATTATCCTGAAGCGTTTGCATGCGATCCTTTCAAGGGCCCATCGTGTCAGGGGCAAGGTTGTAATTCCGGCTTTCTCTCTGGGCCGCACTCAGCGCATGATCTATTGCCTGCAGGAACTGTTTTACAGGTACAAAGTCAAGCCCATGCCAATTTATGTTGACAGCCCGCTGGCCAATCGCCTGACGGAGATTCATCGTGATTATCCGCAGGCTTATACCCCCGAAGCCCGCCGACTGATGGACCGGGATTCAAAATATTTTGGTTCGCGATATGTCGATGAAATCAGCACCTGGGATGATTCCAAACGGCTTAATCATGCCACAGGTCCGGCTGTCATTATTGCCAGTGCGGGCATGTGCGATGCCGGCAGGGTTCGGCATCACCTGCTGCATAATGTGGAAGATCACAATAATGCGGTAGTAATCGTGAGCTATCAGGCAGAGGGCACACTTGGCCGACAGTTAGTTGATGGCCACAAAGATTTGACCATCCTTGACAGGGATGTCTATGTCAATTGTCCTATTTTTGTTCTTGAAGGTTTTTCGGGTCATGCCGATGCCGATGATCTGGCCTGGTGGTTTGGCGAAACAGGCGGCGATATAGAGACCGCTTTTCTTGTGCACGGCGAGCCTGAAGCGATGGAAGCCATCGCCCCGACCCTTCAGCAGTATGTTAAAAGTCCGGTAATTATGCCGGAATATGGCTCGACACATGAAGTCTGACGACTGATTAATAGGTCGGCGGCATTTGTCGCAGGATTTGTCCTGAACTGATTTTTTCAAGGGCGTCAGTGTCGGTACGCACAAGGAGATGGCCGGCTTCATCCCATCCCAATGCGATTCCGCTGATCGCCTGCAAACCCTGCCGGGCTTCAATTCGGTGGCCGTTTAATCTGTCGTATTTGAGTGCATCCAAAATCCAGTTGCTTTCCGGCGTGATCAGTTTTTGCAAATGATGCGGAAACCTGTGCAAAAAAATATCCAGCAAGGACATCGGTAGACAGCCCGATTTGTCGCTGTCGTCAATCAGTGAACCAATGGCACAGCCGATAAGTCGGGCATCGGCAGGGCTCTGACTCAGGTCGGTGCCCACGTTAATGCCGATTCCTATCAGGAGCAGCATGCCGCGATCATTCTGTATGATACACTCCGGCAGTACACCGCCGATTTTGCCCTCGTCGCATTCAATGTCATTCGGCCAGCGAATACCAACCTTTTTCTCGAGTGATGGCCAAAGGGCCAACATAGATTCAATCATGCAACAGGCGGCCAGAAGACCAACCGGAATAACGTCGGACAGGGTCAGATCAAAGCTCTCGGGCCTGATCCCCAGTGTAAAAGTCAGGCTTTTCTGATCAGAAAACCAGCGATTATCGCCCCGCCCCCTTCCTGCTGTCTGTCGATTGGTTGAGACCACAATCGGGGTATCAGACTCGCTGATTTCGCCATTTCGCCAAATCTGTGCCAGGTGTGTTGAAGTCGAGCCCAACTCGTCAAAGTGGTCGTGGCGTTTGATCCAGTCAGGCGGCATGATCCAGCTCGACCAAAGGTGAAAGTACGATCAGGCCTCTGGCGTAATTTTCAGCAGAAGCTCGCCTGTCTGCACCTGATGCCCGACTTTTGTGATGACTTCCGAAACACGGCCTGGTCGTTCGGCATAGATGGTCGTTTCCATCTTCATGGCTTCGATCGAAAGTAGTTTCTGCCCCTTGCGCACGGCATCGCCCACCTGAACCCCGACACTGACCACCAGGCCGGGCAGCGGGCTGCCGATCTGGGCCGGATCGCCAGGGTCAGCTTTCACCGTTTCACGCACTGATCCAACCAGCGAACGGTCCGTCACCACCACTTCACGGGGTTGCCCATTGAGTTCAAAAAATACGGTTCTTGTACCTTCCTGCGGGTGGGCATCGCCCACGGTGAGGAGTTTCACAATCAGGGTTTTGCCCGTTTCAATTTCGATTGGCGTTTCAACGCCTATCTCGGGGCCATAGAAAAAAACTGGTGTAGGTAGCACGCTGGTGTCAGAAAACTGCCTTTGATGGCTCGCAAGGTCAGCAAAAACCTTGGGATAAATCAGCGAACTCAGGGCATCGCGGTCGCTTGCAGCTCTCGCAAGCTGTTCGGTGGCCTTGGTTCGGGCAGCAAGAATATCTGCCGGAGCAAGGTTTACTCCAGGCCTCTCGGTGAAGGCTTTTCGCCCCTTTAACACGCGTGCCTGTAAAGCGGGCGGGAAGCCGCCTGGCGGCTGGCCCAGACGTCCTTCAAAAAGCTCGACCACGCTTTCCGGAAAGGCCAGTTCGCGCGAGGTATCCAGGCAGTCGGCAGGCGTCAGGTTATTGGCCACCATGAAAAGGGCCATGTCGCCGACAACTTTCGATGTTGGCGTCACTTTCACGATGTCTCCAAAAAGCATGTTCACTTCAGCATACATGCGGCAAACCTGCGGCCATTGCCCACCCAGACCCAGGGCCTTGGCCTGCTGGAAAAGGTTGGTATACTGTCCGCCAGGCATCTCGTAGGCATAAACTTCAGCCGAAGGAGCCTTCAGGCCCGTTTCAAATGGCGAATAAAGCTGGCGAACAGCCTCCCAGTAACGGTTGATTTCAAGCAGGGCGTCCTGATCCACCGACGATTCACGCTCGGTAAATCGCAGGGCTTCCACCATGGCATTCAGGCTTGGCTGGCTCATGATGCAGGCCATGCTGGCGCAGGCAGCGTCGGCAATGTCTAGACCTACTTCTGACGCCTTGAGCAGGCTGGCCGCCTGTGCCCCACCAATATCGTGTGTGTGAAAGTGAATGGGCAGGCCAATTTCCTGCCGCAGGGTTTTCACCAGCTTCTCAGCGGCATAAGGCTTGCAGAGCCCTGCCATATCCTTGATGGCGATGATATTGGCACCAAGATTTTCCAGATCTTTCGCCAGATTCACATAATATTGAAGACTATATTTGTCTCGCTGCGGGTTAAGAATGTCGCCGGTGTAGCAGATGGTTGCTTCAGCAATTGCCCCCGCCTCGCGGGCGGCTTCCAGAGCAACCTGCATTGATGGAATCCAGTTGAGTGCATCAAAAACCCGGAAAATATCAATGCCCGCCGCCGTCGATTCGTGTACAAATTTCTTGATAAGGTTGTCGGGATAACTTGTATAGCCAACGCAGTTGGAGCCTCGAAGCAGCATCTGGAAAAGAATGTTCGGAACAGCCTCACGCATTTGTGCCAGGCGGTCCCACGGGTCTTCCTTCAAGAACCTCATGCTGGTGTCAAATGTCGCGCCGCCCCACATCTCCAGCGAAAAGAGATTGGGAACCATGCGAGCATAAGCACCCGCAATTCTGAGCATGTCGCGTGTACGCAGACGGGTGGCCAGCAGCGATTGATGTGCATCACGGAATGTCGAGTCAGTCAGAAGCAGTGGCTTCTGATCGCGAATCCACTTGGAAAATGCCTCAGGACCCAATTCAAGAAGTCGCTGTCTTGTGCCGGCCGGCGGTGCCATGGTGGGGTCATGTGCCGGAATGGATGGCTCAAATCGAGGTGTTTCAGCCGTTGCTTTAGGCACACCAGCAAAGCCGTTTACCACAACATCCGCCATGTAGGAAAGCAGCTTTGTGGCACGGTCCTGCCGTATGGCAAACTTGAAAAGGTCGGGTGTCTCGTCAATAAACCGTGTGGTGCAATTACCTTCCAGAAAAGTCTCGGTCCGAATCACGTTCAGCAGGAACGGGACATTTGTTTTCACACCCCTGACGCGAAATTCTTCCAGGGCACGTTCCATACGCCTGACGGCATCAATAAAACGTCTGCCACTGGCCGAGACCTTCACCAGAAGGCTGTCGTAATAAGGCGTCACGATCGACCCGGCAGAGGCCGTACCGCCATCCAGGCGAATCCCAAGCCCGCCTGATGAGCGATAAGCCGTGATTCGGCCATAGTCAGGTGTAAACTTGTTCTGGGGGTCTTCGGTGGTTACACGACACTGAAAGGCGAAACCCTGTGTGACGATCGAATCCTGTCCAGCAATGCCAATCTCCGGATCGTCCAGCCGGGCACCCTGGGCTACCAGGATCTGACTCTTGACAAGGTCAATATTGGTAACGGTTTCGGTGACAGTGTGTTCAACCTGGATGCGTGGATTAACTTCAATAAAATAGAACTTGCCGGCGTCCACATCCACCAGAAATTCTACGGTGCCGGCGTTCTGATAATTGGCAGCCCGGCCAATCGCAATCGACGCCTCGCAGATGGCCTTGCGCAGAGCCGGATCAAGATTCACGGCTGGTGCAATTTCAATGACTTTCTGGTGTCGACGCTGCACTGAACAGTCGCGTTCATAAAGATGTACCAGATTGCCATGTGTGTCGCCAAGAAGTTGCACTTCAATGTGCTTGGCTCGACGAATGAATTTTTCTAGAAATGCATCGGGGCAACCAAATGCCGTCTGAGCCTCGCGGCGGGCCTGGTCGAGTGAAGAATCAAGATCTTCAGCACGTTCAACGACACGCATTCCACGGCCACCGCCACCCATTGATGCCTTGACTATCACCGGATAGCCCAGTTTCTCTGCCAGTGCATGTGCTTCCGGGCCAGGTTCTACCGGCGTCGCCGTTCCGCCCAGCACCGGCACACCAGCCGTCTGAGCCAGTTTGCGGGCTGCCACCTTGTCGCCCAATGAATCTAGCGTAGCTGGTGTTGGCCCGACAAAAGTAATACCGGCTTCAGCACAGGCCCGGGCAAAAGTGGCATTTTCTGAAAGGAAACCATAGCCGGGATGAATGGCATCTACACCGTTTTCAACTGCCAGACGCACAATGGCGTTAATGTTTAAATAACTTCGAATGGGCTCGCCCGCCTGGCCCACCTGATAGGCTTCGTCTGCCTTGGTGCGATGCAGACTGAAGCGATCCTCGTGCGAGTAGATCGCCACAGTACGAATACCCAGTTCGTGGGCCGATCGAAATACCCGGATGGCAATCTCGCCACGATTTGCCACCAACAACTTGCGAATAGGCTTCATATTTTCTTGCCAGGCTGAGGATGCTGTGCGTCTCTTCTCTGGTGTAGCGTCCCGATTCAGTCAGGTAGAAAATACCATATCAATGCCAGACTTTCCAACAAAAGCAAGGGGCATCGTTCGTAACTTACGAACGCTCCTCATCTTCGTCGTCATAAAATTCTTCGTCGTCTTGTTCATCTTCGTCAAATTCATCAGCCATGGCAGCACCGGCAAGCCACTCAGTTTCTGAAACGACCGGATTGGCCAGAATGCCAATTCCGCTGATCGCCGCTTCCAACTGGTCTCCGTGCTTCAGATAGGTGCCCGAGGCATTGCCCACACCTGAGGGTGTACCTGTGGCAATCAGGTCGCCAGGCTCCAGGGTGATCCACTGCGAGATAAACGCTATAATTGCTCCAACTGGAAAAATCATCTTGTCAGTCCCGCAGTCCTGCTTCGTTTCACCGTTAACTTTCAAAGTCAGGTGAAACTTTGATGGATCAACATCCTCAGCAGACAAGATGCACGGACCGATCGGCAGGAAAGTGTCATGCCACTTGCCATGCAGCCAGTCAAAATGCTTGTCACGTTCTCGTGTTTTCCGGTCCGGATTTGGCTTGAATTTCCGGTCAGAAATATCATTCACAACCGTATAACCTGCCACATAATCAAGGGCTTCTTCTTCCGTAACACCCTTGCACACTTCGCCAATCACCACACCCAGTTCGCATTCCCAGTCAATATGATCAGGAGAAACTACCGGAAGAATCACAGGGCCGTTCTGGTTATTCAAGGTGCTTGACGGCTTCATAAAAACGTATGGAAATGTCTCGGCCCGTTCCACCGCCATGCCGCCACTTTCTTTAATATGCTCAGCATAGTTTCCGGCGAGGAGAAGTATCTTGGGCGGGGAGTTGATGGGTGTCAGCAGCTCGACTTCATCAATCGGCAATGCCAATCCTGCCTGATCTTCTTCGCCAAGAGTTTTCAGCCACTCATAAACAACCCTCGCCTCTTCCCGGCATTCGCCGTAAGGGGGCAAAAGATCGAGAATGTCAATGACAGGAGGCAGTTCGAAGCTGTCGTCTACATTCTCCAGATAGGCTTCCACCACCTGATCGATTGGAAACACGCGTGTGTCTTCGTAATAACCGATCAGTTCTGATTCGTCGTAAAAGAATCGGCAAAGTCTCATCGGTCTGGCACTCCACGTGAAGGATGATGTTCTGCGACCATTGTTTGATTAATCTAAAGAATAATCATAACCCGACCCATAGTTCAACCACAGGCCGGGTTTGATGTCGCAGCGAAGTTGCTTGCTGAGAATTATTCAATAGCCAACGGGTCGGCCACGGGTTGCCCGGTGATACCAAGATAATACACAGCCAGACATAGCAGCGAAAGTGGAACGGTGATCAACAGGCCGACAAGGAATGCCAGTGCGCCCGCAAAATTTAATAAGCCCAGCATGAGTGTGAGTCCTAGAAACTGTATTTCCCGCCCTTTCATTAACTGGCTTGAAAGTTTCAACGACTCCATAATGCCAACCTCCCGGTCAATCAGCAGATAATAAAACTGGGACAAACGTGTGAAGATGTAGATATAGGCAATCACACCATAAACAAGAGCGACGATAATACCTATTGGCGGCAGGACGATTGCCAGAATCCCGGCTGGAATCAATGCGCCGAAAATCACGAGCCCGAAAACCAGCGAAGCAAAAAAAACTGGCAGAATCAGCGGGCCACCACTGAAAAGATCCTTGAAACCTGCTTCGCGACCCGATGCCAGATTCAGCAGGTAAGTAAAGAGTCCTACCTGAAAAAATACGCTCAGAACCAAATTTGCCAGTGTCAGCAGCAGTTTGACAACCTGATTGTTGATGCTGCCTGCTATTGCACTCATCAAATTAGCCAGCACAAAATAAACCACTACCATCGCAATTGTAAGCCCCATCCGGCTTCGCATGATCTGCCAGCTACGGCTCAGGACATCACTCAGTGTGAAGTTCGCCGCACTACCGAAATTACCCGTTTTTTTTGAGGCTGTGACATCTGTCTGTGGTGGGGCATATGGGTCAAAATCATCACCATAGCTCATGATGTATTGTCCTTACTCTTGCAGATTTGCCTTGATTGGTCTTGCTGAAAACTGAACGAATCTTCGCTTGTCCGTAATGCGGTGTCAAGCTGGTGAAACCACTATGGTTCCTTCCACGGCAACTTTGGCGGCAAATGCTTCTGAAAGCCTGATTGTGATTGGCCCCACCTGCCCTGAACCAATTTGCCTGCTGTCAATCATGGTCACCGGTGCCAGTTCACCCATGGTGCCTGTGCAGAAAACTTCGTCGGCCCGGTAAAAGTCAACCAGTGAAAGATCTTCAATCGTTGCGGGCAGTCTTAACTCATCAGCCAGTTCCAGCACCACGCTTCGAGTGATACCTTCAGGGCAGGCTACCGTTCGCGGTGTCTGAATCTGGCCGTTTTTTACCAGGAACAGGTGAGTGGCGTTCGTTTCGGCGACGAATCCACGGCTGTCAAGCATCACGGCATCGTCGGCCCCGGCAAGGTTCGCTTCGATTTTCGCCAGAATCGAATTGATCAGGTTATTATGATGAATTTTGGGGTCCATGACGTCGGGCGATGGTCGCCTGACACTCGTTGTTGCCAGCTTCAGCCCCGATTTGTCATAAACCGGTGGCTTGAATTCGGGAAGAATAATCAGCGTCGAACCCTGTGTGTTAAGCCTTGGGTCCATACCCGAAGTTAATTTCACGCCGCGTGTGAGCGTCAGACGGATATGCACACCGTCCGTCATGTTATTGGCGGCCAGTGTTTTTTTGATCTCTTCAACGATATTGTCGCGGCTGGGAATATCTGCAAATGCCAGTGCCAATGCTGAATGTCGCAACCGCTGAAGGTGCTCATCAAGCCGAAAGATCCGTCCATTGTAAAGGCGAAGCCCTTCCCAGACTGCATCGCCCCCCTGAACTACTGAATCAAAGGGACTCAGCCCCGGTTCATCCCGATGAAACAGCTTGCCATTGACACTGTATCTGATACCCGCGTTCCTGGCATTGAATTTCTGGAGCATAGTTCTCTCGTTTTATATTTGCAGGATTCAGGAATCAGCTCGGATCAGGCTTCGATCCGAAATTCTGACAATTGTTCATAGATTTCAAGGCATTCATCCAGAATGGGCTTCAGTATGTCCGGCACAGGCTCGTTTTTTGATTGATAAGGCTCAAACCCGGTCGTTTTTTCGACATTGGCATACCAGTATCTGGCCCAGACACCATCTGTAGTACGTGGCCCGGCAGGCCAGTGCAGCATGGATGTATCAAAATCCACCTCCAGCTTCTCGCATAGTTTCGGCAGAACTTTTTCTGGATGGTTCTGCACATCGCGGGCATCTACCACCGCCGGTTGTTCACCTGTTATTCGGCACACATGTCGATATATTTCCAACTGTTGTGGCAGACCGGTGTCGGTCAGACGAACAGTATTCAGGACTTTTGCCAGAGAGACGATCATGTCGCGTGGGTCGCGAATCAAAAAAGCATTAGTCACTGCTGAAAGCCAGTCACGGCCTATCCCTGGCAGCATGTGGTGCGTCATGTGCTTCTGGAAAAAAATTGGCCTCTCACCAGGTATCGGTCCGGTCAGTTGCTTAACAACTTCCCGCCAATCAGTGGGCTGTGAGGCGATCACCTCTTCAATGCCCGGATGGTCAAGCCGGGTCTCGTTCAGATAATAAGCATAAAACGGTTCGTCGCATACGATTGTGTCGGAACGGTTGCTCCACGAACGCATCATCGCGGTAGAAATGTTTCGAGGGCCCGACCACATTGCGATATATCGCGATTTCGCCATGGTTTTTAGTCCATCTGCCGTCGCCGATTCATCCGAAACCGATTCAAGAACAAAGTGAAGATACTGGAAAAAGCCCCGCCCGGGCCAGATGAACCATCGATTTTTTTTGGGCAGTCTGCCTGAAAGTTTGGCCAGAAGCGTTCAGTTGCAACGAATTTGACGTTCAGGGATGAATCAGGCCGTGTCAAACTGAATTGACCGGTCCGCTTGATTTTCATAGTATCTTTTGCTGGCGAGAATTGTTCTTTGCTGATGAGTGGCTGGTTCAGGGAAAAAGTCTGTGGCGGTCACTTACTTCAAACGCTTTCGGATGGAGATCGATCTGGCCAAGTGGCAGGCCGCGCATGATCTTCCGGAAGGATATTACTGGCGAGAATGGTCTGACGGGTTGATCGACCTTCATGCCGAAGTGAAATACCTCAGCTTTCGAAACGAGCTTGATTCGCAGGTTTTTCCGATTCTGGGCGACCGCTTCGGCTGCCAGAGATTGATGCGTGAAATTCGCGGTAAGCCAGGCTTTCTGGCTAAGGCCACCTGGCTGATTGGCTGTGAACAGGGTTTCTGTGCCACCATTCAGGGAATTGTTGATCGCACAGGCTATGGCTTCATTCAGAATGTGGCCGTCCTGCCGGGTTATCGTGGCAAGGGCCTGGGTAAGGCGCTGGTCACCAAATCGTTGGCCGGTTTCCAGTCGTTTGGTCTGCGACGGGCATTCCTGGAAGTGACAGCCGATAACCCCTCTGCTGTGATGCTGTATTATAAGCTCGGCTTTCAAAAAGCACGGACGAGCTATCGCGCGGTGACCATTGAAAGTTAATAAGCGATGGCATGCCCTGCCCGCCTGCGCTTCAGTTTAATATCGGCTGAACGACATTCCCAAACACATCTGTCAGCCGAAAATCGCGACCGGCATAGCGATAAGTCAGGCGTTTGTGGTCAAGGCCCATCAGGTGCAGGATCGTTGCATGGTAATCATGAACATGTACCAGGTCTTTCACAACATGAGCACCAATATCATCCGTTTCGCCATAAGTTATGCCGCCCTTCACACCCGCCCCTGCCAGAATGCAGGTAAATGCACTGGCCAGATGGTTTCGGCCGGGTGAACTGGGGCCGTCGCCCCACGGTGTGCGGCCAAACTCGGTGCAAATGGCCACCAGCGTATCATTAAGCAGGCCACGGGCCTTCATGTCGCGAATCAGGGCAGTAATCGCCTGATCCACACGGGCTGCTTTGGGCCTGTGGTCGGCCATGTTGCCATGGCTGTCCCAATTGTTGCTGGCCCCTGTATCGATAATCTCAACACAGCGGACGCCGCGTTCCAGCAGCCGCCGGGCCATGATGCACTGGGCTGCAAACGAGTTTTTATCACCCCTTTGCAAGCCATATTCCTCCAAAGTCCGATCCTTTTCCTGATTCAGGTCAAGTGCCTCCGGGGCCTCTTTTTGTAAGCCTCTCGCCACATGGTTGTTATTGATTCGCCCCTTAAGTCGCGCATCGTCTGGCCTTCGGCTGGCATGGTGCTGATTCAGCCTGTCCAGAAAACGTTCTTCCAGTTGTCTGATGGAAATTGAATCAGGATCGTTATCTTTTGACTGTCGATTTAAATTTGCAATTGGCTCCGGGCCCGGCACAATTCGCACGCCCTGAAATTCAGGCGGCAGAAAGCTGGAATCAAAAACCTGGGCGCCGGCATAGGGCAGATTTTCGCAGAATACGACATAGGAAGGCAGGTTCGGATTCGCCGTGCCAAGCGCAAATGAAAGCCAGCTGCCAATGCTCGGCATGGGCACAGTGCTCGAGCCGGTGTGCATCGCCAGCGTGGCCTGAAAATGCTCGACAATATCGGTTCTCAGCGAACGAATAATACAAAGATCATCAACAATCTTGGGCATATGCATGAAAAGTTCACTGATGCTCACACCCGATTGGCCATGCTTTGTGAACTTGTAAGGCGATCTCAACAGTGGTAATTTGGATATGCCACGCAAATTAAACCCATCATAAGTTTTGCCGTGAAGCCGATCAAGCTCAGGCTTCGGGTCGAAAGTGTCAATATGCGACATGCCACCGGTCAAAAAAATCATGAGAAACCGGTTTGCCTCAGGTGGATGATGCACTCCTGATTCAGGAATCATCACTTCAGCCTGCCCCAGGGCTGCCGCCAGTTGCCACAAGCCGGCGGCCGATGACCCTGCAAGCAGGTCTCTGCGGCTGATCGGAACATCGCGATTGAAACTGATCTGTTTTTTCATATGAATTGAATTTTAATCGACATAGAGAAATGCATTGCTCATGAAAAGCGAGTGAATCATTGATTGCAAGGCCCTCTGCGGTGATTCGCCGGCCACTTGACAGGCTGATTTCAGTGTTTCGCCTGCCAGTTGCAATTCGTCCTTATCTGGCAACCGTCCCAGTACTTTTTTCCAGATTTCATTTAACAGTTCTGTTGGATCACCTTTGACACTGTATTTCTCGTGCAGTCGAGCCGCAATTGCATTTGACTGTTCTATGAAAAATGGATGGTTTGACAGGTGAAGAGATTGCAATGGCACGCTTGACTGGCTTCGGCTGCCGGTGGAGGAATTCGTGTCCGGGCCGTCGAACAAGGCAAGAAATGGGTGTTTTTGAATGCGCTGGGTCATCAGGTAAACCGTGCGATGACGAGTGTCATATTGTTCGCGAAATGGGTCATGCTGTGTCCATTTCCAGTTTTCAATTGGCGGAAATGGATGAGTGCCTGGCCGGGCAAGGTTCAAATTGCCTGAAATCGCCAGCAGGCTGTCACGGATTGATTCGGCATCAAGGCGACGACGATTGTGCCGCCATAGCCGACGATTTTCAGGGTCAATCCGGCTCTGTTGTAAAAAATCATCGCTACATAACTGATATACTCTTGAGCAGACAATCGCTCTCACAAGGCTTTTGGTTGACCAGTCATTCTCAATAAAATAGTTTGTCAGATAATCAAGCAGTTCAGGGTGCGTGGGCTTGCTTCCCCTTGTGCCAAAGTCGTTGGGCGTTTCGACCAGGCCACGACCAAAAAGCTGCATCCACACCCGATTTACATAAACTCGTGCTGTTAATGGGTTAGCAGGATCCGTAAGCCATTCTGCCAATTCGCGGCGTCCACTCTCCTCCGCGCGAACAGTCGGTCGTTTGAATCCCTCAAGAAATCCTGGCACGGCACGTGCAACAACCTCTCCAGGGTCTCGCGGTTCGCCTTTTCTGTGAAGTGGTTCATCGTGTGGTTTGCCCTCAGCAACACCATATGCCGTTTCGAAACCAGCTGGCCAGCCGCCCAGACGATGATCAATTTCAATCTTGATTCTTTCGACTTTCTGTTTCTGAAGCACCTCGGGTGTGAATGGGCCAGTAAATTCAGTGGTAAATTGTTTCAACTTTTCAATTTGGCGACGATATTCTTCCATCGCCGGTTTTATTTCAGATTCAGGCTTTAATGAAATAAATCCTGATCTTGGCAGTTTTTTTGATTGAAATTCCTCGCTGCCGGCATAGGGATAGGAGGTGCTGGCAAAAATGCTGTAAAGACCATAATAATCGCGCATTGAGATCGGGTCATACTTGTGGTCGTGGCAGCGAGCACATCGAAAATTCAACCCGAGAAAAGCCTGGCCAGTGGTTGTAATTGAATCTTCCACTGTCAGATGCATCAGTTCAAAAGGTGCTGTGGCATAGCGGCGGGAAAGGCCAATAAATGTTGTGGCGACATTAAAATCACGAAATTGTTTCAATTCGGCTGTATTTAATTTTCGACCTTCTCTGGCAAGGTCAACTGCCATCAGGTCACCAGAAATCTGCTCGACAACAAGCTGGTTGAATGGTTTGTCGGCGTTAAACGAATCAATCAGATAATCGCGATAAAATCCAGCTTCAGGCACTGGATAATCGGCATTGTCGCCGGCTGTGTCGGCATAACGAACCACATCCATCCAGTGTCGTGCCCATCGTTCGCCAAATGCAGGCGAATTCAAAAGTTTGTCAACCATCAAATCAAATGATTTGCCTTGTTTCCCAGCTTTTCGATTAATGGCCTGATTCACTTCAACCAAATTCGGCGGCAGGCCTGTCAGGTCATATGAGACTCTCCGGATCAGTGTCAGTTCATCTGCATCCTCTGCTGGTTTCAATCCATTCCAGCCTGCAGCAATAAACCGGTCGACCGGCGATCTGGCCCATCCAGAACTGTCCTGGGGAATTTTAGGTGCTACTACCGGTTGAAAAGACCAGTGCGTTTTGCCTTCCGAATTGAAACTGGCATTTGATTGCAACTGCAAGGCGTCATCTGGCCAGTGGGCTCCATCGTTTACCCAACGAATAATATCTGCAATTTGCTCTTTTGTCAGCTTTTTTTTCGGCGGCATGGGGGCAATGTCGGCGGTTCTTCGCTCAATTGCTTTCACAATCAGGCTGTTTCGGGCATCGCCCGGTTTCACCGCAATGCCAGAATCGCCGCCTTTTTTCACGGCATTACGATTGCTTAAATCCAATCCACCACTTATTTTTTTTCCATTATGGCATTTCAGGCATTCGTTAACGAGAATCGGCCGGATTTTGGTTTCAAAATGAATTTCCCGGTCTGTCCGTTCGGCAATGCTCAGTGCTTCATTCGCTCCATTGCCCTGCGATGCCTGTTGCGAATCCGGCTTGCCCTGCTGTTCAGACAGATCACTGCCAACTTGCAGAAAAAGCAGTAATACCGCTGCAAATTTCGATCGGATCATGATTCAGATTCTTCCTGATGATCTCAGGAGATTTCAAGCCGCATGGCGGAGAAATGGAATAGATAACTTATAAATCATCAAACCTCGCTTCACAAGCGGTCGGGGGTATTTAATTAAGTTCCCCGTTTGGAATTCGAATGTGCAGAAGCCTTACTCTCTTCAGGTTGGACAATAATCACCTTTCCGGGTAAACTCTGACTTATCTGGTGCTGCCGCCGTTTCTGAACACTGGTTCATCGTGCAGCCTTAGCCCCATAAATCGCAGGAAACAAACAGTGCGCTGGTCGCAAACGGTTATCCCCACGCTCAAGGAATCGCCATCCGACGCCGTTGTCCCTAGCCACAAGCTGCTGGTTCGGGCCGGGTTTATCCGCCAGCTTGGTTCGGGTGCTTACACCTATCTGCCGCTGGGTCTGCGAAGCCTGCGAAAGGCTGAGGCCATCGTTCGCGATGAAATGAACCGGGCCGGTGGTGTCGAAATTCTCATGCCCGCCCTGCAGCCGATCGAACTTTGGAAAGAAACCGGTCGCTACGAGACATTTGGCAACCTGCTCATGCAACTTAAGCTCTCGGGCGATCGGCATGTTGCCCTCGGGCCGACACATGAAGAAGTGGTTACAGACCTCGCCCGCGACCTGATTGCCAGCTATCGCCAGCTTCCTGTCACGCTATATCAGATTCAGACCAAGTTTCGCGACGAACCTCGCCCTCGTTTTGGCGTCTTGCGAACGCGTGAATTCCTGATGAAAGACGCTTATTCCTTTGGTGCGAATGTCGATCAGCTTAATGTCGCCTACGACCAGATGTATGAGGCCTATTGCCGCATTTTCGACCGTTGTGGCGTGCCTTATGTGATTGTTGAGGCCGAATCAGGGCCGATCGGTGGCGACAGTTCGCATGAATTCATGGTTCCATGTGCCACAGGCGAAGATAAAATCATCCAGGACGTGGCCACTGGTTATGCTGCCAACGTGGAACGGGCTGAGATTGGCAGTATCGCATGGCCAGCCTCAACCAATGCCTCTGCCCCGGCCGCCGAGATAAAAGCAACGCCTCACAAGCGAACAATTGAAGAAGTTGCTGCTTTCCTGGGAGTAAAGCCGGCTGAAACTGCCAAACTACTTGTATTCAGCGCCGACGAAAAACCGGTTGCCATCCTTATTCGTGGCGACCATGAAGCCAACGAAGCCAAAGTCCGCCGCGCTTTCGGGGCCAGGAGCATCGAATTGGCAACGCCTGAGCAAATCCTGAAAGCCACCGGCGTGCCGATGGGTTTTCTGGGACCAATAAATATCAAAATTCCGCTGGTGGTTGACCCTTCCGTTGCGGCCATGCCGAATGCTGTGGTGGGTGGTAACGAAATTGACATACACTACATCAATGCAGTGCCAGGCCGCGACTTCCCGCTTGACCGTGTTGTTGATGTACGTAATGCCGAGGCCGGCGACCCCAGCCCCCGTGGCAGCGGCGAGCCGATGACCATCTGCCAGGGCATTGAAATTGGCCACGTTTTCAAGCTGGGCACAAAATATTCAGCATCGATGAACGCCGTTTTTCTTGACGAGCATGGCAAGCAGCAACCAATGATCATGGGTTGTTATGGAATTGGTGTAAACCGGATTCTGGCCGGAGCGGTTGAAGCCTGTCACGATGCCAATGGCATTATCTGGCCGATGCCGATTGCTCCCTACGACGTGGTTGTGGTTCCGCTGGCAGTGAACAATCCCGAGATTATGAATCTGGCAGATCGTTATGCTTCGGCCCTTTCACATGCCGGGGCGGATGTCATTGTTGACGATCGCGACCAGCGGCCGGGTGTGAAGTTTAAAGACACTGACCTGATAGGCATTCCACTGCGGGTGGTTATCGGCGAGAAGGGTGTTGCGGCTGGTAATATTGAACTGAAGTGGCGTGATGGTGCTGAGGCGTTCACTGTGCCACTGGCTGAAGGCCCTGATGCCGTGATCGCCGCGTGGAACAAGAGGCGGGAAGAGCATACGGCATATTGTCGCGAAAAACTGGCTCGTCGGGAATCAGCGAGAGGCGGTTCATGAATGCCCTGAAGGAGCTTTCGCCGATTGCCCGGCGGATGTACATATTTTTTGGCATCCTCACGCTCTGGACGATCGGCGGTCCGCTTCTGGCCTTCACCAGCCTGATGGGTGGTTATAGAGATAACTGGCCACCTGAAAATGCTTTAGAGTGGTTTGGCTTTTGTCTTGCAGTCGGTGGATATTGCATCCTGATGGTTTGCACGCTCTGGCTGGCGGCAATTCAACCCAAATCAAAGCCATATTTTCCGAAAGGCCGCAAGGTCTGATCGGACCTTTGAATCACAGAGAAAGGGGGGCTAAAGATGTCAGGGCGAAATGCAGCACGCCATCGACCAGCCACCCCGACGATCGTGCATCGCCGCGATTCGATTGATATTTCAGTCAGGTCATCTCTTGGTTGGGACTCACGTTGCCTGGGGCTTTTTACCGGCTTGATCGGTGCCCGGCTGCTTTGGCCCAGTGAAGACGCCTGGCAGGGCACTGGTCTTTCTTGGTGCCTCTGGGTCATTCTGGCTGCACTTGCCTTTGCCGCCATACGTCTGAAACGGCCCGACTTCCAGATGCGTCTGCGACTGGCCGACCTGGCTGTGATCGGCCTGGTATTACTGATGGTCATTTCCAGCCGGCAGGCGCTTGATGTACGCCCTGCCACCAACATGGCATGCGAGTGGGCAGTTATAGGCCTGGCTTACATGATATTCAGGCAGGT
>JBEITT010000119.1:0-15011 GCA_040374745.1 Planctomycetaceae bacterium | reverse complement strand
TTTCGGTCGAGCAATACAACGCCGAAGTGGCCAAACTCGACCGAATGGCGATGTGATACTTCATCAGGACTGACATAAGCGGGATCAAAAGAATGTCACTTAAGGCATTCTGTAAGGATTCTGCGCTCTTTAATCAGGGAAGCTCTGATTATATTTAAAGTATATTGCATTAAGTGAATTGAATATTGCGATTTTATTGATGGTAATTTGCATTCCGGCAAACCCCGGCAGAGATGAACCAGATGGCACAGCGACGTTCCAGTGATGGGATGCATGATAGATGATGCGTTATTTTTCTTGTGGTTTTATTTGGATAAAAAACCTGAATGGGTTGTTTCACACGAAGCAATGCTGGAATAAAGGCAATTAATCAAATGGGTGCGGGTTATCCTGCCGGATGAAATGGAGAAAGTGTTTGACTATTGGTTGAGATGTGCCATGATTTGACAGTTGTGGTGATTTTGGCGAAATTGTCTGTTTTGGGAATTATGAATGCTGGCGGGAATATTAATCGTTGTACTTCTGTCGGAGTCGGGCCGAGAGGCGAAGGATGAGCTGGGCACGTTCGAACTGATCGACCCATTCAGCAATAACGGCCTGGCGGAGTGTGTTTTCAGCTTCAGAGACAAGGCCGATGGAGCAGGCGGCTCCGCCCAGGCGGGCGGCTTCGTCGCGATATTTGGCGAGGGTTTTTTCGCCATATCGGGCGACTTCAAAGCCATCTTCGCTGATAAAAATCAGTGCAGGCACACGCTGGCCGCCATTGATGCGAATGGCGGCGGCAAGATCGGGCGGGGCGGCATCGCGGTCAATAAATCGCAGGTCAATCAGGCCGGCGGGTGCGGCTTCGACAATGTGCTGAAAGATGGGGCACTGGCTGGCACAGTCGCCGCACCAGGTGCCCGAGAGGCAAAGCACGCCCATGCGGCGGGTGAAAAGGGCCAGGCGGTTTTTCTGGTCGGTGCCCAGGGAAATGGCATCGGCATTAGCCTGCCAGCGCCGATGATGTTCAGGCGAGCCATAGCGGGCAAGAAAATCGACGTATGTCAGGCCTTCGGCGAGATAGCGGGACCAGTCAATCATTGACAACTGTCGCTCCAAATCCTTTGAATTTCATTTCAGTCAATCACCCAGTCGTCGGAGGGTTTTTGCAGTTGCAGTCGGTCGCCGGGCCGCGAGTGGGAAACGCTGGCCATTGAGGCCGAAAGCCACTGGAAAAACTCGCGATAGCGTGCCCCGCGCATCATCATGGGTGTGCGGGGAAAGACTTTTGTCATTTTACTTTTATCAAATGTATCGGTGCCGAAACAGAAGGCAACAAGGCTTTTGGCGGCTTCGGCTTCATTCAGCCTGCGGGCAGCCTGGCTCATTTCATCGGTGGGTGCGCCGTCGGTCAGGACGATGAGCCAGGGACGATAGTAGGAGACACCGCCCAGGCGATAGTTTCGCTTGCGTGTTTCGATGAGGTCAAGGCCACGTTCAATGGCTGAGCCGAGCGGAGTATCGCCGCCGGCCATGAGAATGGGCGGAACGAACTGATTGACAGTCGTAAAATCGTGTGCGACACGGACATCGCCGCCGCATGATACGACAGCCAGTTCCAGCCGTTTGGCGGCGAGGATGTCGGCACTGACTTCGCGGACAAACTGGCAGAGTGCTTCATTAAGCTGGGCGACGGGTTCGCCGGCCATGGAGCCGGAGGTGTCGAGCACCAGCACGCAGGGGCAGCGGGGTTCAGGGTTATCGGCGAATTCAACGGCAGCGAAGAGGTCGTCGGCCGACGTTCCCTGGTTTGGGTCGAAGGCGACCTGGCCGAGCGAGCCGGTGGCGGGATGGAAGCCGATGCGGCCCGACCCGGGCGTGACCGGGCTGAAATCGACGTCGATCGGATCCTCGTCAGGTTCTTTCTGAGGTCCGCTGGCCATGGGCTTGCTCACGGGCTGGTGGATTGGTGCGGCGGCAAAACGCTGACCGCCTGATTCAAGTGTATGATGAGCGGGGAATTAGCGTCAAGTGTGCAGATGCACGCCGGCCAGGGCTGAATCTGGCTTTGGTGTGGTGCCGGCCGTGATGGGGCGGGGGTCAGAAGCTGCGGCGTTCCCGGCTGCTTGAAGGTGGCAGGCGTATAGGGGTGCGGTCGGGCCGTGGCTGCACGGGTGCGGGTTTGGGCGGGCCGAGAGCGGGGCGGGTGCCCGAGTTGGGGTCGATGAGCTGGATGGTTTTGGGATCGACAAGTTGTGATTCGCCGGTGACATTGTTATAGACCAGGGCCGAGCCACGGGCGACGGAAGGCGGGCTGCCGGGTTTGGTCTGGTGCACGATAGAGACTTCGCGGCCGTTCTGCCCGAAGACGTGGAAGAGCTGGGCCGTGGCGTCGAAGTGGATCTGGTCGCCCTGGGTGGCCATATCGCCGGTGCGGGCGGTGGCATTGCCCTGGGCAAAAAGCAGGTTTTGGGGTTTGTCGGGCTGTTGCCTGTTGGCCAGGCTTTCGACCTTGAGCCACTCGGAGGAAAGCAGGGCGAACTCGGGTGGTGGCTTATCGACATTCAGGTCGCGGAATTCGTCGCTGACCTGGCCATGCAGCACCTGCACATTGCCGAAGAACTCGGCCGATCGATCTTTGGCCTGATTGGCCTGTTTGTTGGCGTCGGGGTCGAAGCCAAGCCGGCCCGACATGCCCTTGAGGAATTCAATGCGGGTCAGGCTGAAGGGCTTGGCAGCCGGGTTGGCCGGCGGTTTGTCGTTGGCCCCTGGCACCAGCCGCCTGAGCTGGGTTTTGCCGTCGTTACGTTCATAAAGCCTGACAATGCCCGCACGGTCCATCTGAAAGGTGTCAGAGGCCTTGTCATAAACCACTTTTTTGCCTTCCAGCCGCTGAAGCTGCATGACTTTATCCGTCTGGGCCTGCTTCTGGCGGTTGATCATGGTGACCGAGCCCGTCGCCTGAACATAGGCAATTTCAGGCTTGGGGGTAGAGGCAGACAGGTTGGAAGCTGAAGTGGCCGGCTGTCTGGCGGCATCAAGGCCCGGTGTGCGCACCTGATCCAGCGGAACCTGTCTGTCAAAATAAACATAAAGCTGTTCCGACCCAAGCAGGGCATCGGAGGTGCGAACCACCACGCCACCATTAAAGTGGGCCTGGGCCAGAAGCGGGTTGCCGTCCTTATCCAGCGGCACTCCCATGAACTCCATCTTCTCTTTCCAGGTGATGGTCGCCAGTTGCGGCTTGCCTGCCGGTCTTGCCGTTGGCCTGCTACTGCTGGTGTTTGCGTTCTGGAAGCCTTCCTGTTTCAGTAATTCCGAACCGAGCCACTGGCGGATCTGCCCCTGGCCATCAACTTTGGCATAGCTGGCACGCTGGTCGAGGGCGACAATCGAGCCATCAAGTTCAAACTGGTCGGATACAATTCGCACGGGGGCCGCCGACGCCGAAGCCGCTTTACTGGCCGAGGGATCAAAGCTATAGGCCAGAAGGTGATACATGGCCTGCCCCTGGTGCACCACATCCACGGCCTGGGCCTCAACCGACGAAGCCTTTTTGGCAGGGTCGGCGTTCTCCTGGTTGAATTTCACGTCGCCACGCAGGCGGGCTTCGATCAGCTCAATTCCGCCAGAAACAGGATTGGCCGGGGCATTGCCGGCTGATGGTCGCTGGGTGTTCGGGTTGGGCCCGAGCCTTGCCCAGATGCGGTTGGCATCGACCGAGACTTTGGGGCTTGGCCGGTTGGGCCGGGCGGCAGGTGCAGCATTGGCGGGCAATTTGGCTCCGGAAGATGTGGCCGGGCTATCGGCTGGTGCATCAGCGGCCCAGAAAGCCGTGGGCTTCACACGGGCATCAGGCTTGGTGGCAATATCGCGGGCCGGCTGGGCCGGTGCGGCCGTGCCGGGCAGGAATTCGACATCAAGCCGTTGCTTGGCTGAAAGATAGCGGTTGTCGGCCACAAGCCTGACATCTTTAAGAGCCCTGACCCGCTCCATTTCATAGGATTTGGACGACAGCCCTGCTGAGGCCTCACGATTACGCGGGTCGGCGGCAGGCTTCTTCACGGCGGCCACTTCGGCCGGTCTGGCCTTGGGCGAGAGCCAGATTTCCAGCGACTGGGCCGAATCTAGCGTGCCTGATTTAGCGTCCCAGACATGGGCCTTTCCGGCAAGCGTAATGATCTTCTTCTCGGTGCTGCCTGAGTGGTCGGTCACCATCACAGCCTGCTGCGACCAGCTTGCCGAGCGAACCACAGGCTGGTTGCGGCCATCGCGCACTTCAATCTGACCCTTGCCGCGGGCCACTACAGTGGCCACCTCTATGGCGGTGTTGGCAACGGCCCGGGCCGGGCCAGTGGTGGCGGGCTCGGGCTTTTCGTCGAACAGGGTAATGTCCTGGGCTGTCATGGCTTCAATTGAGCGGATCTGCTCGGTGGCCAGTCCGGCTCGGTCGCGGACATATTCAATGCGTTCGACAAAGAGCGGCTCTTCGGGGGTCCCACGAATGTAAACTTCGTCGGCTTGATTGCCGCCCGGCCGCTTCAGAATCAGCTCGGTGCCGGTGGTCGTCAGGCCCTGTGCCTGGCTTAAAAGCACAACCTTTTTGCCGGTCATGCGTGCCCATTTCAGGTCAAGTTCCGTCATCGGGCCAGTGCCGCCCGGGCCTGCTTTGGCCTTTTCGGCAGCGGGTTTGGTGTCGGCCTGGGCCACGGCGGGCTTGGTGGTGGGGAAGAGTTCGGCCTGAAGTTCGTCGCCCGTCAGCTGGTCGGGCTGTTCGCGGCCACGCTGGAGCCTGACATTCTGGCTGAAGATGGCTATTGTCGGTTCGGGCGGCCGCGGTGGGCCGATGACCGGATTGCCGCCGCCCCGGGGCATGTCAATGCGCATGGGGCCGTCGCAGGCGAGCCAGGCTGGAATCTCGGTTGATTTGTCGCGGGCCTTTCCGGGCAAAACGTTTGATTTGCCGACATTCGCCACATCAATGCGGACCTTGCTGGCAAGCTGGATCGACTTCGTGCCCGAGAATGTCGATTCAGGCCCTTCCGACGACCGCTTGGCCGCCGGGTCGGTCATCAGCCTTGGCCAAAGCTCAATACGCAGGCCCTGACCGGTAATCAGCAGGTCTCGGTCCTTAATACGCACGTCAGAGTCAGAGAAGATGCTCAGGCTCGGCTCGTCGAAGCGAATATCGGCCATGGGGCCGACTTCAAGGTCGTCGGCGGCTGAGGGCGTGCCCTTGTCGTCGCGGATCGTGACCGACCCCTTCAGCGTGGCCTTCACAATCTTGGGCGGTTCGCTGCCGGGCTTAATCACCGTAATTGGCTGGCTCATTTCAATAATGGCTTCGTCGCCGCCGCCAAAAATCAGCTTCTGGTTCTGGGGCTCTTTTTCCGACCTCTCGCCCCGCCAGATGAAAACCACTGGCCAGAAGCGTATCTGCGAGCCCGACTGAGCCTTCGAGTCGTAATTCTGGGCATAGATCCAGAAGCCTCGCTGGGCATCATAAAAGCGTATTTTCAGGTCCTGATGGGCCGACCAGTGGTTCTCGCCAAAGGCTTTGGCTGCCAGTTGGCGGGCCTCGATGGCCGACTTTGAGATTGTTGCCGGGCCATGGTTCTCTTTGGTTGAATCGACCACAATCGGCGCAGGCGGTCGCAGCCAATACTCAACCTGGGCAAAGCCCACGCGATAGGCCTGCGAAGCACCCGCCAGAAGTGCCACCGTCATCAGAATTTGAAGCAGTTTTCTGATGACTCTCACGATTTTGCCGGACTCATCCTCATAAAGGCTTTCCTGGTCTCATCTTCCAAACCCGGGGCAATAACACCTGCCCGAACTGGTACTTACGATTCCCGCTCAAAATACCAGTCAATATGCCCCTGCCACGTCTGCTGCACCTGCATGATCGCTTTGACGAGCTGGTTCAGCACGCCCCTGCCGCCTGTGTGGCTGCTCACAAAGTGTGCTTTGGCAAGCACTTCATCAACGGCATCGGCCGGTGCCGCAGCCAGCCCGACTCGCCCAAAAAGCGGCAAATCAGGCAGGTCGTCGCCCACAAAGCACGTCTCTTCCAGCGTCACGCCGGCTTCCTGCAGAATCCGGGCCAGACCGGCCAGCTTGCGCGGGTTGCCCTGAAGCACATGCTGAATGCCCAGGTCACGGGCCCGGTGCTCAACACATCGGGCATATCGGCCGGAAAGAATAGCCGTTTTACCGCCGGTTCGCATCCAGCCCACCAGGGCCGAGCCGTCACGCACGTTGAAGTTCTTCTGCTCCTGGCCCTGGTCGTCGACAATAATCAGGCCGTCGGTCAGCACGCCGTCAACGTCCATCACAATCAGGCGGATCCTGCCGGCTCGTTCGGCAAAGTCTGCCGAGAGCAAGGCTTGCGGCTGGTGGGAAGCGGCGGCCGTGGTCATATCGGCTCCTCTTCCAGGTCGATCGGCACCAGCCCAATCAGGTCGGTCACGTCGATCATCCCGACCGGTCGGCCCAGGTCATCGACCACCGGCAGCTCGCTCAGCTTGCGGGCTCGAAGGGCGTCAACGGCCTCGGCCACGGTTGCTGAACTGTAGATTTTGGTTGGGTTTACGGTCATGCTTTCGCCAATGGGCCGATCAAGCATCTGGTCTCGGCCGCGTTCCAGCAGGCGCACCAGGTCGCTGTCGGTGAAAATCCCGCGCAACATTCCCTGGGCTTCGTCCACAATCATAATGGCACCTGAGCGTCGGCGGGCCCCGCCCAGCCTCAGCAGCACTTCCCGCACAATTTCATCCTTGGTGGCCAGGCGAATGTGTCGCCCGGTTCGCATGATCTGATCGACCCCGGCCAGCCTTCGGCCGAGCTTGCCGGCGGGGTGGTTCGCGGCAAAATGTTCGGGCAGCACGCCCCTGAAGCGGGCGGCGAGAATGGCCAGCACGTCGCAGCAGGCCATCATCACGGTGGTGCTGGTGGTGGGCGCAAGCCCCAGCGGGCACGCCTCTTCCACATCGCCAAGGGCCACCGTCAGCGAGGCCTGGTGGGCCAGCGGGCTGGTGGGTCGCGATGTCAGGGCAACCATCGTCACATCCATCCGCCGGATGGCCGTGGCAATGCGCAGAACCTCTTCAGATTCGCCACTTTGCGAAAGGGCAATCACAAGGTCGCCGGGCGAAACGCGGCCAAGGTCGCCATGGGCGGCTTCAACCGGGTGCAGAAAAAAGGCCCTGATGCCGAACGAGGCGGCGGTGGCGGCGAATTTCTGGCCGACCAGCCCGGCCTTGCCCACGCCTGTAATGTGCGTCACTCCCGAGCAATCGGCCAGCAGCCTGGCGGCTCGAACGACGTTGTCGTCAAGGTTTTCCGATAGGTGGACAATGGCATCGGCTTCGGCGCGAAGCACGTCGGCGGCAAGGGCCAGCATGGCTGGCTTGTCGATAATTTCACTGCCCGCCACGGCCTGATGTGCCATGACACGCCTCCCTGCTTCGGGCCCCGGAACCATCGTGGTTCCCTGATCGACGCGGATCACGCCCTGACGCGCAATCTGCCGATTTTCACCCTTGATTGGAGGAAACATAGCCGTTCCTGCGATTTCGGTCAACGCCAATCCATGCCCTGTGCCGCCCGTCAGGCCCTGCTCACAGAACCCGGCACATCCTCTATATCGGCGATTGCCCGGGTCGGTTCATGAATCTAAATGTACAAGGCACCGCCAGTCGTTCCGAATCCTCTGCTGAATCATCAGTTCTGGCATTGATCGGCAGCACCGGTGCGTTGGCTTCTGGTGGCAGAGGTGTGGCAAGAACCACTTACTGACCGGTGGATTGCCTGGAAAAGAGCCGTGCCAGGCAGAGCCGGCTCGAGAAATCCGGCTGTCGGGTTCTGCCCAGCAGGCGATTGTCTTAATAAGCTGCGGTGATCTGAGTCCGCAGCAAAAATCCAGACTCGCCTGCCACCAACCCGGTTCGGTTTTGACCGGCGGGCGATCGGTCGAGCCATGTTGAATCAAGCGTAAATCTTAGATTTTCACGCCCTTTTCGAATGAACCAGTTGAAACCGCCTGCCAGTTCATAGCCGCTGCCATAGTCGCCGGAGACATATGAGCTTCTGGCATAAAGTTCAGCCCGTTGCGGAAAAATGAAGTATCCGCCCTGCACAAATCCGCCAAACGCACCAGTTGAATGAACCGGCAAGGGGGCGGTTCCGTTGAGTTTGAGCAAATCCTGAAAGTAAATCTCGGTAGAAAGGCCCAGGCCTCTGTGTTTATAGGAGAGGTCGATTGCAGCCAGAGAAATGTCGTAGCTTTGAAGGGTGATGCCGGGTGCAATCGCGCCGGGTGTGGTGATCAGCGTGCCATCAGAAAGGCGCACTGGCGAGTTTTCAACGGCGTCGCTCTCGGCCTGGTTGCCTTTGCCCAAAGCAAATGTGTAGCTGGTGCCCAGGCGAATGGCAGGCTTGTCGTGGTCCTGAATGTCTGAATAGCCAGCACCAAAATCACCCCAGGGCTCCCACCATGTGGAACCCGACCAGCAGAAGCGATCGTTGAGCTTTTCAGGCACCAGGTTCAGGGTGTTAAACCCGTTTGACATCATGGCGTGGTAATACCAACCTTCCCGCGGCTCGCCGGTGAACCAGATACCCTGGCTCAGGCTCGGCCTGAAAAATGTGGTGGCCATGGTGCGATCTGCCCCCTGAAGCGGTGCAAATGCACTTTCAAGCCACTCACGCGAGCCCGGCACCTTGCTTTGGCCAACACTCAGCTCAACGGCATCGCTGAAGCGGTAGCTGAGTATATAAGCCCTGAAGCCAATGGGATTGCTCGTAACCGAGTTGTAATCAATGTTCAGCAAATAACTTATCTGCGGCATCAGGGCCATGCCAGAGAAAATCAGTCGCCCTCGCGGTATCCCGAAATAGTTGCTGTTGGTGATCGGAATCCGGGTTCCGGCACTGTTTGTCCAGAAATCGGCAGACCGGGTAAAACCAGTGTAACGGAACACATTCTGGTTTCTCACACGCAAAGAAAATGGTGTCTCCTGCTGGTCAAATGGAACGATCGACAGTCCATTTTGATAATCAATCCGGAAACGACTCCGGGGAATCTCAGGCGATTCATATGCCGGACCCGGAATTTCCGGCTCAACAGGCATCTCCGGGGTAAGTTCCGGATTTTTCATTTCGGGAGACAACTGCGGTAAAATATCCGGAGGAACCGACTCCCTGCCCTCTGTCTCCGCATTAACCGGGGCAACTGGTGGCGGCCCAGGCAGCGCAGTTTGGCCTGGAATCTGTGTTGCCTGCTGCGTGGCAATATCCTTCGGCACCTTTGCCTGTAAATCAACCTGGTGTTTCAGTGCGCGTAAATCGGCCGCCAGTCGCTGATTTTCCTGCATTAATCTCAGCAGGTGCTGCTCAAGACGTTCCATTCGTGCAGAGTCTTCGCTCTTCTGAGAATCAGCAGGCTCCGCTTCACCCCTGGCCTGAACTGATCCGGGCAAAATGGTCAGCAGAAATGCCAAAAGGCATTTGCCCCAACACCTCGCCCAGGTTCGACTTGCCAGATTAATGTTCAGGATTTACCTCGCAAATTTTACAGTATGGTCTCTTGTCCTGATCGTGCTCTTTGCAAAAAATCCTCTGGCGTATTTCACTGAGAATTCAAAAAGCATCGTTTATCCATCAATCGACTAATCCCAACGATTTCATAAACTTTTAGGATCGTATCGCCAGGCAACAGGCGGGAAGACTTGAGCAAAATTTGATGAACTGTTCAGATTAAAATCGACTTGTAACGCGTGCCTGGATTTTTTGGATTTTAACGGCTGCTGTGGACGATAAGTCAGTTATGCGTACTGTACTCTCCAACAGTCAAAGGACTTGCTCATGGTCAAGTCGATCCGCATCTGCGCGCTTGTATTGGGCTTTATTGTTGCTTTTGTCATGACGGCTTCAGGCCAGGGCGTGATTGCTCCGGGCGCAGGCCCGATTAACCGGTCGATGGCCGGTGCTTCGACCGCCGCCGCATTTGATTTCGGTTCAAGCTATTGGAATCCGGCGACAATCAGCTTTCTTGAGCGGGAAGAGGCCTTGATCGGCACTGAGCTGATCATCCCCAGCATGCACTATTCGTCACAGTTGCGGGCTGGTTCAATCGCTGGTGTTTTTCCTTCGACAAACCGTTATGGAACTTCGCGAAGCGATTCCGGAGTGCCCACCAATCTGGCAACCGGTGCTTCGTTCAAGCTGAACCCCGATTCGCCTCTGACCATGGGCATTCTCATCAGCGGGCTTGTGGGCGGCAATGTGAATTTTGCGGGCAGCACCACCGCACCAACCCTGGGGCCTCGGCAGCCGCCCAACTTTTTTGGGGTCGGGCCAGTCTATGCCAATCTTGCCCTGCTTTCGATCAAGCCGATGGCTTCCTATCTTGTCAGCGATAAGCTCTCCATCGCTTTTGCACCGGTAATCACAACGGGAACGGCTCAGTTTAACCCGGCTTTTTTTGCTCCCGGGCCCAAAGATCAATTCGGTGTGCCCACCTTTCCTGTGGCTACCAACTCACGCCCCTTCTGGGGTGGCGGTTTTGAGCTGGGCACCATGTATGAATTCGACGAGAACTGGAATTTCGGCTTCTCATACAAAAGCCCGGTGTGGCAGGAAAAGTGGGTTTATAACAGCTATACCCCCGACTACACGGCCCGAACCATCGGGCTTCAGGCCGATATGCCCGCAATCTATTCGCTGGGTGCTGCTTATAAGGGTGTTGACCGCCTGGTTATTGATGTTGACGTGCGCTATTTCGACTATGCCAATGCCCCCTTATGGGGCGATCTGCCCGTCAGCGGCGGGCTTGGCTGGAAAAGCATTATGGCGGTGGCCGCCGGTGGCCAGTATCAGCTTACCGACCGATTGACTCTTCGTGGTGGATACCTGTTTAACCAGAATCCGATTCACGAAATTAATACCGTGTTTAATGTGCAGGCCCCCGGGTTTATCCAGCACACACTCTCGCTGGGTGCGTCGCTGCGAATGAGCGATAATATTCTCTTCACCGTGGGTTGGGTGCATGGCTTCCGCAACACGATCGAAGGGCCAATCGGCCAGATTCCAGGCTCGTCTGCCCGCATGGATGCACAGACCGACTCGATCCTGGCCGGCCTGACAATTCAGTATGGTGGCAGGAAATCTTCCCGAATCGCGGCCGTTGAAGCCGACTCTGCCCGGCCTGCAGCTGAATAACCCCCTTGCCACACCGGCACATTCCTTCAGCCTGCACACCGGGTGGCAAGCCATTTAGCTGCCGTGGCATGCAACTGGCAGTGGTTTTGCAGCCACCAGAACAGCCGTAACCGCCTGCCACCACCATCAAAATTACCGGCTGGCTCATTGAGCGTAGCCAATCTGCCTCTTCCCCCATCCCCACAATTTCTACCAACAAAATGAATCAGCCCTGACCATTCGCCTGCCGATCTAGCCCGATGGGCCCCCTGTGCGTTATAATTCGAAAATCACGCACTGCCGTGGCAGGCTTAGCACATGGGTGGTTCATGGCGGGACCCCTGCCCGGCAGGCATCAGGCCATCGAAACGAGACAAGGCAGCAAGACCATGGGACGCATCTTCGAGAAGCGCAAGGCTTCGATCTTCAAAACCTCGGCCCAGAAATCCAAGCTCTTTTCGAAATACGGCCGGCAGCTCTATATGGCCGCCAAGAATGGCGTGCCCGACCCCGACGCCAATCCGTCGCTGCGTGCCCTGGTTGAAAAGGCCAAGCGAGACAACGTGGCCAGCCACGTCATTGAAAAGGCGATCCAGAAAGCGGCCGGGGCGGGCGGTGAAGACTTTCAGGCCATGCGTTACGAAGGTTTCGGGCCCGGCGGCTCGCTGATCATTGTCGATTGCCTGACCGACAACCCGACGCGAACCATCTCCGACGTGCGCACCTGCTTTAACAAAAACGACGCCAAGCTCTCGGCCAATGGCTCGGTTGTCATGTCGTTCGACCACCTGGCCGTGCTCTCGTTCCCCGGCGACGACGCCGATAAAGTCATTGAGGCCATGTTCGCCGCCGATGTGGCCGTGGAAGAAGTGGAATGCGAAGACGGCACGGTGACAATCTTCGCCCCGCCCGCCGAATTCTTCAAAGCCAAAACGGCCCTGCTGGAAGCCTTCCCCGGCCTTGAGCTTGACATGCAGGAAATCACGTTTATTGCCCAGGCACCCGTCACCCTCACGGGCGACAGCCTGGCCGCCTTCGAAAAATTACAGGCCATGCTGCACGACTGCGACGACGTGCAGGAAATCTATCATAATGTGACCCTGCCGGGGTGAGCGGCGGGTTGGAGTTTGATTTTTGTAGGGTGGGAAGTGTGCCACCTTTGGCATACGACCTCTGGTGCCTATTAAAATAGAAATTTCAATCCCTGACGGTTCGTTTGATTACTCTGACAGTTTAGTGTAAACTTTGTTCAATTCCGTGAAATGGTGCTCTTTTTTCGCGGCTACTCCGAGATAATAAATATGACTGAAGATTTAATTGAAAGTGAGCTTATCAATAAACTCGTTGATTTGAAATACGTTTACAGGGCCGATATTCGCGACCTTAAATCGCACTAGTCGCATGAATAAAAAAAACCTCTCCGAAACGGACATCCGGACCAAGTACATAACCCCGGCGCTCTGCGGTCCACGCGGTGCGGGCTGGAACCTCATGACTCAAATCCGTGAAGAAGCTTACTTCACCAAAGGGCGGGTCATGGTGCGTGGCAAAACGGTCCAGCGTGGCGAGGCAAAAAAGGCAGACTACCTGCTCTACTACAAACCCAATCTCCCCATCGCCGTCATCGAAGCCAAGGACAACAACCACTCTGTCGGCGATGGCATGCAGCAGGCTCTTGAATACGCTGAGATTCTCGACGTCCCCTTCGCCTACAGTTGCAATGGCGACGCCTTTCTGGAGCACGACCGCACGGCCACGAGCGGCAACGTGACTCGCGAAATCCCGCTCGATCAGTTTCCTTCACCCGAGGAACTTTGGTCACGCCTTTGCGCCGCCAAAGGGCTGACACCGCCACAAGTGGCCGTCACCACTCAGGACTACTACGACGACGGCTCGCGCAAGTCACCGCGATACTATCAGCTTATCGCAATCAACCGCACCGTTGAGGCCATTGCCCGCGGGGAAAACCGCATCCTTCTCGTCATGGCCACCGGCACCGGCAAGACCTACACCGCCTTCCAGATCATCTGGCGGCTGTGGAAGTCGGGCGCAAAGAAGCGCATTCTCTTTCTGGTCGATCGCAACATCCTCGCCGACCAGACCAAGACCAACGACTTTAAGCCCTTCGGCGCGGCAATGACAAAGATCGTGAACCGCACCGTTGACAAAGCCTTTGAAATTTACCTCTGCCTCTACCAGGCCGTCACCGGCACCGAGGAAGAAAAGAACATCTACAAGCAGTTCTCGCCCGACTTCTTCGATCTTGTCGTGGTGGACGAGTGCCATCGCGGCAGTGCTGCCGATGACGCCGCGTGGCGGCAGGTGTTGGAATACTTCTCGTCGGCCACGCAGATTGGTCTCACCGCTACACCCAAGGAAACGAAGGACGTTTCCAACATCGAATACTTCGGCGAGCCCATATACACCTATTCGCTGCGTCAGGGCATCGCCGATGGATTTCTCGCGCCTTATAAGGTCGTCCGCATCGGCCTCGACAAGGACATCCTCGGCTGGCGTCCATCACTCGGCCAAGTTGACAAATACGGCAACCTCATCGAGGACCGCGAATACAACCTGACCGACTACGACCGGAATCTCATTCTCGAAAAGCGCACCGAACTCGTCGCCGCCAAAGTCACCGAGTTTCTCCGCACCACCAACCGTTTCGCCAAGACCATCATTTTCTGCGAAACCACCGACCACGCCGACCGCATGAGGCAGGCCATGGTCAACGCCAACCCCGACCTCGCCGCCGCCAACAGCAAATACGTCATGCGCATCACCGGCGATGACGACGAGGGCAAGAACCAGCTCGACAACTTCATCGACCCCGAGGCCACCTATCCCGTTGTCGCCTGCACCTCCCGGCTCATGAGTACCGGCGTAGATGCGCAGACCTGCCAGCTCATCGTCCTCGACAAGCGCATCGGATCAATGACCGAGTTCAAGCAGATCATCGGTCGCGGCACGCGCATCAACGAAGACTACGGCAAGCTATTCTTCACCATCATGGACTTTCGTGGCGCGACCGCCCTCTTCGCCGACCCCAACTTCGACGGCGATCCCGTGCAGATTTACGAGCCCGGGCAAACCGATCCTCCGGTGCCCCCCGACGAGCCACCGCCCGGCGGCGAGACGCTCAAACCACCCCTTCCACCCGGCTCCGGGCCTGGCTCTGAACCCGGCGATGAGGGGCCAGATCCTCCGCGGCGCTATGTCGTCAACAATGTGCCCGTCAGCGTCGCCGTCGAGCGTGTGCAGTATCTTGACGAAAACGGCCGACTCATCACCGAGTCGCTCACCGATTACACCCGAAAGACCATCCGCACCGCCTACGCCACGCTCAACGACTTCCTTACCGTCTGGAACGATGCCGAGAAAAAGCAGGCCGTGCTTGAAGAACTCGCCGCCAAAGGCGTGTTCCTCGACGAACTCGCCGAGCAAGTCGGCCGCGACTACGACGCCTTCGATCTCGTCTGCCATGTGGCCTTCGATGCTCCGCCGCTCACCCGCAAGGAACGCGCGAACAACGTGAAGAAGCGCAATCTCTTCGCCAAGTATGGCGACCAAGCCCGGGCCGTCCTCGAAGCACTGCTCCAGAAATACGCCGACAGCGGCATCGGAAGTGTCGAATCACTCGAAATTCTCAAAGTAGACCCACTCCGCTCTCACGGCACCCCCGTTGAAATTATTAAACTGTTTGGCGGGAAACCAGCCTATCTCGCTGCCATTCGCGAACTCGAAAACGCCCTATACCAAAAAGCGGCCTGACCCATGCCCAACGTCTCCAACCTTGTCAAAACCATACAGGACATCATGCGCAAGGACGC
>JBEITT010000054.1:0-33934 GCA_040374745.1 Planctomycetaceae bacterium | reverse complement strand
CTGGCAGATCGACCAGATACGTCGGGCCGAGGATAAATAATCTGATTGCATTTGAGCGGAATTCAAGAGGAACTCGGTGTGGAATTGAATTGAGGTCGCCACCCGTTAGTCCGGTGCCGTGTGCTTCACCGGACGGATACCCACTGTTGACAATTGAGACATCGCAAACGAAAACCTGAGCCTGATCGATTTTACTGAGGATTGTTGAGGAGATGTCAGGGCTACCCGGAACCCCGAACGTGTCTCGGTCCACAACCGGCTCAACCAAGATGCTCTCGTCCTCACGGATCGTCTTGGTCGCAGCTTCGAGGGCGGTCTGGACAAACCCCCTGTTCGTGGAGTTGGGCAAATCAGACTGCCAAGAGTAAAAGACCGTATCCGCCATCGCTTGGACCTCAAAACCACTCAGGACGTTCGATATGGGACGCCTCTGCCGCCTAATGTTGCTGGTAACCGGAAGACCACGGCCGGCGAAGCCGGCTGTGGGATTTCCGGTTGACCAGCCGGTTAGGCGTATTTAGTAACGCTGTATTTAGCATGCGTGAGGACCTTGATGCAAAGCTCGATGAATGATTGATATGAAAGATCGTGTTTAGAATCATTGGTGCGCCAAGCGCAGATGCAAAAGCCAGACTTTGATACCGAAGAGTCAATGTGGTCGACGGTAGGGAGTAGGGCAAACCCTGCCTTATAGCCGTGCTTTCCACTCTCGGAGTCTTCGTTGTTGTATTGGCTCAAGAGGCTCCAGTCTAATTCTTCTCCGGTGTAGATGTCTCTACCTTGACTTTCAAGGACAGCCTCGTGAATTGCAGCCCGATACATCGCGCCTGTTATTCCTATGTAGCCGCGCTTTCTGTCGCGTTTTAGGTAAGCGGCGGCCTTGCGTGCGAGCCAGCGCTCGTACACCGCAGGCTCAACCTGTCCTTCAAGGAACGGCGGAAGTGAATTCTTTCGAGCGGACATGGAAGTGGGGCATCAAGACGCCTAACGTTCGAGCTAAGCTGCCCGCGAAGGCTTACACTGCATGCCGTAGCGGGTCAGCTTGAGCGAGGGGTTAGGCCTCATGCGCGGCTCGGGATGGGCGATCTTGATAAGTCCATTGAAACGGAGCGCACACCTGGAACGCGCGGCAATGGGTGGAGCACTTCCGTTTCAAGCTCAGGGTATGAACTCTGCGCTGGATGGGGATAGTCGGGAGACTTGAGCCAGTAGACCAAGAAGACCCCGTGGCTCGCCTTCAGCCGATTCATGTACGCGGGGAGCTGAAAGGAAAAGCTTTGAACAAGGTTAGCATGGTCGGCCTTCTTCGCCTCGACTGCCACCTTTGCTTGTCCAGCATCCTTGACGGGACCGACAATCCAGAAGTCGACGTTCCCATCGCCTGCATTTGGTTCGCAACTGACATCGAAGTTTCGTGCGGCTCCATGCGCGGCCAAGAACGATGCAACGTAGCGAGAGATCTCGGGTTCGTCGAGCGGGCGGCTTGGATCACCCTTCTTGCCCCAGACGAATCGTTCGCTGCCAAACCGGCGTATGTCTTCTTCAGAGAGATGGATGCAGTCGAGCACTGTTGCGAAAAGATCATCGGCCGACTTGTACGCGGTGCCAACCAGAAGGTTGTTTGCACGCAGCATGCGATGCAGCTCTAGCGGTGGCACGGTGTGCGGTGTACGCACAGCACGCATGTGGTGGTTTATGACGTCCCAATCGCCCGTCCACGGTGCGATTCCGCAGCCGATCGAATCTACCGACCACTGAAGCGCGACATGCAGGCGGTCACGACCGCGAATTTGCTCGCTGTGCTGATACAGACCATTTCTGCGAATGAAGACCATGCCCTCGCGACATCTTGCTTCGAGCTCAAAGCCGGGAAAAGAAAGCTTGAAGAGTACAAGATCGTTCTCTAGGAGCCCATCGTTCGCAGCGAATTCAATGGTCGCAGCACTGGCGCAGAAATCAGAAACCGAGACGTAACTCTTCATTTGCTCGAAGAGCTGCAGGTTCAGTTTGCCGAGTGAGTGGGTGGTGTACATGAGGCCCAACAAGAATTATACGCTCAAGCTCATCGGAATAACGCTTACCGATAAGGCGTATAAAAAACTTGACTTATTACAGAATATCAAGCGAACAACATCTTTACAATAATCTGACACCGGAAATTCCTGACCAATTTCCTGGCATCTATTCAAAATCCCACCTCAGGCAATGATCCTTTCGAGCCGCAAAACCTAATCTTTAAACCGGGTTTGGCATTAATCTGTTTGCACTAGATCCGCCGGGACATTCTGTTCCATGACAAACGTCAACAACTGGAGATGGGCGAGGTTGAAGTCGAGCAGTTGCTGAAAAAAATGGCCGTCGCTGACGCTTCCGGCTTGTTAAATACAGGAAAATGGGGGACAGGCACATTCGCTGCGCTCGGTGAGCCAGTCCCCATTTTCCGGGAAAACAATGGCCGTCGCTGACGCTTTCGGCTCGTTAAAACTTATAGAATACGCAGATTATTGTTGCGGAAAATGGGCGACAGGCAGGGCCGTTTTATTCTCGTTGGCGAAAAATGCGAGAAGTTGCTGAAAAAAATGGCCGTCACTCACGCTTCCGGCTCGTTAAATACAGGAAAATGGGGGACAGGCACATTCGCTGCGCTCGGTGAGCCAGTCCCCATTTTCTTCGTTAAAATCGATTGCGTGCGGAAAATGAGGGACAGGCACATTTGCTGTGCCCAATGAGCCAGTCTCCATTTTCCAAGATGTCAACGGCTTGATCGGTTGCAAATGATTAATTGAATTTTACAATCAGCGGACGACTGCTTTGAAGCTCACTTTGCCGGATTCGCCGGGGGCCAGGGCGTTAGGCAGGTCCCAGCGCAGCTCGGTCGAGCCGGCGGAATTGGCGTTGGCGGTGAAGACGGTGCCCTTGGGGCCCAGGGCTGTGCCCTTGATGTATTCAAGCCGGGGCAGGAGGCTGTCGATCACGCTGACCGAGCGGATGGAGACATTGCCCATGTTGCGGAATTCAATGGTGAATTCCACTTCCTCGCCGGGCACGGCTTCTTCCTTGCTCACCCGCTTGATGACCATCAGGCCGGGGGCACCCGGAACAGGCTCGGTGCCGACATCTTCCTGCGGCTTCCAGGCCATGACTTTTTCACTTGCCGATTGTTCGATACCGGTCACGACAACCGATTCAGCCGTCTTGATCGCGATCGGCCGCACCTTGTTTTCGGCCAGCATGGCCTTGTCGCGGTTCTTCAGAATTTGGGGCGGCAGGACTTTTTCGTTGATCTTCACCAGTTGGATGGAGTCGTATCCGCCCAGCACGCGAAGCTCAATCTTGGCGTCGGCCGACTGGCGATTGATGATGCCCGAGGCCCGCTGGGTCACGCGGTTGGTCACCGGCGGCTGATTGAGGGTCAGCTTCACGCCCAGCTCGCGATTCCGGAAGCCCTGTGGCGGCTGGGAATTGCGTTCCATGATGGGGCCCTGCACCAGGATGTTTTCGTTGGCGCCGGTGCGCACTTCGGTGGCGGCGAACCGGGGGGCATAAAGACAAACGATGTTTGTCGGAAGCATCTGGCGGGAATTGGGGCCGTCGCCAATGCCGAACTGGATGATGGCATCGCGTGGCTCAATGCCGACATTCGACCTGGCGGTGGCGGTGGCCAGGCGGCCGTCGTCGCCACCGTCGCACAGATATTCATCGCCGGGCAGCATGGGTCTTTCGGGCGGCTTGCACGAAATGGCGACCGGGGCCGGGGCACAGGTGACGGTGGGGCAGCTCATGCGGCAACCGTCGCCGGTTTTGGAGACATAAAGGCAGCGTGTGCCGGTGAGCGGCAGGCGACTTGCCGAGAGCATCTGCACTTCTTCAGGCATGGGCTGGCGGGTGCCGAAACGCACCACGGCCATGATTCGGCCCAGGGCCCGGGCCACGCGGAAGGGGTCTTCGGTGGGGTTCAAATCAGTGGTGGGCAGGCTGCTGGCGTCGGCCAGGTAGGGGATGGCTGATTTGGGATCTTCCAGATAGATCACGCGGGTGATGAGGCGGCCCTGGTCGAGAATGGCCTCGATGTCACTGTCAGAAAGGGTGACACGCAGGGGATAACGCAGTGGGTCAATGTCGGAAGGGCGGTGCAGGTGGCCATAGATTTCAATGCCGGCATAGATGCTTTCTTTGCGGCCCTGCGGATTGATGATTTCAACGATGGAAGTGGTTCCGACCTGCATGCCTGCGATGAGGTGCCCTTCAGCGGTTTCCTGAACGCCCAGGCCCGGGAACGGGGCAGGGCCGAGAATGCGCTTGCCGGTGCCCTTGGGGGTCTGAATGGAAATGACCTGGACATCCTGCGGCAGAACGACATGTGCCGGCTTGGGCATGGGGGCTGGCTGTTCGCCGGCGGGTGCTTCAGGAGTGGCAGCGGCGGGTGCCGGTGCAGCTAAGGGGGTGGCGGTTGCAGCAGGCCCATCAACGACCACATTTGGCACGCGAGGTGGTTCGATTGGTAACGGCAGGGGCGGAAGCTGTGCATAAAGCCCGCTGCAGAAAGAAATAAGGATGGCCGGCAGCAAGAGTTTGCCAGGCAGCAGTTTCCATAAAAATCTGGCAGATGGTTCAGACAGGATTGACTTCGTGTTTTGGTATCGCAACATGGCCGGTTGCCCCTGTGTCGAGCGGGTCATCATTTCATCGACCCTTCGGCTTGATTGAGCGTGAGATAAGGGTTGAAAAAAGTCACGAATCAGCAGCCTGTCTGGCTGAAATTGTCTTTAATTTTGACGGTGTTTTATGGGCTTTTGAGCCCTGAATTGTGCAGGTTGTGGGCCGATCCATACCAGAGCCCCGGATTTTTTGAGGAATCCGGGGCCATGGCGGATGGGCTTTGAGCCTGATCAGTTCGGCGTTGAGAGCTGAATTTCGCCTGGGGCGGCCGGTGGTGGCAGTTCAGCCGGGGCTGGAACTGGAACCGGGGCGGGCGGAATTTCGTCGCTCAGCTTTGGCAGACCGGTTGATTCCGGTGTGTTGGCGGCTGTGCGAGGAGCATCAACAGGAACTGTGTTGAGGGTGTCAACAGCACTTGGGGCCACGGTGGCCGGCAGGTCGGCGGGTGGCAGAACGGTGCCAACGGCCGAGCCAGGGACATTGATGCTGGTCACGTTCGGAACTGAAACGCCGTTGACGGGCATTTCAAGGTCGATGGCACCCAGGCGAACGATGGCAAGAATGGTGCCACGACGATCGGCTTCGGCGACGGGATCAACACCGGGCTCAAGACGTGTGGAGACAAGGGTTTCCACACCGGCGATGGCCAGTTCCTGGTACTTCGGATCAGGCAGGTAGATGACCTTGGTCACGAAGTTGCCTGAACCGACCTGATCAAAATCCTCTTCCGTGAACTGAATCGGAATCGGGTTGTGGGTCAGGTAGGCGTCGGTCACCGGGGTGGACGGAGCCACTTCGATGGTCGGGTAGAGATTCATCGCCTTGCGTCCCGGAATGTTCGAGAGCTTCAGGCGATAAATATAGCCCTGGTTGAAATTGTAGCGGGCAGGAACCGTCAACTGATTGTTGACATAAGTTCTTTCACCGGTTGGTGTTGAAACTTGCCAGCCAATGGTCATGGCGGCAGGGTCAACGAAATAGAGCTGGCTTCTGGTGTTCGGGAAGCGGCGACCCGCGAACGGATCGGCGGCACCCGGGCCAGACATACCAGCGGCCATGACAGGTCCGCCCGGCGGGACAGGACCATTGGCGACAGCGTGTGCTCTATGAAACTTCAGATTGCCCACATGCGGTTTGCCCAACTCGTCGGCATTGACGGTGGCGACCGCCAGGAGCAGCAGACCCAACTTTTTCATGCTTCCCTCCTGGATCATCGAGCCGAATGCCTGTCGAGACGGGCACCCGAACTCCATATCCAACCCATCCTGGACTGGAACAATTCGTCGCACTGACACCTGCCGGGTTTGGCAATCCCGACATATCGACCAGTCTGTGACAAGCCAGTCGATCTTGCGTCATTGGACGTTCAAAGTTATCATCGTCTATAAAAGCCGTTCCCTTGAGCGTTTTCGTCACAGGCGGATCATGCGACACAATTGGATGCCTCGACAATACCGATTTTTACCGAATAATTCCGTTTTCAATACCATGCGAAAACTTGCACCGCTCTCTATAGTCCTGATGCTGGTGTCATCGGCATCGGGCCAGTTCCAGACGGAGCCGGCTGCCGCCAAGGCATCGGGCCCTCCCGGCTCAAGCCCTCCCGCCTTCAAGGTGGAAGCTGATCCAACAAAAGCAGCCAAAGAAGAACCGCCTACCGAAGCCGAGAAGTTCATTGACCAGGCTGTCAAGAAGATACAGGCGATCAAGTCGGTCTCGGCAGATATTACGCAGACTGCCGAACTGCTGGGCCAGAAGTTTGAGCTTAAGGGCCAATATCTTAAGGATGTGAACAACAAGATTCGCCTGCAACTGACTTTAAACGGCATTGAATCATCCACGGGCAGCATGCTGCAGGTGTGTGATGGCGTGGAACTTTGGGATGTGCAGCAGGTGATCGACAGCCAGTCGTATCGCAAGCGGAAAATCGGCGAGATCATGACTCTGCTGAACGACCCGCGCATGGACGCGGCCATTCGCGAGCAAATTATTGCCCAGCTTGGCTTTGCCGGCCCTGATGCCCTGCTTACAGGCCTGCGGAAAGCCATCAAATTCGACAACATGACCGAAGACACGCTGGACGGGCAGAAAGTGATCGTGGTTCAGGGCGAATGGAAAGATCGTTCGGCCCTGACAGCCCCTGGCCAGGCCCCATTGCCCATGAATGCCCCACTGCCGGCTTATGTGCCATCGATCGTGCGGGCGTGGATCGGCAAAGAGAATGGCTGGCCTTATCAGATTCGTCTGGTGGGCCGTGCCCCATCTGAAATTAATGTGAACCAGGCCCTGATCGGCCCTGACGGTCGGCCGATTCGTCGCCCCGCCGCCGGGCCAAAGGTTGTGCCCTCGGCCATCACGCTGGCATATTCGAACGTGAAGCTGAACCCGACGCTGAAACCGGAACAATTTGCCTTCACAGCCCCGCCGTCCATGGCCGGCCAGGTGGCTGACGACACACAGGTGCTTGTCACCCAGCTCACCAAATTTCTGGAAGATGCTGAAGCCCGCAAGCGAGCCGCCGGTCTGGGCGACTCATCACTCAAGCAATCGATTCCTATTCCCAAACCGGCTCAATCGGCTACAGAAGCACCCGCACCGCTGCCACCAACAGCCGCCCCTGATACCAAGGCGGCCCAACCGGCACCGACGGCTGCACCCAAGCCAAAGTCCTGATTGAACTTGTGGTCATTATTGAATCGTCGGGGGGGGGACAGGCCAGGCCTGTCCTTCTTCTTTAATATGAAACTGACTTTCAAGATAGCCGAAACATGGATCAGAATCAGCCAGGGTTGGTAATCACTTCGGCCGAAGGGTCGGAAGACGCTGCAAATCGGCAACCTGAGTCTGTTCCGGAACAGAAGCCAGCCTTTAATCCGCTTCTTTCCAACAGCAAAACCCGCGTGATTGGGCTTGATGCCGTTCGCGGCTTTGCGCTGCTCGGGATTTTGATGCTGAATATTGTTGACTTTGCCTGGCCGAATCAGGCCTACGACTCGGTCAGGGCACTTTATTACGTGCCTGAATCGATTGGTGCGATTCCTGACCGGAAGGCCGAGGAGAAATCTGAAACGAAGGAAGCCAATAGAGACGAATGGAAGTGGCTGGAAGCCCCAAAGCCTGATTTGAAAGGGGCTTACCCGAACGGCCAGCTGCGGGTGGCGGCTGTGAGTTCCGGGTGGGACAGTGCCGAATGGGCATGGGCCAACGTCTTTTTTGCCAACAAGATGCGCACACTTTTCTGCATCATGTTTGGTGCTGGAATGATTTACCTGACGGAACGGACCAGAACTTCAAGCTGGCGACATGTCTGGCTTTATTATCGCCGCATGCTTGGATTACTGCTGATTGGCTCAATTCACGCCTATCTGATGTGGCATGGCGATATTCTGTTCATGTACGCCGCAGTTGGTCTCTATCTCTTTCCATTCAGGAGATTAACAGCCAACAGACTTGCCTGGATAGCCGTCAGTTTTTTTGTCTTTTTCGTCAGTCTGGTGTGGGTCGGGGCCGGCGTCTTTCATCATATCCGCACACACGGCCGAACGCTTGAGCATCGAGTGATTACTAATGCCGACAAGTTATTATCGGAAAAGAAGATAGACAAAAATACCTCTCCTGAATTCTTGGCCGAACGAAGAATCGCACGCAAGGCTGAAATTGATCGCTTGGAATTACCACAAAGGCTGACACTCCAGGCCTATCGGTCACTTACCAGGCGAGATCAGGCCCAGCGGCCCGAGGAATTGACCAGGGACATAAGGCTCTATCGTGACGGAAGTTATTTCAGCCAGGTCAAGGATCGTGCTGGTGAAGTTGTCTGGATTCAACTGGGCGTGCTCACGCCGCTGAGCCTTTTTTTTCTGGGCTGGCTGATGATCCTGGGGATGAGTCTGGCCAGGAACGGGTTCTTCGCAGGTCAATGGAGAGAAGAGACTTACAGGTTCCTTGCCTTTCGCCTGGTGCCGCTCGGCTGGTTGATTGAAGCCGGCCTGACTTTTTATCGCAGCGTTTCTGATCGGGAAACCATGTTGTCGATGATGGTATTGATACCGCTTCAGCAGGCTGTAATACCCATGATTTCAATGGGTTATGCATCGGCGATCATTCTGGCGATCCGTCAGGGAAGATTCTCGGTTTTAACGGATCGTCTGGCAAGTGTTGGCCGGATGGCACTTTCCAATTATCTTGCCCAGTCTCTCATCTGCACGTTTCTCTTTTATTCATTTGGGTTTGGTCTGTTTGGTACGGTGCGGCGCATGTGGCTGGTGGTGATTGTTTTCACCATCTGGCTGATTGAGCTCTGGTGGAGCCCCCGATGGCTGGCCCGGCATCCCTTTGGCCCCGTGGAATGGTTCTGGCGAAGCCTGACCTATCTCAGGATTCAGCCGTGGAGAAAAAATGCTGCTGGTGAGCCAACTGCCAGTTAATTCATGGTTTAAAGCAGACGGACTTGAATTTTTTGGGCAGGCCTGCTATTTTATGACCATCAACATGTCCGAAATAACGTGTTGGCGGTGTCAGGTTGTGTTCCAAACCAGCCTGGCTTCCAGGTCGCCGGTCTGCGAGAACTCTCTGCGTTTCCGGCCAGTTTAAGTACCTGCAGATGCCGTCGCCGACAGGTTGAAACCACTGAACCTGCTGACAGGATCAACTGATGTACGCGATTTTTGAAGATGGCAGCCACCAGTATCGAGTGGCTGTGGGCGATGAGCTGGTTGTTGACTTTCGCGAAGGCGAGCCCGACTCAGAACTTACGTTCGAAAAGGTTCTGCTGGTTGCCGAAGAAGGCGATACGAAGATTGGCAAGCCGACGCTGAGCGGTGCCACCGTTTCGGCATCGATCGTTCGCCAGTTCAAGGATAAGAAGATCATTATCCAGAAATTCCGCCGCCGCAAGAATCACCGCAAGCGCACGGCCCACCGCCAACCCCTTACGGCGATCAAGATCACGGGCATCAAGGCCTGATTGATTCTCTCCGATCATTTAAAGACGACTCAACCGGCGTAATAACGCCGGTTTTTTTATTGGTAGTTTTTGCGTAAATCTGAGTGGCAAACATGGTTGTGATAGTGTTCATCTGTATTAGTGTAAAAAATTACAGTTCACCGATTGACAGGACGATAATCCGAAGGCAGAATAGATATAAACCTGTTCAGTATCCATTCGGCGCCAGGGGTAACAAAGATGAAAACCAAAATGTTTAACCAGAAATTTTTTCGAATATTGGACGAGCTTGGTCCATTTTTATAAGATTCACCGGATATTCGAGTTGTAGCGATTATAATATTCTGTCTTGAATCGTGCTTCGGTGGGTCTAAGATATGAGGATCATTCGGAGTTTGCCGAAAGGAGTGTGCAAACTTTGTGAAGATTTCTTAAACTGTGGCACCGCTACAATAGGAAGATCTTCCCGGTTCGTTGAATGGATTCAGTGTCTGGCCGGTTTCACCGGCGACCGGTTTCGCTATGATCTGAAGACGGAAGTTCGACATCGAAGTTTCTGGGGTTATGATTGCTTGGTATTGGGAACTCATGGATTTGTGAGGATGTCCCGGTTTCAGGCCCGCGGATGCGGTTGAATCTGATGGTTTGGGTTCCGCTCCGGAAACTTTGGAATTTCCACCGAGACTAAGGACTGTTCGGAGAACCTCTGATGGCAAGCGTGGACGACAAGAAAACAACGGTGAATTCTCGATCGGGCCGACCGGGACTTCAATTCGCACGAGTTTTTACCAAGTCGGGAATCGATCCTTTTTCAACTGTTCAGTGGGAAACCCGGACGGCGGCAATCAAGGACGAGAAGGGCAGCGTCATTTTTGAACAGACGGACTGCGAATTCCCGGTGACATGGAGTCAGTTGGCCACGAATGTCGTCGCCAGCAAATATTTTTACGGCGAGAATGGCACCGCCGAACGAGAAAAAAGTGTTCGTCAGCTGGTGCATCGTGTCTCACGCACCATGACGGACTGGGGTGTGGAAGACGGCTATTTCGCCTCTGAAGCTGATGCCCAGGTTTTCTACGACGAACTCACCTTCCTGCTACTGCACCAGTACGCTTCGTTCAATTCACCTGTCTGGTTCAACGTAGGTCTTTACGACCAATACGGAATCGAAGGCCCCGCCAACAACTGGCGATGGGATGAAGAGACACGCACGGTTGTCACCGCTGACAACGCCTACAAATATCCGCAGGGCTCGGCCTGCTTTATTCAGAGTGTTTCCGACGACATGAACGACATCATGCGTCTGGCAACAAGCGAAGCCATGCTCTTCAAGTATGGCTCGGGCACCGGCACCGACCTCTCGACGCTGCGATCCAGCCGCGAAAAGCTTTCCGGCGGTGGTCGCCCCTCCGGCCCGGTCAGCTTCATGAAGGTCTATGATGCCATTGCCTCGGTCATCAAGTCGGGTGGCAAGACACGCCGCGCGGCCAAGATGCAGACACTGAAGGTCTGGCACCCTGACATCATGGATTTCATCCAGTGCAAGACCAAGGAAGAGCGTAAGGCCCACGCCCTGATCCGCCAGGGCTACGACGCCAACTTCAATGGCGATGCCTATAGCTCGGTTGCCTTCCAGAACGCCAACCTGACGGTGCGTGCCACCGATGGCTTCCTGCGTGCAGTGGAAAATGACGAGCCTTGGACGACCCGGGCCGTGACCACCGGCAAGCCTGTGGAAACGATGAAGGCCAAAGATGTTATGCAGGCCATTGCCGAAGGCACCTGGCAGTGCGGCGACCCCGGCATGCAGTATGAAGACACGATCCAGCGGTGGCACACCTGCTCAAACACCGCTCCGATCAACTCTTCCAACCCGTGCTCGGAATTCATGTTCCTTGACGACACGGCCTGCAATCTGGCCAGCCTGAACCTGATGAAGTTCCGGCTTGAAGACGGCACGTTTGACGCCGAACGCTTCCGCTCGGCCTGCCGCGTCTTTATTGCCGCCCAGGAAATCCTGGTTGACCGGGCCAGCTATCCGACGGATCGCATTGCCCTGAACAGCCACAAGTTCCGTCCTCTGGGCCTGGGCTTTGCCAATCTTGGCAGCCTGATCATGGCTTCGGGTCGCCCTTACGACTCCGACGAAGGCCGCGACCTCGCCGGTGCGATCACCTCGATCATGCATGGCGAAGCCTATCGCACATCGGCTGAAATCGCCGGTATTGTCGGCCCGTTTGATGGCTATGCCCTGAACCGCGAGCCGATGGCCCGCGTGATGCAACTGCACCACGATGCGGTTGAGAACATCGGCCCAAGCTGCCCCAGGAATCTGCTGAACGTGGCCCGCAAGCTGTGGGATGAAGTTCTTGAGCTGGGTCGTCGTAATGGCTTCCGCAACAGCCAGGTGACGGTGCTGGCCCCGACGGGCACCATCGCCTTCATGATGGACTGCGACACCACCGGTGTCGAGCCCGATATTGCGCTGGTTAAATACAAGAGCCTGGCCGGTCGCGGCATGCTCAAGATCGTCAATCGCACGGTGCCGATGGCCCTGCGCACGCTTGGCTACGACGAGCCAACGATTGAAAAGATTGTTGACTACATCGACAAGAATGACACGATCGAAGGCCCCTCGGGCCTGAAGGCCGAGCACCTGCCGGTCTTCGACTGCTCGTTCCCGCCGGCCGGCGGTGGTCGTTCGATCCATTACCGTGGCCACGTCAAGATGATGGCCGCCGTTCAGCCGTTCCTTTCGGGTGCCATCTCGAAGACGGTTAACATGCCGAACGACGCGACTGTTACCGACATTCGCAACGCCTATCTGGAAGGCTGGAAGCTTGGCCTGAAGGCCTTGGCGATTTATCGCGATGGCTCCAAGGGCAGCCAGCCGGTTTCGACCTCGAAGGACGACAACAAGACGGAAGTCAAGGCTGAGGCTGCCACGGCCGTGGCCCCGGCACCTGCTCCAGCTCCCGTGGTTTCGCCGCAGGTGGCCAGTACGCCACAGATCCGACGCATTCGTCTGCCGGATACGCGTCAGAGCATGACGCACAAGTTCGACATTCAGGGCCATGAAGGCTATATCACTGTTGGCTTCTTTGAAAATGGCCAGCCGGGCGAGCTTTTCATCACCATGGCCAAGGAAGGTTCCACGGTCGGCGGCCTGATGGATGTCATCGGCACGCTGGTCTCGATGGGCCTTCAGTATGGCGTGCCGCTGGAAGTCTTCGTCAAGAAGTTTGCACACGGTCGCTATGAGCCTTCGGGCTTCACGCGTAACCCCGATATCCCGATCGCCAAGAGCATCACGGACTACATCTTCCGCTGACTTGGCATACAGTTTATCCCCGGCTATCGCGAGGCCAACACACCCCAGCGTGATCAGTCGGCCGAAATCGCCACGGAACCAAGCACCAATGCACCCAAGGCGGCCCCGGCTGCCATGGCTCCGGCTCCGGTGCCCACGCCGGCCCCGGTTTCAGGTGGCTCGGTTGAATCGGCCAGCAGTCGCCTTGAGATTGTCGGTACATCGGCCCAGCAGGAGCAGTTCGCCAACTTCCAGAGCGATGCACCTGCCTGCGACTGTTGTGGCAGCCTCACCGTTCGCTGCGGCACCTGCTATCGCTGCTTCAACTGCGGCAACTCAATGGGCTGTGGTTGATCCCACATCCTGATTAAAGCACAACCGAAAACCCCTGGGCTTGATGTTCAGGGGTTTTTTGTTGACCACGCGTGGTCAACCATTGAAAATACAGGGAATTGACGTCGTCAAAAAAATGGGAGTGGCAATGCATGCTGAAACCAGCCCGACTTATCCCTGGATTGATTTTCCTGGTCACGATTTTTATGCAAAGTGCCTCGGCGCAGCAGGCACAGACCAATATTCTGGTGCTGATTGCCGACGACTGGGGCTGGCCACATGCTTCCATTTTCAATGAACCCGAGCTGAAAACGCCGGTTTTTGACCGTGTCGCCCGCGAGGGCCTGCTTTTCAGGAATGCTTTTGCGTCTGCACCATCCTGCACCGCTTCCCGCGGAGCCCTTCTTACCGGCCAGTATCACTGGCGGCTGGAAGAAGGTGCGAACCTGCATTCGATTCTCAAAACCAAATTCCCGGTTTACCCTGACTTGCTTGCCAGCAAGGGTTTTCACGTCGGTTTCACACGTAAGGGCTGGGCACCTGGAAGAGAAAATCTGGGGGGGCGAACGCAGAACCCGGCCGGCAGGCGATACGCCGATTTCGAGGCGTTCATGGCCCAGCGGCCAGCGAGACAGCCGTTTTGCTTCTGGTTTGGCAGTATCGACCCGCACCGGACTTATGACCGCGATGCCGGAATTAAAGCTGGCAAAGATCCTGCCAAAGTGCGACTGCCACGCGAACTGCCCGATAACGACGTGACCCGCCGCGACATGCTCGACTATTACACTGAAATTGAGAGATTTGACCGCGAAGTGGGCGAGATCCTCGCGAAACTTGAAAAGTCGGGCGAGCTTGATCGTACGCTTGTCGTCATCACAGCCGACAACGGTCGTCCGTTCCCGCGTGGCAAGGCCACAGTCTATGACGCCGGCACGCATGTTCCGCTGGCTATTCGCTGGCCTGGCGGCATCAAGAAACCGGGCCGAACGATTGATGATTTTGTCAGCCTGACCGACCTTGCCCCGACATTTCTTGAGATTCTGGGTCTTGATGGCCTGCCGGGCCGAACCGGCCGCTCGCTTCGGGCGATTTTTGAGAGCCAGGAATCAGGGCAGGTTGAGCAGAGCCGCGACCATGTGCTGACCGGCATGGAAAGGCACACGGCCTGCCGCGATGTCGGCCCGAACCTGCCGCGCGGTGGCTACCCGATGCGGGCACTGCGTACTGCCGACTTTCTGCTGATCCACAACTTTGAAAGTGGCCGATGGCCGATGGGCGACTGGCTTGCCCTGGAAAAGCCCCGCGACGAGTGGCCAAGTTTTCAGCAACTTTCAGGTAATACGCATCTGACATTTGGCGATTGTGATGCCGGCCCTTCCAAGGCGTGGCTGGTGCTGAACCGCGAGAAGGCCGAGCGTGAATTTCAGCTGGCTTTTGGCAAACGCCCCGAATTTGAACTTTATGACCTGAAAAAAGACCCGGATCAACTGCAGAATGTGGCTGAGAACCCGGAATATTCAGCCCGGCTTGGCGAGCTCAAGGCCCTGCTTGACAAACGTCTGAAGGAAACCGAAGACCCCCGCGCGCTGGGTCGTGGTGAAATTTTTTCGCGATTTGAATATCTTGGGAATGATCAGGCCGAAGTACCCGCCAAGAAAGCCGCAGCCAAAAAGAAACAGGCCACAAAGAAGAAAGTGGAAAGCAAATCAGAATGAAACGATATATCTTCATTTCTTTATCTCTTCTAACACTGCTGGCTTTGCAATTGGAATCCGAAGCAGCCGATCCGGTTTTCAGCCGTGTTTTCGGGCCCGAAGTGAAAACCGGCCCCTACAAGCACCCGGCCTGCCTTGAAGAGCTTGCCAATGGCGACCTGCTGCTGGCTTATTATGGTGGCGAGGGCGAATATGCCAACGACACCGCTGTATTCGCCAGCCGTCTGAAAAAAGGTGCCACGCAGTGGACAGAGCCGAAGGCGATTGCCCGCGACCCGCTGCGATCGCTGGGCAACGGCGTTCTGTGGCAGGCGCCCGATGGCTGGGTCTGGCTGTTTTATGTGGTGCGATTTGGTCCGACATGGTCAGACAGTCGTATTCAGGCCAAAATTTCGAAAGATCAGGGCGAAACCTGGTCGGATCCGACTGTTGTCAGCTTTGAGCGTGGCCTGATGGTGCGCAACCGCCCGATTTTGCTTGCCAACGGCACCTATCTGCTGCCTGCCTATGAGGAAAAGGGCGAGGACAAGGAAGAAGTCGGCAAGGAGAGCGTTTCCACCTGTTTCAGTTTCGACCCGAAAAAGCCGGCGGAAGGCTGGGCAAGGCAGGGTTCGATCAAATCACCCAGGGGCAATATACAACCGGCAATTGTCGAACTTGAGCCGGGCCACCTGCTGGCGTATTGCCGCCGTGGTGGCGGATATGGGCCGCAGTCGTCGGGTTATATCGTTGCCGGAGAGTCGAACGACAGTGGTAAAACGTGGTCGCAGGGTGTGGACACAGCCTTCCCCAACCCCAATTCCGCCGTGGATATGATCAAGCTGAAAAACGGTCATCTCATGCTGATTTATAACCACAGCATGACGGTGCGCACGCCACTTTCGGTGGCCATCAGCGATGATAATGGTAAAACCTGGCCGTTCCGCCGCGATCTGGCAACGCAATACAATGCCTATGCCTATCCTTACTTCTTTCAGGCGGCTGATGGCCGGATTCATGCAGTTTACACGTCGGATCAGCGAAAGGTGATCAACCACGTTGTTTTCGACGAAGAATGGGCCCGGCAGGGCGACTTGAAATCGGCTAAATAGCGGGAAATGCCAGCAGAAATGAGTGAAGAAAAATCGCCGGAAGCTGAATTGCCGCTTGTGAGCCTCACGCCTGAATCGTGGGCCCGGCAGGCTCTGGCCGAGCCTTTGAGCCTGCTGAACGACCACGCCTGGCTTGAGAAAAAAGCGGCAGCCAATGCACTTGAACTGTTGAACCGCTGGCCGGGCAGCGAGCCGCCTGAAGCGTGGGTCAGCGTGCTGACTGGCATCGCCAAGGACGAAACCATCCATCTGGCACAGGTCACGCGGATTCTGGCAAGGCGGGGCGGGCAGCTTTCGCGAACCCACGCCAACAGCTATGCCAACCAGCTGCGGCTGCTGGTTCGCAAGGGGCAGGGGTCGCTTGAACTGCTGGACAGGCTATTGGTTTCGGCCCTGATCGAGCTGCGAAGCTGCGAGCGTTTTCGCGTGCTGGCAGCCGCTGCGACAGATGTCGACCATGAGCTGGCAAGCCTTTATAAAACGCTTTGGACCAGTGAAATGGGGCATTATCATGTCTTTTTGAAACTGGCCAGCGGCGTGCTGAAAAAGAAGCCCGAGACGGTTGCAGAACGATGGCAGTGGATGCTTGAGCGGGAGTCGGAAATTCTGGCAGCCGAACCGCCCGGCCCACGAATGCACAGCGGGATGACAGGTGTTGGTCATAGCTGAATCAGTGATGGACAGGTGCAAATAGCATTTTGTAATCTGTCTTGAAAGAAGTCAGGTTTAATCAACCCTTGGTCCGATCATGGTGAGGAGAAGCCGCGATGGGGCGAAAAGCAAATCAAAACACGACACAACAATCATCAGAAGCATCTTCCAAGTGGTCGTTCATTACAAAAGAGCATTTAAAAGATTGTTTTTCTTCGTCCGTTATTACGCGTGGTATGAATTATCAAAAAACAGGAAAAGTGTTGGAAATTTCATTTGATGGTAACAACTTAAAAGGAGTCGTTAAGGGAACGAAGAAATATAAAGTCGTTGTTTCGATAAGCAATGCCGAAGAAATTATTGATGATCAATCTTTTATCTGCCTGGAATCCATTTGCAACTGTCCTTATCAAATCGACTGCAAGCATGCCGTGGCACTACTGGCGGAATTAATGGAAAATAAGGGTAATATTCATTCGAAAACTAAATCAGGTAATAAGGAAGTTTCAGTTGAAACTAAAAAGTTGATTACTCCCGAGACAGATCAGTTAATGTTAAATCACTTTGCGGTGCTTAAGAAAGATGAATTGGCTACATATGCATTAAAATTATTACATTTAATTCCTCAAAAATACGAAGATTTAATGATCAGATTGTGTGCTTCTTCGAATGATTTAAATTTACAACAAATTCAATTCGTGAATCTTGTGGAACGGCTTGAGCAATATGGAAAAGACGATTCCGCAGAATATAATGCAATGATGACCAATGTCATCAGTCTGATGAAAGTTCTTCTTGATCAAAAACAGTTTAATGTTGTGATTGTTGGTGCAAAATCAGTGCTGGTCAGTCGATTTAAACAATACAAATCAACGAATTCAGGCACGATAATGTTAAATAAAACCGCCGAGCTCATACCCATTTTGAACGAAGCGATTGACAAAGCCAAGATGCCAATTCCGGCGCGATTTCTGTTCTGGCTTGAATTGTTATTGTGGGACACGAGTGGTAAGATAATAAAAAAACAGGAGACGATTGGTAAATTCAGGCGGGATCAATCCTTCTGGGAATCTGTTGCGGCAGATGTAAAAAAAGTGTTTGAAAAACGACTTGAGGTACAACCTAAATTTCTTAGTCTTTCGGATTATCAGCGGGTTCTTGATGATTTGATGCCTGAAATGCTCAAATATGCTCAAAAGAGTCTGGTGGAAGATCTGCTTCGAGACGAGATGGCCAAATCGCAGAATGACACGCGGCTTCGGCAATTTTATAAATCGACGAAGGATCACCAGCGGCTTCGTGAACACATTATCGAAAAATACAATAAGGGATTTGACCATGCCTTCCAGCATCATAAAATTCTTACTGTTAGAGAACTCATTTCCATAGCCGAAGGAAATCACGATAAAGTCAGCGTACTGGGGCTTTATATTTATCATTTCTTTGAAATCCAGATGCAACCAGACATACTAAAAAGCTTATTTCATGCCGCCGCTGCGCTAGAAATGAAATCAGAGATAGCCGATCTGCTTGTTGAATACCTTGAAGTGAATATCTCGCCTTTCAGTGAAATTGCTAAATTGCCTTCGAATTTCAGGAAATCCAGGCCAATTGAATCATGGCCAGTAAAACTACCATTTTATCTGAGAGCCAGGAAGCCTGCAAATCTTAAAAACTATATAAACAATTCGCATCTGATCGCCGAAGTCTATATTCAATCAAATCAGTATGAAAAACTATTTGATTATTACGAGAATGTTGTTTCAAATAAAAATGATAGCAATTACAACCCTTTTTTCCATGACGACATATTGAATCTAATCATCACGCAATTAAAAGATAAATATCCTGAAAAATGTATTGCTTACATACTTGATAAGTTACAAAGACATTTAATTCATGCCGATCAAAATGAATATTTTATTTGTATTATTATGTTGAAGCTGCTTTTTGATCTTTTCGCCAAGTTACGCCAAGAAGAACAATGGTTTCTGCTGGTTACTAATATTAAAAACACTTTTCCCAAAAGGCAAAAATTTGTAAAAATGCTTGTCGATCTAGAAAATCAAAAAACGGCTCGGCCACCCAGTGCCGGATCAAGATAATTCTCCCATTTTTTCTGCCATTCCGGCCGCAACCCTCTTGTCTGGTGCGTTCCAATCTGTTTTAAGATAGTATCGGGTTGATATTGCGACCAATCGGTTTGGCGATTGAAGCCCACTGGCAACCCTCAGACAAATACGTGAGTTCAAAGATGATCAAGCACGCTTTAGGCAGAATGATTGGCTTATTATCGGTGTTTCTGGTGGTCGGCAATGCCGCCGCCCAGCAGCAGTGGGTGCATTATCCGGGCGGTGAAGGGCCGGGCAAGGGCAAGAAGGTTGTGCTGATCAGCGGCGATGAGGAATATCGCTCGGAAGAGTCAATGCCCATGCTGGGCCGGCTGCTTTCGCACCGGTTTGGGTTCGACTGCACCGTGCTTTTCGCGGTTGATCCGAAAGATGGCACGATCAACCCGAACGTGAATAACAATATTCCAGGGATTGAATCGCTGAAGGATGCGGATATTGTCATCATGTGCCTGCGGTTCCGCAACCTGCCGGACGACCAGATGAAGCATGTGGTTGATTATGTTGAAAGCGGCCGGCCGATTGTGGCTCTGCGCACATCGACACACGCCTTTAACATCAAGCCGGGCGGAACCTATTCGAAGTATTCCTTCAACAGTAAGGAATGGGATGGCGGATTTGGGCGGCAGGTGCTGGGCGAAACGTGGATCAGCCACCACGGAGCCCACGGCAAGCAGGCCACGCGTGGCATTTTTGCGCCGGGGCAGGAAGAGAGCGTGCTTTTGAAGGGAATTAAATCGGGCGAGATTTTTGGTCCGACAGATGTTTATGGCGTGACGATCCCACTGCCGGGCGACAGCAAGCCGCTGGTGCTGGGGGAAGTGGTGACGGGTATGAACCCCGCTGACCCGCCGCTGGATGGCCCGAAGAACAAGCCGATGATGCCGGTGGCCTGGACAAAGACCTACAAGACGGCCTCGGGCAAGACTTCGAAAATTTTCACCACCACCATGGGTGCCAGCCAGGACCTTGAAAATGAAGCCCTGAGGCGGCTGATTGTGAACGCCACTTTCTGGGGCCTGGGCCTTGAAAACAACATACCTGCGAAAGCCGATGTGACGATCGTCGGCGACTACAAGCCGACGAAATATTCGTTCAATGGCTTTAATAAAGGAAAAAAACCGGCAGATTTTGCACTGAACCCTTGAAAATCAGTATAGAATATGCATAGGATACCGGAAAAGGCAGCGATGCAGTGATTCGCACAGCGAATTTTCCGGTATCTGCCTTGAAAAAAAGTCCCGGCTGATCCCGGGCAAGTCGTACAGGACGGGCGTCTGGATTCAAACCCAGACGCTCGTTCTGTTTTTATTTGGATTGACTTGAAGATTTCGGGCTTTAATGCTTATTGATAATTTAAGTGTCGCGTAAAATGCAAAGGCTGGCGAAATTAAATCGATCATAATTAAATGGGTGATTATATAATGAATTTTGTCAGAGAATCGTCCTGGATTGGAAATGAATAGTTTGACATCGTTATTGCTCATGATAATCTGCATTTGTTCCGAAATGTGCACTATGAAACGCCTCAATAGATAAAGATTCTGGAGATTTTTCAAATGGCTGTTTTACCAAAAGAAGCATCGCAGGATAACTTTCATTCAAGTTCGATTCTCGACGAATTTTCAAGCTGTAAATTCAATCAGCGGAAACCGGTCAGCCCGGCAGTGGCTGCTCCTTCGGGATCGGTGGCATATGCCGCAGTTATTCAGGCTTCCACATGGGGGAAGGAAGAGGTGACGGTTGGCTTTCTGCAGAATGACCCGCCTGATGCTCCTGGCCTGACGGCACTGGTGCAGCGGCTTGCCCCCACGTGGCTTGAAAATACGGGCCTCTGGTTCAAGTTTCTGCCGGCTGGCTGGGCTACGGCCGATATTCGTGTGAGCTATGACCCCAATGGCGGGTTCTGGTCGTGGATGGGCAGCCAGAGTGCGTCGGGCTCGCGCGGGGTCGCCAGCATGAATCTTGGTTTTACAGGTCAGTCGTTTTCAAATGAGAAAGATCGCCAGCGGCTGATTCTGCACGAATTCGGGCATGCTCTGGGGCTGGCGCACGAGCATCAGAATGCCGGCGACATGATTGATGTCAATAAAGCGGTGGAATATTACCGCAGCAATGGCCTTGGCAATTTGTCGGATGCAGAACTCAGGGCACAGTTTGAGCAGATTCCCAAAGCGGAACTCGACCCTCGCAGCTCGGGTTTTGATCCACTCTCGGTCATGCTTTATCCGTTCCCGGCCGGGATTTTTAAGGATGGCCCGACGAGTTATAACTATGATCTTTCAAAGCTCGACCGCGAAACGATCCGGAAAATCTATCCCAAGGCCAATCATTTCCGCCATGGCCGCCCCGGCATGGAATTAAACCTGTTTGACAAGGCCAAAGCCGATGCATTTAAAACGGCTTATTATCTTTTTGGCAGCGATACCGCCCAGTTTTATTTCAAAATTGACAAGCCTGGCGATTATCTCGTGCGTATGGCAGCCGACCCTGATGAAAAGGTTTATGAGCCGCTGAATAAATCGCAGGAAGGGCCGGTTGACGCGCTGGAAAATGACCGGTTCCTTTCGGGAACGACTTTCAAGATTTTTGATGAAACGCTGGACTGGGCACCGGGCAAGATGATTCCGGGCGGTGAATTTAAATTCGACTTCTTTTCCGATTCGCCTGATGGCATGAAAAAGGCTAAGAAATTGAATTTTGCCAAGCCCGGGTTCTATTACATCAAGGCCAGCTCGGTTTCAAGCGATTCACGGGCCATTTTCCGGTTCGTGCCGTCGGTTGAAGCTGTCTGAGCAGACTGTCAGAGTCGATCTGGCAACTGGTTTTAATGAAATCCCTACAGGCCAGAGTTTGACAAGTAGTGTCAAAATAGGTAATCTGTAGAAGATTGATGGTGAGTAAGTATGGACAAATAATTGGGATCAAAGAAAGTCGCCGAAAGATGAATATGCCAAAACGTCATTCTTCGCTGCTTGTCGGGCTGGGATTTCTGTTTCTCAGCATGGTGGCATCGGCGGCTGATTTGAAGCCTGCGAAAACCAGTGCTTACAGCAATCTGCTTTCAAAAACCATTCAAAATTGCCTGACAGACCTGAAATCGGCCCAGACACTTTCGCAATCTGAGAAGCTGCAGCAGGCCAGCCAGATGCTGATACGTGCTTCGGAACTAACTTTTGCGCTTGGTCAGGATGCTGAATTAACGAAGGCTTTTAACGACGACAATTTTACCCAGACGCAATTTGAAGATGCCGCCGGTAAGTATCTTGATGGGCTTGAAGCGAATTTCAATGCTGCATTATCGGCCGGTGTGGCACCCATGCCGAATGCCTCGGCTGGTGGAAGTAATGGCGCAGCGGCTGAAAATACAACGGCCGACCTGGTATCAAAAGTTACTGACATTGATCCGCTGAAGGACTCCCCGGGATTGTTTCAGTTGATCATCAAGGGGCGTGAACATTATTACCCGGACGGCAAGCCCATGACGACTGGCGGATTCGACAAAAAAACTGCCGAAGAACAGGCCAGTCAGATAAAATCAAACCTTGAACAAATTTTCCTACGTGAGATTGCAACTTACTCAAGTCAATACAAATTAGTAATCAAAACGGACGCTGATAAAAAAGCATTTGCCGAGCAGTGGACCAAGGCCAAAGCGCCAAGACTTAATGAAATTGTTACCCAGATACAGTCAGGCAATATCAATACACCAGCGGACTCTGAGTGTCAATTTTGTCTTCAGGCTGATTTTCTTGAAGGTTTTAAAACTTACCTCACCAAACAGAACGAGCTTTATAACAATTCAACCGATAATGGAATTCGGGGCGAGGACAAAGCAACGCGTAAAAAACGCCTGGCCGCCGATGCGCTGAAGTATGTGCAAACGCATTTGCTGACATCAGACAAAAATGAAATTAAATCGGTGGAAAACCTTGATAAACCATCGCAACTGATGTTTAACCAGTATGTCAGTCGCTATTCCCAGCCGCTGGTTGATGGAACTGCACCGCCACCTAACCCGACTAATACAGATACAACCACACCACCGGCAAACCCGCGGCTTGCGAAATTCAAAGAGAAGGTCTTCGAGATTGTGCGAGCCTGGCTTCGGGTGCAGTCGTTTATCAGTCTTTTTACGGGTGGATTCGGTCTTGATACAGCGATACTTGACCAGGTGGTGAAGGCCCTTGAAACGATTCTGGGCAGTCCACTTTCCGATGCCGAAAGAACCGAGGCCCGGGCCTGGGCCACGCAACTGGCCGCCGAAGCTCCGCGGCCGCAGCCCACAACCCAGCCCACCACTTTGCCGGTGAATCCAAACCCCTATCCGTATCAGCCAACGATGGTTCCGGTCATGCCCTATGGTCATGGTTTTGGCGGTCATCATATGAAAAACCGCATGATGATGGTGCCGGCGCCGGGCGGTTATTATTACTTCGTTCGCTGAGTGGCCTTAACCTCTGGCCTGAGACAGGTTAGAATGCGAGGAGCATTTTTTCTTTCCGGATCGATCCGGAACAGGAAATCTCAGGCCCGGGATTTTGACCTCGATGTCCAGCGAAATCGACCCCAAAAAACTGCAGCGAGCCAAGGCTTATTACGAAACCGGTCTCGACGCCGCCCAGAAGCGTAATTTTGAATACGCCTTTCAGATGCTGGGCGATGCGTGCAAGACGGTCCCGACAAGCCTGCAGTTTCGTCAGGGGCTTCGGGCTGCCCAGCGGCTGAAATATGAGAATGATCCGGCCAAGGTCGGCTTCATGGCCAAAACACGCCTTCAGCCGGTGCGGGCCCAGATCAAGGTGGCCAAAAACGGCGGAAACTGGTTGCGCACCATTGAACATTGTGAAGACGCCTTTCTGCTGAACCCATGGGATGTCGGCACGTCGATGGATTTTGCCGAAGCGGCGCTGGAACTTCAGGCGGCTGACCTGGCCGAGTGGGCCCTGCTGACGGTTGCCGATGAGGCGGGCGACAATGTCGATTTTATCCGGCTTCTGGCCCGAGTTTATGAAGCCGTGGGCAAATGGGCGTCCGCGATTGGCTGCCTGGAACGTGTGAAAGCACTTGACCCGACCGACCAGGATGTCGGCTCGATGATCAATCGCCTCTCGGCCAATCAGATGATGGCCAAATCCAGCGGGCTGAAGACGCAGGGCAAAGTTGCAACGGCTGGGGCAGCACAGCCAGCCCAGGCTTCTGCAAACTCAGGCGATGAAGTGCGCGTGAGCCAATCGCCTGGCACGGCAGAGCCGACTTCGGCGGAACATCAACCGGCTGTAAAACTTTCGCGAGAGGAGCAGCTCAGGGCGAGCCACGAGTCCGATAATGGCGATATTCATGTGGCCATGGAGCTTGCCGACCTTCACAAGGCCGCCAACCGCTGGGACGAAGCCGACAAGGTTTTATCGGCCTGTTATAAAAAGAACCCGAAGGACCACTACCTTCGTCAGATTTATGCCAATACACGCATTGAGCGAATGACGCGTGCCCTGGCGGCGATGGATACTTATATTGAAACGCATCCCGATGATGCCGCTGCCATTGCCAAGCGGGCCGATGTGACCAAGCGCCGCACCGAGTTTGAAATTGGTGAATTTCAGGCTCGTATCCAACTGAACCAGGCCGATGCCGAGAGCCAATTTCGGCTGGGTCAGGCACTTGTCAGTGACGGCCGGGTCGATGAAGCCATCGCGGCTTTTCAGCAGGCGAGAAATGCCCCTGACTGGAAGGTGCGGGCCTTAACCGAAATTGGCAAATGCTTTGAGAAAGTCGGTTCGGCAAAGCTGGCTGAGCGCAGTTTCAACGATGCCCTGAAGGCCATTTCTGCAGAAGATACTGCCACGTTTAATGAATTGCATTATCGCCTGGGCACGCTGGCCGAACGCCAGGGGCAATTGCAAATGGCTGAAGAGCATTACAACGAAGTGGCCGCTAACGATTACACCTACAAGGATGTGGCCCGGCGGCTCCGAGATCTTCAAAATAAAATTTAAATTGAAATAAAAATGCCGGGCTGTCGAAGCCCGGCGATTTCAACTGAAGATTTTACAATTGATTGCAGTTAAGCCTGGCAGCTTGCCCCACCAGCCTGATTCCAAGGCATTTTGGCCAGCATCATCGCCATGCCACAGGTGTCGGTCACGCCGGCGAAAACAAGCCCCGCACCGACGAAGCCGGGGATGATCAGGAACAGCGGGTTCGCAAAGGCACCTGCCAACGTGCCGGCGAAGACCATCGACCCGGCCACAATGCGCACCTGCCGCTCAAGGCTGATTGTTTTTTTGCCGCGAACCACGGGCAGGCCCGCCGCAGCCCAGGCCGTGGTGCCGCCTTCCACATTCACCACACTCACGCCGGCGGCCCGTAACTTATCGCAGGCCTGGCGACCCCGATTGCCTGACTTGCAGATCACATAAACCGGCTGATCGGGGGCTGTGGTTCGCAGTGACTTGAGCGATTCGGCAGAGAGTTTGTCAAGTGGCAGCAATTTCGCCGGCTCGGCATGAATTTCGCGAAATTCGGCGGGAGTTCTCACGTCAATCAGGTCAATTTTCTCGCCTGACTTGATCAGGTTCGACAATTCTTCCGCTGTGATTGTTTCAGCAACAATTGTCGCACTCATTTCAGATTCTCCAGATCAATTCTTGATTACTTCGCCCGTGCGCTTAGATAAAATCATACTATCAGTCATGCCCGAAGGTGCATAGTGTGGCGATATAATGCACTCGCCTGCCGAACAGGGCCGAAAACCCGCCCTGGTCATGCCCCAGGCACTGGCAGCAATATAAATGACAAGTCCAGCGGCAATCAGCGCTGTCTGAAACCGATCAGCAACCGGTTGACCGATGACTTCACCAGTATTCTCTTGACCTTTGTCAGGAATTTGTCGATCATTCATAAATCTGTCACATTCTATGCCTCACCGCCAAGCATATACACGATTAACTATATAACCAACGGGTTATAATGTCAACTGCATCGAAATTATTGCCTGACGACGCGATGGTCAAGCACATGGCCCAGGTTTTTCAGATGATGGGCGATGAAACGAGGCTGAAGATCCTGAGGTCGCTGATGACGGGTCCGCAGACGGTCAATGCGATTGTCGAAGCGACCGGGCAAAGCCAGGCGAATGTATCAAAGCATCTCGCGATCATGCTGAAAGGTGGCCTGTTGGGGCGTCGCAAGGAAGGCACGCGGGTCTGGTATTCAGTGGTTGACCCCATGGTGCATGCCCTGTGCGACGCTGTGTGCAAGGCCCGGGCCAGCGTTGTTTCGCAGTCGAACAACCCGTAAGTCATTGTCTCTTTCGTTCCAGGGTTTTTCATGATCATTCGCCACGAGCCCGTGACGTTGATGCGCGACCAGGGTGTCGGCCAACTTATCGCCAATTCCAGCCGGGAACTGCTGGCCGATGGGTTTGTCTTCACCGAGGGGCCGCTGGAACTGGCCGACGGGTCGCTGATTTTTCAGGATCTGAAGTCTGACCGAACCTGGCAGTGGTCCGACGCAGCAGGCCTGAAGCTGCTTCGTGAAAATACGAATGCCGGCAATGGTCAGACGTGGGGCCCGGATGGGCGAATCTGGCTGTGCGAGCAGAATGGCCGCCGCGTTTCGAGCATGAAGCCTGACGGGACTGATGTGCGCACCGAGATTGAAACCTGGCACGGGGCCCGGCTTAATAGCCCGAACGATATTATCATGCGGTCTGACGGGCTGATCATCTTCACCGACCCGCCCTATGGCGTGCAGCCTGAAGACCGGAGCCTGCATTTTCAGGGTGTTTATGCCTTCAGGCCGGGCTGGCAAGAGCCCAGACTTCTGGCCGACGACTTTGAGCGGCCCAACGGGCTGGCCCTTTCGCCCGAAGAGCAAACGCTATATGTCTGCGATACGTTTCGCTATCATCTGCGAGCCTTTGATCTGACAAAAGCAGGAGAAATCACGCCTTGCAGCAGTCGAATTTTTGCGAAGTTTGATACCGATGGCCCCGGCGGCCCTGACGGCATGAAGGTTGACAAGGCCGGCCGGCTTTATATCGCCGTGCTGGGCGGCATCTGGGTTTATGAGGCTGATGGCCAGTTTCTGGGCATTATTGCCACACCCAAGCGGCCTTCAAACCTGGCCTGGTGCGGAACGGATGGCTCAGGCCTTTGTGTAACAGCCGTTGACCAGGTGTTTCGATTTCGGCTGAATTCCATGGGAATTTTACCAGCCAGGTAATGGGCCAGAGTTTTCCCCAGGATAGGTAACTGAGCCAGCTTTTGGCAGGGCCAAGCTATTTTTGTGCGCTTCCATAAATTATTTTGATTGACTAAAAATTAAAATTTTATTAAATATATTATAAGTATTGGAAACCAATTAAAATGATTTGAGTCTCTCAAATTCGGATGAGGCAAATGATAACTTCAGAAGAGATGAAATGTCGGCCGAAGTGGGCATTCACGCTGATTGAACTCTTGGTGGTTATTGCGATAATCAGCATGCTGATTGCCCTTTTACTTCCGGCGGTGCAAGCTGCACGTGAGGCCGCAAGACGAACCCAATGCGTTAATAATATGAAGCAGATTGGCTTGGCGCTGGCAGGATATGCGTCTGACAACCATTGTTTACCTGCAGGTTATGTGACAGATATTACAGGATCACCACAAAATGCGCCGATGGATTCAAACTCGCTGGATGCGGGGCCGGGTTGGGCCTACGGGGTAGCCATTCTTCCGTTTCTCGAACAGGGATCGCTTTATGCAGGCCTCAACTTCAATCTTCCCTGCTATTCGCCGGCCAATCAGACGATGGCGGTGGTATCGCTGAATGTTTTTTTCTGTGCATCTGTGAGCGATCTTTCGCGAACTGTGAATGTCATGGATCAACAAAAAAAACAGCTCGCCAGGGTGCCCAGCGCTCATTATGTTCTGAATGCCGGCAATGAAGAACCGTGGCACTATCAAACATTTGACCATCGTTCGATTGCCGACGGGCCGTTTTTCAGAAATTCTTTTGTGCCAATTGCGTCTATCACAGACGGGCTCAGCCAGACGATGATGATCGGCGAACACACGCCTTTGCTCAGTAATAAAACATGGTTTGGCGTTGTTCCGGGTTCTGTGGTTTGCCCGACATTTCGTTTTCCATTTTCACCATGTGATTATGCAGCATCGTTTGTGTTGAGCCACACGGGGCCCGCCGCCGACGAACATGAAGTCATTCATCCGCCTAATTCGCGACTCAGTCATGTGAATCAGATGTATTCCGAACACCCGGGTGGCGCAAATATCATTCTGGGCGATGGCAGCGTGAGATTTATCAAAGAGACGATTAATCAGAGAGTCTGGGCGGCACTGGCCACGATTCGCGGCAAGGAGGTTATCTCAGGTGAGTCATTCTAAATTGAATCAACCCCGACGTGGCCTGAAACTTGCCCTGCTGCTTTCAATCACCATGCTGGGGTGTGGCGAAATACAGATAGAGCCACAAAATCGTGATCTGATTCTCAGATTATGCACGGCCATTTCAGCACAGGACCCGAAAATAATTTCAACAATCAGTCAGGATTTAGAGGATCTCAAAAAAAATATCCTGATAAGCAAAAAAGAATTTCAAGTGTTTCAGGAAATTATCAGGGTTGCTCAGAACGATCAGTGGGAAGAAGCCCGATTAATGGCTTATCGACTGCGTGATAATCAAGAACCGACAGACGCTGATCAGGAGAAATTAAATATGCGAGAATTACCACCAATGAAAAAGCCCGGCAGCAACAGGAAAAAATAACCCCGGCAGGCAAACGCCACCGGGGCCGGGGATTGACTCGTTCTAACCCACAAATGATTTATTACAGGGCTGCCAGCGTGGTTGGCACGGCATAGGGCTGCCGCGAGGCACGCGAGAGCAGGGCATCGGCCTCGGGGGCATCGACAAATTTCTCGGTCTTGCCGTTGAATTTCAGTGTCGGGCCAAGGATGTAGCTCAGGCCTTCCAGCGAAACGGCGTTGCCGTCTTTGAGGTGGTCCTTCATTCGTACGAAGCTTTCGTTGCCGTCGGCCACGCTGCCGAAAGGCGAGCTGTTGGCCGAGAATTCCACCGGCTTGCCCAGCCGATAGCTGATATTGGCCAGATGGCAGCAGGCGCTGGAATAGTGGCCTTCCAGAATGTCGGCGTTCAGCTGGTCGTTCTTCCGCGTGCGAACGGCGTCGATAAAGTTGGCGAAGTGGTTGCTGCCGCCGGGGCCGCGCTTGCCCTTGACGTCTTTCGGCATCGGAATCGGCTTGGATTCCCCCTTGGGAATCCACTTCGTGCCGCCAATGATCGTGCCACCTTCCAGATGGATGATGTTGCCGACCTTCTCGCCCATGTATTCGTCGGTCTTCAGGCCGCGCACTTCAAATGTCAGAAGCGGCCCGCCGAAATCCATCACGGTAATTTGCGTATTGGCTGTCTGGCCCTGATCCTTATAGCCGAACCGGCCGCCGACGCTCACAACCGAATTGGGCAGCGTGGCACCTGGAATCATCCAGCGGGCAACGTCCATCTGGTGAACGCCCTGGTTGCCGATGTCGCCATTGCCGAAATCCCAGAACCAGTGCCAGTTGTAATGCACCAGGTTGGCATGGTGGGGCTGGGTGGGCGCGGGCCCCAGCCAAATGTCAAAATTCACTTCCTTCGGCACATCGGTCACAGGCTTCATGCCGATCGATGGCCGTGGCTTATAGCACAGGCCGCGAGAAACCAGCACTTTGCCCAGCTTGCCGCTTTCAATCAGGGCCAGTGTATCAGCCCAGGCCTGAATGCTGCGGCCCTGCGTGCCGTGCTGCACCACGCGATTGTATTTGCGGGCAGCTTCCACAGCCATTTTGCCTTCGGCCACGTTGTGGCTCATTGGTTTTTCGACATAAACGTCTTTGCCGGCCTGGCAGCCCCAGATTGTCAGCAGCGAGTGCCAGTGGTTCGGCGTGGCGATGGAGATGACGTCGATATTTTTATCTTCCAGTGCCTTGCGGGCATCAGCCACATGATTGGGCGCATGGCCGTTTTTGGCGGTCAGCAGCTTGGTGTATTTGCCGAACGTGCGTGAATCGGGGTCGATCAGCGTGGTCACTGCCACGTTATTCAGCTCGGAAAAGCCGCCCACATGAGCCGAGCCACGGCCATTCACGCCGGCCACAGCCACACGAACGGTGTCGTTGGCACCAATCACACGGCCCGAGCTTTTTGTGCCGCCCACGGCGAAGAGCAGGCCGGCACCGGCCGTGGCTTTCAGCGCATCGCGACGATGCATTGGCTTGTTCATGAGATTATCTCCGTTTTTTTTGATCAGTCGGATATTTGTCAGACAATCAGGTGTCGGAATCAGGCGAGAGGCAGGATTTTGTTAAATTATCTGCAATTCCGAAACGGTGTGCCACACTTTTTCAGGAAAAATTTGAAGGAAATATCACTTTCTTGAGTTGCCTGGCAACGACGATTAATATGAAATGCCTGATACTATCCACCTACCGGCTTTGAAACACTCTCCCCGAACTGCGGACTTCATCATGAATCTCATTCGCTCACTTCTGCCGGCCCTTTTGCTGGCCGCACCGGCCCTGGCGCAGGATCTATCAAAAATTCCGCCCGCCAATTACGACGAATCAAAAATCAAGCCCTACACGCTGCCCGACCCTTTGCAGTTCAGCGATGGCCGGAAGGTCACATCGGCCGATGCCTGGCCCGCCCGCCGCGCGGAACTGCTTGAGACGATCACGCGTGAAATGTTTGGCCGCATGCCTGCCGGCAAGGTGACGATCAAGGCCGATGCGCCGGGTGTCAAAACCGATGCCCTGGGCGGCAAGGCGAAGCGCACGCTGGTGACACTGCATTTTCAGCGAGACGGCAAGGATTTGCCCGTTGATGTGCTGATCTACACGCCCAAGAATGCCAGCGGCAAGGTGCCGGCATTTCTCGGCCTGAATTTCAATGGCAATCAGGCCGTGACAGATGAAAATGATATCCCGATTACAAAATCGTGGATTCGTAATAACGACAAATCAGGCATGGTGAATAACCGCGCGACCGAAAAATCTCGCGGCAGCGAGGCCAGCCGCTGGCAGGTGGAGAAAATCATTGACCATGGTTATGGCCTGGTCACGGCCTATTACGGCGACCTCGACCCTGATTTTGACGACGGATTCAACAATGGTGTGCACAGCCTTTTTCGTTCGACAGATGCCAAAGGGCGGGCGGCTGATGAATGGGGCTCGATTTCAGGCTGGGCCTGGGGCCTGAGCCGGATTCTTGATTTTTTGGAAACCAGCGCCGAAATTGACGCCACAAAAATTGGCGTGATTGGCCACTCGCGGCTGGGCAAGACATCGCTGTGGGCGGCGGCCACCGACCCGCGATTTTCGATTGCTTATGTCAATAATTCCGGCTGTGGTGGTGCAGCAATTGAGCGACGCGAATTCGGCGAGACCGTTTTTCGCATCAATACAGCCTTTCCGCACTGGTTTGCGCTGAATTTCCGGAAATACAATCAAAATGAAAATCAATTGCCATTTGATGCACATTCGATTGTATCTCTGGTTGCGCCCCGGCCGGTTTATATTGCCAGCGCGCAGGAAGACACCTGGGCCGACCCCAGGGGCGAATTTCTGGGCGGGCTGGGGGCCGACCCGGTTTATCGGCTACTAACGGGCGATGGCATGCCGGCCAAGGAAATGCCTGGCATTTCAGAGCCGGTGATGGGCCGGATTGGCTACCACATTCGCCCCGGCAAGCACGATGTGACGGCCTATGACTGGGACCAGTTTATCAAATTCGCCGATAAATTCTGGAAGAAATGAAATTGCATTTTCGCCCCGGGTTATTTCAGCAGCCCGGGGTTTTATTTCATTTGAAATGCAATTGCATTATGATTTTGGCCTGAGATTACCTTTACGATCGGTCTGCCAGACTTCGCCTGTTTTGACATCCATCGCCGTGAGCCACTTGCCGCCGCAGCAATAGGTATCAATGCAGACAATATGCCCGGCATCGAGAATTTTGCCGTTTTTCTGCGAAGTGTGGCCCACAATCGCTTTTTTGCCGGAATAATGTGGCCCGGGAATGTGGTCGCGCAGGCCCGTCCAAAGCAGGGTCTCAATCGTCTGCTTTTCCAGCGGCAGGCGTGGCTCATAGCAGGCATGCATGAAAATGTGGGTGTCGGTCTCAAGGCAAAGCTCGCACGAGGCGAGAAAATCCATATGTTCGGGCGGAATATCGCGGATCGATCCATAGGCTTCCACCGTCTTGTCGCCGTCCATCTGCATCCAGAGCCGGGGCTCAACCTGCCCCAGCACGGCGGCCATCATGATCTGGTCGTGATTGCCCAGCAGCGGATAGAGCCGGCAATGCCGCCGCAGGGCGATCAGGCGGTTGAGCACGCCGGGCGTGTCGGGGCCGCGATCAACATAATCGCCAAGCGTGATAATGGCGTCGTCTTCGGTCGGGTCAATCGCTTCGATGATCGCCTCAAGGGCCAGCGAGCAACCGTGAATGTCGCCAATCGCAATAATGCGGCCGTTTTCATTCAGTGACATGGGTCGCATTTTCTACCCCTTCCCGGCAATCCTGCAAGCTATTTCCGGGTCTTCCGTCTTGACCCCGGCCCGCCAGTAGATTCTAAGTAGATAATCAGCGAAAAGCGAATCACCCTGACTTTGGAAAATTCAAGCCATGCCATTCACCGCCATGTTCCAGTTCCGACCTAACCCGATCAAGGCCCTGTTTTGCAGCCTTTTTCTGCTGCCACTGGGCACAGTTCAGGCTCAGGATGAGATTTCGGTAACGCGTGCTGCCGAAGAGCGGGGCGAGAAGCCGCGAAGCCTTGACGACCGCCTTGCCATCACGCTTTATGCCGAACAGCCGCAGATTGTCACGCCCACCGGGCTTGAGATCGACGACACCGGCCGCGTCTGGGCGATTGAATCGAACACGCACTTCCGGCCCGAGAATTACAAGGGGCATGGCTCGGACCGGCTGCTGGTTTTTGAAGATGCCGACGGCGATGGCCGGGCCGAGAAGCAGACGACATTTGCCAATGGCTTTAAATATGCCATGAGCGTGCTGGTGCGGCCGGGTGGCAAGATTTTTGTGGCCACGCGCCGCGAGGTGATTTTGCTGGAAGATGATAACGGCGACCTGAAGCCCGAACGGCGCAAAACCATTCTGACACTTGACACCAGGGGCGATTACCCGCACAACGGCCTGGCCGGGCTGGCGATTGATGCGCTGGATAACCTTTATATTGGTCTGGGCGAAAACCTGGGTGAAGATTACCGGCTGGTGGGTTCAGATAATGAGACGCTTGTCGGTGGTGGCGAGGGGGGCAATGTTTATCGCTTCCGGCTTGATGGATCAGGGCTGAAGCAGATAGCGACTGGCTTCTGGAACCCGTTTGCCTCGGGCTTCGACGCTTTTGGCCGGCTTTTTACGGTGGATAACGACCCTGACAGTCGCCCGCCCTGCCGGCTGATTCATATTGTGCCGGACGGCGATTATGGCTATCGGTTTCGGAATGGCCGGCGCGGCACTCACCCGTTTTCGGCCTGGAATGGCGAGATTGACGACACCCTGCCAATGACGGCCGGCACGGGTGAAGCACCGTCGGGGGTGGTGGCTTATGAGGGAGCATCATTGCCGGCGGAATATCGCGGCAAGCTGCTGGCGACGAGCTGGGGCGACCACCGGCTTGACCTTTTTGAGCTTCAGCCACGCGGGGCCGGGCTGCAAAGCCGCCTGAAGCCGATGATTGTGGGCGGGGCGAATTTCAGGCCGGTGGGTGTGGCTGTGGGGCCCGATGGAGCGATTTACCTGACCGACTGGGTGCTGCGCGATTACACCATTCATGGCAAGGGGCGTATCTGGAAGATTCAGGCCAAGAATGCACCCGCCGGCAACCCGCGGCAATTGAAATTCAAGGAAATGGAATCGGGCAATCAGCCGGAATTGCATTTGGCTGATGCCGATATTGTGGTGCGCCGGGCTGCGGCGAGAAAATCAGCCTCGACCGAGCATGGGCGCGTCCATCTGCGACAAGTGCTCAAGGATGACACCAGGCCGATTCGGGCCCGGATTGAGGCTTTGTG
>JBEITT010000080.1:0-24675 GCA_040374745.1 Planctomycetaceae bacterium | reverse complement strand
GGTGATGGCGGCCGGTGTGACGCTGTAAGTCATTGTGGCTGTGCTGGTGCCGAAGAGGCCCTGGGCCTCGAAATCTCCGACGATCGTATAATTTCCGGCATGCAGTATGGGCAGGGTGATATTGGCCGAGCCATTGACAAGAGTGGCAGTGATGAGCGATCCGCCGTTAATGGTAATGCTGGCCACACCTGTTGGCGTGCCATCGGCCGATTCCACCTTCAGCGTGACCTGACCATTGGTCCCATAACTGACACCCGAGCCGCTGAGACTGAGCGTGGTGGCCGAAACGGCATAGATGGTGACGCTGGTTGACGCCTGTGCGATCTCGTAATTCTGGTTGCCCGGGAAAGTGGCCGTGGCAGTGTAAGTACCGACTTCGATTGGTGCCGATCCGGTTGAATAAGAAATCGTGGCTGCGCCGAGATCTTCACCATTGACACCTGAAACGGTTGAAACTGGCGTTTTGATCGCACGGCCTGAATAAGGCACGACAACCGGATTAATCTGCACAGTGGGCGTGGCTTTTGAGATTGTGACGGTTGTGGTGGCCGTGGCGGGCAGATAGTCGTCATTACCGGCAAAGCTGGCGGTGGCGGTATAGCTGCCGGCATTGACGGGATCAGACCCACCGGTATAGCTCATCGTGGCCGAAGCGATCTGAACACCGTTCAAGCCATAAACTGCACCGCCTGTGGTATAAGCCTGACCATTGTAAATGCCTGAAACAGGGCTGGTGCTGACAGTCGCCGCAGCCTTGTTAATGGTGATGGTGGTCTCGACAGTTCTGGTCGCATAGATCGAATCTCCGGGATAGGTTGCATAAACAGTATAAACACCGGCCCTGACCGGATCTGTGCCGCTGGAATAGCTTATCTGAGCATCGCCAAGCTCAACACCATCGATGTCAAAGACTTTTGCACTGATGGATTGAGCCGCGCCGCTATAGGTGGTCTGGAATCCATTTACGACAATCGTCGGCTGAATTTTATCGATTGTCAGAGTTGTTGTTACAACCTTCGGTGCATAATTTTCATCGCCACCATAAATGGCCGTGACAGTGTAAATACCAGGCAGAACAGGGGCATCGCCGCTGCTATAGTCTATTGTTGCCGGTTCGATAATGGCATTGGTTTGCAAGTCGCGAACCATTGCAGTCGTCGTTTGCGGCTGACCGTTGTAGGTTACAGTTAGTGGCTCCAACGAAAGTGTTACTGGTTTATTTCCAGGAGGAACCTGCAGAATCCTGACTGATCCGGTTGCCTCGGCAGGCTCATAATTTTCGTTGCCAGGCCAATAGGCCCGAACGCTGTAAGTGCCGGACAAAACCGGAGGTGTGTTGCTGCCTGATTGACCGTAAGTAATCGAGGGTGTACCAAGCGAAACACCACCAAGACCAATCACCTGGCCAGTGACCTCCTGAGAAATACCGGTGTAAGGTATCGTCAAGGAATTGACAGAGATTGTGGGTGTTGCTTTTCTAATCTCCAGATTAGCAGTCACCTCAACAGGCTGGTAATTCATGTTGCCAGCAAAACTGGCTCTGACGAGATAAGTACCTACTTCTATCGGATTTGATACTGGCAGGCCACCCCTGGAGTATGAGATCGTTGCCATGCCGAGGTCTACACCCATTTCGCCTGTAACTCTTGTTGAAACAGACTGTGCTGTTGCGGAATAGGCAATTGAGATGTCTTCCAGGTTGATGGAAACCGGGGCACGGCTAATTGTGATAGTCGAACTTGCCGAAATACCAGAATATTCAGTGTCGCCGACAAATGTTGCCGTATAAGTATAATTACCGGCATTTACTGGGACAGATCCGCCGGAGTAAGTAATGCTTGCATAGCCCAGCAGCAATCCACCGACACCATAAACAGGTGCTGTCGCCGCCTGGGCATTGCCATTATAGACGGCGGAAATGGGGCTTAATGTCATCACCGGAGTTTTGAGACCGGTTGTGCTCGCCGAGGGATTGATCAGTATTGAAACCTGAACCGAATTGGCAGCATAGCTGACTGTTTCGGCAAAACTGGCCGTTGCCAGATAGTAGCCCGGATTGACAGGAGGCTGGCCATCGGACGTGTTATAGGAAATTGTTGCATGTCCAAGCTGGGTGAAGCCATCCTGCGCATAAACCGGTGCCGACAACGCGACGGGGCTGCCGTTGAAGTCTCGCGTGACCGAATCCAGATCAATAATCGGGTGAAGTTTGGTGATTGTCAGGGTGCCCGTTGTCTGGGCAGAGCTGTAATTAATGTCGCCCGGAAAAGAGGCCGTAAATGAATAAGACCCCGGATTGACCGGTGCCGAACCGGCAGCCCACTCGACATCCGCGTCGGTCACTTCCACACCATTCAAACCAACTACTCTGGCGATTGGAACCCTTTCGGTTCCATCAAAAACTGTTGACAGATTATCCAACCTGATTGACGGCGTCGCCCTGGTGATTGTCAGTGTCGCTGTTGCGGTCGCTCCAAGATAGAAATAATTTTCGTCATATTGGGCGGTCACGGTGTATGTTCCCACTTCGGCAGGAACCCCGGTTGCATTACCCTCTTTCTGATAAGTGACAAAGGCCGGGCCAAGATTGGCGCCGTTTTGAGCGATTGCATCGATTAAAACCGGGTGCGACTCGCCATTGTAGGCAATAGTCGAGTTGGAAAGCTGAAGCGTCGGGGCCGTTCGGTCAGGAGCAACCTGGTCACCAATAATCAATGACGAAGTTACCGAAGCCGGCAGATAATTCGCATCACCGACATATGTTGCTGTCACTACATATTCGCCCACTGCGATCGGTTGGGCCACCGGCGAACCATTCAGTGAATAAGAAATTGTGGCCATACCCAGATCCGCTCCACCGACACCAGTAACCTGTGCCAATGCCAGCTTTGCAGCACCATTGTAAATGAAACCATAGCTTTGCAGGTTGATCTTCGGGGCTGCCTTGTTGACCGTGATCGTTGTGGTGGCTGTCGCATCCGTATAGTTGTCAGATCCCCCCACTGTCGCCGTCACCGTGTAAACCCCGGCGTTAATCACCTGGCTTACAATCTGGCCGCTGGCATCAGAATAGATAATAGTCGCCTGGCTAAGGGCCTGACCGGTTGAATTTTGGGAACTGGCCGACATCCCATGCACGCCGCCTGAAAATGTGACTGTCAGCGGTGTCAGAGGGATCGTTGGCGTCTGCCGGTTAATCGTAAATGTACCTGATGATGTCGACGGCTCATAATTCGGGTTGCCACTGAAGCTGGCTGTTATCTGGTGAGTGCCGGCATTCACTGGCGCACCACCACTGGCATATGTAACAGTGGCCGTTCCCAGCGATTCACCGCCCACACCCGTGACGGGCACGATGGCCTGTTTTGCTGTGCCATCAAATATTACAGATACAGGGACTTCAAAAGTGGGCGTTGACTTATTAATTGTGATCACGCCCGGCAGGCTGAATGGCAGGTGGTTAATGTCGCCTGCAAAGCTGGCAGTTACAACATAATTGCCAGCATTTACAGGCGTAGTTCCGCCACTGTAGATAAGAGAAGCCTGCCCCAGCACGGTCAGGCCATCGGCTGAAATCACTTCGCATACGACACTCACAGGCTGATTGTCAAAAGTCTTTGTCAGCGAGCCAAAGACGAGTGAAGGCCTTGATTTCGTAATTGTGATTGTTGATCCGGCCGAGACTGGCAGATAATTCAAATCACCGGCAAACTGCATGGTCACCAGGTGCGTTCCGGCATTCACAGGTGCTGATCCTGCCGCATAATTTGCAACAGCATCGGTAATTTCCACCCCGCCCACACCATAAACCCTGCCGGTAATTGTTACCGGCAAGCCATCGTAAGTGTCGGTCACTGGGCTTACAAGGATTGTTGGCGTAGCTTTAGCGATGGTGATCGGGGCAGTGACAGTGCGGGGCAGATAATTCACATCGCCCGTGTAAGAAGCCGTCGCGGTATAGCTGCCGGCATCGACCGGCACTGAGCCCGAGCTATAGCTGATCACCGCATCACCCAGATCAATTCCGGCCACACCCAGCACCCTGGCTGATACCGATTTCGCCGTGGCGTCGTAAACTTGCGATAGGCCAGCCAGATTGATCGTTACCTGGGCCTGACTGATCGTAACGGTTGAACTCGTCTTCACCGCCAGATAATTCCGGTTGCCGGGAAAACTGCCCTCGGCTCTATAATTCCCTGCATTGACAGGTGTCGATCCGTTGCTGTAATTGACAAGTACCGGTTCCAGTAATTCGCCGTTCACCCCTCTGGCTGTAAACGAAGCAGCTCTTGGCTGGCCATCATAGGTCGCCGTCACGGGCGTGCCCGTGATTGTTGGCGTGGCCTGAAAGATCGTTACCGAGCTTGAAACCGAAGCGGGCAGATAGTTTGCGTCGCCTGCAAATGTGGCTGTTGATACATAAATGCCACCCTCTGTCGGTGTGCCCGTGCTCTGGCCGTCAAAAGTGTAGCTTACCGTGGCCGAGCCCAGGCTCACACCATTCACACCTGAAACCTGGCTTATCGCAGCCAACGCATTGCCGTCGTAAATCTTGGAAATCGCCGGGATGGAGACAGAAGGAGCCACCCGATCAATCCTTACGGTTGTAGTTATCGAGCCGGCGGCAAAATTTGTTGATCCAGCATAGCTTGCCGTGGCCGTGTAAGTGCCGCCTGTGGTCGGTGCCGAACCAGCCGGCACCACCGATGAGCCACCCGTGTAAGTGACTGTGGCAAGGCCCAGCGAAGAGCCGTCGAAGGCAAAGATCTCGGCTGTCACAGGATGCGGCAGGCCATCGTAATCAGCAATCACAGGCTGAATGGCGAAACTTACAGCCCGCTTGTGAATGGTGATTGTCCGCGTCAACGTCAGGGCATCATATGAATCACCGCCGCCATAGCTGGCGGTGACGCTATAAACTCCGGCATCTCTGGGCACACCAACAATCTCAGTTCCGCGTCGATAAGTGATGCTCGCCATATCAATCTGGCCGCCATCCACACCATAGACACGAGCATCCACCGGTTTCTCTGTGGTGTCATAATCAAATGTCAGATCCGCAATGCTTATTGTCGGCAAAGCCTTCGGCACGACCAAAGCAATTGTCGAAGAACTTGCTTCGGTCAGGTCAGTCTTCTGTGCCTCGGCCGTGATAGTGTAAGTGCCTACCGGCAGCTTGATGTTTTCGAGCAGGGCTTTGCCTTGCTCGTTAATGGTTGATTCGCCCAGATAAGCGGTGCCGGCCCGGAAAATAACGGGAGCACATGCAAGGCCATTCGTCACACTCGCAGTGAATGTCACCGGCGTGCCAAACGATGCGCTGGTCGCCGTACTTGTCAGCCCTACGGTTGTCACATAAGTTGGCGCCACAATGGCACCCGTGGCCACATACCGCGATATCATTGCATTGGTCGGGCCTGTCAGGCCCACGCTGAAGAGCTTGGTCGGCTGCACCGTGGCCTTGCCACTGACTGTCACGGAGATCGTCTTCGTGGCCGAATCGGCCGGAGCCCATGTCAGTGTGCCCGATGTCGCCAGATAGTCATTTGCTGCCACGCTGGCCGAGCCATCAGCCGTGGCATATTGCACCGTCACCGTCTGGCTGGTTCGTGGCAGAGACACCAGTGTCGCCTCGAAGTTGTAGTCAATCGTGCCGCTGGGCTGCAGGTCTCGCGAAACATCCTTCACAAAAACTGCCGCCGGTACGATGTTTCCTATCGAGGCCAACGAAGTGGCCGAAACCAGCGATGAACCGGTGAATGTACTTAGCGCCGATGCAATTGTGGCCAAATCCGCACCCACCTGGAAGATTCGGCTTGCCGCAGCCCCTTCACCCACAATCTGGCCCTGAACCAGCGGAATCAGGTCGTTCAGCTCATTGATCGTCAGTGCCGCAGCCTGATCGTTCAGAGCGTCCAGAATCTGGGCGGCACCGTCAATCACGTCGCTGGTCAGAGTCAAGCCAGCCGCTGTAGCTGTGGTGGCGATCCATGTGCGCAAATCGCTGTAATTATTAAGGCTGAAGGACGATCCGGCAGAAGCAATCCGGGCAGCCAGCGTGTCATAAGCCAGAAGGCCGCTCTGGGCGATGTTCAGGCTGACTGAAGCACCATCAATAAGGCTTCCGACAAATATCGTCGACTGATCCAGCATCACCTCCGCCCGAAATACACCGGGTGCCCTGGGGTCAAGCCGCTGCATCTGGGCAATAGGGTTATAGCTGTTAAAACGGACAGTCGATGCGATCCCCAGAAGGCTTCGCACTCGGGCCTGGGCGGCCGAGTCGCTTAACGACTGCGTGCGGGCCAACGCGTTGGTCAGGGTGGTAAAAGGCGTGACGGTGGAATAGCTGGCCGGGGCCGTGAGCGGCACCACATGCGGCAGGTTAGTTGAAATATCGGTTCCGCCGTCAACCACATATTGCCCACCTGCTGCCAGAAGGGTTGAGTTCACGTCAAGCGTGTAGCTGCCATTGGCGGCCGTGATGGTGCTGGGCTCGCCTGCGTCGAGCGTAGCATTGAAATTGGTATCGAACCAGACAGTGCTGCCTGACAGGACACCACGCACGGCCGAGCCCGATGTCGCCTGGTTCTGCACCGCACCAATATCCATGAACCCGCCAATGGTGCGGGCATAACCACGCTGGTCGGTTGCAGGCAAGGCATAGCCTGCGTTGCTGCTCACAGCATTCTTCAGCGCTGGGCTGCCGGGCTGCGGCAGGTGCGTGCGAGTGAGCCCGCCGTTATCGGCCAGCGGGTTAAGCATCGCAGCCACGTTCACCCGGTTGTTTGTCGAGCTGAAGCCGCTAGTGCTTGTCCAATTGCTGATCAGGTTGCCCTGGTTAATACCGACATTGTAGACGTTACGAATATCTGGGCCCGTCGGTGCCGTGTTACTGGCAACGATCGTATTGACTATATTAAACGCTGTTGAAGCGCTTGTATTACTTGTGTAAACACCGCCGCCTAAACTTGTCGCAGTATTGAAGGCGACGGTGCTGTTAAGCAGTCGCAGCGTGCCGCCGTTGTGATAAATGCCGGCACCATTGGCGGCCTTGTTGCCCGAGATGGTCGTATTAGTGATGGTCGTGGAATCGGCAGACCAAAGGGTGACTGCCCCATATGGATTACCCGTGCTGCCACTCCTGTCAGTGTTATTCGAGAATGTTGAACCACTGATCGTTACACTTGTCGAGTTTCCGCTGTAAAGCGCTGTCCCCGTATTGGTGGCCTTGTTACCGTCGAAAGTTGAATCGACGATCGTTATACTCCCGCCGGAATGGTAAACGGCACCTGTGCTAGTTGCTTCGTTATTGATGAAACTGGTGCGGGTCAAAGAAATATTTGAGCTTGAGGTTGAATAAATCGCACCACCAACACTTGCCTGGGAATAGTTTCCTTGAAACACGGTGTCGCTGATCGATGCGGTTACTGCTCCAAAAACGATCGCGCCACCAGCGTAACCTGAATTGGTGTTAAAATTCCCCGTAAACCGGCTGCCAGTGATGGTCACCATCGAACTGGTGGAGTAAATCGCGCCGGCGCTTCTTGTGGTCGAGCGGTTCGAATCAAACACGCTATCGCGGATGGTCAGGCTGGCGTTGCTCACAAAAAGTGCCCCACCGTCCATCACCGCGGTATTTGTCGTGAATATCGAACCGGAAATCTCAACATGACCACCCGATGTATCGTTGAAGATCACACCGCCCTGGTATGCATCCGCGGAATTCGACCTGAATGTGCTGTTGATCACCCGCAGCAGGCCTGAACCGGCAAAAATTGCACCGGCGCGATATCGCGAACTGTTCGAGTCGAACAGGGTCGATTCCACCAGCACGGAAGAGCCGTCTTTTGCCCAGATGGCCCCGCCGCCGAACCCCGCTGTCGTCGTTGTCGAGTTGGCCCGGTTGTTGCGGAACTCACTGCGGTAAACTTCCAGTGAGGCAGTTGCGGAAGCGACCATGATCGCCCCACCGTTTGTGGTCCCGGTCAGGTTTCTCAGAACAGTGTCTGTGATCACTACCCGGCCATCAGTATAAATCCCCCCCGTGTAGTTTCCGGTCGCGTTCGCGAAAGTCACGCCCGAGACATTCAGGCTTCCCGTGGTTGTCACATAGATCAAACCATAAGTGACCGGGCTCGTACCGGAGCCGGAGATCGTCAGGTTGGCCGCGCCGGGGCCTTCGATCGTCACCGCCCCGGTCATCGTGATCGTGCTTGTCAGCGTGATCGTCTGGCCGTTCAGAGCCGGGTCGAACTTAACCTTCTGGCCGGTAAGAGCCGCCCGGGCGATGGCCTGGCGCAGCGTGAGCAGACCCGTGCCGGGGTTGGCGGCGTCGGATGTGGTGTTCACCAAAAGCGGCGAAGTGACGGCCACGGTCGTCTGCTGCGAGGCCAGTTCCAGCCGGGTGTTGTAATTCGTGCGTAGCTCGTCAATGGCAAGTGCCCGGTCATAAACGGCGATATTGTCCATCGAGCCATTGAAATAGCGGGTTGACGGGGCTGTATCGTAAAAGCCGAGTCTCAGCGGCTCGGTGTTCCAGACATAAGCCGGAATCGAAGAGGTATCGGTGACGTCAAGCTGGCCATCGACCACGATCGACAAGCTGTTGCCCTGACGCACCAGGGCGACGTGGTGCCACTGGCCATCGTTAATCGCTCGCGTTCCGATAATGCTGATTGCGTCTGACGAACTTGTGTCAGACATGATCTCGCCCCGGACCAGTCCATTGCGAACATAGAGATTAAACATACTGCCGGTGGAGCTGGTGGCTCGTTTTGAGAAAAGCACTCGCCAGTCGGTATCAGCCGCGGCGGTCGTTTTGACCCAGGCGCTCAGGGTAAAATCAGCACGCTTGAAATTACCGATGTCGGGGCTGAGTGTGGCGTAGCTGCTGGTGCCATTAAAAACGAAGGCCTGGCCCGTCAGGCCCGTGCCATAGGTCACGTTTGTCAGCATAGCCGGGGCATTGGCACCGGTGGCGTCATCGGCGTCGCCGTCGGCCTTCCAGTTGCCCAGCAGATTGCTTGTGGAACCGGCATAGAGGCGATAATTCGCGGCGATTTCGGCCGGGCTCAGCACTGTGCCGCGGTAGATGCGCACTTCGTCTATGTCGCCGTTGAAGGGATTCAAGTTGTTTCGAACGTCTCGGCCAATATAAACTTTGGTCGCATTAAAGCTGTCGGAGCCGATCGCCACACTCGCTTCAAGCTGGCCATCGATGAACATTTCCATGATTCCTGACTCATTCCGCTGGGCCACGATGTGGTGCCAGCGGCCGTCTCGGATGTCACGATTACCCACCAAAGACGAAAAGTATAGTTGGCTGAATTTAATGCGACCGGTGCTGTCTGTTTCCAATTGGTAGCCTGAATTGTTCGAACTGCTGTTCTGAGTGATGATCGTGCCATGGTTATTGGTGGTTCGTACCCATATTTCTATCGCAAATGACTGCGTGCCAGTGATGGCCGGAGACGTGCCAAGGTCGATCTGCTGACTTGAAGAGCCAGTGAACCGCATGCCTGACCCGGAAACACCCTTGGTAAATACGACCTGGGAAATACTGCCGAATGTGCCAGATGTTTGAGTTCCCGCCGCATTACTGATGTTATTTTCGAACGAATAAGCGGCGGAAAGATTCAACGCTGCCCCTCTCGCCAGTTCGCTTTGATTGATGGCCGTAGTGTCGAGCACCACATTGTGAACCGAGACATCGGCAATGCGGCCCGCAAAGCCGCGTGATGAGCCTGCCACGCCGCCGATCGTCAGAGAGTCGCTGGCCGTGTTCCAGTCGCCGATCGGGCCGGTGCCCGAAAGCGTGTGCACCAGCGAGCCATTCGCATAGGTTTTGACCAAGCCGTTGTCAATGGTCAGGGCCAGGTGTGTCCAGGTGTCGGCCGGGGCGATGAAGCCGGTATTGACATAGCGGCTGGTCGCCATGGAAAGGCCGTTGGTGTAAATCAGCCCGAGCTCAGGGGCCGTGATCCGACGGTCGTAGAAGACTATTTGATCCATTCGACCCTGGAACCGGTCTTCACTACCCGAGCTGAAGGCCAGGTAATTCTGAGTGCGAGATACATTTGCAGGCACCACCAGATTGCCATAACCGACTGGCACATTATTCTTGAAAATTGTGGTGGATCCATCGGCCTGCATCACCACGGCAAAATGCTGCCAGGTGTCCTGCTCGATGAGATCAGGAACGGTGAGAATATGATCCTGGCCACCCTTGCGAACAAGGAAAGTCAGGTCATCGGTGTTCGACTGCCTGTAGAGTGAAATATTCTCGTTGCCGTCGCCGTTGCCCAATTCAAAGAATCGCTCGTTGGAATTCAGTGATTGTGGATAAATCCAGAGACTCGTTGAAAATCCCTTACTGAGATCGGCAAAACCAGTGGAATGCAGCGTCAGGTAGTTTGTGCCGTCAAACGAAAAGGCCTGCGCTGCCGTCTGACCGGCCGCATAGGCCGGCGTGCCCGACCACGTGGCCGAGTTGCCCGAAATGGCGTCGATCGCGTTGCCGTCAGCCTCATAAGCCTGGCGGGCGCGGGTGTCGAAGGCAGCCGAATCGTTGGCCAGGAGCCAGCGGATGGAGCCATCGCCGAACCGAGCCAGCTCGAACTCCCCTGCCCTGCTCAGAATCACGCCACCGGTGCCGTCAGGATTCGCTCCATTGCCGGTGGGATATATCCAGGCCTGAATGGTGCCTTTAGTCGTCAGTTCCTGCGAGGCGGCCGAGCCGGCATCCATATATTGATTTGTGCCGTTAAAGGCAAAAGCTGTGCGGCCTGTCAGGGGGATGCCGGGGCCATAGGTGGCCCCATTCATGCATGTTGCAGGCATGAGGGTCACTGCGTCGAATGGCGTGCCGTTGCCCGACCAGCTTCCAGCAAGGCCCGAGGTGACTTCCGTAGGCCTTACCAAAACCTGGCTGCCCCGGCCATCGCTGATGGTGACCGTGATGGCGAATAGCCCTTCGGTAGTGTAAACCTTATTGCCAATAACCCGATAAATCCCGTTTTCAGCGACGATCCGACCGGCCGCGGTGGGTGTAGTCGTCAGCGTATCTGGGGTGGAACCGTCTCCCCAATCGACAACAGCCGCAAACTGGGACGGGTTGGCTGCAGTGTCGGCATGGGCGAAAACGGCCAGTGTGCTGTTAAGCGGAGCATCCTTCACCGGTGAAATCGGGGCCGCCTGGGCTGTGATCAGGTTGGCGAAGGCACCAGCGCCGGGGGAATGAGCAGGTCGTGGCAGGCCTCGCTGGTCGGTGGCCGCGTAATTCGGGTTGGCGGCGGCAAAGGCGACACCCGTGTGGCGGGCATCGATGTCGTTGATCGCCCCGGACGGTGCCACAGGAAGCGGGGTCTTCATCAATACTTGCACTTCGGCGGCGGAAAGGGCCCGGTTGAAGACGGCGAACTCGTCGATCTGGCCGGTAAAGTAAGAGAAACCGCTTCGCGCACCGACGTAATTGGTGGCCAGACCGTAGCCAAGCGCAAATCGGAACGGGCTTCCCGTATTCAATCCGAGCTGAGTCACGTTCTTGGTGTCGACCTGCTGACCGTCGAGGTAGAGCCTGTGGGCGGTGCCGTCGTAAACCAGCGAGGCATGATGCCAGCGTCCGTCGTTCACGGCCGCGGAGCTGCGTAGGACTGTGCTGGTCGTCATCAGATTGCCCTGCAGGCCTGCAGTCGCCGTGCCGTAAAGCAGTCCGTCGGTACCGATGTAAAGCCATGGCAACGAGTTCGAGCCTTCAGCGTTGTACTGCCCGAGGATGATGCCATCGGCCGAGGTGCGGAACCAGGTAGAGACACTGACGGGTTGAGTGGACGTGCCCGACTTCGGATAGGTGATCAAGTCCATGGGCAGTTGGAACAAATCGCCGCCGCTTAAGTCCAGAGCCGTGCCCTGTACGCCCACGGCCCAACGGCGGTTGTCTCCTACATTCCAGGAGGCGTCCATGCCGCTGGCGGCATCCAGCCCGTTTTGCTCGAAGGCATAGGCATTGACTAGCCCGGTGACAGTGCCGGCCGAGCCGCTGATAGTGTTAACGGGCACCGGTACGGCCATCAGCGGCATGGTTTGCGTCAGGCCGCCGTAATTACCCAACGGGGCGAGCCGTGCGTTGACATTGGATTTGTCAGAAGCGACCAGGCCGGTCACGCCGATCATGGTTGTCAGCCCACCAAGGTTCATGGTGGAACCGGGATTGCCGATGATATTGCCGCCCAGGCTGACCACGCTGGCCACTCCACCAGGAGCAAGTTGACGTAGCCACTGGATGCCCGTGCCGCTGTTGACGGCATAGACGTGGGTGGCATTACGGGAATTGGTGCTGAGGTCAAAGGCGGTGAAGCCAGAGTTTTCATTCAGCGGCCAATAGCCGATAAGGCCCGTGGCTGACGCAACCGGGGCGGTGGTCATCAGGCTTTGGGCTTCTGGCTCGCTCAGGGCCCGGTTCCAGACGCTGAAGGCACCCATCTCGCCCAACATCGCGGTATCGCTCGACCAGTTGCTGCGGCCGATGAAGTTGCTCGTTCGGGTGACGTTGGCCGGCATCGCCGTGATCGTGCCCGTGCCGACCGAAACGCCGTTCTTGTAAAGCACAACCTCGCGGCTGGCGTTAATCGTGACGGTGAAGTGCTGAAACTTGTTGAGTTCCAGCACGCCGCTAAACGTGACTGTGGAAGACACGCCGTTGACGACGACACCGAGCAGGGCGTTGATCGTGGTTCCCGAGCGGGAGAAGAAGATATTGTCGAGATTCTGGCCGCGGCCGAAATCGAAGAATTTGGAATTGGTGCCCGTGGTGTTAGGATTGACCCAGACGCTGGCCGAAAAGCCGCCGGTGAAATCGGAAAAGCCGTTGGAAGGCAAGGTGACGTATCGACCATTGTTCACAAGTGAGGCGCCGGTGAGACCGGGGCGAATTTCGTCGGCCAACGAATAATAGGCCGTGCAGCCCAACGCACCAATCGTCGGGATCGACGACATCGAGGAGGAAACCTCGGCCGCCGTGAGCGCCCGGTTCCAGAAACCCAAGTGGTTCATCATTCCCCGATAACGGGTTTCGCCGGACCAGTTGCTGGCGCCGATTAAGTTACTGGTTCGGATGACATTGCGTGGCAAAACCGAGAAGGTGGCCGTGCCGACCGAAACGCCATTCTTGTAGAGAGTCAAAAGACGGCTTGAGTTCAACGTGACTGAGAAATGCTGCCAAACTCCATCCTGAATCACATTAGAAAAGACCGCGATAGATTGTGTCGTGTTGTTGAATACGACGACTCTCAGGTCGTTTTCAGACGAAGTGCGATGTATCACGATATTGTCCACGGCGGTACCGTTGCCGATATCAACAAACCGGTTACTGGTGGCCGACGCCGGATTGGCCCAGAAGCCGATCGTGAAGCCGGATGCAAAATCGGAAAGACCGTTGGAAGGCAGGGTTACGTAATCGTTAATGCCGTCGAACTGCGTGGCTGTGGCATAGGGTGTCGGGTTGGCCCCGACAATGTCGCCGCCGACATTTTCGGCGATAATCGAATTGGCCAGAGTCGTCGTGGCTGAGGGCGTGCTGGCCACACCGCCGCCGATGCTGGCCTGATTGCGTGCGATAGTCGCGTGAGTCAGGTTCAGTGTGCCGGCGTTGAAAATACCCCCGCCCTGCACTCTGGCCGTATTGATGGCCATGGACACATTCACAAGTGTAGCCGTGGCTTCGGCCGCATTATGCAAGCCCGCGCCGGTGGTGGCGGAGTTGTTGGAGAAAGTCACGTTTTGCAACGTGGCCGTGGCCCCGGCCGCATTTTGCAAGCCAGCGCCGGTAGCGGCCTTGTTATCTGCCAGCGTGACATTCTCAAGCCGCAGCGTGCCCTGGTTCAGGATGGCACCGCCCTCGCCGGTGTTGTCGGCCCCAGAAATGGTGATGCCACGAATGGTGACTGTGGCTGTGGAGGCAATCTGCAAAAGCGGGCTGCCGTCGATAGCCGAACCATCGATGCGAATGCTTTGGGCCGGCTGGGCAAAGTTCATTGGAATATCGAACACCGGCAGCCCGCCCAGAGAGGCATTCAGCGTGATCGACCCAGTGAGCAAACTGTCGAAGGCGACGGTCATGTCAGACCCCATTGGGGCCAGATCGACCAATTGCAGGGCTTCACGCAGGCTTTGAAAGGCATCAGTCGAAGAAACTACGTCCGTCAGCGTGTTGACGCTCAGCACCGTGGGCACCACATTCACGTTTCGGGTGGCAGTTGTAAGACCTGCACTGGTGAAGGAGAAGAGATAACTGCCGGGTGCGGTTGGATAAACATTGGTGAACGTTGCCGACCCGGCAAAGCTGGTCAGTGTGCGGTTCACCAAAAAGCCGTCAGGGCCAGTGATGTCAAGTGTGATTTCCGTATCGGTGGGCGTGCGATTTCCGTAGGTGTCCTGCACTTCAACCGTGGTATCAAAGGCCAGGCCCGAGCTCAGCGAAACTGGTAGCGAAGTGATACCCAGATCGACGGGCGTGCCCGGTGCAATTTCAATCGGGGGGGTTGTAATGGGTGTCAGGCCACCAAGGCTTGAGCTGGCCGTCATGGTGTAGGTGCCGGCCTTGTTCAGCGTGACACCACTGAAGGTGGCCAGTCCGTTGACGGCATTGACGGTGATCGATGGCCCGGCGGTAAATGGTCCGGGGCCGTTCGGTGTGAGGGTGACCTGCGAATTGCTGATCACCGGGTTATCGAAAGCATCAGTGATGGCAAACTTGATCGGCGGCAGGATGGCGTTACCCGCTGTGGCCCGTTCCGGGGGCGTAACGATGATGAATTTCGATGCCACCGCCGGAGCGATGGTGATTGTGGGTGTGGTGGTAGTCTGGTTACCGAAAGAGCTGACGGAAATCGTAAAGTCGCCGGCTTTGTTGATTCGCAGATTGTCAAACCGGGCGATGCCACCACTGGCAAAGACACTTGTTACACTGCCCGATGCGAACGAAGCACCGTTGAGAGTGACACTGACATTGACGGAAGTGTCAACAAGCTGGTTATTTTCGTCCAATATGTTGATCACCAATGGATCAAGCAAAAGACCCGCTGACGTACTGGCCGGGGCCTGCACAATGCTGTTGAGATTACCAGCGGCCGTGGCTGTGCCCGTGGCCGTGGCGGCTGGCGTGATCTCAATGCCACTGACCATCGCCATGCCCTGCACCGAATCAAACTCAATGGCAATTTTACCATCGGCAGTTGAGTTCGTGAAAAACGACTTCGCCACAGCCGTATTCCGCGAACCTGCAGAGGCGAAGACATCAAAATTTTCGAGCATCTTCGTCCCGCCAATCTTCACGTCAAAAAGACGCTGATTAATCGAATTAACCTGCGTTTCGGCAAAATGCAGGCGAACACGATAGGCCGTGTTCGGAATCAGGTCGGGCACAGTATAGGTCATATCGCCATAACGCACCGTGGCGTAAACGGATTCTGGCGCTTCGTCTTTCACAAAAGCGGTGATAATCGTCTTCTCTGTGTCTGTGCCCAGGCCGGCGTCAAAATATCGGTCGGAGGCAAATCGCTTCGTTGTGACGGTCTGGCCCGCTGAGATACCAAATCCCTGTTTATAGGCCACTTCAACTCGGATGTCATAATTGCCGCCAACGGCGTAGCGGTTTGAGCCATTCACCGAGAAACTACCGGGCGAGCCACTGATTGCGCTGATCACAGCCGGAGTCGAATTGCCGTCGCCCCAATAAATCGTGCCGGCAAATTCATCGGCCCTTGCCATCGTGTTTGTAACGCTGAAGGTGGCCACTGTGCCGCTCACCGTTCTTGTGCGGCTGGCAATATTACTTGCTATATTTAGAGTGATTGACGGGTCATAAACGGTCGCAATTGCCGATTCACTCTCAACCACAGGTTGTGCTTCAATGGCGCTGACCAACGCCTCACCAACTTTGGAAGTGAATGTGAACGATATCCTGCCAAGGCCATCAGCTTGCATCAGCGTCGGCTTGACAACAGCCTTGCTGAAAGTGCCCGCTTCAGCATAGATGTCAAAATCGCGAAGTATTGGAAGATCACCCGAGTTGACATCAAAAACACGCTCGCCCGCTGCCCTGGAAACAGGGTCAGCAAAATGCAGACGAATGTCATAACTCTTATCTGGTACAAGACCGCTCAGCACATAGCTGAAATCGGTCACGGTGCCCGTACTGGGGTCAGTGACCGATGTTCGGGCTGTCTGGTAAACTGCAGCAGGGGCAGCGTTTGCAACACCCGTTGTAATGATCGGATCGTTGGTCACCCTGACCTGTCCGCCTGTGGCTCCGACATCGTCAAGATAAATGCCCAGCATATCGCTGGCACCCGGTGCCGCCGGACCAAAACCGCCGGCCGATACACCTGTACCGACAATCGTCAGGGCCACAGTCGGCACATAATTGCCGCCATTGGCAAAATTATGCTTAGCCCTGACCCGGAAGCCACTGGCACCATCGCTTTCAATTGCCCCTTCCGACGATTGCCCATCCCCCCACTGAACCATTGCCCCGATGACCGAAACACCCGTGACTGGCTGGAATGTGCCGACCACGCCATCAAAAAGTGTTCCAGCCCTTGCCTGAATCGATGTGGTGACCAACTGCGGAGCCTGCCGCACCATCACTGTCGGCGGATGAACTGTGGCCGATGCCCCATACTGGCTTTCAATTCTTACACTTGCAGTGTATTGGCCAGCCGTGGAATAGGTACGGTTGGCATAGACGGCAAATCGGTCGTTGCCCAGCGAAACGATCGTGCCGGTAGTCGTCTGGCCATCACCCCAGTTAATTCGTGCCGCCACACGTTTGACATCATTTTTGGCATTAATATCTCGGAATGTGGCTAAAAGCGGGCTTGCCGGCACTCCGGCAATCATTTCAAAACCACGGGCTTCAGCCGTAAGTGCCGCTGGCTGAACGATAACATCGGTTGTGAGCGATGCCACACTGCCCAGGGCATCGGTGACCCTTGCCATCACCGTGAAGCTGCCGGGAGTCAAAAAATTGTAAGTCGCCGTGGGCAATGTCGAATCAACGATGTCGAAACTGCCATCATTATTAAAGTCGTAGCTGAATTTCAGCCCGGCCTGGGCCGTAACCGGGCCCGAAACGGCAATTGTCGTTGGGTTGGCAAAAATTGTGGAACCGTTCTGGCCAAGTGTGAACTCGTTGATGACCGGAGCCACATTGAATTTCAGGGTCTTGGTGTTGGGGCGCATGATATTGTTGGCCCCGGCGGTGACCTCCAGCGTGTAATCCCCGGGGTTGCCTGGCACGAAGCTGATCGGATAGCTGGAAATTCCGGCCCTGACACCCGCTCCGCTGGCGACGACAACGCTGTTGGTGTCGGTGATCTTCCAATCGTAATTGACATTCTGCGTGACTCGCTGGCCCGGCACCGAGGCTAGAGCACCAAAATTCACGGGCATTCCATAAAGCGGGGTGTTGGTAATGCGATCAATATCGATACTGGCCAGCGGATAGACCGGCAGCGGTTGTTGCTGAGGCACCTGGGGGTTGGGGCTGCGGTATCCCGGATTGCCGAGTTTCAGTGTTTTACCGAACATCGAAATGCCCAGCCCGCCAGCATCGATCGTCAGCGAGCCGGAAAGACTTCCCATCGAAACACTGTGCCAGCCCCATTTCCATGGCCAAAAACCTCCCGGGCCCCAATAACGGAAGCCACCCGTTGCATAGAATCTTGACGAAAAACCTCTGTTGCTGAGGGTGGCCGTGCCAAAAGCCTGGCCCCAAAGAACTTTGATATCAAATCCTGCGATGAATTTAGAAGTCAGACTAAACTGCCCGTTGGAATAGAGATAACCCGAGAAATTAAAGCTGACGAGGCCAAGATTAATACGCAGCCCGGGGGCTGGCACATCCACAAACCAGACTCCATTGCGAACTCCCATCGTGGCACTGCTCAGGCTCATACCAAACCCAAGCACTTCAAACCGGCAATTTCTCAGGCCGACTTCATAAGTGCCGGCGGGAAGTTTGGTTAAGGCATCGCGCTGGGGGCGGGAATTGAAATTCAGGTAAGCCCCGGCTGAGATCGAAAAAAGACCCGGCACCCCGAACTGCGGAATATTCAACTTGGCTGAAGCCGCAATGCCGTCATTGTAAATGCCAAACCGGCCGTCAACCTGGGCACCGACGTTAAATACAGAAATTCTGGCAGCCGCCTGAACTGTCAGGCTGGTGGACGACATGGCAATGGCAAACATGCCCTTCATGTTGAACACGCCACCGACGACCATCTCGCCGCCAATCTTAAATGATGCGTAGCGCGGGTTCAGCGTAATCAGGGTATTTGGCGTGACACGGCCTGTTGTTGTATCAACAGTAAATGAATTGATACTTTTGCGAGATGAAGAAGTGTTCACCTCAAGTATCATTTCACCCTTCAGACCGAAACCTTTTCCGCTGAGCGTGCCGGCAGCGAAAGTGGCCACCAGGGCCCCCGAGAGACCATCCTGCTCAAGATTAAGCCCCCCGATGATCTTGGCCGTTGCCAGTGAAAGAAAGTTTACGCTGCCATTGACCGCAAGCCGCAAAGAACCTGTCTGGATGAGAATCGAGAACTGACCACGGATCGGAACCAGATTCAAAAGCGACAGCGTTCCATCAGAAATATACTTATATGTTTTTGGTTCAATGCCAAGTGCTGTATAGCTCTTGGTATTGAGTGCGACATAAGTCACTCCATCAATTTTGAGCACGCCGATATTCAGACCACCGGCAACCAGTAGCCTTGTCACCAGGCCATCTTTGTCGATCACCAGATCACCAATGACCCGCACATAACCGAGTGGCCCCAGCTTCGACCTGCCTTCGGCGGCAACAATCAGTCCGCCAGAACCTGCTGAAAACGCAAAAGAACCGGCAATCTCAACCGCCGCACCAATATTCAACGAACCCCTGGCAAAAATCTCGGCCGACCATGCAGGCATGCTTCGCGAGATTCCCTGCTTTGGCTCATTACTCAAATTCACATCCATGCTGAATACAGCGTCGAACTTCGCCGGGCCTAACTCGATTGGACCATTCGTGGTGACAAGCAGGCTGCCCCACATGCCCTGGTTATTAAATCGCAGCAACCCATCTGCAGAGACGGTGTAACCAATCAATTTCAGCTTGCCCGTCAGGTCCATGTAAAGACCGGTCGTATCCTTGATGATCGACAGCTTGAAATTCTGAAGCGAGAGCATGTCGCCCGCATTACCAATCTTCGGCAGGCCAAGGTAATCAACCTGCGCCACAGCCTTGAAATTGGGGATCAGGAACGTGGCCAGATCCGTGCTGTTGAGCATGCTGAACGGCTGGATTTCAAAATAAAACCGGGCATTTTCAACAAGGCCCGAAATATTCAGACGAGTGTCAATAAACATTCCGCCATTGCGCCGCACGGAATTCTGATCGGCCTGCGGGTCGAATCCAGGGGTGTAAAGACCAATAAAAGCCTCTGCCTGCACGCCATCAAACTTGAAGATAGCTGGTGGCAGCCCAAGTGTCGTGGCCATCCATTCCTGCATTCTGGCCAGGCTCAGGCTGCCTTCCATCATGCCCACCAGTACAGGAATCCTCGGTAGTTTGTCAACGGCTTGCTCAAGTGCGTCAGTCAGCCCTGAATAAGCATCGCCCATAACGGGCATGAGATAAGTCTTGACCAACGGAGATTTCACCATATCCAGGAAATACTCGACGGGATCGACATCGGTGGCAAAGAATTGGGCTTCTGACTTGAAACCCGCCAGAAACGGTAGTTCGGCAGTAATTCCAATACCCTTGTCAACCCCATCCTTTACCGTGGGGTTATCGCGAGAGATCATTGTGACCTTCGCGTTACCAAACTTGATACCAAAGAGTTCCAGATCGGCGTAGCCTTCGATGAATAAAGGGTCGAACATCGACGAGGGATTGGCCGGGTCGTAATTCTTCATCACTCCAAGTATGCTGGGAATGTAAAATGTCAGTTCGGCCCATTTTTCCTGTTGAGTCAGGAATTCCTTTATTTTTTTGAGATAATCGCCTGTATCCGATATAAACCGCTCCATATCCATAATATCGGAAGGTGGTGCGGGATACGTCTGCCACAGGTTGTTGGGTGACACCGAACTTTCAGCCCATGCGACAGGATCCTTCAGGAATCTGGGCATCAAAAGAGCACCAGAATAGAGTATTCCGCCATACTCCATCACATCCATGTACTGACTGTAAGTCGGAATACCGATCAGATCGGTTTCGGTTTTCAATCTTGCCAGCAAAATTGGGTCAGGTATGCCAGTGTTGTTTGGATCAAGGTTGATGACCTTACTGGTGAAGAGTGGTGTCGGGGCAAACTTACCGTCTACCTTCGGCATTGGCCCGAAAATAAAGCCCTTCATTGTGCCAATATCAAATGTGCCGAAGGCCTGCAGACTTGTTGAAAGATAGATCTGCCAACCTTCGACGGCTTGGAATGCCGTCTCCATGAAACTTGTGAGCGAAGCACCATTGGAAAGCGGGCTCTTGCCGGTAACCAGACCAGTCAGGAACTGTTCCGGGAAAGGCATTGTGATATAAAACTCCGTAACATCGTTTAAGCCCATCAATTCACGTGGAAAAAACGAAGCCATCGGACCATTTAAACCTTTGAGAACAGTCTCTACGATGCTTCCTTTGTATCCAAAAGTCAGCCCCTTTTTGTTAAAAAACAAGTCGGCTTTCGATGTTGGATCGCCAAATGTCATACCGAACAACTTCGGCTGAATGATCGCATTAATCGAAAGCGAAGGATTAAATTCCTCCCAACCCGCTTCTATTGCCTTTAATGCAGCCCTTACGAAAATAGGAGTCAGCATTTCAACGATCCTGCCGAAGTCGCCGAACAGAACCTTCGTGCCTTTGGTGATCAGTGTCGGGAGCAAGTGAACGACAAGAGTCGATGCCGACTTTAATTTATTGGCGTCCTTCAACTGGAGAAAATCGGATGTCAGGATTTGTCTTACACGTGTCTGGAAAAACTCAGGCGTGATAACCTGACTGTTCTCCTGCACCGAGACCATCGGATTACCACCAGCATCATAGACACCACTGGTTGAGAGCAGTATGCGTGAGAGCTTTGACGAATGATTTGCCTCGGCATCCGCAGCAACATCAGCAAAGATCTGGCGGAACAATGGCAAACCGTCCTGCAGCGTACCATCCACAACTTCCTTGAAGAATGTGGACATGGCAACGATTGGCACCGTAATAACGCCCTGAAAATCAAGCTTGCCGGAAACCGTTGTTTCCGATGGGAATAGCATTTTGATAGGGCAATCCGGGTCGGGCATGATGAACGCAACAAACAATTTTGGATTCAGCAGGTCTGACATATCCAGGAGAGCAGCCAGCGACGCCACCGGGAAGCCGAAAACTTTGCCCCGGCCCTTCATCAATATCTTCAGGCCTGCATCCTCTCCCTTCAGCCCGACATTCGCTGCGATTGTCACGTCGCCCTCGATCTGACCGGCCGCATACATGTCAGAAATTTCGACAGTACCAATCAGTGCAAAACCCTTTTCCCATGTCATTTCACCCCTTTCGATCGACTCCTTGAGAATCTTCGTAATCTCAGCAAGTGTCATGTCGTCAGGTGTCTTAAACGCAACATTAGTAAAAATTTCCTGTGGATCTGAAATTGAAGGGAAGGGATCCTTGCCAAACATAAAACCAACGTTTTTAAACTTCAGGGAAATGCCCGTTACAGGGTCTGATCCACCACCCGTTAATGTCGCAATCAAAGGCCCATATTCACTTAAAGCAATATCAATACCACCACCATAGCCCATGAACGAGAATTCGCCCTTGACCCTGAGGTAAAATGCGGTTTTGTCATTGACAGACACTTTGCCCAGAGCCAAACTGCCACTGACTTCCACTGGGCCAAGATTCATCTCATCGATACCAATCTCAAACCCTTCCAGGTTTTCGATAGCACCAAGTACGTCTCCATTGACCAGTTTGCCGATATTTACTCTGAGTTCTGAGAATCCGCCTGTGAGCGGAAAATCTCCGGAAACTTCACCGGAAACAATCAGGCTGAAATCCTTGGCATCAACAATTCTGCCATTCTGAATCGCTCCACTGTTCCACCGCACCTCCACTGCAGATAATTTAATAGGCAGGAAGTCAGGCAAACCAAAAGGCGTTTTGCCAATCTGTAGCCTCACGTAAAATCCATCAAGCAATTGCATGCTGCCATCGGCACCAATAGCAAAATTGCCAACGCCACCACCCCACGCAGACAGAGGGCCAGCCGATTCACCAAAAACAGCCGCCAGACCACCGTCTTTTACAGAACCTGGCGAGAATGTGCCGTTTGGGTCGGCCGTGGCAAGGGTTGATCCACCAAAACTAATCAAAGGCTGAGAGCCCCGGGCCTCAAAATTCATCACCACGTTTTTAGCCTCGAATGTAAGAAAGTCAGCAAAATTAATTTTCAATAATTGAATGCCGACCTGCTTGATACTTGGTCGGAATCGAAATCCAGTACCATCGTTACCCATCTCAAGACTGAAATTAACCTGTGCATCCTGTAGTTCAATAATATCACTGATCTTGAAACTGAGAATATTCGATCCATTAATCTTCACGATCCCGTTTTCAAGCGTGCCTGAAACCGAAATCTTGTTCGAAACCATGGCTGATTTGATTTCAAACGAACCGCCAAGTTGCTTCACAAACTCGCCATTCTGAAAACCACCAATCGCAATTTCACCCGCCATTTCCACAGGGCCGACGGACAAATTCTTGAACCCAATCTTGATCGGCCCAAGGTCAATTGGCCTGAATTTGCCATCGGCAATGCGAGCCTTGAAATAAAAAGTCTGGGTCGAACTGCCCGCCTGCTGTGTTCCGATCTGAAAAACTGGCGTAAACGGAAAACTTGAGAAAAACGATTCATTGACCTTGCCTCTGACCCGAAAATCAAACTTGGTCAGGTCACGGCGCCCATTCGCTGTCGGTAAAAACTCAATCCCGATCTCCGTGAGGTCAATCGGAAGAAAATCGCCAATCTTGAATGCATCGGCAAGCCCTGTTGAACTTAACACAACACTGCCGACACTCACCTCACCCGATTTCCAGACTTGAAATTCGGTGATCGTGCCAGTCAGGTCGTTGAGCGAGGGAAGTGTCGCAGCCAGGCTGCCAACCGACAAAATTCGATCTCCGTCGGGCCTGATCTCAACCTGCGTCGCCGTTAGACGGAAACTGCTGCCGATATTCATCACAAACGAACCAACGGAAAGCGAAAGATCACTCACGCCATTCGGGCCAAATGAAAATCCACCCGAGACATTTGTCACTGACGCATTAAATGTACTGCTCAATGGGAATAGGCTGGCGCTTGTTGCCGACACTTGTATTGACCCGCGAACCTGCGATGCAGCCGCATATTCAATCGCGAAATCTCTTACAGATAAAGTCAATCCGTTAAATTCAAGAATGGGTGAGGCGGCTGAGCCAATCGTCTTTTTTGCGGTCGTCCCGATCGAGACCGAACCAAGATAAATTCCGGCAGTGGTAATCTCAAGAGAGGAAATTGAACCGGTAATATCAAACTTCGGAACAGTAAGAGTCGCATTATCCAACGACATGATCGTCTGAACCCCAGGATCAGAAGGATCGTAGCCGAGATAAAACCCGGAACCTGTGACTATGAGAGCATCGCTGGCCTTAAATTCAAAGTTTCCTGTAGTAAAAGAGAAAGCAAATGAGTTGAAATCAAGTGTGCCACTGATCGCCGGATGAGTGGCTGATGATGAGAGCGATGCCGTGTAAGACCGGCCAGGGAAGATCCGGGCAGCCTGGGCACTGATCGTCATCGACCCAGTGAAGCCTGCAGGAGCCGCGCCCGAACCTGTTGTGAAGTTAACATTATTAAATGCAATTGATGGCGAAGTGATCGACACCACACTTCCCAGCGACAAAACAGATGTCGTTGCCGTGAAATTCCCAAACGAGAAACCGTCTGTGCGAATTGCAAGATCTCTTACGCTGATCGAAGAATCATTAAGAGCTTTAAACCGTAGCCCCATCGAGCCCATTGTCGCCAGTGTCTGAACGCCTGATGCTGCCGGATCAAACCCGATCGTGACATTTGTCGTCGAGCCCTGAATCTGATCCTTATAAGCCAGATTCAATTGCCCAACCGAAAGGCTGAACCGGCCGGAGATCGGATTAAATGACCCACTGATTGCCGGAATACTTGGTGATGGCTGTCTGATCTGGGCATTAAATGACTTGCCGGGGAATAATTCCGCTGAATTCGCCCGGATGCCAAAGCTACCACCAAAACTCGTTCCGGAGTCATTCTGAGTGAAATTCACATTTGTGAATTGAACAGAAGGCGATGAAACTGCTAAAAATCCACCCAGGCTGATATCAGCCACGCTTACCAGAAGATCGTCAAACGCAAATCCATCGTTCCGAATCGCCAGGTTCTTTACCGTCACCGAGGTATCACGCAGCGGCTTTACCGTAATAGCCAGCGACGCTATGCTGACAAGCGTCTGTGTGCCTGTCGCCGCCGGATCAAACCCCAGCGTTAGATTCGATGCACTTGCCGTGAAAAACTTGTCACTCGTCAGATCAAACTTGCCAGCATTTAATGAAAAGGCACCCGT
>JBEITT010000159.1:0-7581 GCA_040374745.1 Planctomycetaceae bacterium | reverse complement strand
GGCACCTAACGAGGCCGTTGAACTGTTGATCACCACGTTTTCCAGGTTCAGGCTGCTGGTCGAATAAAACGCTCCGCCGTTAGTCAGCCCAGTACCAGTGGCATTTGCGAATGTCAGGTTCTTCAGGGTTGCTGTTGTAAGAACACTGAACAGACCGGTCGTGTCGCCACCTCCGATGGTCAGGTTTGATGCCCCCAGACCGCTAATTGTCAGGTTCCCGGATCCGTCATTGATCGTGATCGGGCTTGTCAGGCCAATCGTGCTAGTGGCCAGACTGCTTGCGAAGGTAACGGTGTCATCACCCAAGTTGCTGGCGGCATATATAATCGCGTCACGCAGTGATCCGCTGCCGGAATTTGCCGTACTGGTCACCTCAAGCGGGCTCAGTACAATCGTGATCAAACCGGTTGCTGTGATGTTGTTTCCAGATTGCGTAAAAGTATGATTGGAATTCGACAACGTGCCCGCAATTTCATTCCTGGATTGCAACGTAACGTTCGATGGCCAGGTCAGGTTATTCGATAAAATAAGGTTTCCGACGGTGATGCTGCCAATGGTCAAAAGGTTGGCTGTGACCCGACCGATTTCCGCCGAAGTCAAGCCTAGATTGGCCGAACTGTCGATCCCACCCAGGTTCACTCGGGCACCAAGTGTCTGGATGAGTACATCACCAGCCGACGTGGCGTTCACATTGCCTGTGAGTTCCACGGTGTTGGCCGTAAGTGTGATTAGGCCGCCGTTGGAATAAATTTTAGCTGCGGAATGATCTAATTGAATCCCGATACCAGTGCTGGTATTTCCCGGAGTGCTGCCTGTGATCGTCACAGTGCCCGCGCTGGTGGCCGAAATATTGGAGGAATTATAAAGAATAATGCCCTTCGTATTCGTCCCCGTGGCGCACGATGTGCCGTTGATTGTAAGCGAACCTGAACTCGTGGTGATAATTGCAGAATTTACAAAAAGGCCGCGACCGGAATTCGACCCATCCCTCGCGTAGCCTGTGATTGTTACATTGCCGGTGCCGGTGGCCGATATGTTGGATGAAGCTAGAAAAACGCCTCCGGAACCGACCCCTGAGCCACACGCAGTACCGTTGAGAGTGAGCAAGCCTGTGTTGGTTGTGACATTGGCTGCGTTTACCAGGATGCCGCTGAGGTTGTTTATCCCAGTCACCGCAGTGCCTGTGATCGTCACATTGCCCGCTCCGGTGGCCGAGATATTGGCGGATGAATTCAGATGCACGCCTTGAGAAAATTGTCCTGTGCCCGTGCTGCACGAAGTGCCGTTGATACTGAGCGTACCTGATGTGGTTGTAACGGTGGCTCCTGATACGAGGACGCCGTTAGTATTATTCGTTAATCCATTACCACTCACGCCAGTGATCGTCACACAGCCCGATCCGCCCGCCTGCACCTTGGATGATGTCAGATTCACCCCGGCGTTGATCGATCCACCAGCACCACGCCCATCAATCGTGATATTCCCGCTGGTGCTGCTCACATTCACTGTGGAACCGCTGATGCAGACACCTTCAAAGGTACCCGCCTGATAAACCCCTCCGCCATTGCCATAAAGGGAGATGTCACCGGTGTCTGTTGTGATATTGCCCGTTACAGCAATATTCCGGCCGGTCAAAACGATGGAACCTGAGCCACTGGCAGAAACGCCATTGCTCACTGTCATGGCATTGCTACTGGTCGTCAGCGAAAGGCAGGCCCCACCGATGAATGAAACGGCATTGGCCACGGTGATATTGCCCGTGGTGCTGTTGGTAAAATTAACTGAGAGATTGTCAACAAAATTGCCGGTAGAGTTCAGAAAGCTCAGGCTCGAACCGGAATTGGCGGCATTATTGGTGATCTGGATCATGCTGAGGTTGGCAATGTCACTGCCGATCGTCAGCGTAGTCGTGCCGTTTCCAGTCAGGCCTGGTTCGCTGGTCCCGCTGAAATTAAAGCTCGAGGTGATGGTGTAATTGCCGCTGTTGCTTGATGAGACGATCGTGAAGGCTTCGTCATTCTGGTCAGTCTCGATCGCCAGAAGGCCCGTACCACTGTTAAAGTTGAAAGTGGCCAGAAGCTGGCGTTCTTCCAGCAAGTCAAGAATTGCACTTCGGAGAAATTGCTTGCCGCGGCGATTTTGTTTGGCTTTGCGGTTGGCCCGGGCGTTGGTGCGAGTAGCTAAGAGCGAAGCGATGAACGAAAAAGGTCTGGACATGATGGTGAACTCCATTTGCTTAAATCTGCAATATCAGGATATGTGGGGTTTTGCCGGTCTATGCTGGTATGAAACAATCACCGTGCGACCATGTCTTGTGGATATGAAACACGAGTTGTAACAGTTCTGTCTTCTTGGATTTACGACCGCTTGTTGAGAACAATGACCCTAAGGTTCACGATGCTGAGAAGCGGTATCTACTGCCCGACATTATTTCAATCGATAGCGGGTATCACAGTGTGCAACAGCAGACGATCTAAGAGATTTTGATCATCTTAAAGACCAATCGGGCATATTGATCAATTCAGCACAGATCATGCATAGATCTTTAAATGCGATTGAAAGACAAAGGTTAGAGCCATTTATGGCTCAAATGCTCATAAATCATTAAGAGAGATGATCATGAAGCTGTCAATGTCTATGAGAATAACTCTACGAATTAACTTTCGGCATGTCAATTAATAGTGCAATCGACTGGAGGGAAATCTCTGACCAAATTTCAAGATTCACAATGAAGTAGGAAATGGTTTTATATCAGTACTAAAGTATGCTGGCAAAGGATTTATCTCTTGCCTATGCACAATTTGCATACTCGAGAGTCGAAAATAAAAATATTGCTTTTTTTGTAAAAAAGATGGGGTCTCAGCCAACTTTAAAGCAATGTCCAAAACCTAAAATAATTTATGGGCGAGTGATTTCGCCAAACCTGCCGATAGAGTTCATTACGGTTAAACTGACTTTCGCCTTGTCACGCTTTAATGAGGTTCTTATCTAAGTCTTTCAACGGTTACGAAGTTGTTCCCTGCTAAAACTTGGGGATGAGCGAGAATATAGTCCTGAGGCAATTCTGGAGGATGTCTTCTTTCGAATCAATAACGCATGACATTCGACGAATTCAGAACCTGAGTAGTGGCCAATAGACGAGGATTAAATTGCGTTACCGCCAGAGGGAGCGTGCATTGAGGCCGAAGATTATGCCGGAATGGGTAGAACGCGGTGCGTTCTGTTCAGTCGGTTTTTCGCTGCAGGCATCAGGGGGCATGTTTGATCCGCCGGCGTCTATTGCAATACCGAGTATTCTTCGTCAGTCACATGCGCCAGCCAGTCGGTGGTCCTGCCTTCGAGTTCTTCCTGAATTGCGATGTGCGTCATGGCCGTGGTGGGCGTGGCTCCGTGCCAGTGCTTTTCGCCGGGCGGGAACCAGACGACATCGCCCGGCCGGAACTCATCAACAGGCCCTCCCCAATACTGGTCAGTGCATCAGAATCATGTAAAATAAGTCCTGAATTCTATTACAACAATGTAAGGGTCTGGACCGGCAATCCCGGTCTTCAGACCGTTTCCTTGATTTCATTGTATTAATCCGCTTTAACTACAATGAGATCTTATGTCGCCAGGCAGTGCTGACATATTTAAGTTTCTCAGTATTCAGCCAGAAATTGCTGATAATACCGGCATCCGGTAATTGACAGCTACCAGGTTACGATATGTGTCGATGATCGCCAGGGAAGCGAAACGTCATGCTTTTGGCTTTTTTTTCAGGTATTGGCGGTAGCCGGTCTGGCTGGCCCAGAAATCAGTGGATTTTTCGTCGAAGAGCTCATCAACCAGCGTGGATGAGCCTGATTTCTGTGCGGCAAGATCCGAAAGAGCCTTGTCGATCACTAAACTGGCCGGCGGGCCAGTCAGATCAGCAGCCTGATTATCGGCCACCTTGCCCTTTGACACAAATCGGAAGGCGGCTGAAAGCGATCGACGCGATTTGCCAGGTCCTCGCTTAAGAGCAGCCTTCTGTGGTTTCTGAACGCCTGGCCCACCAGCAGTTTTCTGAATCTCAGCGTCAGTCGTAGCAGCCATCGAGGCTATCGGCGAGGCCTGCACCGAACCAATCACCCCGGCAAGGCGATTCGTCGCCGATGTGCTGGCTACAGGGGCCGCGACGAGTGTCCCAAGATCGTTAATCAACTGATCAACAACCGGTGTGCCCAGACCATTCGATCGACTGACATTTGTTTTGTCAGTCACGTCAATCACCTGGTTGTATGCACTGGCCGGGGCGGCATGGAGCCGCTCGTGGGCTTCGGTGGCCGACCGTGCATTAAGTGGCGACTGGCTTGACATCTGTCGCATCTGGTTGATCATTGCCATGATGCCCGCCCAGATGGGCGTGGCCAGGCTTGTGCCGCCGGTGCTGCTGAACTGAATGCTGCCCGCGGTGGGGTCGGCATTGGCCACCCAGAAGCCGGTGGCCGGGTCGGCGGCCAGGCTGACATCAGGGTAGGCTCGGCGATTGCCTGGTGACGTAGCGGCCTGCCAGGCCGGAGCAGCCTGGAAGAGGCTGGTTCCGGAACCACTGCCGGTGCCAGAGGCCGGGTCGGACCAGAGCGATTCACTGACAAGTGTACCGTCAGGGTTAATGCGGGCCGTGGTGCCGCCCACGGCGATGACATAAGGCGAAGTGGCTGGATATTGCGGCCGGTTGCGGCCGGAATTGCCGGAACTGGCGACGAAGACCACACCAGGAACCTGGAAATATTTGTCGTAAAGTGATTCTTCGGCGGCAGTGATGGCGACGCCTTCTTCAAAGCCGAAGCTCATGGAAACGACGCTGACGCCGGGCTGGCTGGCGGCTGTTTTGATGGCCGTCATCATGTCGGCCAGGGTGTCGCTGGCGGCCTGAACCACCACAATGCGGGCGGCTGGGGCACTGGCATGAGCCCACTGCACGCTGGCCAGGGTTTCTTCTGACCAGAGCTTCAGTGATTCGGCCGACAGCGTTGTCTGAGGTTTGTCAGCGACTTGTTTGACGACCGACAGATAGCCAGAGGCCGGGCCGAATTCCTTGAGCAGGCTGGGGCTGCCGGGCCTGAGCGTAAACCGCGAGCCGAAGAGATCGACCGATTCAAAGAGCGATGGCGGGGCGAAGGCGGTGACGATGGCGATTGTCTGGCCCTTACCGTTGAGGTTTGGCGGAACCTGGTTCATGCCATAGGCTGTGCGAATCTGGCTGGGGTCATAGGCGACAATGCCGGCGGCCGAAGCCGTGGCGACGGTGTTGGGCGATGCACCGATCACGCCGGAGCCGGGTGTATTGCCCGCACCCAGCAATTGCACGGTGCCGCTGACATTGAGCTGATTGACCACCAGGGCCGACCTGAGCCTGATCGAGCCGGCCAGCGAGAGCGTTGCATTAACGCTGTAAATGGCACCAATGATCGTCTGGGCCAGCGTGCCGTTGATGGTGATGGTGGCGGAATTTGTTCGCTGCTGGAAGATCAGCACGCCCGCATAAGGGCCGGTGGCCGGAGCCGAGAGATTTATCGAGCCGGTCGAGTTCAGGGTGATCGAACCAGAAGTGCCTGTCGTGGCGGGATAGGCGGAACTGGCGTTGTAAATTGTCACGCCCACGCCATTAATCAGGCCGCTGTTGGTGACCGAGATGCCGCCACCGACGATCACATAAAGGCCCGGGTTCATGGTCAGCTGGCCTGTGCCGCTGACTTTGATCGAAGTGTATCGGCCGGGATTGATGGTCATGGTGCCTGAGGTGAGATTCACGGCCGTGGCCGTTCCGCCGACTAAAGGCACCGGCAGGCTTGAGAGCGGGTCGGGGACAGCCTGGGCCGCCCCTGTGACAGGTGCCGGACTGATGATCGATGTTGAGGCAAGCCGCACGCCGCCCACCACATGAATTGACGACCCGACAAGCTGTGCATTGCTGGCAAGCGAGACGGCAAGTGTTGTCGGGGAATTGACAACAACCCGGCCAGGAATATTGACAACCGCGTTGGCGCCCAGATTCAGCCTGCCGGTAAGCGTTGCCGTAGTCGAGCTGTTTGTGACATAAATCGAGGTGCGGATGGTCTGCGAGAACGTGCCGTTAACAGCTGCGTAAATCGAGTCGCCTGAATATCGCAGCGAGATATTGTGTACACCCACGGCCAGCGTATTATGAAACAGCGATGCCACCCCACTGGCCAGGTTATAGGTGCCAAGGCTTACCTGAGTGGTGGTGTTGTAAAACTCTACGGTGCCGGTTGGGGCCGGAATTCCGCTGATATTACTGGTGACAGCCGCAGAAAGGATCAGGGTCTGTCCGAAATTCGAAGGCGAAGCCGTTGAAGAGCCCGTGAGAACAGGTGTGGCCAGAACAACCGTACGGGCGTCGTAGCCAGTCGTCTTTGTCTCGACATTGCCGATATTGTCAGTTGAGATCGTACGGAAGTCGTAATACGACCCATAAACACCTGTGTAAGTGAAGCTGGCCAGACCGCTGACAGCCGAATAACTATTGTAAAGGCTGAACGCACCGCCATTGACGGCGACAAAGACCTGGAAGCTGCGAATGCCGGTTGAAACCACGCCGGTATCAGTTCCACCAAGATTCACAGTGAAAGTCAGGCTGGGCGAGCCTGCCGGTGCTGAAACCGTGCTGGTGGCCGGTGTGAAGTCTGCCCGCACCGTGGGCACCAGATTGAAACTGGATCCGCCGGCGTCAAAAATCTTAACCAACGGCTGGAAAATGCCGGTGGTGTTATAGGGGTGCGATGCCTGCACGCTGATGGAACCGGCCGAAACCATGATCAGGGCCGGCACTGGTGTGCCACCTGCCGTCCAGGTGACGGTGGCCGAGTAGGTTGTCGGCCAGCTTGCGGCATCGGCATCAAGATAAGTGCCAAGCGAAATTTGAGTGAGTTCAGGACCAACAGTTGACGTGACGGCCGAGCCGACCGAGAACTGCCGCTGTGCCAGGCTGAGCGTGCCTGGAACATAGCTCACGGTGTAGTTGACCAGCTTGTTTTGGAAGTCGCTGACCTGACCGGTGATCGGATAATTGCCGATCGGGCTGGTTGATGTGGCCGTGGTGCTGAACGAGGCCGGGAAAGTGTCGCCATTTTTCAGGCCGGTGAAGTAACCTGTGAGTGACGGGATGGTCGCCCCGGTTGGTATCGTACGGTTGTTAGCCGTTACTGTCAGCGGAGCCGGATTGACCGTCAGCGTGCCCGTAGTGATGGTGATGACGTAGTCAGTTGTCAGACCAGTGCCATCTACAAGAGTGCCGCCAAGCGAGTAATTACCCACAGTGGCTGTGGCCACATTGCCCGTACTAGTGTAGGTGATGGCAAGGTTTTCGCTATTGATGCCAGTATCAATCGTGCTGCCAAGCTGGCTGGCGATATTGGCAGGTGTGCCATATGTCTGAGTGGCATTGCCCAGCAACAGGGTGATGGCGGCCGGTGTGACGCTGTAAGTCATTGTGGCTGTGCTGGTGCCGAAGAGGCCCTGGGCCTCGAAATCTCCGACGATCGTATAATTTCCGGCATGCAGTATGGGCAGGGTGATATTGGCCGAGCCATTGACAAG
>JBEITT010000138.1:0-10509 GCA_040374745.1 Planctomycetaceae bacterium | reverse complement strand
GTCAATGGCGACAATGTGGTTGATGGCCTTGATCAGGGCCTGATTCAGACGGTGCTTTTGACATCGCCATGGCGATACCAGAACGCATCGAACCTGACTTATGTCAACAGCAACATGAGCGTAACGAGCAGTAACCCGGTGGCGGCTTATAACTGGGTGGGCGATGTCAATGGCGATGGCAAGATCAACGCCCTTGACTTGAATATCGTGACCTTCCAACGAGGCCGCCGCGTGAATTACACACGTAAGGTGACGTGATAAGCAACTGTGCTGCCTGAGTTGTGTATCCAGCCGGTTGGCTGAAAGTCAATTCTGGTTTACATGATTTTCATTGTCATGGCTTATTCGCCATACCGCTGGCCCCAGGGGTCGTCCTGCCAGTCGTCCTGATACCACTGAATTTTCTGGCTCTGGCTTGCATGCTTGAAAATTGCGCCTGATTTTCTGGCAATTGCAGTGCATCTCAGGCAATAAAGCGTCATTTGAAAGCTGGCAGCCAGGCCGAGCATGGTAGTTACGGTGGCCAACATCAGGCTGTCCATGCGTCCCAGCCAGCGCACTCGTTCAAGTGGCCAGCCATGATTCCAGTCTGTCAGCCCCAGTGCAATGCCCAGGCTCACCATCATTCCGAACCATGCATAACCAGTATATATACCAAATAGACCATAACTCGCAGCGTCAGGATCGTTCTGGCGAAGGTATTGAAAAAAAGCCCTGATCAGCCAGAGCCATGCCAGAAATTCCAGCCAGTTAAAAATCTGACTTGCCTGAAGCCGCAGCCAGGCGTGTTCAAACTGCTGGTTTGGCAGCCCAATCTGGGTGTGATGATCCATCAGCCAGAAGACAACATGAATAATGTTCATTAAAAGAAGCAGGGTTGAATAGCGAGTCCAAACCAGCCCAGGCAGCTTTCTCCACAGGGCATATGAGCCCAGAAAAGTCAGCATGGTGATGCCAGAACTTACCCCCACAGTCCACACCGGGTGCACCAGCAACTTGCGTAAACCGGGTGCGAATGACAAAATAAACCCCAGTTCGAGCGCATTGTCGAGACAGAGCAGGGCAAGGCCCACCGCGCTCAGGCCGAAACCCACGGTGATCCATCGAAATTGGACGCTTTCCGACCGATTTTCAATTTTGTCCATCTGTCGCCGGCCCCCGTGCCGCCTGTGAAATTGTGTCGTAATCATATTCTATTCTTGTTACAAGATTCGCCGCAAACAGCGATGCGTTCCGGTATGGCTTTTTGCATCCCGGTTTCAGCCAAGGGCGTCTCTTACCCCCATTCTCAAATTCAGGCGAGTTGACTCCGATGCTTAGCGTTGGTGAACGTCCACGCGTACTCAAGTGGTATCATGCAGGCCCGATGCTCTTTGGCGACTGGGGCACCAGTCGTCTCTATGTTCTCGGCCTCGCCTTCGCCTTCAATGGCCGTGCCAGTTTCTGGTTTCTGGTGATGATGAGCGTGCTTCTGCTTGCCGTCGGCTGGTGTTACGAAGCCGTCTGCCGACTCTTCCCCGACGGTGGTGGCGTCTATTCCGCCGCTCGCCAGCGATCGCAACTTCTCGCCGTTGTCGGTGGCCTGCTGCTCTGTGCCGACTACGTCGTCACTGCCTCGCTTTCCTGCCTTGAAGCATTTCACTACATGGAAAATATGCTTGGCCTTGGTGGGCACCATCTACTCGGCCTGCCGCTCGAGGCTGTCATGGCCGCCATCGCCATCCTTGCCATCGGGCTCTTGAATGCACTGGGGCCGACCAAAACCGGCTCGCTGGCCATGCTTGTTGCCGTGGCCACCATCGTCCTCACGGCCTGTGTCGGCCTCGCCATTGTCGGCGACTGGGCGGGTGTGCTCACCGTATCCGGCCCCGCCGGATTTCGTGTGGCCAGCCCTACTGAACGTGGTTTCTGGGAATCGTGGGTCGGCTTTACAGAGATCGTCCTTGCCCTTTCCGGCGTTGAAGCGATTGCCAACATGACCGGTATCATGGTTCAACCTGTAACCCGCACCAGCAAGCTCTCCATCCGGCCAGTTCTGCTTGAAATTGTGATCATGAACCTGGTGCTGGCCGCTGCCATGCACTGCATGCCCGACAGCCTTCTCTATTATGCCAAAGGCGAACCAATGCCCGCCGGCACAAATATTGAGCTGGAAGTCTCAAGAGGTGTGATGCTGGGCCCTGATGGCACATTGCCGCGCCACACTAATGATATGCTTCACCTGATTGCTGAAACCTATGTCGGTAAAACATTTGCTACATTCAGCTCGTTCGTATTTGCACTGCTGCTCATCTCGGCAGTCAATACGGCCATCGGCGCACTGGTTTCCGCCCTGTTCATGCTCTCCCGCGATCGCGAATTGCCTTCTTCATTTGCATTTCTCAATAAGTTCGGCATGCCCTTGATTCCGCTGGTCATCGCCAGCATTGTTCCTGCCGCTGTTGTGTTGCTTTTCCCTGATGTTACCGCACTTTCCGGCCTCTATGCAATCGGCGTGGTTGGTGCCATCGGCATTAATCTGGCCACAATCTCAACCAACAAAAAAATGGCTCTCAGCGGTTTTGAACGCAATACCATGCGTGTCCTGACGATTGTCATGCTTCTGATTGAAGCCACAATCTGTCAGATTAAGCCCGAAGCCCGTGGTTTTGCCTTGATTACGCTGATTGTTGGTATCGCCGCACGCCTTATTGCATTGGCCGTGAATCCGGTTGTAAAGCTGCCGGCCAATCGCAAGTCGCAGTATATTTCAATCGCTCTGGTGCTTGGTGCAATTGCCGCAGCGGTGATCAGCTTTACACCATTTGGCAAGATGCTGCCTGGCTGGCAGGGTAACCTGATCGACTTCCTGATCGCTTTGAGCCTTACAGCGGCCCTGGCCTTCCTGAGCGACTGGGCTCAGCGCCGTGAAGGCGTGCACACCGGCCTGGTTGAACACCACGAAGGCGAACTGCCCGAAGGCCTTAAACCCGTTCGCCGCAAAATGCTCTTCGCCGGCAGTTACAAGCCAAAGAGCCGTATCATGGTGGCCACCCAGGGCAATACCGAACTCCTCAATTATTCCATCCGCGAGTGCCAGGCATGGCAGGCAGAAATGCAATTGCTTTTCATCCGCCACATTGCCGTGAATGCCATCGGCCCTATTGTTTCTATTACGCTTGACGAAGATAAAGCCGCTCTTGAGCTCTTTGAAACCGTCAAGGCCCAGTGTGAAACAGCCGGCGTGCCCCTGCGACTCCTTTATGGCGTGAGCCGCGACGTGCCCGACTCTATCCTTGACTTCGCTGTGACCCACAGCGCCGACATGCTGATGCTGGGCGTTACCCGCCGAGGCACGCTGTGGACTGCCCTTAAAGGCGACGTCATCATGTCCATCGCCCGCAACCTGCCGGAAAGCGTGGGCCTCTTGATCGTTGGCCGCACTGGCCGTCTGGGAGAAACCCTTCCCGGCGCCAAACCTGTCGAAGCCCATCATGCATGATGCTCAACCTGCTTGATGAACTGATCTACGCCAGAATTTTCCGGAACAACCTGAGTTGAGTGTGATTTAAACCCACACTCAATCCTGCAGAAGTAAAATCAGCGATTGTTCCATCTCGGCCGCTTTAAAGCCAAAAGGCCCCCGGCCGTTTTTGAATGCAATTTTGCCCTGTCGGTCTATCAGATATAGCCGCGATGGCATACCGCTGTAAAAGCCCCCGACCGCGTCGTCGATCGTGTCCACCAGAATCGGAAAACTCAGGTCAAGGTGCCTGGCACACAGGCCGGCCACCTTTGCACGCTCGTCATAGGTCGTCGGCTGCGGCAGTGAAACACCCACTCGCTCGTTCGAATCCATCTTCCAGCCGCCCGTTGGATGGGCCTCTCGAACATAAACCATCACAAAATTCGCTCTGTCCTTATATCGCAGGAAGATCTTTTCCAGGTTTCCTGCATCGCGCCGAAACGGCCCGCAGGTAAAGTTCCCGAAGATCAGCACCACCGGCTTTCCACCCACCATCTTCGAAAGGGTAACCGATTCCTTGCCGTCCTGCGTTTTCAGCGTAAAATCGCGATAGTTCTCACCCAGCACCGGGCCTGGTTGCAGCGAACCCAACTCCTGCTTGAACAGCGATTTCACAAGTGTCTCTTTCGATGGTTCGCCTGCCGATTTTGACGCCGTCTGGGCCACCATCGGCCGGGCAGGTGGTGTCAATGCCTCCTGCAGATCGTTCGACGACAAAAATCCCGCGTTCCCACTTAAAAGTTTGAAAAAGGCCTGATATTCCTCTGCCGACACCCGCCCATCGCTATTTTTATCCAGCCGGTTAAATATCATTAAACCCGGATTGGGTGCCTGATAGGACACTGAAAAATCAAAGTCCATCTCAGTCAAAACCTTGTCGCCGTTGCGGTCAAGCCGGCCAAAATCCAATTCGTTTCCCTTAAATTCCTCGCGTGATACCATCCCATCACCACTCTTGTCATACTTCTTCCGCGTCACATCCCACGTGAATTTCACCTGGGCCACCGCCCGACGAAACCAGCCGTCCATCGGCCCAAGCTGGCTCCCTTCCAGAATATCCGTGTACATGTCAAGCCACTCAGGCCTGTCAGGCCACGCCTCGGCCAGTAATTCGGCATTGCTTTTCAGTTTCGGTGTCGCCTTTGCCTCATCGGCCCCAATCACATTGCCCGGCAAAGCCAGGCCCAATGCCAGCAGCAGGCTCATTCGATTCAATTTCATGGCGTGACTCATTTTCATTTAATGCAGATTGATCATGCATGTTTGTCAATCATCGGTCGGTCTGCCGAATCCAGATTGCGATATTCAATTTCATTTTAACCGGAATGCAAAAATCAACGACTCAACCAATCGACCAATCGACATTGCATAATGACGTTTATAACAAATAAAATGGCCCGTTTTTCTCCGGGCCGGCTAACTTGCCTGAATTCAACCACAAAACTCACGATTTCGCTGGTTTTTCTCCATCACCAGGCTTTTCATTGCCCGCTTTTTCTTCTTTTTCACGGTGCAGGGGGTCCACTGGGTCTTTTCCCTCAACCCCGTGCTCCAGCTCTTTCTTGCCGAAAATCTGGTCAAAATTCGGGAAGCCATACTTCCGCACAATCGGTCCGCTCATCGCACTGCTTCTCCACATTCGCGGGTCAATCATGGTCAATTACCGATCAATTCGACTATAGTATAATTATAAGCAACCGGCTGGTCACTGTGGAGAGACTAGTTTTCACAATCGCCAGCCCCGTTTCTCAGGACGATCTCCGTTGAGCCAGAAATTCAATTACATCGTGACTGTCACTGCCGCCGACCGCGTCGGTATCATCCACAACGTGACAGGTGCATTGCGTGACATCGGCGGCAATATTCTTGAACTCTCTCAAACCGTTATGAGAGGATATTTTACGATTATTCTGGCCGTTGAATTTGAAGCCGAACAACGCCCTGAATCCATTGCCGACGCCGTTTCGACCCGCGGCCGCCGATTTCATCTCGACGTCAATGTGCTCGACGCCAACAGCCGACCCGCCGAACAGGAACAGTTAATCCCCGGTGAGCGATATATCCTTACCGTTCTGGGAAACGACAAGCCAGGCAATATTCATGGTATCACCGGTTGTCTGGCCAACCTTGGCGTGAATATTCTCGACCTTCATGCCCGCGTTGACGGTTCACGATTTTCCATGATCATGGAAGCCTTCCTCCCCCTCGACCTTCAGCCAGCCATGGTTCGCACCGAACTGGAACGATTTGGCAAAACCGTTGGGCTTGAAGCCTATGTTCAGCACGAAAATATTTTCCGGGCAACTTCCGAGCCCAACCAGGTTCGTGTACCTGTCAATTCAGCCTGATTGAAATTCAGATGAATTAAATTCTGTTGATTGTATTTCGACCTCTCACGAAACCCAGATATTTCGCTCAAGCCTGTAAAAACATCGCGCCGGGTCGCCCGGCACTCGAATGAAATCATTTACTACATAACCGGCCTGAAATGCCCGATGAAACGATTCTCTGATTGCCTTCCGCCAGCGGTCTGCCTCAAGCGGCTCCTGGCGCTGTATATCCATAATTTTATTCGGAATTTCAATCAAAACTATTTCTGATTGAAATTGGCTTTGCACATTTTCCACAACCATAAATCGATCAGAGCCGGATCTGGTCTGAATCACCTGGGGCACGCTGTCAAATGAAATCGGCTCTGGCAGAACTGTGCGTGGGTCTCGCGAGGTTGGCCATTCCACAATCAGCCGGTCTGTTGGCACTCCGGCATTCAGGGCATCGGTTCTTGGGCCATACATGTCGTCGATAAATCGGCGGGCCTTGCCTCTCAACATATTTAAATTAAAATGTGCGTTGCCTGCCTGAAAAGGGTCATATGCCCATGCCACTACAGGAATCTGATGGCTGTGTGCATATTCCCACTGCGCCCATTTCATTTTCCCGCCAATACCATGCCCCTGATACCCCGGCACAATACCTGTCAGTTGCGAGTAAAGGCACAATTCCCCGTGAATTCGCCCCATGAATGAGAACGATAATCCCACCGCCTGCCTGTCAGAAAGAAATGCACCCAGCACCAGTCCGCCATGATACTGAGCCCCAACCATCGTGGCCACCGGCACCACATAGCCGTCCTGCGTGATGCCCCAAGCCTTCTGCTGTGCCTGCTGAAGGGCCTTGTACTCTTCAGGCGAGTGCGGCCTTCGAATTGTAATTTCAGGCTGATTGGCTGAAGTCTGTATTTTACTCATTTGATATTTTTATTCCCTGATGTCATTTCAAAAGCGCTCATGCGTCACCGCTGAGTAATGCTGCCAACAAAGTGGCCCGAAATGAAAATGAATCTATGTTGATATGCTCATGTGGTGCATGGGCTCCCGCACCCTCCAGCCCCAACCCGTCCAGCGTCGGGCAACCCACAGCGGATGTAAAATTGCCATCCGAACCGCCACCTGTCATGCCTTCTTCCAGCGATTTTCCAAGTTGTGCAGCTACTTTTCGGCAGAACGCAAATAATTCTCCGCTTCGTTCGCTGCGAACCATTGGCGGCCGGTTCAGCCCGCCTGATATTTCAATTTTAATGTCTGATTCGTTCGGCCTGATTTCATTCTTGAAATAATTCTCAACCCTGTGCGACTCTTCCATTGATGAAATCCGCACATCCACCTCGCACCATGCATTCTCAGCCACAACATTATTTGCAGTCCCACCACCAATCTTGCCAACATTAATCGTCGTTCCCAATTCAGGTCTCGCCTCACTCTGAATTAAAATGATCTGTCGGGCCAGTTCCACAATCGCATTTCTACCTTTCTCCGGCTCAACGCCTGCATGGGCCGCCCGCCCCCTGACTTCAATACGATAACTTCCCACACCCTTTCGTGCCGTCTTCAGTGCACCGCTGGCCAGCGGCGGTTCCAGCACCAGTGCTGCATGGGCCCGTTTCGCATGATATTCAATAAGTTCACGCGAAGAGTGGCTGCCCGTCTCCTCGTCACATGTAAGAAGAAATACAACCGGCCGCGACGGTTGTATCCGCATTTCCTGCATCTGTCGAACTGTAAATAAGGCCAGTACAAGATCCGCTTTCATATCATAAGTGCCCGGGCCGGCTATTTTATTTCCATCCACCCGAAATCGCATTTTATCAAGCGTTCCCACAGGCCACACTGTGTCAAAATGCCCAACCACCAGCCACGGTTTCAATTCCCGGTCCATCACTGATGGTAACCATTTCATAACCAGGTGCCTGGCCCCGGCCTGGTTCTGTATCTCTTCCAGTTCCATTTCCGGTATCTGCCACTGGCTTTTAACAGCCATCGCCACTTCATTTAATTTCAATGTGTCGCCGCTTGGCGATTCAATTTCCACGATCTTGCGCAGCTCAAGAAGATAATCAGCAGTTTTTTCAGAAATGGTTTTTTCAAAAAGATTGTAATTCATGAAACTACCCGCGAATTTCGATTAATCGATTCCATTTCCGTACGGTATTTTGCCAATCTATCTGACAACAGGTTCACGCCCAGCCCAGGCCCTTCAGGCACCCGGGCAATTCCATTCTTCACTGTAACCGGCGGATCAATTATATCTTCAATCCAGTATTTATCAGACCCCGATGTATCACCCGGCAACGTAAAACCTTCCATGCTTGCAACCGCAAGGTTTGCCGCTCTTCCCAGGCCAAATTCATGCATTCCGCCACACCAGACTGGTGCTTGCATTAATCGGCAATATTCTGCGATGAGTCGAGATTCTTCCAGCCCACCCACCCGACTCACCTTAATATTAATCACCTTGCAGCAATTATATTTTAATGCATTGACAACATCCGCCAGATGATGCAGGCTCTCATCAAGACATACTGGGGTGCTGATCTGTCGGGCCAGCTCTGCATGATTCAGAATATCATCATCTGACAGTGGCTGTTCAATCAGGATCAATTGAAATTCATCAAGTCTTTTCAAATGATGAATGTCATTTAAAGTGTATGCAGAATTCGCATCAACCTGAAGCGGTAATTCTGGCCATTCCTCCCTCACTGCCTTTACCGGTTCAATATCCCAGCCAGGCGCAACCTTTAATTTCACCCTTCTATAACCTTCATCTACATATTTGGCAACCTGGTTCATTAACTTCGAAATATCATTTTCAATTCCAAGGCTCACACCCACTTCCACCTCTGTGCGAATACCGCCAAGCATGCTTTTTAAACTTTGGCCGCTCTTTCGCCCCAGCAGGTCCCAGGCCGCCATCTCCATGCCGCTGCGGGCAAACCGGTTTCCCTTCACCTTGCCATAAAGTGCACGAAAACCAATGGCATCATCCCACGAGTGTCCAATCACCATCGGGCCCAGAAAATCCCGGCTCAGGTGCCAAGCGGTCTCTGTCGTTTCCGCGTTGTAAAAAGGGTCGATCGCCGTAGCAATTTCGCCCCAGCCTTCGGCACCGTCCTCATCAATCAGCCGAACCAGAATATGCTCAATGTGCGTGCGATAAGCCGAGCTGGTTCGAAATGGCCGAACCAGCGGCAGGCGTACTCGATGCATTTCAATACGGTCGATGATCATGCGGACTCATTTCTCCTGAGCCTGATCATAATCAATCGCTTTGGAAATTGCGATCAGACTTGAGACGGCATGGCAAACCGGCTCGAATACTCACGTCCAAGCAGTGAATTCGCTTCGCTGTCGCCAGGGAATTGCTCGGTTTTCGCATCGAATGTCACAGCCCGCCCCGTGCGATGAGCAATATTGCCCAGATGACACAATCGTGTCGACAAATGCCCAATTTCAATATCGGCATTCGGCTTCCTGTTGTCGCGAATACAATCCAGGAAATTTTGAATGTGGGCCGTCATTCCGTCCGAACTGGGCCCCTCGCTTTTTGCCAAAGGCGGTGCCTTCGGGTCGCGGTCTTCAATCTTCCAGCCGCTGTTGCCTATTACCATCGTGCCTTTGTCGCCATACCACGCAATTCCGAATCCTGAATTCTCCGTCGGGTGTTTCGACCACATCCGGTGTTCCCACTGAATCACCGCCTTTTCAGGGAATTCCCAGGTCACAATCTGCGTGTCGGGCACTTCCTGATCGTCGTCAAACACAAATTTCCCGCCCGCTGATGTGACACGCGTCGGGCCATCCACACCCAGACCCCATCGGGCCACATCCACACCATGAATCCCGTTATTACCAATCTCGCCTGTGCCCCAGTTCCAAAACCAGTGCCAATTGTAGTGGAAGCGGTTTTCAAAAAACGGTCGGTCAAGAGCCGGCCCCTGCCACAGGGCATAATCCACCCCGTTCGGAACTTCACCTGGCTTGCCGTGACCAATATTTGGCCGAATCTGGTGAATCCACGCCCGGGCCATACCCACTTTGCCCACGGCGCCTGACTTAACCAGTTCGACCGCCTCCTGCACTGATTTTGAGCTGCGCCGCTGAGTACCCGCCTGCACCACGCGATTGTATTTCCGTGAGGCCTCCACAATGCGACGACCCTCAACCAGGTTGTGGCTCACCGGTTTCTCGCAATAAACATGCTTGCCTGCCTGGCACCCCATCACAGCCATCAGGGCATGCCAGTGGTCAGGCGTTGCCACCGCTATGGCATCAATTGATTTGTCATCAAGCAGTCGACGGAAATCTGATTCGGTTCTGGCCTCTGATCGCTTGTTCTTAGCCAGATTACCCTGTGCCTTGGCATAAACCCGCGAGTCTGCGTCGCACAGGGCAACAACGTCAAATCCCTCGTTCTTCGAAAAACTCGCCGCCAGATCGGCTCCCCGGCCTCTTGCACCTATAATGGCCAGTCGTACCTTGTCATTCGCCGCAGCCCCGGTCGGTCGAACAATTGTCGAAGCAGCCGCCGCCAGGCCCGTTCCCAGAAAAAAACGACGGTTGGGTGTCCAGACTTTCATGCTCATACGCCTCATTTTCAAGCTGAGATTCAGGCAGTTGGTGGGTCAATGCTTTAATATTATCCGGTCATGGCAAGAGACAATAAAGCTG
>JBEITT010000104.1:0-17966 GCA_040374745.1 Planctomycetaceae bacterium | reverse complement strand
GGTGATGGCGGCCGGTGTGACGCTGTAAGTCATTGTGGCTGTGCTGGTGCCGAAGAGGCCCTGGGCCTCGAAATCTCCGACGATCGTATAATTTCCGGCATGCAGTATGGGCAGGGTGATATTGGCCGAGCCATTGACAAGCGTGGCAGTCAGTGGTGTTCCCGAATTGACCGTCAGCGTGACATTGCCCGATGGGTTGCCCTCAGCCGACGCGACATTAAGCGTGATAACGCCGCTGCTGCCATAGTGGACACCCTGACCGCTCAGGGTCAGGCTTGTCGTCGGAACGTCATAGATGGTAATGTTTGCTGTCTTGTTGGCAGGCTCATAGTTCAGATTGCCGGCAAAAGAAGCGGTGGCTGTATAGTTGCCGACGGCAATGGGTGGCGAGCCGGTGGAATAGGTTATTGTAGCCGAGCCAAGGTTTTCACCATTGATACCAATCACACTTGAAGGAGGAGTCTTCAGCTGGCGGCCGGAATAGGGCACGACGACGGCGGGGAACTGTACAGTGGGCGTGGCCTTTGAGATTGTGACGGTTGTGTTGGCCGTGGCGGGCAGATAGTCGTGGTTACCGGCAAAGCTGGCGGTGGCGGTATAGCTGCCGGCATTGACGGGTGTCGAGCCGCCGGAATAGCTGATATTGGCCAAGCCAATCTGCGTGCCATCAAGGCCATAAACGATGCCCGACGCACCCTGGGCCTGACCTGTATAGGTGACACTGACAGGGCTGGCAATGATCGACACCGATGCCCGGTTGACAGCGAGAGTCTGCTGAACGGCAGGAGCCGGGTCGTAAAGATAATTGCCTGTGTTGGCTGCTTCAATCACAATTGAACCGGCCCCGGTTGTTGTCAGATTACTGCCGCTGATCGTGCCGGGGCCGGAGATCACGGTATAAGTGATAGATGAGCTGGACAGCGATGTCGCAACAATTGCCACGGGTTCGTTGCTGTAAGTGACCGGGGCTGGTGCATCAAAGGTAATGGTGTTTGTCAGGCCATTGATGATCGAGATCGTCGAGGTGCCGGTGGACGATTGATAATTTGCGGCAGGATCGGTGAACGTCGCAGCAATGCTGTGAACGCCCAGCGAAAGCGAAGAGAGGCTGCCGCTTGTAGCTGTGCCATTGGCGTTGAGGGCGACCGATGAGCCAAACGGGGCACCATCAACAATGAACTGCACCGTACCGGTGGGGATAGCCGCCGTGGTGTCTGTCGCCGATACCCTGATGCTGAAATTGCTGGTATAGCCTATCCTGAAAGTGCTGTACAAAGGTGTGATCAGCGACTGCGTGGCGTAGGCGGCCACATCAATCGTGAAGGTTTGGGTTGAGGCTATGTTGGTCGCATCACCTGAATAAAGGGCGGTGATTGTGTGGCGGCCGCTGGCCAGTGATGACGCCGTGATGCTGGCCGTGCCGTTTGCGTCAAGCGTGACGGCCGAGCCAAAATTGGTACCGTTAAGCTGGAACTGGATGCTGCCGGTGGCGATTGCCAGATTGGTGTCGGCCGTGGTGACGACCGCCGTGAAGGCGACAGACTGGCCAGTCACGGGCGAGGCGATTGACGGACTGATGGCCGTGCTTGTGGCCTGTCGCGTAACAAAGAGCGAGCCGGTGACGTAATTGAAATCGTAATTCGGCGAATCGGCCCCACTGACAAGAATCGGATATGAGCCGATAACGCTGGAATCAGCCGTTGCTGTCAACTGCGGCTGGCTGGTCAGCCGATCCGGCGTATCGCCATTGACAAGCCCACTGTAGCTGGCTGTGAGAGTCGGAAGCGGGCGACCAATGACAACCGTCGCGTTATTAGCTGTAATCGTGAGACTGGCCCGGGCAATCGAGAGCGTACCATTGGTATAAGTGATATTGTAATTATTGTTTACGGCACTGCCGGCTGTGATGGTGTAGTTGCCGGCGTCGCTTGAAGCCGAAACAGTGTTCAGCACAGGCTGGGCCGCGAAATTGGCTGCGGTATCGCCATTGACCAGACCATTGTAGATGGCCGTGAGCGCCGGCATGTTGCCACCGTAGGTCATGGAGAGGTTGGTGGCTGTGATCGAAAGGCTGGCCTTGTTGATCGTCAAGCAGCCGGCATTGTAGGTGACAAGGTAATCGCTGCTGACCACGCCATTGGCCGTGATTCCATAAACACCGACATTGCTGCCGGCGGGTGCGGTATAAAGCGTCGGGGCGGCTGTGAGGTTTGCCTCTGTGTCGCCATTGACAAAGCCCGAAATGGAGTAGGTCAGGTTTGGCAGCGAACCGCCGTAGGTCATCGACTGGTCAGCCACGGTGACGGTGAGCGGGGCTTTATTAATTGTCAGCGAGCCGTCGATATACTGAACATTGTAATTTGGCACCACCAGGCCCGAACCTGCGATCAGATATGTGCCGGCATGACTTGTGGCCGCAACTGTCGAAACCGAAAGCGGCGAAGTGGCCCGCATCATGTTTTCGCTGTTGACAAACCCAACCGTGCTGTAGGTCAGCGTGGGTAAGGTTCCGGTGCCATACTGGATGGCGTGGCTGTCGATCACCACGCTGAGGGTTGCCGGGGTCACGTTAAACGCGACATTCACATTGGGTGCGGGGTTCACCCAGTCGTTGCCGGCCTGGGTGGCCTGAACAATGACATGCCCTGTACCGTTGACAAAGAGTATGCCGTCGGTGATGCTGGCCGGGCCCGAGACAATTGAATAGCTGATCGGCAAATTAAATGTCGTATTGCCAGTCAGGGCTGAGGCGTCGGCACCATAGATCTTGTCAGAGATGCTGTCAAGAGTGATCGTCTGGTTGGCCTTGACGATTGTCTGGAGAATCGTGCTTGATTGCGAAGGGTTATAAACCGCCCCGACCACCGATCGGCCGCTGTATCTGGCATAAATGAAGTGCGAACCGGCCATCAGTGTCGATGTGGTGAAAGTTGCCATCCCTGCCGCATTCAGCGTGCTTTTGCCCAGCAGGGTTGATCCGTCGTAAAAGCTGACGGAACCGGATGCCGGCGAATTGGCTGAATCCAGATATTTGGCGGTGGCGGTGAATGTCACAGGGCTGAGGGCTGTGGCAGTCGCCTGCGTCGTCTCAATCAAGACGCTGGTGTCGAAGATGGAATACTGGATCATCCCGACCGTTCTGGTGTACTCCAGAATCGAGTTCGCCGGGTTGGTGATCGTCAGGTTGAACTGCTTGGAAATATCAACCAGCGAACCTGTGCCCACATTCACGCGGATATACTTCGTTGAAGTATCTCCCGGGGCCCACGTTAATGTGCCATTGGTGGCCGTATAATCGCCACGGGCTGCCACTGCCGAATCGTCGCTGGTTTCATAATTCACACTGATCGGCAGCAGGCTTGATGAAGTGCCGCAGACCGTCACCGGGAAGTCGATGTAATTTGGCTGGCCCACACCAGCCACGGTGCTGGGTGTCGGTGCGTTGGCGTCAGTGATCAGTGTGAGAACCGGCGGACGCAGGTTGCCAATTATGGTGTTGGCAGCCCAGATGGTCAGGTTGGCGGATGTTACATTGGCCGTTACGCTGCTTATGGAAATGCTGCCGTTACCTGCCGAGACCAACTGGCTGGCCACGCTGCCACCGGCGATTCTCTGAAAAGCCGCCACGTTCTCGAGAAATTCCAGCGTGCCCGGTGCTGTTGCATTATTGCCTGAGAGACTTTCAATCGCCAGTTGGATGCGTGCAATGACCGTGGCCCCACCGTTTGAAAGGTTGCCGTCAATCGTGATGTTCGACGAGGCCGCCGTGGCCTGAATCAGGCTGTTGATGTTCGAAGTGCTGGTAAAGTCATAAGTGGAATTGCTTGTGCTCATCACATCGGCCAGCGATGCGAATGCCTTTGAAATGAGGATCGTTCGCGATGGTGCCCCCACAGCACCGCTCAGCAGGGCCGCGGTTTCCTGGGCCAGAATGTAGACTTTCACTTCAGCGGCATAGGCACGTGCAGCGTCTTCATCGCCCTGAAGGGCATTCTCCATGGTGCCGCTGGCATTCAGGTCGTAAGTAGAAGGCAGGCCAAGGGCTGTGTCTATGGTTGTGACGGCCGTTGACAGGTCGAATCCAGAACGGACCTGATGATTTACCAGTGTGGTCAGCGGGCTGACAACACTGGCTGTGGCCACGGCTGTATAAACGGCATCGTTCGGCTGGGCGGTGGCGGTGATGATACCACCATATCCCACAAGCTGGCCGGAGGGGTTCTCAGGCAGGGTCATTTCAAAGCTGCCATCGGACCCGGTGATGGCCATCGGGTTACCAGCCACATACGTGCCGATTCCGGATGGGTCGAAATAGATCGTGGAACCGTCAACATAGTAGTTAAAGAACTTCTTGATGGCCCTGCCGGCCTTTTTCAAGCCGCCGACGACGGCTTTAACGGCATTATTGGCTGCCTCTTCCACTTTATTAATCGCTTGTTCCACGGCCTCGGATGCTGCTTCATAAGTATCCGTAATACCATTGGCAACAGTGTTGTAGGCTGAAGTAAATGCCTGGGCCGTTCTCTTATATGCACTTTCCAGATCCTGCACAAAGCGTTTAAAGCCGCCACCGAATATATCGCCACTGATGATGTTCACAGATCCATCAAAATAAACCTGCAGGCCGACTTGCATCCCTCCAAATTCCATAGTAAAGGCCGTGTAACTGTTCTTTGGGCCCCGTGAAAGAACTGGCTGGCCAGGTGATGACGGAACCGTTTCCAGGCTGGCAGCAAATCTGATATCGTCGAGCACAATTCCCATATCACCGCCACCGTAATTATGCGCATAAAACGTGAATCCACGAGTGCCCGCGCCGGGGTTCAAGTTACGAATGACAAATGTTTGCCATTGCCGCTGCGTTGTATTAAGGTAACTGCCCAACTCTTTGCCGTCCATATAAACAGACATAGTCATCGGATTTTGATTATATCCGTTGCGTCCACGCATCTTGAATGAAAGATCGTAAAGCTGACCTTCCGCAAAGCCGCTGATGTTCTGCGAGATACCCGAAGTGCCTTGGAAGTAGGCAGACTGACCGCCATCCGGAGGGTTGTCGCCACCACTTAAGAAACCACCACCACCAGGTTTGGCCTGGCCTACGGATCCTGACCAAGTCCAGGTGGCACCAGAAGGTTGATAAGCCCAGGGATTACTGCCTGATGAAGCTGCACCCGTTTCAAAACTGGCGTTCACAAACTGCGGTATGTAAGAGACAACTGCCGTTTTCACACTGGTTCGATCCACCGCATCGAGTTTCACGCTGTCGATATAGACGGTCTTGTCGCCACTAACCTGGCTGACAAAGCTCAATACGCGACTGCCCGAGCCCGGGCTGATGCCTGAGAACGTGTAAAGTTTGTAAGATTCTGAACCAGGCGTGAGGGTGCCGATGACATTATCATCCAGCTTGATCTGAATTGTCTGGCCACTGTGCTGCCCACCCCGATTGGCTGCGTAGAACGAGAGTGTGTAAAACGTATTTTCGTCAAACCCTGAGATTGTCTGCGACATCTTGCCACGTAATTGAGCGGCTTGAGAACCACTTATGGCGTTCGGTTGCCAAAAGGGACTACCGTTTCCAATAATGAACGAGTCGTAGCCGGCAGTGGTATTTGCAAAGGTCCAACCACCGGAACCATCAAAATCAAGATTGCTACCGATAGGGTCGCCTACGTTGAAAGCAAGGGCGTCAATGTATGCGGAGCGATCGCCCGATACCGTTGGCACAATCTCAAGCAGGTGGCTGCCGGCATCAGTTATGAAATCGGGGAGTCTGTAGAGTTTGAATGATTCCGAATCAGGCGTTACGGTGCCGATGACGTTGCCATCGAGCTTGAACTGTAACGTCTGACCACCATAGCTGCCGCCCCGCTGTGCCGCATAGAACGAGAGCGTGTAGGGCACGCCTGGCTTAAAGCCGGTGATCGTCTGCGATTTGGTGTTGGACCGTACAATCATCAACCTGTTGCCGTATGGAGCAATTGGGTTCCACCAGTTTGTGTCGCCGTTTTGGAGATACTCCGCATTCGTCCATCCGCTACTGGTTTCAAAATCAAAATTGAGATCTGTCGCCGGGGCAAATGTAGAAACAGATGTGATTCCGCCCTGAACGATGCCGTCCAGGTTATGGTCCACATCCGTCATTGGCCAGAAGCCGACCAGACCGGGTTCGGTGCCGGCGAAACTGGTTGTCTGCGCCCGAGCCATTTCAGATGCGCTCAGACCACGGTTCCAGACACTCAGGCTGCTCAACTGGCCAGCGAATAATGAATCGCCTGACCAATTACTCTTGCCGATGTAATTGTTTACCTTGGAGACATAATTGCCTACCGCCACAGTGCCGCTGGCCACAGCCACACCATTCTTGTAAATCGTGGTGCTGCCATTGGCTTGTTGTGAGACCGAGAAATACTGCCACTTGTTGAGCTCAATGACCCCCGATGCCCCTAAAATCGATTCAGTACTGCCCCTGCGAACGCTGAAAAAGAGGTCGGATGAAGTTCCCCAACGAGCCAGAATAATATTGTCCTGGTCAGCACCGTTGCCGAAATCAAACAGCCTGGAGTTAGAAGCCGTCGAGGTCGGATAAACCCATATGCCCGCGCTGAAACCGCCGGTGAAATCTGTAAACCCTAAGCCAGGCAAAGTCGCTGAGCCAGTGGAGCCGTCAAAGTTCAGGGCCGAATTGAAAGGCACGGTCCCACGCCCGGCAGGTGCAATTGCCGATGTAACCCCTGACTGGCTCGTACCGTTGCGGGCCGCCGGGCTGACATCCGTGACGGTTGTGCTATCGCTCAGTTCTTTCATCGGCCAATACCCGACCAGGCCGGTTTCATTGCCAGTGAACAGGGTGGACATGGCCGAGCTTAGCTCGGTTTGCGAAAGTGGCCTGTTCCAGACCGATAAGTCGCTCATCTGGCCGGCGAAGTTTTGATTGTCGCCACCCCAAGTGCTCTTTCCAATGTAGTTCGTGGTTCGGTTGATATTGCGGGGCACATTCAAGGTGCCTGAGGCGATGGACACTCCGTTTTTGTAAACAGTGGCTGTGCCATTGGCCGTCAGGGAAACAGAGAAATACTGCCACTTGTTTAGTTCAATGGCATTTGGGGCCGTAATTACTGAAAGGCTCGAGCCATTAAAAACAAAGAAGTCAAGTTGGTTACTCATGGCATCGCGGGTGAGCATGATATTATCGCTGTTCGGGCCACTACCGAATTCAAAGAGCCTCGCCCAGCTCTGAACTGATGTCGGGTAAACCCAAACTCCCGCACTGAAACCAGTGGTGAAATTGGCAAATCCTGTGTTTGGAAGTGTTGCATATGAATTACTGCCTCCGTCAAATGTCAAGGCGTTCATGCCCGTTGAGACAGGATAAACCGTGGATGTGACTGAGCCATTGCGATTATTGGTGTCGCGATTGTTCGCCGGCAAATAGCCGGCCAAATTGTTCATCGGCCAATAGCCGACCAGACCTGATTCCATTCCAGTGTAAGTTGAATCCTTCGCTGATGCCATTTCAGTGGAACTGAGGCCACGAGCCCAGATACTCAGGCCACTCATCTGGCCAGCGAACAGAGGATCATTTGGCCAATTGCTCTTGCCAATATAGTTATTCGTGCGTGCTACATTATTGCCGATTTGAATCGTGCCAGTCTGAACAGCCACACCATTCTTGTAAATCGTTGTGCTGCCATTGGCCTGCTGGGAGACTGAGATATACTGCCACTTGTTCAGTTCGAGTACGTTTGAGGCCCTCAGAAGCTGGTCCGAAGATCCTCTTCGAACACCGAAGAATACGTCGTTTGTGGAGTCGAAGCGGCCCAGAATGATATTGTCCTGATCCTGACCCATTCCAATATCAACGATTCTGGACCAAGCGTTTGTCGATGTCGGGTAAACCCAGGCGCCCGCGCTGAAACCACTGGTAAAATCCGCAAACCCGGTCGATGGCAAAGTGGCGTAACCGGATGTACCGTCGAAGGATAGAGCGGATTTGAATCGTTCCTTCAGTGCGGTTCCGTTTTTGACGCCGGATTGGGCCGTGCCGTTGAGAGCCTGGGTGCCGACATCGGTCACAGTCCGGCCGCTGGCCAAAGATTTCATCGGCCAATAACCGACCAGCCCACTCTCATTGCCGGATAACCCGTTAAACATGGCCGCACTGATTTCAGTCTGTGATGAACTCTTGTTCCAGATCGAAAGGTCACTCATCTGGCCCTCGAAGAGACTGTCACCAGACGAATTGCTTTTGCCTATATAATTTCTATCTCTCCAATAGTTATTGCCAACCGGTACCTGCCCCGTAGCAACTGACACTCCATTCTTGTAAATCGTGGTGGTGCCGTTGGCTTGCTGCGAGACCGAGAAATACTGCCACTTATTGAGCTCAATGACATCCGACGCCCTTAAACTCGATTCAGTATTGCCTCTGCGGACGCTGAAAACTAAATCGTTTGAATTTCCGCGACGAGCCAAAATAATATTGTTATCATTTTCACCTTTGCCGATGTCAAATATGCGGGTCGAACTGCCAGTAGATGTCGGGTAAACCCATACGCTTGCACTAAATCCACTCATAAAAGCTTCAACAATGATGGGCAATGTTACATAGGAATTGTTATTCCCATTGAATTCCAAGGCCTTAGCGTCTGAGACTAATGGGTAGACCGAGGATGTGACAGTGGCACTGCGGTCATCTGTACCCAAGTCGGTCATCGGCCAATAGCCGACCAAGCCTGGTTCTGATCCAGAGTAGCTGGTGTCCCCCATAGACGCCACTTCACTGGAACTGAGGCCACGAGCCCAGACTCTCAGTCCAGTCATCTTGCCAGCGAAGAGGGGATCCGTTGACCAATTGCTCTTGCCGATATAGTTATTCGTGCGTGCTACATTATTAGCGACCGCCACAGAGCCGGTGGCAACAGACACTCCATTCTTGTAAACCGTGGTGCTGCCGTCTGACTGCTGGGAGACAGAGAAATACTGCCACTTGTTCAATTCGATCACGTTCGACGCCGTAATTGACTGTTCCGTAGATCCCCTGCGGACACTGAAAATCAGGTCGTTCGTTGTTGACGAGCGAGCAAGCAGGATATTGTCCTGCTCAGCACCATTGCCGAAATCAAAAAGTCTGGACCAAGAAGCCGTCGAGGTTGGGTAAACCCATACGCCCGCACTGAAACCGCTGGTAAAATTGGCAAATCCAGTCGATGGCAAAGTGGCATAGGCGGTAGTGCCGTCAAAGGAAAGTGAGGATTTGAAAGCGTCGCTCGATCGTCCAGCCTGTGCGGTTCCGTTTTGGACACCGGATTGGGCCGTACCGTTGAGAGCCTGGGGGCCGACAGCGGTCACAGTCTGGCCATTGCTACCCAAAGATTTCATCGCCCAATAACCGACCAGACTGCTCTCATTGCCGGAGAGCCCGTTGAGCATGGCAGCACTGATTTCAGTCTGCGATAAACTCTTGCTCCAAATCGAGAGGTCACTCATCTGGCCCTTGAAGAGACTGTCAGCAGACCAATTGCTCTTGCCTAGATAATTACTCGTTCGCGATACGTTATTGCCAACCGGTACCGTCCCCGTAGCAACTGAGACTCCATTCTTGTAAATCGTGGTAGAGCCGTTGGCTTGCTGCGAGACCGAGAAATACTGCCACTTATTGAGCTCAATGACCCCTGACGCCTTTAAACTCGATTCAGTACTGCCCCTGCGGACGCTGAAAAAGAGGTCGGATGAACTTCCGACACGAGCCAGAAAAATATTGTCACTGTTTTGACCTCTGCCAATGTCAAATATGCGGGTCGAACTGCCAGTAGCTGTCGGGTAAACCCATACCCCTGCACTAAACCCACTCGTAAAATCTGCAAAGCCTGTGGGCAATGAGACATAGGAATTGTTACCCCCATCAAATTCCAGGGCATTCATAGCCTCTGAAATGACAGAGACTGAGGAAATGACTCTGCCGGTAAGTGAATTTTGCCCCAGGTCAGTCAAGGTGCCCGTGGTTTGGGTGCCGGTTATCTTGGGCAGGGAGTAGCTAATCGTACTAACCGTACTAATCGTACCCGTGGCATGATCATACACCGTGTCGCCGTTGCTCTCATCCATCGGCCAATAACCGACCAGACCGGATTCAGTGCCGGTGTAAGTCGTAAGTTGATTGTAATAAATATCAGAATATGTTAAGCACTTGTTCCAGACGGATAAATGGCTCATCCGACCAGCGAAATTTTGATTGTCGCCACCCCAACTACTCTTGCCAATGAAGTTCGTGGTTCGGTTGATATTACGCGGCACATTTAAGGTGCCTGTGGCAATGGGCCAGCCATTTTTGTAAATAGTGGCTTTGCCATCGGTAGCTATGGTAGCAGAGAAATACTGCCACTTGTTGAGTTCAATGGCATTTGAGGCAGTGATAATTGACTGAGATGAGCCATTGTATACCTCAAATCCAATATCATTGCTAGTCCCGGTTCGCCGGAGCACAATGTTATCACTAGATGCTCCGCTACCCAATTCAAAGAATCGTGCCCAATTTTTAACATCGGTCGGGTAAACCCATACGCCCGCACTGAACCCGTTGGTGAAGTTGGCAAACCCAGTCGATGGCAATTGCACGTATGTTTTGCTACCGTCAAATGAAAGAGCTTTGGCATACGGCGTGCTGTAATCCGTGGAAGAGATGGTGTGGCTGGTCACACCAGAATTGGCCGCCCCGCTGTATTTATTCGGCCCCATATCTTCCACCTGGCCGCTTGCCAGGTCGTTGAGCGGCCAGTAGCCAACCAGCCCTGATTCCGTTCCTGCATAGATGCTACTTGATGCATGCTGTATCTCTGTGTCATTCAGGCCACGGTTCCAGAGCGAGAGGGAGTTCATCTGGCCAGCAAAGAGGGAGTCATTTGACCAATCGGACTTTCCTATGTAATTCGAGGTTCGGTTGATATTGCGAGGCAGAGAAACAGCGCCTGATGCAATCTCCCTACCATTTTTATAAAGTCTGGCTACGCCATCGGACTGCTGGGAAACAGAGAAATACTGCCACTTATTCAGTTCAATGGCATTAGAGGCAGTAATCGATGATCCTGATGATCCATTAAACGCATAAAAGACCAAATCGTTGGTAGTTCCGTTGCGTCCGAGAAAAATACTGTCAGTATTCATGTTCGGGCCAGTGCCCAAATTAAAGAATCTTGACCAGTTCTGAACTGATGTCGGGTAGACCCATACGCCCGCGCTGAAGCCACTCGTAAAATCATTAAATCCAACGCTTGGCATTTGAATAAACGAGTTCGAACCGCCATCCATGGAAATGGCATTACGGAACGGTGTCGGATTGGTCGGCGCGCTGGTCAGAACAGGTTCATCAAGCTGTTGATTGATGGAGATATTGTCAATAAACGCAGTGTAATCGCCGCCGACCGTACCCTTGAATACGAGCGTATGCGTGCTAAGATCGGTCGCTGTGAATGGCGATGTCGTATAAGTTACGTAACCCGATCCCGTGGGTGAGAAAGTGCCGAGCGACTGGCCGTCCATAAGCACTTGTACGGTCTGTTTCGTGGTGTTGAAATCACGTGCACCGAGTGCAAATGTGATGGCATATTTTTTACCAGCCGTCATTGTCACAGCGGTGGTTGTCATGGAAGAACCGTTACCCTGCAGGAAAGCGACCTGAGTGCCCTGCGGTGCAGCCACTCCTCCATAAAAACCACCAAAATTGCCAGAGAGTCCACCGCTAGAGAATGTCCATGTCGCATTTAATGGACTGTAGACAAAACCGTTGCCGCTTACAGCTGGCTTCTCAAAATCAAACCCGGTCAGTGCCAGATCCGTGGTCCCACTGGAATTATCACCCTGACTGCTAAAGCCAGGCTCAACGTGGACCATCACCTTGGCCGAGCCCAGGCGTACGGCTCCGCTGCCTGAAATACCCATGAAGGTCTTGGCCCAGTCGGGGAGCCTGGCATTAAGGGTCAGATCGGCCGTGCCCACCAGATCAAAGATTTTTGTGGAACCATCATAGGAGACATAAAGTTGTGCACTGCCCAGTGAAAGACCTGCCAGACCAACGTCAGTTGTCACAGCGAAATCAAAGCTCTCCAGCTTGCCTTTGCGAAACACAAGCCCGGTGCTGGTGGCATCCGATCCGTCAGCCTTTCTATAATTTCCTCCCAGCTTGGCAGTAAATCTTTGAATATAAAGGTTCACTTCCGCCGTGCCTGTCATGGCGAATGTCTCGGTACTATGGGTGTAACTCATTTTGACATTAGCATTCGCGAAGCTCATGCCTGCCACCGAGAAATTGGAAGAGACCTTCATATCAAGAGAAATCAGTGTATTTGTTCTGGTATCGACCACCATCCCACCTGTGCCATCAGCACCAAAATCAACATTCACCTGACCGAGTTCAGGTAACCCCATTTTGGCCTGGCCGGTCATTGTGAAGAGAGCTGTGCTTGAAGAATATGTGAATTTCATGCTTGCAGAACCAAGCGAGAAACTGCCGATGCTGAGCACACTGACATTCACGGTCATATCCAGGCTGACCAATTGATTGTTGGTAATCACCAGCCCCTTGGTGTCACCGCCGCCAAAAACAACTTCCAATTCGGCCAGCACAGGCACTGAGACGCTTGCCGTGCCAGTCATGGTGAAGGTTTTGGTTGATTCTACATAGGTAAAGTTCAGGTTCTTGGTTTTGACATTCACCCCATTGATGGAGAAGCTGCTGTTGACCGTCATGTCCATACTGACAAACTGGCCATTCTTAACAATCAGGCCTTCGCTGAGTTTGGTACCGTCCTTGGCAAACTGGCCAAGTGTCACATCCACATAGCCGGCTGCTGGGACAATCACACCAGCCGAGCCGCTCATGGTGAAGGTTTTGGTTGATTCAACATAGGTGAAGTTGAGGTTTTTCGTATAAACCATGCAACCACCGACAAGGAACGCGGAATTGACTGTCATGTCCAGACTGACGAATTGACCATCCTTCACGACCAGTCCACGACTGCGAATGGTACCGTCAGCGTCCACCTGACCCAAAGTCACTTCCACCACACCGATCGGCACCTGCATGCCGGCAGTGCCAGACATGGTAAATACTTTTGTGCTCTCTACATAAGTAAAATTCAGGTTGCGCGTGAATACCGTAACGTTACCGATCCTGATATCGGCATCAACCGTCATGTCCAGGCTGACAAAATTGCCATTTCTTACAATCAGGCCACGACTGAGAACGGTGCCGTCTGTGGCCACCTTGCCCAGAGTCACATCCACAAAGCCAACACCTGGCATGGCCACACCCGCCGTGCCCGACATGGTGAATTCCGCCGTGCTTGTGACATAGGTAAAGTTCAGGTTCTTGGTCGTAACTGAAACGCTGCCCGCCCTGAAATTGCTATTAAGGGTCATGTCGAGACTGACAAGCTTGTTGTCGGTAATGACAAGCCCATTCTTTGTGGCGTTGCCCAGCGTCACACTTACATAGCCAATGCTTGGCATGGCCGCGCCGGCCGTACCACGCATAGAGAATGTCTTTGTGGACTCAGTATAGGCAAAGTTTAAATCCTCAGCGGTAATCGTGACCGAACCGACACGAATTCTGCTGTTCAGGGTGAAGTCGAAACTCTTGAAAACTCCGTTCTCAAAAACCAGGCCTTCCTTAGTGGCGTTGCCAAACGTGACAGCCACATTTCCGATGCTCGGCAGATCAAGTCCAGCCGTGCCCTTCATCATGAATGTTTTATTTGAATTGTAATACTGAACGTTGAGATCTTTGGTGTAAAACTGCATATTTCCGACTTTGAAATTGCTGTTGACCGTTATATCCAGGCTGGTGAAACTACCGTTGGTAATGACCAATCCACGATTAAGAATCGTGCCATTGGAGGCCGTTTTACCAAGCGTCACATCAACGTTGCCGACGGCTGGCATGGTCATTCCAGCCGTTCCTGTCAGTGCAAAAGATGAGCTGGCAGCCACATAATAAATATTCAGGTTTCTGGTCGTAAAACTCATCGACCCAGCCGAGAAATTGCTGTTGACCGTCATATCGAGGCTGGAAAGAGATCCATTGTTGATCACCAGGCCGTCTCGGGTTGCATTGCCAAAGGTCACTTCAAGGTTGCCCACGCTTGGCATGCTTATAGCCGCATTGCCTTTCATGGTGAAGTTACTGCTGGCTGCGACATAATTAAAGTTCAGGTTCCTGGTTGTGATCGAAAGCCCACCGATAGTCAGGTTTGAGTTTACCGTCATATCCAGGCTTGTCAGGCTGCCGTTGGTCACCACAAGACCGTTGGTTGATCCGCAGCCGAAGCCGACATTGATATTCCCAACCGAGGGAACATTCACGGAAGCCTGGCCCGTCATGGCAAAATAGCTTGCGTTGGAATTGTATATGAATCTCAGGTTGTCTGTGCTGAAGTTCATCCCGGCGACAGTCAGGTTGCTTGTCACACTCATATCAAGAGTTGTCAGGCTGCCGCCGCTAAGCACCAGCCCCTTTGTTGTCGTACCGTTCCTGGTGCTACTGCCAAAACCAACCGAAACCGAGCCAATCGAGCCAATATTGGCTGTTGTGTTGCCAGTCATTGCAAATTGGGCCGCGTTGGTGCCGCTGGATGCCGTATAACTTAAATTCAGGTTCTTCGTACTGAAACCAAGCCCCGAGACGGATATGTTCGAATTCACCGTCATGTCAAGGGTCGTCAGCGAACCGCTCGTAATCACCATCCCCCGGCTCAGCGTTGTTGATCCATTCGATTTGCCCCACTGAACATCAATATTGCCAATGTTCGTCGCGGATATACTGGAATTTCCCGTAATCGTATAAACACTGTTTGAAGCGTTGGCGGTAATCCTCAAATTCGAAGTGTTAAACGAGAAACCCGCGGCTGAGATACTCGAGCTGATCGTCATATCCAGGCTTTGTACTTTGCCGTTTGACATCACCAGCCCGCTCGTGCCGGCGCCGCCAAAATAGACGTCAATATTGCCCACGCCCGTAACGGAAAATCTGCTGCCGCCGGTGATCGATAAATAATTGTTCTGACTGCTATACGAAAATGTCAGGTCCCTGGTAGTGAATGAAACCCCGCCCACTGAAATGTTGCTGGTCAAATTGGCATCCAGCCTCGTTAATGAACCATTTGTGATGACCATGCCGGAGGTAGTACCTCCGCCAAATACCACGCTGATGCTGCCTGCACCGTTGGCTGAAAGGCTGCTGCTGCCAGTCATTGTAAAACAATTATCAGCAATGCTTTCGGTAATCCGCAGGCCCTTGGTTGCCAAGGTCATTCCGGCAATAGATATATTGCTGTCTACGGTCATGTCAAGATTTGTCAGCGAACCGTCTGTGATCACAAGTCCGGTCGTCGCCGGGGTCGCCGTGGAACATCCCAGAATCACATTGACAGTGCCGATATTTGACTGACGGAATGTCGCATTGCCGGTCATGGTGAACCGTCTGTTCGCAACATCCTGTGTCATTCGAAGCCCGTTCACGCCCAGCGTGACACCCGCCACCGTCAGGTTGGAACTCAGTGTCATATCGAAACTGCTCAATGCCCCGCTCACAATCACAATGCCCGTGCTGCCTGTGCCGCATCCCAGGGTCACGTTCGCCACGCTCATGCCTGTCGCAGAGAAATTGGCATTTCCGCTGATCACATACTGGCTATTTGTGCTGTTGTAATTCAGGCCCAAGGTCGTGCCGTTAAACCTGGCACCCGCAATCGTCGCATTCACGGCAGCAGTGGCATTAAACCTTGTGACGGTGCCGTCCGTCACCACAAAACCCATGTTGCTGGTCGTTGAATTACCAAAGTTCAGCGTCAAATTGCCCAGATTGCTGACACTTGCCGAACTCTGGCCCGTTATGACGAATTGCTTGGTCGAAGATGTGTAAGAACCAGTCAGGTTAGAAGCGTTGAATGAAAGCGAACCGTATGTAAAATTACTGCTTAATGAGGCGCAGGCACCCGTCAATGAAAGCCCTGCTGTAGTCACATTCACCGTGTTTGTGCCGTTGACCGCCAGCTTCAGGCCACCTGGTAAAGCCACTGAGCCCTGAAGTTGCAGAACCGGGTTGCCGCCATCGCCAGACTGGTTAAAACCAAGATTGTCAAGTGTAAAATTAACACCCGCCACTGAAACAGGCGTACCGGTCAGGCCCGTAATTTTGCCACTGGTCAGGTTGCTGATGCTGGCTGTAATGTTGGCAGAGGCTGTCAGGGTAAGAACAGGGCTCAGTGCTGCGGTTTTGATCGATCCGTTAAGTGAAAAGGTCAAGGCGCTGGTATCAACGGATACACTGCCGGCAAGCTCCATCAGCTTGTAAAACGAGGAGCCCGAAGCCGGTATATATCCAACAAAAACCGAACCGCTTGCTGTATAAACGTTACCGGAATTCTGGAAGCCCGTATCGCAGAAAAACTGAACACCGGATGCGGTCAACGTCTTCTGTGTTCCACCCGTATATATTACGCCTGTCGTTGTTGTCAGCGTATAGCTGCCCTGGGTCAGGATCCGGTTCCCATTGGAAAGCGTGCCGGCAATCGAATTACCTGCGTACAGAAAGATATTTGAGGTCCAACTGACGGAACTGCTTAATGTAAGATTGCTGGTTGCCGTATTACCAATGCTGAGGTTTGCAGCGGTGATCTTGTTGAGTTCAGCTTGATCAATCCCAAGTGTGCTGCTTGAATCAGAACCGCCAATAGAAATCGATCTATTGGCCTTCGTCGGCTGGATAGTCACATTGCCAGTTGAAGTCGCATTAACAGATGAATTAGTACTAATAGAGACCTTATCACTATTGATTGAAATCGCCCCACCAGTCGTACTCATATTACCAAGCAAGGAAAAACCAGTACCCGAAGTGTTGTTAATATTGGCCAGATTCCCAGTGATCGTGATGGAACCGCCTGTTCCGTTTGCAATAATCTTGTTGTCAGCTCCACCGCTCTTAAATGCAAAGGGGCTATCTGAGGAGTTGGAAACCGCCGTAATCACGATCGGGCCGTTGCTGGTTGATAGGGTATCCGTATATTCCAAGTTAATTGCCGTACCGCCACCACTTGTTGTATTGCTTATAGTCCCGGTTATATAAATCCCGGCATTGCCACCCGTACTGATAGTCGATTGCCACATGCTAATGGCAGAATCACCGCCGGTACCCTTTTTGCCAATAATATTGATATTTCCACTGTTTGAAGTAACAGTGCCGTTTAATGAAACCCCTCTGGAGTTTCCATCCATTGAAGTTCCATTGAAAGTAATCTGGCCAGTGTTCGATTTAATAGTACCACCGATATGCATACCATACCCACTACCACAACCATACCCTGTGTAAGTGATGTTGCCGTTTCCACCGGCAGTAATACAAGCCCATCCTTCAATCCCAAAACTCCCTGCAACCGCTCCACCTCGACCTGTGACCGTAACATTACCTCCGCTTGTCGTTAGATTTACATTATTGCCAAACAAAACACCTTGAAATGAACCTGTCTGAAACGTTCCGTTGTCACCCACGATCGAAATATCGCCGGCAGCCGTGATAATACAGCTATTGACCACAACATTCCGCCCAGTCGCGGTGATCGCACCAGAATTACCAGCTATTGTCAATGCCGCAGACGAAACATTTCGATTGCTAACCAGTGTAATCGGCCCATCAGTCGTACTCATACTACCAAGCGTCGAGATCCCAATACCCGAAGTATTGTTGGCATTGCCCAGATTCCCAGTGATCGTGATGGAACCACCTGTTCCGTTTGCAATAATCTTATTGTCAGCTCCACCGCTCTTAAATGCAAAGGAGCTATCTGAGGAGTTGGAAACCGCCGTAATCACGATCGGGCCGTTGCTGGTTGACAGGGTATCCGTATATTCCAGGTTAATTGCCGTACCGCCACCACTTGTTGTATTGCTTATAGTCCCGGTTATATAAATCC
>JBEITT010000157.1:0-7663 GCA_040374745.1 Planctomycetaceae bacterium | reverse complement strand
GGAAAATGGCAGGACGGGGCCGTTTTTCCGGCGTCGGTTGAAAATCGGGTCGTTTGCGGCCAATGTGAAACCCAAGTGCCTACCAAAATGATATTCACAAATCGCTACGCAAGCCGCGACTTTAATGCACTATTTCAGCCTGAATCGTGGGGCATGCCGAGGGAAGCCGAGCTGTTACCTGAAAAAGCATCGGCGTTTCAACTTATCAAGCCAATTCTATTCGCTTCAGGCGTTGTTGTATTGATCATCATGGCAATTCCATTTTACAGGAAAATGAAACCATGAATCATCTGCCAGATTCCAGAGAGAAAAGAACCGCTTTCACACTGATTGAACTTCTGGTCGTGATTCTCATTCTTGCCGTGCTGATAGCCTTACTGCTGCCTGCGGTTCAGGCTTCACGCGAGTCGGCCCGCCGTGCCGGCTGTGCGAACAACCTGAAGCAATTATCGTTGGCGATTCTCAATTACGAGCAAACCCATGGCGGCCTGCCACCGGGCACAGCTTACACACCTGACGTCAGGTTCCAGTCATCAAACCCGCCTTGCTCAACTTTGTGGGATAAAGGCTATGCTGTGCGTATTTTGCCAATGCTTGAAAAACAGGCACTTTACCAGTCGTTTAATCAGCAAGTAAGCGTATTTTCAGCCCAGCATGCCACTGCCCGCCAGGTGCAGCTTAACATTTGGCACTGCCCCAGCGACCCGAGCACCGCCGCCGCACGGAAAGCTGATTATAATTATGTACAACTTCCTTCATGGGGTGTGGTTTCAGCGGGTGAAAGCTGGATTGTCGGTTTTTCCAACTATGGCGTGGTGTCGGGCAGCCTTGTCAATAACGCCACACCCAACCCCGGCAATAATTGTCAGGTTCAAGCATCTGTCAAAGCCCAATCGAATGGCTGTTTCCCTGATCGCGACTCACTTCCGGTCAGCGCGATTACCGATGGCACCAGTAACACCATTTTTCTGGCTGAAACGTACCTGGCCGATATTCCCAAAACGTCGCGCGATGGTTCACCTTTTGGGGCGTTGGGCTGGTGGTTCAACGGTGTTCAGGACAACACCGTTCTCACAACCATGCGACCCGTCAATTTCAATCTGGCACGGTTCTTCAGCCCTGATGCCGCGCTCGGCGGAATCATCAATTCAGGCCATCCCGGCGGCGTTCAGGTGGCGATGGCCGATGGCTCGGTTCGATGGATAAAAGAATCCATTGACAGTTGGAAGATCAATCCAACGACATTAATGCCAGGCAATTCCATTCGACTTGCCACCGGCTATACCAATTTGCCCACACCCGGAATCTGGCAGGCACTTGGCACCCGCAATGGCGGCGAATCGACCAGTGCTGATGCGTATTGACCAGAATCAGCCAAGAATCAGTCAATAAACCCCGTGCAAAGGTCGGCCGGGAGCGGCCCAGGCATCAACACGTTTTTCAATGTCCGGGTCGTCCACCAAAGGCCACGAGTGGTAAGGCTTTGTGCGGGCGTCAATCACCAGTGGAAGCTGGCAAAGCCAGTGTTTATGCACCACAGCAGAATTGGCTCCGTCCACATCGGCAGCCGGGTTTGATCGCGTGAAAGTGACCCAGAGAAAATTATTAAGCGAGCGTGACGTAAAATCGGCATCGTCGCACAGCACCACCAGCGGAAACTGGCGAATCGGGGCATCAGGACCAATCGCCTGGCAGAACCGGGCGAGTGCAGGGTCGGCCTGACCACGCTCGGCTGTCGATGGCTTGCCTGAAACAGCCAGCACGCCCGGCAACACCACCCGGGCATCGTTCCAGCCATCTGGCAGGTTCGAATCTGTCGGCAATTCGGTGGGCAAGGTTCGACGCTTGTCGCCGGCGGCAGTCAGAACCAGCTTGCTGCCTGAATTAAAGCCATGGCCGCTGTAATCAAGCGTGTCCATCGTCGTTCGGGTGTGAAAATGCAAATCTTCGGCCGGGTCAAAGCGTTCCAGCAATCGCTGCAGGAATTCATCGATGTGGTGAATATCAAGGCCCGGCACATCTTCATGAGCCAGCAAGAAAAGATATTTGGCAAGCGACATCTGTCCCTGGCCAAGAATGGCGCTGGCCTGGGTCAAAAGCTCCTGCGGCCTTCGTTTGGCAGCATAGGGCACATAACGCTCGGAACCGATGGCCAGCAACAGCGGATGCACGCCGGCCGCGTCAACGGCATGCACGGCCCTGACTCCCGGTAGAACAGTGGGAATGACCGGCCCGGTAATTTCATGGATCAGCTCGCCAAAGGTGGTATCTTCCTGCGGCGGGCGACCGACTGTTGTAAATGGCCAGATGGCATCCTTGCGATGGTGCACGGCGGCCAGTTTCAGGAAAGGAAAGTCGTGAATCTGCGCATAATAGCCCAGGTGGTCGCCAAAGGGGCCTTCTGGCTTGGTTTGGTGCGGGTCGATCCAGCCAGAAAGCACAAAATCGGCCTCAGCCGGCATCGCCAGTCCATTGGCGGCCTTGGTCAGTCGCACACGCCTGCCGCCCAGTGCCCCGGCAAAAACCAGTTCCGGCAAATCTTCCGGCAGGGGCATGACTGCTGCAAAAGGAAAAGCCGGCGGGCCGCCCACGGCGATATTCACAGCCAGTTTCTGGCCTTTTCTAATCGCAGCAGAATGGTGGACGCCAATGCCCCGGTGAATTTGATAATGCAGGCCGATTTCATCAGCGGCATAGTCGTTGCCACTGATTTGCACGCGATACATGCCGAGGTTGGAATGCCGCCAGCCGGGCCGGTCGGGGTCTTCTGAATAAACCACGGGCAGAGTGACAAAAGCCCCACCATCGCGTGGCCAGCAAACCACCTGAGGCAGTTCGGCCTTGGCAATGGTGCCATAGGAAACCGGACCGCTGCGAACCCGGCGGGGCAGCAGATTCAGCCCTTTGATGGGCAGATCCCAATATTTCCAGGGCGTTCGGGCGGCCGCCTGCGGATCAACCTTCAGCGACACCAGCTTCCGAACAAAATTCAGCGAGTCACGAAAAATAAACTCAGCCCTATCCAGCGTGCCATAAAGGTTTCCCACCATGGTAAAACGGCAGCCCCTGACATTCCGAAACCACACTGCCGGGCCACCGGCCTCATAAACCCGGCGGCAAATGGCGGCAGCTTCAAGGTGTGCATCAACCGGTTCGTCGATGGCAACCAGACGGCCATGAGCCTGAAGATCTTCAAGGCACGCCCTCAGACTTGCATATCCCATCGCTTGCTCCAGAAGACTGCCGTCATTTTCGTTGAAATCACGATTATTATATGCCAAAACAAAACGAATTCTGAACGAAACGAAAAATAACGGATTGGTCGAAACGACCGATTTTGAATAACATATTTAATAACGTCGTGAAGTTTACGGCGTGACTTCCATTTCAGGGGCTATGACGACTCATGCCAGCCGTGCTAGAGCCAGAATCAGCAAACGCAACACAGCCTGCAAAGCCTGCGGTCGATAAGTCGGGGCGAAGCGTTCAGGCCATGTTCGCCTCCATCGCCCACCGCTACGATTTCCTGAATCATTTTCTCAGCATAAATATCGACAACTACTGGCGAAGTTGCACCACGCGGATGGCCCCGCCGCCACCCGCCGGTGAAGTGATTATCGACTGCTGCACCGGCACCGGCGATCTGGCAGTGGCTTATGATCGCCGATCGGCTGGAGCGAACCCCATAATCGCCACTGATTTCTGCCGCCCCATGCTGGTGCGAACGGTGCCCAAGGTCGAAAAAATCGGGGCCGCCGGCCGCGTGGCCGTGGTTGAATCAGACGCCCAGCACCTGCCTGTGCCCAGCAACACCTCCGGCCTGACCACCGTTGCGTTTGGCTTGAGAAATATTGCTGACACCTGCAGGGGCCTTGATGAGATGATTCGCGTGACAAAGCCCGGCGGACGAGTGGCCGTGCTTGAATTCAGCCGACCCACCGGGCGAATTCTGGGCCGGCTTTATCTCTGGTTTTTCAAACGAATTCTGCCCAGGGTCGGCCAGGCTTTCGCTCCCAATCAGGCCAATGCCTATGCTTACCTCCCCGCGAGCGTGCTGGAATTTCCTGACGGGCAGAAAATGCTTGACCTGATGGCCAGTCGGGGCCTTGAAAATTGCTGGCAGAAGCCCATGACACTAGGCATTGCCACGCTTTATGTCGGCGTGAAGCGTGCTCAATAAGAAATCTCTGAAACAGCTTATGTCAAACGAATCCGCCCCTTTTCAAAAAGTCATACTTCTGACCGGTGCCACTTCGGGTATTGGTGAATCGTTCGCTCGTCAACTTGCTGCACAGGCTTTGGTTAAGCCCGGCGGGGGGAAGATCGGCCTGGCGATTACCGGACGCAACCTTGAGCGTCTGCAATTGCTCGCCAACTCCATCGGGCAGGTTTCAAACATCGAATGCCTGCCCATAGTGGCTGACCTGGCTGACCCAGATGCTCCGCAAGTGCTTATTGAAAAAGTGGTTGCCAACTGGGGCCGACTTGATGTTCTGGTGAATAATGCCGGCTATGGCCTGCCCAGGATGTTTCACCAGGCAAGCTCAGCGGAAATCACAGCCCAGATTCAGGTTGATTTCACGGCACCGGTCATGCTTACCAGGCTAGCCCTTCCCTATTTGCTTAAGTCGCCTGCCGGGCGGGTCATTCAGGTCAGTTCGTCCATTTCAACCACCGCCTGGCCGATTTTTGGGGCTTATGGGGCGTGCAAGTCGGGCCTCTCTTACTTCACCGACGGCCTTCGGCGCGAACTTCATGGCACCCGCGTTGCCGTTTGCCTGGTAGAGCCGGGGCCCATCCGTACTGAATTTCTGAGCCGGGCCCTGGAAGGACTCGACCCCGCTGACCCGATGCGAAAAATGGTGGAAAGCTGGCCACCGATGATTTTTGGCGATGCCGACCGTGTCGCCCGCGACATGCTTCGCTTGATTGAGCGTCCCCGGGGCAGAATCAGCGTGCTGCGGCGGGCCGTGTGGCCCATGCGCTGGATGGGGGCCGTGTTTCAACTGGTGCCATGGTTGGGCGACCTGTTTGTCATTCGAACGCTCAAAGCACACGGTGCCAGTGTGAGATGTGATTCCCCGGAATTGACATCGGTAAAATAATCCTCACAAATGCCCATGGAAACACCCAAGCCATTGCGACATCTCACTTCCATTCTTGAGATGATCAAATTCAGCCACACACTTTTCGCACTGCCATTTGCGGTGATGGGTGCGGTTCTGGCCAATGCCCGGGCAGGTGTCGTTGTTCACGGGCCCAGACCGTGGCTGGGTATTCTGGTCTGTATGGTGGGGGCCCGATCGGCGGCCATGGCCTTTAATCGTATTGTTGACCGCCGCATTGATGCCGCCAACCCTCGCACAGCCACCCGCCACATCCCTTCCGGCAAGCTCTCGGTGGCCACGGTCGCATGTTTTACAATCGTCTCGTGCTTGCTTTTCATTGCGGGTACTGCTTTGTTTCTGCCTGAAAACCCCTGGCCTTTGCGGGTTTCGTGGCTTGTGCTGCTGTGGCTGCTGGGCTATTCGCTGGCCAAAAGGTTCACCAGCCTGGCCCATGTGTGGCTGGGCATTGCACTGGGCATGGCTCCGGCGGCATCGTGGGTGGCGTTTCGTGGCCGGCTTGATATGGAACCGGTGCTGTTGGGGCTGGCGGTTGCCTGCTGGGTGGCTGGATTCGACATTCTCTACGCCTGTCAGGATGAAGCTTTTGACAAATCCGCAGGCTTGCATTCCATACCTGCCCGCTTTGGCATCGCCCGAAGTCTGCATTTTGCGGCCGCACTTCACGCCGTCATGATTTTACTGCTGCTCGCCCTGGGTATGGCTATGCCCCTTGGGCCGGTTTATTTTGCAGGCCTTCTCGCCGCGGCCGTGTTACTGATTTACGAACATCGCCTGGTAGGCCCCGACGACCTCTCTAATGTCAACATCGCCTTTTTTCAAGTCAATATCCTGATCAGCATTGGCCTTCTGGTCGTCACCATTATCGACCTGGCCGTCTAAGTTTTCCTGAACACTGCCGTAATCAGGGGTTCTACATAAAGACAAGATTTCATTATGATGACAGTAACTGACCCGCGTTAATGCCTGGATTGGTAAATCGCACGACATACGTCAGAAGAAAGCCAGCCCCCATGAATCAATTGATCGACCTGCGCAGCGACACCGTGACCCGCCCCGGCCCAGGCATGCTGGCCGCCATGGCCCGCGCTGAGACTGGCGACGACGTCTTCGGCGAAGACCCCACTGTCAACCGCCTTGAGGCCATGATCGCTGAACGCCTTGGCCACGAAGACGCTCTTTTCGTGCCCACCGGCACCATGGCCAATCAAATAGCCGTGGGCGTGCACACCCGCCCGGGCGAAGAACTCATCTGCGACCCCAATGCCCACGTTTATCTTTGGGAAGGCGGCGGTATTGCCCGCCTGTGGGGGGTCACGCCGCGCACCATTGCAGGGCCCGACGGCCTGCTTGACGAACCGACTCTGGCCGCCGCGGGCCTTCGCCCCGGCGACTGCCACTCGGTGATCACCCGCCTCTTGTGCCTTGAAAATACGCATAATCGGGCTGGGGGACGAGTTTTGCCCATCGAACGTATCGAGACCATGTGCCAGTGGGCGAAAAATCAGGGTCTGGCTCGCCACCTCGACGGAGCCCGCATCTGGAATGCCTCGGTCGCTTCGGGCGTGCCGCTGAAACGCTGGGCTGCCGGGTTCGACACCGTCTCCGTCTGCTTTTCAAAAGGCCTGGGCTGCCCAATGGGTTCGGCCATTGTCGGCCCGCGCGAGATCATTCGCGGCCGGGCCCACCGCCTGCGTAAAGTTTTGGGCGGGGCAATGCGGCAGGTGGGTGTGGTGGCCGCTGCCGCCATTTATGCCCTGGAACATGGCTATATCGACGAACTGGCCAAAGACCACACCAATGCCCGCATCATCGGCGAAGCGGTGGGCAATGCCACCGGTATATCGCTGGAATCGGGGATGCCCGAAACGAATCTCGTCTGGATTAAGGTCGATCCCCGGCTCGGATCGGCCCGTTATTTCAGCACCAGGCTGAAAGAAAAAGGCTTTCTCGTCTCGGTTCTGGGCGATCAGGTGGTGCGGGCCTGCACCCACCGCGACGTGACCGAAGCCCAGGTGCGAAAAGCCGCCGCTGCCATCAGCCAGACCGCCGACGAAATGTGGCGCCTCTCGCCGTGAGTCTCACGGCCGGCGACCGTTCACCCGGCCTGCACCGCTGGGATCTCTCACCGGCGGAAGCCCGGCAGATTCAGGCGGAACTTGCCGCCCTGGTTAATATCTCCACGCCTCTTGACTGGCCTTCAGTTCGACTGGCCGTTGCCGTTGATGTGAGCATGAACCGGTTTGCCACATGGCTCGCCGCTTCGGCTGTGGTGTGCGACCTGCAAAACCGCGTAATCGTTGAAACTTCAAGCGTCATACGCCCGATCCGTTTTCCTTACGTACCGGGGCTGCTATCGTTTCGGGAATTGCCGGCGGTGATTGACGCTATTACCGGCCTGAAAAGCACTTACGACCTGATTCTGTGCGATGGCCAGGGCGTGGCTCATCCGCGAGGCCTGGGCATTGCCAGCCACCTGGGCCTGTGGCTCAATTGCCCGACAATCGGCATTGCCAAAAGCCTGCTGGTGGGCGATT
>JBEITT010000200.1:0-3482 GCA_040374745.1 Planctomycetaceae bacterium | reverse complement strand
GTTTAATTTTCTTGCAGGGTACGTTGATTATCAGCAGTGCTGGAAAATGGGGACTGGCTCATTGAGCGTAGCGAATGTGCCTGTCCCTCATTTTCCGCCAACGAGAATTAAACGGCCCTGTGGGAAAACAGGCGGTTGTTTAAATCCTGGACCGTTGTTTAACCCACAATTTTGTATTTTCTGGTCATTTTCCCAAATATTCTGAAACTTGTTTCGAATAACCTGACACAGGTACAATCTCTGTCATCAAGATTGATTCATTGGCCGGCTCTGGCCAAAGTTACTGAAGTGCCTTCTGATTGATCACTTAACTGCGATTTCCAGCCATGAGCGTTGCCCCGAAAACTTATCGCCTTGCCATTCGCGACCTTTTTCAGCCCGAGCTTCTCGGTGCTGCCGCTGAAGCCATCATGAAGCATGGCCTCGATGTCGCAGGTGATATTGCCAAGGACATCACCGGCAAATTCGCGGGCGAAACCATCAAAAACATGGTGAAAAAAGCCCAGAGCCACTTCACCGACCACAGCCAGCAATGGCATCTGGCCCTGAAAAAAGCAACCGACAACGGTTTCAAAACCCTTGAAATCGCCCTTGCCGGGCCTTCGTTCTGGGAAAGAACCTGGATTGGCAAAGTCACCACATCGGCCACCAGTCAGGCTATGGTCGATACCATGCGCAGCTTTTTTGACGAAGCACTTGCCAGTGCGCCCGAGCCGCTTCTGCAAAAAGCCCAGCAGGAGTTGCGCCAGGCCCGCAATCGTGGTTTCCTTGAGAATCTTCAGGCCTTCAGCCTTGATGAACTGGCCAGCGAAGATAACCCAATGCTGCGCTTCGACGACCCGGCCGCTCTGATCGATGCCGAAATGGACCTGATCGACGACATCGCCAGTGAATTTCGCCGGGCCGGCTACCCGAACCTCGCCAATCTGCTGGCCATCAAGCCACCACACGGCCAGCACATGCTTGCCGTAGCCGTTCAATTTCATTTCAGGTCGGCTGTTATGGCCGATGATCGCCTTCGCAACGAATTTCATTACATCAAAATGCAAAGGCTGGGCGACGACCTCTCCGGCGGCTTCCAGTTCATCGCCGGGCTAGTCGTTTCACACGCCGCCCAGCTTGAAGAAACACTCGAAGGCATCAGCCGCGTTGAGATTATTGTTACCGATACAAATAATAAAATGGACGCTGTGCATGAACAATTGAAGGAGATTAAAGCAGCAATATTTGAAATGGATGGCAGGCTGGGCATGACCAATCGCCCGCTCTCGCCGCTTCAGCAGCTCGCAATGACCACTGCTGGCAGCCCCGGTGTTGATGAGAATATTCGCCGCTTCGAAGCCCTGCCCGAACCCGTACGGCGACAGCAGTCGAATCTCTCGCTGGCCGTCAGTCGAACGGCCTGGGTGGCGGGCCGGTTTGAAGATTCGCGGAAATTTGCCCGCGAACTGGCTGCTTCAAGCAAAAATCCACTGAAAAAAGCCGAGGGTTATCATCTGGCCTATAGGAATTCGCTGGAACTGGGCGACTTCAATGCCGCCCTTGACGAGCTGATGGAAGCCATCCGCCACGACCGCTCGTTCCAGTTGTTTGACATTGCCAAATACAAACCTGAGGCCATTATTGGCTCGGGTGCCTTTGCCGTGGCCTTTCGCTGCAAAGATCAATACACCGACGAAACCGTGGTGGTGAAAACCTTTGAACCGGCCGGGCTTGAACTTTCGGCCCGCGAGATTTTCCGCGAAGCAAAACTTCTGAAATCGCTCAGAAACCCGAATATCATTGAACTTCAGCACTGCGACTTTTTCAATACAGGCAAAGCGCTCAAGCCATTCCTGGTGCTTGAACTCTTTGAAAACAGCCTTGATCTCAACCAGTTCCTGGCGCAGAATTCCCGACTTTTGAAGCCGGCTGAACTCATGCACATCGCCCGGCCCATTGCTGATGGCATGAAGTCTGCCCATGCCGGAGGCGTGCTACACCGCGACATTAAACCGGCCAATGTGCTGGTGCGAATGCACGGCGATGGCCGATGGGAAGTGAAAATCATTGATTTTGGGCTGGCCATGCGGCAGGAAAAACTGGCCCGGTCGCAGCACAGCCAGATCTCGGCCCGCAAGTCGCTGGTGGGCAGTTCGGTGGCCGGCACGCCGGATTATGCCGCGCCTGAGCAGCTTGACCCTGACAGGATCAATGAAATCGGATCTCATTCTGATGTCTATGCCTTTGGGCGGCTTTGTTACGCGGCACTTTTGGGCGAAACCAACCCCAGCGGCCGGAAGTTGAGAAGCCTTCCGGAAGAGTGGCAGGATTTGCTGAGCGACTGCACCGAGCAGAAAATTACCGAACGCCTGAAAAACTTTGATGAAGTGCTTTCAAGGCTTACGGCCATGAACAGCCCAAAGAGTCAGCCTGTGGTGGAAGTGCAACCAACGCCGATCACCAAGGTCGATGTCGCTGCTCCGCCAAAACCAGAAAAAGTTGAGCCCAAACCCGCAACAGTCAAGGTGGAGAATCTAAAACCGGCCGAACCAGTAAAAGTGGCAGGGCCATTGTTTATCGGCAAAAAAGCCGGCGATCGTCTGGTGCTAAATCTTAACCAGCTTGAAATCCCTTTCCGCTGGTGCCCGCCGGGCACATTCATGATGGGCAGCCCAAAATACGAAAAAGGGCGTTACGATAACGAAGAACAGGTGAATGTTACGCTGACCAAAGGCTTTTGGATGATGGAAACGCCAGTGACACAGGGGCTTTGGGAGGCGGTTACGGGATCTAAACCGGCATGGACCAAGGAATATGGCCTTGGCCCACAATATCCGGCATATTCTGTAGACTGGACAGAGGCCACCGAATTCGCTGCGAAGCTGGACGAAAAGCTGCGAGAGAAATACGCTGATTTACCAAAGGACCTGAAAATTCAGTTACCGACGGAAGCCCAGTGGGAATATGCCTGTCGGGCTGGGTCAACCAGCCGCTTTTATTTTGGCGATGATGAGAAACTTTTGGGCGATTATGCCTGGTTTTATAAAAATTCAGGCTATAAAACCAACCCCGTAGCCCAGAAAAAGCCGAATGACTGGGGCTTATTCGATACAGCAGGTAATGTCTGGGAATGGTGTGCCGATTGGTACGGTGAGAAATTAACCGGCGGCAACGACCCGACCGGGCCGGCCAGTGGCTCGCGCCGCGTGATTCGCGGCGGCAGTTGGGGCAGCAGCGCAGCGTCCTGCCGGTCGGCTAACCGTAACGGGTTCGATCCTTCGAATCGTAACGTGTGCAACGGCTTTCGGCTTGCCCTGAATCCGTCCCGGTAATGCAAGCCAAGTGAAGCCGGTGAAGCGCAGGCACGACGGGAGCAGCGGCGGATGCCCCACGACCGGAGAAGCCGAAGCAGACCGGCTGAGCGCCGCGCCTGAAAAAACCGCGAAAAACAATTGTATGAACGAGCCGAAAGCGTGAGCGACGGCCAAAATTTGGGTGTT
>JBEITT010000115.1:0-15825 GCA_040374745.1 Planctomycetaceae bacterium | reverse complement strand
TCATATCACATCTGCGGGTGAAAACAGCTCGTTTACAAAAAAATCAGCTTGCCTGGTGGTTAATTCAGGAATAAAGCGGAAACTTTACGCAGGCCAAAATCTTTGCGTGGATTAACAATTGGGTTGCCGGGCGGAGGGAGTCAATGCCTGGTTCGTTAGGATTTTCAGTTGTTGGTGATTATTGAAATGGCGATCATTTTCCTGTTTTTCGCAGTGTATTCTGTTATGAAGGCTGGTTGTATTTAATTGGCGAATAGCAGATAGATCATGACCGATGCTCACGCTGTCGGTCTTATTGATTAAAGTTGAATCTCAAAGGATTTATTTAAATTGTACCAGTGGATTCGTGGCCAAGGCTTGTCAGTCTTATTTCAAAATCAAGAAAACGCCACGATGGCATGGTGATAAGGGATTGATGATAAAGCCCGCTGGAAGAGGCAAGTCAGCGAAGCCTCTTAATCTGGCGTTGTTTGCGGCCGGTGGTGAAATTTTCAAAAACGGCCTGGCCCAGTTGTTCGGCGGTGCAGTAGCCGGCCACGCCACGGGTGACACGGGCCAGCTCGCCGACAAAATTCACGAGGCCGAAATAATAATAATCTTCGACAAGTGCAAAACTTGAAACGCGGATGCCGGCCGCGGCGCAGCGTCGGGCCTCGGCCAGTGTGGCCGCCGCTGTTTTGGGTGAAGGCGGATAGATCAGCAGCAGGTCGCGTCCTTCAATGTGGGCGGTCGGCTCGCCGTCGGTAATCAAAATTACCTGTTTATTCGGTGTCGATTCGCGGGCCAGCATGTTGCGGGCCAGCTTCAGGCCGGCATCGATATTTGTAAAATGCTGCGGCACTTTTTTGGAAGGCTGATCGAGCGAGATTCGCAGGTGAACCTTGGGATCAAACAGCGAAACGGGCTTGGGGGCCGAGTTTAAAAGCTCACGTTCGGTCATGGGGCTGGCATAACTGTAGAAGCCAACCATTTTGAGCTTGTCGCCGGGATATTGGGCCCGCACCATGGCGCTGAGGCCGAGGGCGACCTGCTTGGTCATGGCATATTTACCGAAGCGGTTCATCGAACCTGACATATCGATGAGGACAACGGTGGAACACGATGTCTGGAATTCCGTTTCATAAACCATGAAATCGTCCTGCTCAAGCCGGACGGGCGTGCCTGCCCCGCGGCGGGCAATGGCATTGCGCATGGTTTCATGCAGGTTCAGGTGGGCAAGATTATCGCCATATTCATAGGGTTTGGATTCATCCAGAACGACGCTGCCCGAGCCTTTCTGGGCGGTGTCGTGCTTGCCCATGGCATCGCGATTAAACGACTGGAAGAGGCTGGAGAGGGCCGATTGTTCGATGCGCCGCAGGCCTTTGGCCGAGACGCGGAAGCGGCCCTCGCTGTCTTTTTCGATCAGGCCTTCCTTGCGGATGAGTTCCAGAATTTCTTGCGTATCTTCATCGGAAGTGTCGATACGGCGCCAGATTTCGTCGCCGGAACTCATCATGTATTCGGCGAGTTTGTCGAAGATCGATTCGGCTTTGGAGCCGGTTGGATCCTGACTGTCATCCCAGGCCGCGTATTCAAAAATTGACATATCAGCATACTCCGACCGGAAGACATGGGATAGACGATAATCGAAGAGACTCAGCGGCGATAGCTGGCCGAGCCTGATTTGGCTTTTTTGTTGAGTTTATTGCAGACATGGAGGCCGTCGAGGATGAACTGAACGGCGCCGGCGACGAGTTCTTTGCGGACCTCGGCATTGGGGGCATCGAGGTGTCGCTGGACGAAGTTTTCAGCGGATTGCAGGAGGTTGGGGACATCGTCGGCGATCTTGGCAATTTCGCGGTCGCTGGCAGTGTCGGAAAGTTCGATCGTCTGACCGCTGTCGAAATGTTCGACGGTCTGGCGGAAACTTTTGACATCAAAATATTGGGTGAAGACGTTTTTGAGGGCCTCGGCCAGGAGGCGAGAGAGAACGTCGTCGTCCTGACTTTCGTCTTCGGTCAGGGTCAGCTCGATTTTGCCACGCGCACCGGCCGAGATGCCGGAAAGGTCTGACGGGCGTGGGACAACCCATTCCTCGCCGGCAAGGATGGTGCGACGTTCGGCGGCGGAAATGCAATTTTCAAGGTTGCAGATCGACATGCGAACGGAAACGCCCGAAGCCTGGTTAACCGATCCGCTGGAGCGGGCAACGCGGGCGAATTCTTCGTTTATTTCTTTGATGTAGCGGGGCACGAAGAGGCGGAGGCCATCGCCGCGTGATGTCCACGCTTCATGGTCGGTGATTTCGATGCCCATTTCACGTGTCAGAGGGTAGTGTGTGCGGACAACGGAGCCGATGCGATCCTTGAGCGGGGTGACGATGCGGCCGCGGTTGGTGTAGTCTTCGGGATTGGCCGAAAAGACCATGCAGAGGTCGAGATTGAGCCGCACCGGGAAGCCACGCACCTGCACATCGCGTTCTTCAAGAACGTTAAAGAGGCCGACCTGAATTTTGGGGGCGAGGTCGGGCAGTTCGTTCATGCAGAAAATGCCGCGATTGGCCCGGGGAATGAGGCCGAAGTGAAGGGTGGCCTCGCTGGAGAGGTAGCGGCCCTCAGCGTGTTTGATCATGTCGATTTCGCCGATCAGGTCAGCGATGGTGACATCAGGCGTGGCGAGTTTTTCGGTATAGCGGCGGTCGCGGCCGACCCATTCGACAGGTGTCTCAGCGCCCCTGGCATGGACCAGTTCGCGGGCCTGGTGCGAAACGGGGGAAAGGGGGTCGTCGTTAATTTCCGAACCGGCGACGATGGGGATGGCGTCGTCGAGCAGGTGAACGAGGCTGCGAAGGAGTCGGGTTTTGGCCTGGCCTCGAAGGCCGAGTAAAAGGAGGTCGTGGCGCGAGAGAATGGCGTTCTGGATTTGCGGCAGAACGGTTTCTTCATAGCCCATGATGCCCGGGAAGAGGGGCTGGCCAGTGCGAAGGCGGGCGACGAGATTGCGGCGGAGTTCATCCTTGACCGATTCGCTTTTATAGCCTGATTCCTTCAGTTCGCCGAGGGTGTGTGGTCGGTTGCTCATATTGGCCCAGGGGCTTGGTGACATTGGTTTGCGGCGGCTTTCGCCTTATGTATCATAGATAGAATCGGGCCAGAGTCCATCAGCCTGCCGGATTTGGAAGGCTGGCTGATTTTCTGTCGATGCCAGAAAAAAGGCGGGCGCCTTGGGAAAAGGGGCCCGCCGGGAGGGGTTATTGTTAGATGGCGGATGATGTTTCCGCCGAATGGTTTAAGGGCGATGGTTATTTCGCCGCGCCAAGGCTGATGCGGTTCGAGCCGGCAGCGTCAACAGCCAGGGGCAATTCCCAGATGTATGATTTATCGACGCAGTAGCCTTCAGCGCCATCTTTGCACTGCATGGTGGCGACAGAGACTTTCATCGTCAGATTTTTGCCGGCTTCGGGGGCATCTTTGAAGCTGATCTGGGTGCTAAAATTCTCTTTGGAATTTTCGAGCGAATCGCCGCCGGGCTTGGTGCCACCGATGACTTTGCCATCGGCGTCCATGATTTCAACTACGTAGCGAATCGGGGCGAGCGGATTGAGCTTGAGCACGCCCGAAACAGGGACTTTGACGTCGAGGCTTAAAGTCTTTTCGGGGGCGACCTTGGCGGCCATCAGCTTGATCAGTTCGGCATTGAGGAAGGCCGGCGGCCTGACGGGTACTTCAGGCTTGGTCAGGCCCTTGAGTTCCAGGGTTTTGACTTCGTTGGTGGCGAGGTCAGCCACGCGAACCAGGCCATTGTTGGTGTCGGCAATATATAGCTTGTTATTGACGAAGGAGACGCCGCCGGGCTGATAGAACGAGCTGTTGGGGCCGTCGTTGTCGGAGCCGGGCTGGCCTGAGCCTAAGAGATTGGCGACGGCCTTTTTCTTGACATCATAGACCTTGATTTTATTATTGTAGGAGTCGGCCACAAAGACCATGTTATTGGCATAGGCCACGCCCAGGCAGTGCTGGAATCGGGCACGCTGGGCCGGGCCGACAATGTCGCCGAAGTCGAAGAGACCCTTGCCGACAAGCGTATCAACCTGCTTGTTTTTCATCACCATGACACGAAGGCTGGAAGTTTCGCTGTCGGCGAAGAAGATATTTTCACCATCGGAGGCCAGGCCGCTGGGTTGGGCCAGGGCCGACTGGGGGAATTTGCCGTCGATGATGTCTTCGCGGCCCGAGCCGACCAGCACACCGACCGTGTTCTTATCAAGGTCGAGTTCCCAAATCTGGTGAGGGCCGGCCATGGCGATGGCGAAGCGATTGCCGTCAGGCAGCGGGGCAATATCCCACGGGCTGTTGAGGCCGGTTTCAGAGGCCTTGCCCGAACCTTCGCGGCGATAGGACTGCACGCCGGTGCCGGTGATCGTCTTGACCGTCTTCTTGTTCAGGTCGGCCACGCGAATGGCGTGATTTTCGGTGTCGGCAATGAAGAGAAAGTTATCGCGGAAGTAGGTGCCCTGCGGGCGATTGAAGGTGGCGTCCTGAAAGCCGCCGTCCTTAAAGCCAGGCTGGCCGTTGCCGATCACGTCGATCACGCTGCCGTCAAGGTCAGTCACCACAATGCGGTTATGGCCGGTGTCGGTCACGAAAAGCCGGTTGGCGGGGCCGTTGGTGTGAACCTTGCCGGGGTAAAGCAGCGGCTGGTCGTAGCTTTTTTCACTTTCGGGCAGGAATTTGACGGGTGTCAGGTTCAGTTCTTTTTTCTCTTTATGTTCGGCGATGAGCTTGCCAATGACTTCATCAAGCAGCTCGTATTTGCCTTCGCCGCTGGTAAATCCACGATAGCGGCCATTGGCGTCAACCAGGACAAACGTCGGCCAGCTGTTCACGCCGAATTTCTGCCAGATTGTCATGTTGGCGTCGTTAATCACCGGGTGCTTGATGCGATACTCGGCAACCTTTCGGCGCACGTTGGCGGTGTCTTTTTCGGCCTGAAACTTAGCGGAATGCACGCCGATGACGACCAGTTCGTTGGGGTATTTTTTCTCAAGGCGTTCGAGGTCGGGCAGAACGTGGTGGCAATTGATGCAGCAGAATGTCCAGAAGTCGAGGAGGACAATCTTGCCCTTCAGGTCTTCAATTCGAATGGGGCCACCGGTGTTGATCCAGGCCACGCCGCCTTCAAGGTCAACTTTGGGGCCGTCCTGATAAGCCGCCTGGGTCACGAGCGGGTTCCTTGAAAGGTCGAGGTTGGGGGTCGATTGCTTCAGGCAAATCGCCATGGCCATGGTCAGCATGCCGAGCCCCGCAATAACGCCGAAGTGCCAGCGACGGCTGCGGGGGAGAGTCGGTTGAATTTTCATAAGTCAGCCAAGCCTTTCGGTTTATGCCTGATAGAACGATGATTCGGCCGGTAGGAGATAATTTTATTTTATGCAACAGGCGGCCAATCTACCAGATTGCAGATTCTGGCCAGGGCAGTTTTCGTGGGGCCGGTTGGTTTTTTGCATGGTTGCTGATAAGTCAGGCCGGATCTGGTGATGACATCAGTGGCATGATGTTAAAAAATTTGCCGGGCCGGGCTGGAAAATTGGACTTGCCTTTTGCGGTTGCCGAAGTTCATAATAGAGTAGATATTGAATCAATGAATTTAACCTGCCGGCGATTTGTCGCCATGGCGGGTTTGTCTGTCTCAGGGTAGATTTCAGAAATGGCACATAAAAAGGGTCAGGGCTCGAGCCGTAACGGACGTGATTCGAATGCCCAGCGTCGTGGCATCAAGAAGTATGGTGGCGAATTTGCGACCATCGGTTCCATCCTCTGCCGCCAGGTCGGTTCGCGATGGGTTGCCGGTCGGAATGTGGGCACAGGCCGCGATTATACGCTGTTTGCCCTGAAGGAAGGCGTTGTTTCGTTCGACCAGAACGGTCGCCGGATCAACATCCTGACCGAACTTCCTGCCTGACCACAGTTTCAGGTCGCGTTTCAAGCACGCGTTCTCACTTATTTCACGAACCGGTAAGCCTGGCGGCTTGCCGGTTTTTCTGTTTTGATCTGACTGAGTAGCCAAGATGTTTGTCGATCGTGTGAATATTTATGTCAGGGGCGGCGACGGCGGTAACGGCATGAAGTCGTTCCGGCGCGAGAAATACGCTCCCAAGGGCGGCCCCAATGGTGGCGACGGCGGCCGGGGCGGCGATGTCGTTCTGCTGGCCGACACCGGCTATAACAATCTGGCCCATCTGTCGTATCAAAGGCACTGGAAGGCCCCGCGTGGCGAGAATGGCTCAGGGGCCGACTGCCATGGCAAGTCAGCACAGGATATGGTCATCAAGGTGCCCGTTGGCACGATTATCAAAGACCGCGACCGCGGGCATGTGCTGAAGGATCTGACCAAGCCGGGCGAATCGGTCGTGATCGCCCGTGGTGGTCGCGGCGGCTTTGGCAACGCTCATTTCAAGTCGAGCACGAACAGGGCCCCACGGCAGTTTGAAAAAGGCGATCCGGGCGAGGAACGCTGGATTGTGCTGGAAATGAAGGTCATTGCCGATGTCGGCCTTCTGGGCCTGCCTAATGCCGGCAAATCAACGCTGCTTTCACGCATTTCGCACGCCCACCCCGAGATTGCCGACTACCCCTTCACCACCAAATATCCGAACCTCGGCACGGTGCACGCCGGCCGCGAAGATGCCTTTGTCGTGGCTGATATTCCCGGGCTGATTGAAGGGGCCCACAGCGGCCACGGCCTGGGGCATGAATTTCTGCGGCACGTTGAGCGAACCCGCCTGCTGGTGCACCTGGTGGCCAGCGTGCCCGACGACGAATCAGACCCCTGGAAAAATTATTGCACCATACGCGAAGAACTGCGGCTTTACAGCGAAAAACTGGCCGAAAGGCCTGAAATTGTTGTGCTGACAAAGATGGACCTGACCGGCTCGGCCGAAGCCCAGGCGAAATTTGAAGCCGAGCTGGGCCGCCCCGTCCTGGCGATTTCGGCGGTGACTGGCCTGAACGTCAACGTGCTGATGAACGAAGTCTCGCGCCGGCTTGCCGAACTTGGCCCGGTTGAAGAACTTCCAGCCGACGTTGCACCCGTAGTTCTGCCGGAGATGGGCGACGTTGAACCGCTCGATCTGTCGCATCTGGGCGAGATTGAGCCGGTCATTCTGCCCGAGCTGGGCGGTGACAAAACTCCTGTGCCGGCCGATGATCTGCCAGAAGGGCCGCAGGCATGAGCTCGGCGGGTGGCTGGCTTCTGGGCGACATTGGCAACAGCCGCGTGAAGCTGGCCTGGCTGGAAGGCGGACCGGCGGCGGCCGAACGGCTTTTTGAGCCGGGCACACGCCGGTTTGACGCCCGCCTGACACTGCCAACCGGTGGTCTGGCCGACAAATCAGCGGTTCTGGGTGATTTTCTGACCGGGAAAAAGCTGGCCGGGATCTGGCTTTCATCGGTGCATGAAGAGGCGACACAGCAGCTTGTGGCAATGCTTGACGAAGTGCTTGCTTCGCTGGATAACGAAGATATTGATGGCAGCGTGATCAGCTCGGCCGCTGATGCCGGAATTTCGGGCCACCTGCGAAATCCTGAAAAAACTGGGGCCGACCGGGCTTTGGCCGTGCGGGCTGCCCTGCGGCTTCATTCAGGCCAGGGTCGGGGCATTGTGGTGCTGTGCGGCACGGCGATGACGGTGGAATGGGTGGGCGACGACGGCAAGTGGGCGGGCGGGGCGATTGCGCCGGGCTATCGGCTGGGGGCGATGGCCCTGGATCAGGGCACGGCGGCCCTGCCCTTTGTTCCACAGGTGTCGAAAGCCCCGTTGCCCTTTGGCACACACACGCAGACGGCCATTGAGGCCGGGCTTTTCTGGGGCCAGGTGGGCACAGCCCGCGAGCTTGTTCATCAGATGGCCGGGCCAGGCGGCGGGCACTGGGAATTGTGGTCGGGCGGCGATGCCCACTTGCTCGCCCCACATGCCGGCAGCCCGCAGGCCGAGGTGATTGACGACCTGGTTCTGCTGGGGGTGGCTGATCTGGCCCTTGCCAGCCAGTAACGGCAAAGCCGTGTTTGATTGATGTAAAGTCAATAATCGTGGCCGAAATCATGCCTGAACAAAAAACATATGTAACGCGACTGACAGCCGACGCGCCGGGCGCCATTGCGGTGGTGCGGCTTTGGGGGCCAGGGGCGGTGGCCGCAGCCGACCGGATTTTCGAGCCGAAGCTGGCCACGAGAAGCCTGGCCCAGACACCGCCGGGGCGGCCAAGGCTGGGCCGATTCGCCGGCGACGAGGTGGTGGCGCTGATTCTGCCTGAATCGGCCGGTTTGAAGAATCTGGAAGTGGAAATTCAGTGCCATGGCAGCCCGCTGGTGGTGCAGGCAATCATCAGCAAATTGGCGGAAGTTGGTGTGGAAGAGGCCCTGCCTGCCCAATTTCAGCAGGCCCATGGCGTGAAGTGGCTGGAAAGAGTGGCCATGGAGCATGTGGGCCGGGCCAATGCGCCCAAGGCTGTCTTGCTTTTGTGGCAGCAGCATGAAGGGGCCCTGCGGCAGGGATTGCAGGCAGTCCTGAATGCACTTGAGAACAAGCGGCCGGATGAAGCAAATTCATTACTGGCCAGGCTTTCAGCAACGGCCAGTTGGGCAACCCGGCTTGCCAGCGGGTTTCGGGTGGCATTGGCGGGGCCGCCGAATGTGGGCAAATCGTCGCTGGCCAATGCTCTGGCGGGTTTTGAGCGGGTGGTGGTAAGCCCCGAACCCGGCACCACGCGCGATGTGGTGGATGTGCGGCTGACGATTGGCGGCTGGCCAATTATTTTAACGGATACAGCCGGGCTGCGGCATGAAACGGCCGACCCCCTGGAACGGGCGGGAATTGCCCTGGCAAAGCATGAACATGCCCGGGCCGACCTTGTGCTGAAGCTGAGTGAAGCCACGGCGGCAGTTTATTCAGATGATGAAATGGCGGGATTGCAGGAGCCGCTGGTGGTGCGAACCAAGGCTGATCTGGTGGTTGGATCGAGCGAGATGGAAGCAGGCGAAGGCCTTTGGGTTTCAGCAAAGTCGGGGCAGGGGCTGGATGAATTGATGACTGCCATGGTCTCGCGGCTGATTCCCGTCGAATTTCGGCAGGAATCGGGCCCGGTCGGTGCCATTTTATTTGATAAAGAATTATCGAATGAAATTCAACGAGTTTGGATGTCTGATTTGGAAGAGGTAAAGAAATGCCTGAGAGAGCTGCTGGACCGGGAGTGAGTGAGCATTCATAATGAATTATGGCTAAACCTGAGAGAGACCAGGGCAATGAATTAAAGTCGCAATTGATGTTATGACGGGTTCACCCGCTGATTGTACAAGTTCATGCAGCAAAATATTATTTTATATGGATAAAACGACTAAATCATAAGGAGAGAAATGATGAAGCGAGTTGGATTTCGAGCTGTTTTCGTGCTGGCCATGAGCTGGTTAAGTGCGACAATTGCATTTTCAGCGATCGATTATGTTTATGAAACCGGCGAGCCGCAGAAGAGCGGCTGGCCGCTGACCGAGGCCGAACGCATGTATGTGCTGAAGCCGGAATACCAGCGGCGGCCGGGTTCCGAGAAAATGCAATATCTGCCGAAATTCTGGCCGGCGGTGCCATCGGCGGGCTATTGGTCGGGCACGGCCTGGCTTGATACACATGCAAAACTTGTCGAATATATCGCGAAAAACAAAGGTAATATTGATATTCTGCTGGCCGGCGACAGCATCACGCAGCAATGGGGCAGCCCGCTTGACAACAAGCCGCTCGGGCCGGCGTGGCAAAAGCATTTTGGCAAATTGAAAACCGCCAATATCGGGATCGGTGGCGACAAAACCCAAAACCTGCTGTGGCGGCTTGATCATGGCGGAGTCGATGGCATTTCGCCCCGGCTGATCGTGCTGATGATCGGCAACAACAATATGTTCTTTACACCCGAAACAGGAGTCGATGCAGCCGCCAGCGGTGTTGCAGCCTGTGTCAAAAACCTTCGACAAAAATTTCCGAATGCGGATGTCATTCTGATAAAAATACTGCCGGCCGGCGAGCCTGGGGCCGTGTTTTTCGAAGACATCAAAAAAACCAATGCCGCTGTCGAGAAATTAAATCTTACAGATGACAGAAAAGTTCATCTGCTTGACCTGACTGCCGATTTCATTGGCCCTGATGGTAAAATTCGCCAGGAACTATATACCCAGGACAAAGTTCATCTTTCGCCTGAAGGTTATGAGCGTTATGCCGGGCGGCTGAAACCACTTATTGAGAAAATCATGAAATGAAATTAAGGGGCCGGGCGAGCAGTAAATTCAGGCTTCTTCGTCGAGTTCAAGTTCACTGAGGCGTTGTTCGATCATCTCTTCAAGCTGAATCTGTTCGTCTTCATTCAGCTCGCGGGAAATTAAATACGAACCGTCGATCCAGCGGCCGAGGTCAACCAGCTTGCAGCGGTCGGAGCAGAAAGGAAACGAGGGCTGATCGCTCAGCCGCTCGATTTCGTAGATTTTGCCGCAGATGGGGCAGTTGAAAGATCTCATTTCGCAGGCGAACTTGAGCTTGAGCCGGAGCCTGAGGAACCTGACGAGCCGCCTGATGATCCGCCGGAAGATGAGCCAGAGGATGATGACCCGGACGAGCCCGACGAGCTGGAGGAACCTGATGAGCTGCTGCTGTCGGCCTTGGCGGCCTTGGAGTAGGAGTCACTGCGATAATCAGTGATGTAAAAGCCGCTGCCCTTGAAGAGCACGGCCGCCCCGGCGCCAATCTTGCGGCGGAGTTGGTCGGTATCGCACTTGGGGCAGTGTTTCTGGGGGTCGGCCTTGATCGACTCAAACGCCTCAAATTCATGGCCACAGCCATCGCAGATATAATCATATGTTGGCATGCTGTTTTTCCTTCGTGAAAAAAGGGCCGTGAACGATGTCAGCCTTCCACCGAGACGATGACCTTGGCGGGCCGCAACACGCGGTCGCCCAGCTTATAGCCCTGGGCCAGCACCTGAAGCACGGTGCCTTCCGGGTGATCGGCTGAGGGACGCTGCATGACGGCTTCGTGCTGGGTGGGGTCGAAGGGGAGGTGCAGGGCTTCGACCGGGGCGACCTTGTGCTTGGCCAGTGCCGCCAGTAGCTGTTTCTGGACCATTTCCAGGCCCGAAACGATGCTGGCCGTGGCCGGGCCGCCGGTTCTGGCCGATTCAAGGGCACGTTCGAAGTTGTCCATGACGTCGAGAACGTCAGAGGCAACGGCGCCAATCGCTTCATTGCGGCGGATTTCGACCATCGACCGCTCGCGGCGCAGGGCGTTCTGAAATTCAGCCTGCACCCGCAGGACCTGCTCGCGGGCGTCGTCGCGCTCGCGGGTGAGCTGGGCAAGCTGGTCTTCGGCGGCAGCGGCGGCAACATCGTCAAACTGTTCTTCGGATTGTTCTTCCGGATTCATTTCAGGCCTCGATTCTGAAGAGGGTTGGGAACGACGAAAGCGGGGCGGCCACTGGGCCATTTTCAGCCCCCTTCCGAGTTGTTGCCCTGGTCGTCAGGTTCCGTGAAATAACTCTTGAGTTTTTCAAAAAAGCTTTTCTGCCGTGGCATCACGGCGTCGTGGTCGAGTTCGGCCAGGGATCGCAAAAGCTCTTCCTGCCGGGGTGAGAGGTGTCGCGGCGTTTCCACCACAATTTCGAGGAGTTCGTCGCCGCGGCCCCGGCCGTTGACGTCGGGGATGCCCTTCTGGCGAAGGCGGAAGACCTCGCCACTTTGCGTGCCGCGGGGAATAACCAGCTTTTCGCGGCCGTCGAGCGTGGGCACTTCAATTTCCGCCCCCAGGGCAGCCTGTGTGAAGTGGATGGGAATCTGGCAGACGAGGTCGTTGCCTCGGCGTTCAAAAATATCGTGGGGCCGCACGTTAATCTGGATGCGCAGGTTGCCGCGAGGGGCGCCGGGGTCGCCCAGCTCGCCCTGGTTGCGCACCTGCAGCCAGATGCCGGTGTCAACACCCGGCGGCACGTCCACATCAAGCTGAACGCGTTCCTGCGTGCGGCCGGTGCCCCGGCAGTCGGCGCAGGGGTCGGTAATTCGCACGCCCTCGCCACCGCAGGCCGGGCAGGTGGTGGCCACCTGAAAGAAGCCGCGAGACTGCACAACCTGCCCCTGCCCGCCGCAGTAATTGCAGGTGGAGGCGACGGTGCCCTTGCGGGCGCCCGAGCCGCTGCATGTGCGGCAGGGCTCGCTGCGATTCAGGCTGAGCGTTTTGGTGACGCCGCGGGCGGCTTCAATCAGGTCAATTTCAAGCTTGATGGCAAGGTCAGAGCCGGGCCGGGGGCCACGCCGACGCTGGCCGAACATGTCGCCAAAAAAGGCGTTCTGAAAGATCTCGCCGAAGGCCGACATGATGTCGTCGGCGTTCTGAAAATTGTTAACGCCCGCCCCTTCAAGGCCGGCGTGGCCATAGCGGTCGTATCGCTGCCGCTTGCCGTCGTCGGAAAGAATTTCGTAGGCTTCGGCGGCTTCCTTGAACCGAATTTCCGCCTCGGCGTCGCCGGGGTTACGGTCCGGGTGATTCTTCATCGCCATCTGCCGATACGACTTCTTGATTTCTTCAATGGTCGCTTCGCGGCGAATACCCAGAACCTCGTAATAATCGCGTTTTTTCGCCATCGTCGTCCCGGTTAGGCTACCGCACCCTGGCGGCATTCAGGCGATTCCCCGGCAGGTGAGGCCTGGGAATCTCTAACTTCGAACTCTATCAACCAGTATATTACCAAAACGAGGAAGGTCGCATGATAACGACCTTCCCCGCATTTTTTTCTGCATGACACGCCGCGAAGGGCGGTCAGGGCATGATCAGCGGACGACGCCTTCAGCCTTAGGGGCCTTCTCGTCGTCTTCCTTGATGTTCGTGATCATGGCTTCGGTCGTGAGCATCAGGCCCGCGATCGAGGCAGCATTTTCAAGAGCCGAGCGGGTGACCTTGGTCGGGTCAATAATGCCGGCGTCGAACATGTTCACAAATTCGCCGGTATTGGCGTTGTAGCCGATGGGGGCGTCAGAAGTGCCGACTTCATCAACCACCACGCCGCCATCAATGCCGCTGTTGCTGGCAATGTGACGGATCGGTTCTTCAACGGCACGCAGAACGATGGCAGCACCGATGCGTTCATCGCCCGAGAGGCTTTCCAGCACGGCCTGAATCGCTGGGCGAGCCTTCAGCAGGGCTGCACCGCCGCCGGGTACAATGCCTTCCTCAGCCGCGGCACGAGTGGCATGAAGGGCGTCTTCGACGCGAGCCTTCAGCTCTTTCATGGCAGCTTCGGTGGCGGCACCCACGTTAATCAGGGCCACGCCGCCCGAGAGCTTGGCAAGACGTTCCTGGAACTTCTCGCGGTCGTATTCGCTCTCGGTCTCTTCAATCTGCCGACGCAGCTGGTCAATCCGGCGCTGGATTTCTTCCTTCGAGCCAGCACCCTGGATAATCGTCGTCGAATCCTTGTTCACCTTCACCTGCTTGGCCGTGCCAAGATGGTTCAGGTCAACATTCTCGAGCTTGATTCCCAGATCGTCAGAAATGACCGTGCCGCCCGTCAGAATGGCCATGTCGCCCAGCATCGCCTTGCGGCGGTCGCCAAAGCCGGGGGCCTTCACAGCCACAACCTTGAGCAGGCCACGCAGACGGTTGACAACCAGCAGCGAAAGCGCTTCGCCGTCAACATCTTCGGCAACAATCACCAGCCCGCGGCCGGTCTGGGCCGTTTGTTCCAGCACCGGAATCATGTCGCGGATGCTTGAAATCTTCTTTTCATAAAGCAGGATGTAAGGGTCGTCCATCTCCGCTTCCATCGTCGTCGGGTTCGTTACGAAGTAAGGGCTGAGATAGCCCTTGTCGAACTGCATCCCCTCAACGAAGTCAAGCGTGGTGCTCGACGACTTGCCTTCTTCCACGGTGATCACGCCGTCGCGACCCACCCGCTCCACGGCATCGGCCAGCATGTTGCCGATCGTGTAATCGTTATTGGCTGAAATTGCACCAACCTGGGCAATCTCTTCCTTCTTCGAAACCGCACGGGCCAGCTTCGTCTGAAGGAATTCGACCGCTCCGGCCACGGCCTTGTCGATACCACGGCGAATCGCCGTCGGGTTCGAGCCGCTGGTCACCGACTTCAGGCCTTCACGATAAATCGCGCGGGCCAGAATGGTCGCAGTGGTGGTGCCGTCGCCGGCAACGTCAGATGTCTTTGAGGCAACGACGTTCACCAGCTTGGCGCCCATGTTTTCAAAGGGGTCGTCGAGCTCGATCTCTTTCGAAACCGTCACGCCGTCCTTCGTCACCGTCGGGCCACCGAATGACTTGTCAATAATCACGTTGCGGCCGGTGGGCCCCAGCGTGGTGCCCACGGCATGGGCCAGGGTATCGACACCATCGAACAACTTGCGTCGAGCGGCGTCGGAGAAAAGTAGCTGCTTTGCCACGTTCAAAATTCTCCCGAAACAGGTTATGGCTTAAGAAAGGGGCGACCAACTGCTGCCAGCAAAGGCACAGGCCGCGTCCCCTTCAGCCGGACGCAGTGGATGGAATCAGTTGACAACCTTGGCCAGAATGTCAGACTCACGCAGAATCTTGACTTCCTTGCCATCGACCTTGACATCGGTGCCCGAATATTTGCCGAAGAGAACTTCGTCGCCAACGACTACGCCCAGAATAGCGCGATCGCCACTATCCAGCAGCTTGCCGGGGCCAACGGCGATCACTGTGCCACGCTGTGGCTTTTCCTTGGCGGTGTCCGGCAGAACGATGCCACCCGCGGTCTTCTCTTCAGCCTGAATCTGCTCGACGACAACACGATCATCCAGAGGACGCAAAACGGCCATTTCTCTCTTATCCTTTCAAAATCTCATGAATCAGGGTTGAGTGCCGGAGCTGCCTTTCCTAATCAGGCAGCCCACAGCAAAATCATTCAACGGTTAATCTCACATCATGCCGGGCATGCCGCCCATGCCGCCCATACCACCCATGCCGCCCATACCACCGCCGTGGTCATGGTCGTGGTGGTCTGCACCGGGCTTCTTCTTCTCTTTGATTTCCACAATGATGGCTTCCGTCGTCAGCAGCAGGCTGGCGACTGAGGCTGCATTCTGCAGGGCTGAGCGGGCCACCTTGGCCGGGTCAACCACGCCGAAGTCGAACATATTGCCCCACTGGCCATTTTCGGCGTTATAGCCATAGTTGGCGTCGGTGCTCTTGGCAATGCGATTGACGATCACGGCGCCATCGACACCGGCGTTTTCGGCGATCGAGCGGGCGGGCTGTTCGCAGGCACGCCTGATGATCTGCACGCCCAGGGCCTGGTCGCCTTCCAGTTTCAGGTTCGCCAGGGCAGCGGCTGCACGAATCAGGGCTGTGCCACCACCGGGCACCACACCTTCTTCGTTGGCAGCGCGGGTGGCATGCAGGGCATCTTCCACCAGGGCTTTACGTTCCTTCATTTCGGTTTCGGTCGCGGCACCCACCTTAATCTGGGCGACGCCGCCGGCCAGCTTGGCAAGACGCTCCTGGAGCTTTTCCTTGTCATATTCGCTGGTCGTCTGGCCGATTTCCCGCTTGATCAGCTCGGTGCGGCCCTTAATGGCGTCGGCTGAGCCCTGACCTTCCACGATGGTCGTGTTCTCGCTGGTGATGATCACCTTGCGAGCCACGCCAAGCTCATTCAGGTCAACACTTTCCAGGTCGATGCCCAGGTCCTTGAAGATCGCCTTGCCGCCTGTCAGCACGGCAATGTCTTCCAGCATCGCCTTGCGGCGATCGCCATAGCCGGGGGCCTTCACAGCGGCCACCTGCAGG
>JBEITT010000089.1:0-21423 GCA_040374745.1 Planctomycetaceae bacterium | reverse complement strand
TGGCGGAGGCGATCAGGATTGTTGGCCGGAAGATGTACTTCTGTGTGGGTGAGGAGTTAGGGCCAAATAGCGGGGGGGAAATTGTGGGCAGATGGTGGCTGGTGAGGGGCCTGTGCGTGGGAGCTTGAATCGGGTCTGCTGGCGTGTTGCTCTCATTTTCAATCAAAAGCCATTTAGGTGGTTTAGAACGAGATCATTGGTTTTTTACTTGAAATTCACCCCAAATGATGATTTGATAAGGAGATACAAGGTGAGGCGGGGCGGAAGGCAATTGATATGGGAATTAAAAAAATGGCGGCGAGTGGATCGAAGCGCGTGGCAAAGGCGAATGTCTTGAGCGAAGAAGTGGCTCATCGCTATCTGGTTGCAGAGCAGTTCGGATTAGTCAGCAGCGTGAAAACCAGCCAGTTTGATACGATTGACGATGGGGCGGCCAGGAAACTTGTCCGGCATCGGGGCATGCTTGACCTGAGTGGGCTGAAGCGGCTTTCCGTTGAATCGGCAGAGGCACTGGCGCGGCATGCTTACGCGATTAATCTGAACGGGTTAAGCGAGATTTCGGTGGAGGTTGCCGCAAAACTGGGCAGGCACCGGGAAGAGCTGCATCTTGACGGACTCAGGGAGTTATCAGATGAGTTGGCGCAGGCGATTGGCGGGCACCGGGGCACGCTTCATTTAAGCGGGCTGAAGTCGCTTTCGGTGGTTGGTGCGGCGGGGATTGCGGCAGTGCGTGGCGACCTTTTCCTGCGGGGCCTGAGCGAGTTGAGAGCGGAGCAGGCGGCTGAGCTGGCGAGGCATCGGGGAACTTTGTATCTGGGCGGGGTGAAGAAGTTGTCGGCCGGGGCGGCGGCCGCGCTGGCGGGGCACCGTGGAGCGATTGGCCTGAAGGGGCTTCAGAGTGCATCGGATGAAGTGATTCTGCAATTGTCAAAATGCAAAGGCGGGCTTCATCTGGGTGGGCTCAGGCGGCTTTCAAACGAAGGTGCGAAGTATTTGTCGAAGCATCGTAACAGCCTTCATCTGGGCGGGGTTAAGGAGTTGAGCGATGAGGCGATTGAGCATCTGGCGAGGCACCGTGGCGACCTTCATCTGGGTGGGCTGAGGCATCTTTCACAAGCCGGTGCGAGGGCATTGGCAGGGCAACAGGGCGAGCTTTGCCTGAGTGGGCTTAAGCCGATTCCGGATTATGTGAAGGCTGAACTCATGGGCCGCGAGGATTTTGTATATTTCGAAGATCCGATAATACCGGTGTGAAGGCGAATTGCTGGAGAATTTCGAGGATAATTCAAATAAAGACTGAAATTCGTGGTGAGATTGAATCGTTCACCCGGAATGCAATTTCAATTGAAAGTATGAAACGAAGATGCCGCTGGCCAATGCAAGAATTACGAATTTTCCAAACATTCTGCAGAACCTTAGAATTCTGGCGGAATTTGATGGCCGGGATGACATTCGGAATACGTGGGGAAGCCGGTTAAATATTGACCAGAACGGGAATTTTTCGCGGGCGACGGGTATTGGCGGCGCCTGGAACCGGGGTAATGCCAGTTCAATGACACAGGCATATAACCAGGAGACTGTGCTGGAATTGATCAGGCAGGCGATTGCGCGGTTGCAAAATCAGACGGTGGATCGCGATCCGGAATTGCGCAGGGCCATTTTTAATGGAATCAGGGGAACGAGGTGGTTATTCAGTGCTTATAGTGCGAACGCAGCGGGCCAGGGGCAATTTGTGACATCGATGCAAACGCTTGACCAGCATTCAAAGATGTTTGAGGTAGATATTGGAAGTGCGATAGTGGAATTAAATCAATTTGCAAATTTTTATCATGGTCAGGTGCAGCCAGTACATCAGTTTTCAGCAACTCAGTCAGATTTTATGGGTGACAACACTGTTCTGGGTGATGGTATTTGCGCAGGTATTTCGCTGAAATGGCTTAGCCGCTGGGTGATCAGTGGAAAGTCTTCGTTTCTGGACTCGAAAAAAGCGTCGAGCAACCCGGCTGAACTGATGCAATACCAGAATAATCTGACCAGAATTTTGGAGGTTGTTCCGCAGAGAGATAAATTAAAGAACGAAATTCATGCACTGCAACAGTCAATGCAAGCTGATCTTCAGGCGTCAATTGCAAAATACGGACCTGCCCAATGGCAGGAGCGTATCAAAATATACAGGAGCGAAGATGGAGCAATTAGGCGGGAAATTGACAAGATGAAGCTGTCGGACCCGGTTTTTTTGCAAAAAGGTACACAATTGGCTGCCAAGGAAAGCGAAAACAAATTATTAAGAGACCAGATTTTGGAATTGTCGAAGCTGAAAAATCAGTATGAACTTCGGTTAAAGAAAAAGGGAGGTGAGTCGACCGTATTATATAGAGAACAGAAGGAGATCAAACGGGGAGATGTATTTGAGAAGACAAATGTGGCAGTTCAGACAAGATCCATTCAGACGGCGACTCGAACCGGATTTCAGAAACGGGAAAACAGAATTGTTGAAATAGAGAATAATATAAATAACAATAATCAGACCCCGGCGCAGCTTGCAGAGTTGAACGAGATTCGGGCGGAGAGAGATTTAATTCAGAGAGCTTTTGCTTATCATAATAATATCAGAGGTGTGCAGGGCAATAATGACACCCAGGGGTTTCTTAATCAAATTGCTGACAAGCACGCTGAAGTGATGACGTCCAGCCAGCAGACGAGGCAATTTCATAATACAATGTATTTCAGGGATTCAACGGAATTCAGGCCTGAGATTGAGCAGGTTTTTCAGCCCCTGATTGCAGAATCTGAAAGATTGCACCAACAAAGGATGAAGGTTGGCTATTACATTAGCTATCAGTCTTATCACGATGACCGGATTGCGAGTTATCGATTTTCGGATCCGGCCCAGAGAATTTCAGTTTCGGGTGGACATGCAATGGCGTTTCATCAATGTAATGATGGAACTTTTCTGGCTTTTGATCCGAATTATGGTGAATATTCATGCCGGACCGGTGGGGAGTTGATCGACCAGTTCAGCCGATTGTTTTCGTGTTATTCGATGGATAGTTGTATTTGTTATTTAGGGTTTATGAGAGTTGTAAGACGCGGTATTTTTACTGAATTGGAAGGTTTGTTTGATGCAACGCCGGAATTTCCGGAATGGTTGATGTCCCTGTTTCAAGATTAATTCATTTCCGAATAATTCTTGGGGGGCATTGCATTTTGGTCTGGCTGCAGGATGATTTCATTTCCAGCCGGGGATGAACCAGATTCATGTGGTGAATTGCTTTGAAACCGGATAGAAAAACAGAGCCTGCTTGACAAACCGGACAAAAATGTGTTAAACAGTTTAATATCAAGCAAGCGTCATGCCGATTCTGAAATTGTCCGCCGGTTGGCGTGCTGCCCTTCCCCACCCCCTTGCCTTTCAGATGCAGGTGAGCCAGATGATGCACCCCTCACATCCGTCGCGTCGCGGGTTTCTGAAAATTGGTTCGCTGGGTGTCGGCGGATTATCGCTGTCGGGGTTGCTGGCGGATGAGGCGAGTGCGGGGATTCGGGGCTCGACCAAATCTGTCATTTTAATTTATCTGGTGGGTGGGCCGCCGCATCAGGACATGTTTGACCTGAAGCCGCTGGCACCGGCCGAGATTCGTGGCCCGTGGAAGCCGATTGCGACGAACGTGCCGGGAATGGATATTTGTGAAGCGTTCCCGCGGCTGGCGGGGATGATGGACAAGTTTACAATTATCAGATCGCTGGTGGGCAACCAGGCCGACCACGACGCCGTGCAGGTTTTTAATGGACGCGACCCGCGCAAGCCGAAGCCGGGCGGCGACTGGCCGCAGTTCGGGTCGGTGGTGGCAAGTGTTCAGGGGCCGGTTGAGCCGGCGGTGCCTGCGTTTATCAGCCTGTGCTACCCGTGCACGCATCCGCCTTATAACGAGCCGGGACCTGGATTTCTGGGGGCGGCGCACCAGCCCTACCGACCGATTGACCCGGGCCGCAAGGAGCTGGGTGTGCGGGAGTTGTCGGTGGACCGGCTGATGGATCGCCAGACACTGATGAGGCGGATGGACCAGGTGCGGCGGATGGCGGAAGAACGGGATTTGACAAGCGGCATGGATTCGTTTAATTCGCAGGCCTTCAGCCTGCTGACGAGTTCAAAAGTGGCCAACGCGCTTGATTTATCGCAGGAAGACCCGCGGCGGGTGGCTCGTTACGGCACAGGTAATACAAAGATCTTTATTGACGAGAACGGTGCGCCGAGGGTGCCGCAGAGCATGCTGATGGCCCGGCGACTGATAGAGGCGGGGGTGCGGGTCGTTACGTTAAACTATAGCAAGTGGGACTGGCATGGCGGCAAGGGGAATGAGATATTCAAGCGGGAAGAAGAGGATTTTCCGATCTTTGACCAATGTCTGAGTGCCCTGGTAGAGGATTTGCACCTGCGTGGCCTGTCTGACGACTGCGCAGTGATTGTGATGGGCGAATTCGGGCGGACGCCGAAGATCAGTGGCCAGGTGGGCCGTGACCACTGGCCGCAGGTGAATATGGCACTGATGGCCGGCGGCCGGATGCGGCATGGGCAGGTGATTGGCTCGACCGATAAAATTGCCGGGCAGGCCGTGGCAAGGCCTGTGACATTTGGCGAAGTTTATGCCACGCTTTATCATCATCTGGGGATTGATGTGGAAACGACTTCAATTAATGACATGGAGGGGCGGCCTCAGACACTGGTGGATCCTAACTCGCGGCCGCTGGCCGAGCTGGTGTGAACCTGACGGGCAAGTGGCGGATGAATGAGATGCGGGGCCGATGAGATATTAATTTATCATATAGACATATGATAATTGAAATCTGTTTTAATGTTATTTTTTGATGATTGACCTGTAGTAATTGGCGAGGCCGAAGTTTTTTCTGGTTTCGTAGTAGTCAGCCAGGAACTGGCAGATCTGGGGGTCGCCCGGGCGTTTTTCAAGCACAAGGCTTGCCCACTGCAGGCCTTCGGTTTCGTGCCCGTGGTTGATGAGCCAGATGGCGGCTTCGATGCGGACTGCAAGGTTATTGGGTTCGCTGACGAGGAGCTTGCGAATTTCGTCCATGCGGGCTTCTTCGGCCTTAAGCTGGTTGGATCGGTCGAGCATTTGGCGGGAGAGGTTGTTGTCGCCTGCCAGCTTGAGGGCCTGGGCGTATTTATAAACGAGTTCGGAGGTGTAGGGCGAAATTTCGACGGCTTTTTTGAGATGGGCGACGGCTTTATCAACGCTGCCCTTCTGGAGTTCGATCTGTGAGAGTTCGGAGAGTGCGAAGATGGAGTTGGGGTCTTGCCTGAGGACTTCGTTGAGAATGGTTTCGGCTTCGGCCTGGTTTCCCTGCTTGACGGCGATTGTGCCAGTGCCGATCCGGCTGGGGAGGTGGTCGGGCTTCATGGCGAGGCACTTGTTGAACTCGTCGCGGGCGAGATCAAGCTGATTATCTTCAAGATAGAGGTTGGCAAGTTTTTCGTGAGATTCAAAGCGGCCGGGGTTGCGGGCAATAGCCGACTTGTAATTCGCGATACGCGTGGCGGCATCGGTGCCTGAGCGGTCTTCGATTTCGTTAAGGAAGAGGTAGGGGCGGTCGTCGTTGGGCGAGGCGGTTTTCCACGATTCGATGGCCTTGCGAGCCTGAGTGGCCTGAAACTGGGCGAGATAGACGCGGGCCAGGCCCTCGGCGATTTCGGCTTCGGGTTTTTCGTGGTTGAGATAGGCCGGGACGAGGATTTTGAGGGCTTCAGCATTTTTGCCGGCACGGGCGAAAACGAGGCCACGGAGAATTTCAATCTGACGGGTATCGTAGCCAAGGCGGGCGGTGGCTTCGATGGCCTCAATGGCTGACTGGGCGTGGTCTTGGGCCAGTTCAAGACGGGCGAGGCGAAACATGGCCGAAGCGTTGTCGGGGTCGGCCTGCAGGAGGTTGTTAATTTGGTTGCGGGCGAGATCAAACTGCCGGGATGAAAGCAGGGTCTGGAATTTAAGATCAGCTGAATCGGATTGATTTTGAAGCAGAAGAGCGATAGCCAGGGCGGCGGGAAGCAGGCACAGGAGGAGGAGGAGCCAGAGCCGTTTGGACATTGACATATGGAGGTTTGGAAATGAAATCATCAGCAACCGGGGCGGGCCGGCTGCTGATGAAGGGGATGGATCTTGCCGAAGATCTGATCTGGCCGGGTGTTATCAGGAGATATTGATGACCTGGTGATCAATCGAGGCGCGGCGGCCGCGTGGCGATTTGAAATCGAAGAGGCCGAGGCCCAGCGCGCCGGCGAGTGCGATGTGCTGTGGCTGGCGGACGTCGAAGCCCTCGGTTCCGAGGGGGTCCATGGCCAGTCGGCCGGTGGAAGCGACGGGCGGGAGGCCTTTTGCCTTTCGCTTGGCGTCGATGATCTGCCACTCGACATGATCCATGGCGACGGGGTCGGTGGCGAAGAAGAGGGCGTTATAATCCCATGCAAATTCAGGATTATTGCCGAAGGGGCCCTTCTGGTAGATGCCGCGGATACCGTCCATGATCTGCAGGACGAACTTTTTGCGGATGACCGGGTGGCTGACGACTTCGGGAATGAACTGGTTGCAGACATTGGTTCCGGGGGTGCCGTGCGAGCGGGCGACGTTATTGACTGAGCCGTGGCTCATGTTTTTCAGGGCACCTGTGACCCCGGCTGAGCCGTGATCCTTGAGGCACGGCAGGGCGACGATTTTATTGACGACCTTGGTGACAAACAGGCCGAGGTGCGAGCGGAAGTTCCGGTCGTCCTTGGGGTCGCCACCGTTGTCGATGAGGTTCATGTGGACAAATTCATCGCGGTCGTAGCCTGCGATCGGATCTTTTTTGTGTTCGTCGTCGAGAAGGAGAGTCTGTGGGCCGCCGCCCGGCGTGAGGCCGCCCCAGCGTACTTCCTTAGGCAGGATATTCTGATAGCCGGCGGCCATGAATTCGCCTTTGTAACGATCATAGACGAACATGTCGGTGGTTTTGACACCGGCGGATTTGAGGCACTCGATGATTTCGAGGACGAGTTCAGGCGATGTGGGGTGCTGCGGGTGGCCGTTGGGGACCACCTTGATACCGACGACGTCGCCGGGTTCGAAGAAACTGCGCCAGGCTTCGACACCGTCGTCGGCCCCGGTGAGTTCTTTCATGCCGCGATTGAGGGTGGCCTTGATGGCATCCCTGCTGCGTTTGCCGTTCTGGATGAGCTGTGGGTTTTTGGCTTCGATCACGCGGCCGGGATAGGGCCCGGGCACGCCGAGCCTGGATTTGTCGAAGAGCGGGTCTTTAAGTGATTTGGCTTCAGAAGCGGAAATGTGCTGGGCGGCGCCGATGATGGGGAGGCTCGTCATTCCGGCCATCAGTGCGCGGCGTGAGAGTTTACCGCAGGGATAGAACATGGACATGGGAATGTTCCTTTGCGTATGGATTAGATATGTGAAGATAGATGCTGAGATTCAATCAGTATAAGGTTTTATCGACCCACGTTGTCAATAATTTTATGCGACAGGGAAGATAAAATAAAAAAACTCCCGCCGATGAGGCAGGAGTCAGCGATAATCAGAAGTGACCTTCAGGTTCAGTCAGTCAGTTCGAAGTCGAACGTGTTAGACCTGGTTTCGACATTTGCCTTTAAACCTGAGGTGTCGGTGATCGAGTATTTCTTTGGGGTAAGCAGTTTTGACTTGGCATAGGCTTTGGCGATGTCGTCCTGACGAGCCGAACCGCCGCTTGCTTTTTTCATTGCATCGGTCATATCGGTTTCGCGTGCTTCGATTGCCACGAGATAGGCACCTGGATAAGCCCCGTCACCTTCTGCACCAGTTGCAGAGAGAGTGTAATAACCGTCCGTGATAACACCACTGGCACCTGGGTTATCGGCCGAAGCCTTTTCCGGGTAGAACTGGATGGTGCCCTTGGCAAGCGGCTGACCCTTGTAAGTCACTTTTCCACTTACCTTGTATCGCTTATTTCGCCCATCACCACCGCAACCACTGACGACGAACAGTGCGAGTGCGAAAAAAGCCAACTGTCTCCTGTTAATCACCTTTTTTGCTCCCAGATGTTACAGAAATCGTTAGAGAAAAATTTGAAGCTCCACTGAATTCACAGTGGAGCTTCGATCAGCTACTCAATCAATAGGAATCGGAAGAGATGACTTCCTGACCGTTGCGGGAGCCAAGAGCACACAGCGTCGGGAGGTTGATCGAGTTCTTGAGGAATTTCACAGAACCGTCGGCCATGGTGACGTTAGCGCCACCTGGGTGCTTGCTCTTGATACCCTTTGAGGTGTAAGCAAAGCGGTTCTGGTAGTCAGGCGTACCGAAAGGTGTGCCTGAGGCAGGAACGCGGAGGGTTTCCCAGTTGATGGGAACGGCCGTGCTCACTGTGCAACCATTGAAGTTCCAGAAGTTCGAGTCAGCCACCTGAGCCGGAATGGATTCAGCGACGATGATGGTGTTGGAGGTACCGTCGGTGATCGAGGCGATCGTGACAGGTGGGATACCACGGGTACGATAGCTGAAGATACCGCGAAGCACGCCCTGGCCAGCTGCGAAGTTATGGCCGAAGAAGGTGCCCCAGAAACCGTGGAAGCCGATGCGTGGCTGACCGACTGGAGGATTGCCGCCAGATGGCGTTTCGAATGGAGGCTGAGGAGAAGTCAGCGGGCCGACAGCGTAGTTGTCGCCCATTGAGCCCTGATAGTTGGCCACAGGAATGCGTGGTTCGTTGGCATTGGTTGTCGGGTTCAGCGGGGTGGTGCCGTTGGGGTAGTTGCCCCAGACGCCCGAGCTGGAACGGAAGCCGGGAGAAACACCGTTCAGGTTGTCGTCAGAGGGGCAGATCCAGGCGCTGTTGGCGACCATGTATGCTGTCCACTGAGTGGCACCCGAAGCCGAGCTCATGGCACGGTTGGTGTTCATGGCGTTGTAGGCGTTGTTGGCTTCCATCTGAGGAAGGATCAAAGCACGCCAGGACAGCAGGTTGTTACCACCATTGCCACCCCAGATGTCGCCGGTGTTTGTAGCGCTGGCCTGTTCGTCAGCGATACAAACCGGGAATGTGCTGAATGAGCTTTCATAGTTGTGCAGCGCGAGACCAATCTGCTTCATGTTGTTCACGCACTGGGCACGACGGGCCGCTTCACGTGCCGACTGAACGGCAGGAAGCAGCAGCGAAATCAGAACTGCGATGATCGCGATCACGACCAGCAGTTCGATCAGGGTGAAACCCTTCTTCATGCTTGACTTCATCAAGAATCTCCCACCAATAAGGTTGATTGAGGGCTGAGTTGGTTGCACACTTCCCTGGATATATCAAACCGCCGATGAACCACCGATTTAACGGATCACACGGAAGCTAACCAGATCTCACAGAACGAGTAGAGAATCTCATCGATAAGACGAGATGTATCTTTCGTTATACAGGCTGTGAAAAAATACGTCAATCATTTGAAACAATTTTTTTACCATTTCTTTACATATCGTACAGCGAGATTCTCAAACAGGTATTAATTAACCTGAATCAGGCCGAAACTGATCCTTGGAACGGGAATCAGGAGATTTTTTGTGACAGTTGTGCAAGACAGCCGAAATCAAGCACCTGGCCAGGAGAGCAGAGCCATGCCCGCAGGCCCTGACCTTCAAGGAATAATGATTGTCGCTCTGAGAGGAAATTGACGCCCGCCGCATTATGGCTGAAGGCCGGCAGAATGATTCGATGTTCTGAAACCAGGAAGGTTTTGTAGGCTCGCGACTCAAGCTGAACTACCGGGTGCCAGTGGCCTGATATATGTTGATTTTTTTCAACATGATCCTCAGCTTCATGCCCGTGAGTGATGTGCCAATGATCAATTATGTAACTGTTTGTAAGCATATGATGACGTGACGGGTCGTGGTTACCGGCGATGAAGACAGGTTCGATCGCCTGACTGGTGAGCCATTGATGAAGTTGGCTGACGAGTGAACTGGCCAGGGGTGCATTGCGGGCTGATTCGACAAGATCGCCGGCGATGACGAGTTTTTTGACGGGTATGGATTTAAGGAAGGTGGCCAGCGAGCGGATTTCGCGGGCGGTTTCGAAGGCGGGCAGTGTGTCGCCTGCCTGGCCACGGGTCAGTTCATAGCCCAGGTGCATGTCGGCAATGACAGCGGCCTGATGAACAGGGTGATAAATGGCGCCGGCCGGAGAAAGCAGCCACTGGCCGGGCCCGGCGGCCCAGCCGGCAGGAACGATGGTTCTTGAAATGGTTTTCATGCGACGAAATTCCCTTCTCTGCCGAAGAGCCTTTGATGAAGCCGGGTGAGGGCTTCGTCGGGCGTTTCCACCTGAATAGATTCAGACCCTTCGCGGCCGAATGGCTCGAGCCAGGCGGTGGTGAAAGGGGAGATGCCGCGAATTTTGCGGATGCGAATGGCGGGGCCGGTTTCAAGCCATTGCGCGAGAGCAGGCAGGTCAAGGATTTGCTCGAGGGCCTCTCGCTGGGCTTCGCGCAGCAGGGGGTGATCGGGGCAGGCTTCACGCACGACGGGAAAGAGACGCTGGCTGACCCAGTCCTGCCCGCCCACGCGGGGCTTGCGTCCCTCGGCATTTTTCAGGACCATCAGCCCGGTGGCGGCGGCGGCCCGGAAGCGGCGGGCGACGAGTTCGCCCTTGTCAAGCCCCTGCACCACATCGTTGCGAAGGTTTTCAAGGGTAAACATCTGTCGCAGGTCGTCGGCTGAAAGACCTTCGGGCCCGCCCTGAATGACAAATCCGAGATCTGTCACGGCCAGGCGCATGTCGTGGCGGCGGCGGGCGGCGAATCGGGCGGCCATGGCCCGGCCCAGAGCCTCGCTGGCGGGGCGGTGCAGTGGGCAATGAAAGGCATAAGTGAGCGAGTCGTTTTCCGGATAAATTTCAATCAGCACACCTTTGGCGGTGGGCACTTCCGAGCAGGCGAGCTGCCTTTGCCAGAGATTGACCAGGCAGAGAGCATCGGCCGGACGCATCTGATAAATTTCGGAGAGCCAAAGTTCAGCGCGGGCGGGGTCATCAACGACGAGCCTGCCCAGATCTTCCCGAAAGGCGACAAGGGCGCGGTTCAGTGCGGCCGAAAGACCGGGGCGTTCGCTTGTCCACTGTGGCACCATGCTATCACCGCCGGCGTCGCGGGCGATGACGATGCCATTTTCGATCCGCTTAAATTCGAGGGTCCTGCCGTCGAGGCAGAAGAGGTCGCCGGGTTTCAGGGTGTCGGCATAGGGCTGTTCAAGCTGGCCGATGCGGCGGCCGCGGGTTTCAACGCTGAGCGATTCTTCAGAATAGATGGTGCCGCAGTTCATGCGGAACCAGCGGATGACCCGGCGATTGCGCACGCCAAAATGGCCGCCTGATTTCCAGAGTCGGGGCGATGTCCAGCGGGGCGGGGTGCCTTCTTCCTTTTGGTAAGCTCCGGCGGGTGCCGGGAGATCGCCTGCGAGGTAGTTCAGGCAGGCATCGAAGTCAGGGCGGCTGAGGTCGCGGAAGGGCCAGGCACGTTTGACAAGTTCATAAACGGGAGTGGCCTGGGCGTCGTCGAGGCAGGCGATGGCGAGAATCTGCTGGGAGAGGACATCGAGCGGGCAGTCGATGGTGCGCAGTTCTTCGATCCGCCCTTCCCTGACGGCATGGGCGGTGACGACGGCGGCGGCCAGTTCGCCGGGATGGGCAGCGAGAATGACGCCGTGGCGATTGCGTTCGGGCCCGTGCCCGGCACGGCCGAATCGCTGAAGGCAGCGGGTGACGGTGCCAGGCTGGCCGACAAGGGCGACAAAATCGGCGGAGTCGTAGTCAACACCCAGCTCAAGGCTGGTGCTTGAGATGACGAGCTTTGACTGGCCTGATTTCAGGCGTTCTTCGACACCCTTGCGAATCTCACGCGAGAGAGAGCCGTGGTGCAGGTCGATGAGGTCATCAGGCTGGCCCTTGCGGCGCAGATGTTCGCGCAGGAGAAAGGCGAGCCTTTCAGCCATGGGTCGGGTGTTGGTGAAGAAAACGGAGGAGCCGTGCCTGGCCAGCGACTTGACCATGAATTCGACCATGCGCTGGAGGACAAGCGGGCGATAGGCGGATTCATCAGGGGCGATGATGGAACGGACTTCAAGCGAGAGGGTGCCGGATCGGTCGCCACTGGCAGGCGGCTCGACAATGTGGCAAAGGCGGTCTGGGCCGACGAGAAACTGGCCGACGAGGGCCGAGGGGCGACAGGTGGCCGAGATGCCGATGCGCTGGGGCGGGCGGGTGCAGAGGGCCTCTAACCGCTCAAGTGTGAGGGCAAGGTCGCTGCCGCGCTTGTTGGGGGCCAGGCCGTGAATTTCGTCGATGATGACCGACTGCACATGGCGGAGGGCTTCTGCCCAGGGGTGCTGGGTCAGCAGCAGCGAGAGGCTTTCAGGTGTGGTGATGAGAATATCAGGCGGGTGGGCACGCATTTTCTGGCGAAAATAGGGTGTGGTGTCGCCGGTGCGGGCGGCAGCCACGCACGAGATGGGCACCTGGGCCCCCTGCCCGACTTCAGCCAGAAGATTGAGCAGGCTTTTTTCAATATCGTTACAGAGGCTTTTCTGCGGCGAGATGTAAACGCAGCGGACTTTGCCGGGGGGATTTTCAGCCGGAGCAGGTGTGTTTTCTTTCCAGGGTGGTTCAGGCGGGATAGTTTCAGGCTGGCGGGTCAGGAGTTGATCGAGCACCGGGATAAAGCCGGCGAGGGTTTTGCCGGTGCCAGTGGGCGAGATGACCAGGCAGTGATCATGCCGGGCGATGACGGGCCATGCCATGAGCTGAATGGGAGTGGGCCCCTGGGGGAACCGGCGAAGGAACCAATGGCGCAGAGGCTGGCTGGCGATCAGCGAATTCAGGGTGTGTGGTTGCGGACTTCCCTGTTCCATTAAACCGATTTGCTGTAAAAATCAGGCCGGTTGCACCCTGGGCACGGTGCCGGCTTGAATGCTGCCCTGCAAAAATCTTGAGACAGACCATATACTAAACAATGTAGCAACCCAAGTTCAAACAAATCATGCTTCGGCCGGAAAATGCCCATGCCGGCAAGCGTGTTGACTGACAAGCGATGACAACAACTGAAGAGGCTTTAGAGAATCGACCGGCTGAAGGCCGCCCCTGGCTGAACGTGGTGCTTTTTGAGCCGGAGATTGCGCTGAACACGGGGACGATCGGGAGATCGTGCCTGGCGCTGGGGGCGAAGCTGTGGCTGGTGCGGCCACTGGGCTTTCGGCTGGACGAGAAGAATTTGAAAAGGTCGGGGCTTGATTACTGGAAAGATGTGGACGTGGAAGTGGTGGACGACTATGCCGCGGCCATGTCGGCGATCGGCCCCACGCGAGCCTGGCTGATGACGACCAAAGGGCGTGGCCACCACTGGGACGCGTGCTTTACCCAGGGCGACACGCTGGTGTTCGGGCCTGAATCGCGGGGCCTGCCACGCTGGCTGCTGGAACTTCAGCCTGCCGAGACGTGGCTGCGCATACCGATGCTGGGCGGCACCCGAAGCCTGAACCTGGCGAATGCGGCGACAGTGGCGATGTATGAAGCGGCCCGGCAGGTGCGGCCGGCTGAGCTGTTGCGGGCGGAATTCCGGCGAAATTCTGGCGAAATATTGTAAAATCAAAAAAGCAACTGTCCGGCTGAGAGCGAGCAACGAACATGACTAGAAACACGCTGGGGATTATTCTCTTTTTGGCATTTACGGCTGGGCTTTTTGCGGTATTCGCGATTTTTGGCGAGAAGCCGCCGAAGCCGGTGGACCCTGCCCCGCCGCCCGAGCAGAGCCGGTCGAAGCGTGTGGAACCGGCAACGGCGGAATACCGGAACACGGCCCCGGATGTTCATTACATGGGTGACCAGGCCTGCGAGAACTGCCATTTTAATGAGACGGAGTCGTTTCGTCGGCACCCGATGAGCAAGTCGGTGGGCGAGATGGCCGGGCTTGATCTGCCGCCCCTGCCCGAGACATTGAAATTCGGCAGGCTGCAATATTCCATTGAGAAGCGGGACGGCAAGACATTCCATAACATGGAGGAGCTTGACGAGAGCGGCAAGGTGGTGAAGCGGGAATCGCGGCCGGTGCCGCTTTATATGGGGTCGGGCCAGCGTGGGCTGACATTCCTGCTTGACAACCAGGGCAAGCTGCTGCAATCGCCGATTGCCTGGTATTCAAACCCGGGCCGTTATGACATTGCGCCGGGATTCACGGCAGTTAACAACGATTATTTTCAGCGAGATTCGCTGAAGAACTGCTTTTTCTGCCACACAAATCATGTCGAGAAAGCCGTTGCCGACGAGCCGGGGCGGATGCATGCCAAGGTGATTGGCTGCGAGCGATGCCACGGGCCCGGAGAGCTGCATTTGAACCAGCAGGAAAAGCAGGGCGGCATTGACCCGACGATTGTGAACCCGGCGAAACTTTCACCCGCGCGTCGGGACATGGTGTGCAACCAGTGCCACCTGCAGCTTGATTCACGCACTGATATTGAAGGAAGGCAGATTGCCGACTATCGGCCGGGTCTTGATCTTGAGAACTTCGTGCGACGATCGGCCAACTCGGGTGCCGACCCACTGAACCGGCTCAAGTCTTCAAGCCATATCAACCAGATGGAGCAAAGTGTGTGCTTTGAGAAAAGCGATGGGCAGATGGGCTGCCTGAGCTGCCACAACCCGCACGACTGGCCTGAAAAGGCGAAGAAGGTTGAGTATTATCGTAACAGGTGCCTGAGCTGTCATACCCGGCCCGACCCCTGTGCCCTGCCCTCGGTATCGAGGCTGGCCCAGAGCCCTGAGAATAATTGCATTGGCTGCCACATGCCCCGGCAGTCGGCGGTGGACAAGGCCCACACCGCCCTGACCGACCATGGCATCAGGCGCAAGCCGCAGCAATAACCTGACTGGCCGCTGCAATGCGTGCGGCTGCTGCTGAGCCTGCCAGGAAAGTGAATCGGGCATGAGATTGATTCTGACAGATTGACACCCGGGGCGAAACTTACCTAGTATTTAACTCACCAGATCAACGCCGGGTGACCGGCGTTATTCATCTGATTCACAATTCGCTGAAACTGCACCTGCTTCAATGAGAATTCGAGAGGCTACTTCATGAGGATCGCCCTGGATGCCATGGGTGGCGATTATGCCCCGGGCCCGATTGTCGCCGGTGCAGTGCAGGCCGTGATTGACCTGCCTGAGCTTGTGGTGCACCTGGTCGGCCAGGAAGACAGGATTATTGCCGAGCTGAACCGGCTGGCTGATTCCGGCGTGGCAGTGCCCCGAGATCGTCTGCCGATTGTGCATGCCGCCGAAGTGGTGGGCATGGAAGACAAACCGGTGGAAGCCCTGCGATCAAAGCGGGATAACTCCATTGCCAAGACGTGGGGTCTGATGGCCACGGGTCAGGCGGAGGCGGTGGTGTCGGCGGGCAACACGGGTGCCATGGTGGCTTCAGGCCTGTTTAATGCCAAGATGTTTCTGCCGGGTGTGCGCAGGCCGGGCATTGCAGCCTTTTTCCCGTCGAGCCAGGGCCCGGTGGTGCTGATTGACGTGGGCGCGAACATGGCCCCCAAGCCGGAAGATCTTTATCAGTATGGCCTGATGGGTGCGGTTTATGCTGAGAAGATTCTGGGCGTGACCGAGCCGAAGATTGGCCTTCTGAATGTCGGTTCGGAAGAAGACAAGGGTAACGAGCTGGTGCGTGCCACGCGAGAGCTTTTCTTGAACGGCCCATTTGCCGGGCGATTCTGCGGCAATGTTGAGGGGCGGGATATTTATGAAGGCCATGCCCGCGTGGTGGTCACCGAAGGTTTCACGGGAAACATTTTGCTGAAGGGTGGCGAGGGAGCGGTGGAATTTCTCTTCTCGGCCCTGAAGGAATGGATGGCCCGGCTGCTGCTGGAACTGCCGCCGGAATCAGCCAAGAAGGTGGCCGAGGGGCTGGGGTCGGTGAAACGGCGTTATGAGTATAAGGAATTTGGCGGGGCACCTTTATTGGGAATCAGAGGTGCGTGCATAATCTGCCATGGCAGTTCCGACGACCGGGCGATTCGTAATGCCCTGCGGGTGGCGGCCAATATTGGCAAATCAGGCGTGAACGACGAGATTGTGAAGATGATCGCCCAGACCAGCCCTGCCTCGGGCGGCTGAGCGGACCAGGATTTTCAGTGGAGGGATTCAGCAGGCATGTCAGACCAAGGCGGTAAATCGGCGTTTTTGTTTCCAGGCCAGGGGGCCCAGTTTGTCGGCATGGGCAAGGAGCTTTATGCCGAATTGCCGGCGGCCCGCGAGCTTTTTGACCGGGCAGGCGAGATTCTCGGCTTCGACCTGAAGCAGATCTGCTTTGAAGGGCCGGCCGAGGCTCTGGAAGCCACCGATGTGAGCCAGCCGGCCATTCTGGTGGCCAGCCTGGCCGCCCTGGAAAGCCTGAAGGCGACCCAGCCCGAAGTAGTGGCCGGCGTAAGCGGGTCGGCCGGGTTGAGCCTGGGCGAATACACGGCGCTGGTGCTGGCCGGTGCGATGGATTTTGAAACAGCCCTGAAGGTGGTTCGGCAGCGTGGCCGGCTGATGCAGGAAGCGGCAGTGGCGTCGCCCAGCGGCATGTCAAGCATTCTGGGCCTTGATGAAGCGAAGGTTGATGAGGTGCTGGCTAAAGTGGCCCCGACCGGCCGGCTATGGAAGGCAAATATGCTGGGCCCGGGCAACATTGTGGTTTCAGGCGAAAAATCGGCCCTGGCCGGGCTTGAGGCCCCTGCCCTTGAAGCCGGTGCAATGAAGGTCATTCCGCTGGCGGTGGCCGGTGCATTTCACAGCCCGTTGATGAAACCGGCAGATGAAAAGCTGGCGGCGGTGCTGGCCTCGGCGAATATCCAGGCACCCCAACTGCCGGTTTATGCCAATGTTGATACATCAATTCATACCACCCCTGACGAAATTCGCAGCCGGCTGGTGAACCAGGTTACGGGCGGCGTGCTGTGGGAAGGCTGTATCCGGCGGATGCTGGCCGACGGCTACACCCGGTTTTATGAAATCGGGCCGGGCAGGGTGCTGACTGGTCTGCTGAAACGTATTGACAGAAAAGTTCCATGTGAAACAATTCCGGCTCGCTGATTCGGAATCAGCCCATAATCGATCAAAAGAATTCAGGATCAAAAAACGATGGCGAAGGAAACGATTACATACAAGCCGACAAAGGTGGACCTGAGCGGGCAGGTGGCTGTGGTCACCGGTGCTTCACGCGGGATTGGGCGGGCGATAGCCCTGCACCTTTCAAGCTGTGGTGCGACCGTTGGCTGTGTGGCCACGAACAAGGAGAAGCTGGAAGCGGGCACCGTGGCCGAGATTCGGGCCGCCGGTGGCACGGCCGAGGCTTTCGCTGGCGACCTTTCAAAGGTTGAGGATGTCAACCGGATTATTAACGAAGCCGAGCAGACGCTTGGCAAGATTCACATCCTTGTGAACAATGCGGGCATTACGCGAGACGACATTGCCTTCGCCATGGACGACGCCAAGTGGAACGACGTGATTCAGACGAACCTGAATGGCGTCTTTTTTGCCTGCCGCGCCGCAGCCAGGGTGATGATGCGTCAGCGATATGGGCGTATTGTGAATATCGCCAGCGTTTCGGGCATCATTGGCAATTTTGGCCAGGCCAATTATTCGGCGGCCAAGGCGGGCGTGATCGCCCTGACCCGGGTGCTGGCCAAAGAGCTGGCCGGGCGCAACATCACCGCCAATGCCGTGGCCCCAGGGTTTATCGAGACTGACATGACGTCGGTGCTGAAGGACGACATCAAGGAAAAGGCGATGGCGATTATTCCGCTGAAGCGATTCGGCAAGCCGGAAGAAATTGCCGACGCTGTGGCCTGGGTGGCCAGCCCCGGGGCAAGCTACCTTACCGGTCAGGTAATTGCTGTCGATGGCGGGATGTCTTACTGATCTTTCCCAAATTTTCTGGTCTAATAGGATTAGTCCATATAGACAATTTCAGATCATACTGATATTTTGACCGTCTAATGAGTGGTCTGTCAGGAATAAGACCCGGCCTGGATGCAGAAACTGTCAAAACGAAGTTTCACGTGAAACGCCGGAACATCGTGAGACCGGCGAGATGACCTCGAGAGGAGTTCGGTAGTGGCGAACATTGAACAGATTGAAGAACGTGTCAAGGAAATTGTCAGCGAACAAATGAACGTGGCCAAGGATCAGGTGACCCGCGAAGCCGCCTTCACCACCGACCTGGGTGCCGACTCGCTTGACCAGGTGGAACTGGTCATGGAGCTGGAAGAAGAGTTCGGCATCACCATTCCCGATGAAGCTGCCGAAAAGATTACCACTGTCGGCCAGGCGATTGATTACATCGTTTCCAACCAATCTGCATAAATATCAATAATGAATCGACGCGTTGTCATCACGGGCCTGGGCGTTGTCTCAGGCCTTGGTCATGATATTGAATCGTTCTGGAACGGGATTCTGGAAGGCCGCAGTGGCGTGAGCAACGTCGATTTGTTCGACGTTTCGGCCTTCAAGGTTCGCTTTGCCGGCCAGGTGCGAAACTTTGCCCCTGACGAGCTATTCGGCCCCAAGGAAGCACGCCATCTAGACCGCTTTGTGCAGTTCGCCCTGGCGGCGGGCGATCAGGCCGTGAAGGAATCGGGCATCGATTTCTCGTCGCTTGATTCCGATCGCTGTGGCGTGATCATTGGCTCAGGCATTGGCGGCCTGAACGAGTTTGAAACACAGCATCGCACAATGATTGAACGCGGGCCATCGCGTATCAGCCCGTTTACCATTCCCAAGCTCATGGTGAATGCCGGCAGCGGCCACATTTCCATCCGCTATGGGCTGACGGGCCCAGCCTCGGCGATTGCCACAGCCTGTGCCTCAGCGGCGAATGCCATTGGTGAATCGTTTCGGCTGATACAGTCGGGCGTGACGGATGTCATGATTACCGGCGGCAGCGAAGCGGCCCTGACGCACATGGGCCTGGGCGGATTTGCGGCCATGCGTGCCCTTTCGACCCGTAATGACGAGCCGACCCGCGCCAGCCGCCCGTTTGACAAAGACCGCGACGGCTTTGTGCTTTCTGAAGGTGCAGGGGTGCTTGTGCTGGAAGAAGCCAGCGTGGCCGAAAAGCGTGGCGCTGCCATCTACGGCGAAGTGCTGGGCTATGGCATGTCGGCCGACGGCACGCACATTACCGCGCCCGATGAAATGGGCAGGGGGGCGGCCCGGGCCATGTCTGCCGCACTGAGGGATGCCAGACTTGATCCTTCAAAAATTGATTACATCAATGCCCACGGCACCAGCACGCCTTTGGGCGACCTGGCCGAAACGCGGGCAATGAAGACGGTTTTTGGCGAATTTGCCCGCAAGCTGCAGATTTCATCGACCAAGAGCCAGTTGGGCCACCTTCTGGGTGCTTCGGGCGGGGTTGAGGCGGTGGTTTGTGCCCTGGCCATGCGTCGGGGCGTGCTGCCGCAGACAATCAACCTGGAAAACCCTGACCCGGAATGCGACCTGGATTATATTCCGAACACGCCACGTGATTGCCAGATTGGCTATTGCATGTCGAACAGCTTTGGCTTCGGCGGGCATAACGCCAGCCTGATCTTCGGCCGCTATCAGGGCTGACCGGCCTGTGTGGCCGATTGGCTGCCGGGCCTTTTCCCGGCCTGATACAATTCGTTAAGATAAACATGAGGTGGGCAGGTGCCCGCCTCTGTCTCATTTTACCGCCCTGGATACCGCACCCATGCCTGAACCTGCACCTGACATTCTTGGTAGCCGCGTTGACGCGACATCGCTCACGCCGACTGACATTCGCCGTTATTCACGCCACCTGATCATGCCGGAAGTGGGTGTCGAGGGGCAAAAGCGACTGAAAGCCGCACGCGTTCTGTGCGTGGGCACCGGTGGCCTGGGCAGCCCCCTGGCCTTTTATCTGGCTGCGGCGGGCATTGGCACGATTGGCCTGGTTGATTTTGACACGGTTGATGAATCAAACCTGCAGCGGCAGATTCTGCATTCGACCAACGACATCGGTCGGCCCAAGGTGGTGAGTGCCACCGAGAAGCTGAAAGCCCTGAACCCCGACCTGAATGTGGTGCAGATTACCGACCGGATTACATCCGACAACGCCCTGCAGCTTTTCGCTGAATACGACGTGATTGTGGATGGCACCGACAACTTCGCCACGCGATACCTGGTGAACGATGCCTGCGTGCTGCTGGGCAAGCCGAATGTTTATGGCTCGATCTTCCGGTTTGATGGTCAGGCCACGGTTTTCTTTCCGCCGCACGGGCCGTGCTATCGGTGCCTTTACCCCGAACCGCCGCCGGCCGAGCTGGTGCCCAACTGCGCCGAAGGCGGCGTGCTGGGCATTTTGCCTGGCATTATCGGCGTGATTCAGGCCACGGAAACGGTGAAAGTCATTCTGGGCCGGGGCCGCACGCTGCAGGGGCGGCTGATGCTTTATGACGCCCTTGACATGTCGTTCCGCGAGATGAAGGTGCGGAAGAACCCGAAGTGCCCGATCTGCGGCCCCAATGCCACGATTACGGCACTGATTGACTACGAAGCCTTCTGTTCAGGGGCGAACCTGGGTGGTCATTCGCACGATGAGAAGAAAGAGGAGCCTGCCGTGATAAGGGAGATGGATAGCAAAACGCTGGATAATCGGGTGAAGAGCGGCGACCAGCTGGTGATTCTGGACGTGCGTAACCCCGAAGAAATTGAAATCTGCCGCATTGCCGGCTCGGTCGTCATTCCCCTGCCCGACCTGCCCAGGCGAGTGGCCGAGCTGAGTGCGGCCGATGAAATTGTGGTGCACTGCAAGAGCGGCAAACGAAGCCTGAAGGCCATTGAGATCCTGCAGGAAAACGGTTTCAAAAACCTGCATAACCTGACGGGCGGCATTCTGGCGTGGATCAAGGATGTTGATCCATCGCTGCCGCCTTATTGATGTTCCACGTGAAAAGTGCCTGAAATCTCGGGTGTTTTCAGGGTAGGGCGGTTAAATTCCAGTTGGCGGAAAATGGGGACAGGCACATTCGCTATGCTTAATGAGCCAGGCCCCATTTTCCAGCACTGCCTATGATCAACTTACTCTGCAAAAGAATTAAAAGACCCTGATTTTCAGGGCCCCGGCGCTTGACATGGAGCAACTGTCGGGCTATGATATGCATGACTTGATGGCCCCGTCGTCTAGTGGTCCAGGACACCGCCCTTTCACGGCGGCAGCACGGGTTCGAATCCCGTCGGGGTCATTCAGTAGTTTAACCGGCCTTTGCTGGCCGGTTTTGGCTTTTTTGAAGGCCTGCCTTCAATTGGCCCCGTCGTCTAGTGGTCCAGGACACCGCCCTTTCACGGCGGCAGCACGGGTTCGAATCC
>JBEITT010000103.1:0-18055 GCA_040374745.1 Planctomycetaceae bacterium | reverse complement strand
TCATATCACATCTGCGGGTGAAAACAGCTCGTTTACAAAAAAATCAGCTTGCCTGGTGGTTAATTCAGGAATAAAGCGGAAACTTTACGCAGGCCAAAATCTTTGCGTGGATTAACAATTGGGTTGCCGGGCGGAGGGAGTGAAATTAAGAGTGCGAGACTTTTCTGAAATTAAACCAGTCAATGACGTTCATGTGCCGGGCCGTCAGGAAAGTGTCATGGAATTATGTTATTCGAGATGATGAGTGGTATTTTGTTGATGAGCCTGGTGAAGCGAGGCAGGGGTGTCTTGACTTATCAGCGAGTGCTTTCGCCCTGTTTATTGAGAGAGTTCTTTGAGTTGTGAGCGGAGAATGATGATGGAGGGATACGGTCAGGAAGCCGTTGCAACTGCATTTTCACGGAGCAGGTCTCGTTGTTCACCAGGTTCAGTGGCGAGCTTGATGAGGTGCAGCATGCCTTGGTCAAAAGCCTGTTTTTCAAAGGTCTCGGCTCTGGCCCTGGCTCTGCCTGAAATTCCGGGATCAACCGGTCTTTGTTCAAATCGAATGATGGCTGAGGAGAGACTTTCGACAGTTGACTCAGGATAGACTTCACCCACGCTGTTATCAACGGATTCAGCCACTCCGCCACGGTCAAGTGCGATCACGGGGGTGCCGCAGGCGAGGGCCTCAATGGGCACAATGCCAAAATCTTCATCGCCTGGGAAAATCAGGGCCCGGCATCGCCGGATTTGATCGCGCAGAATGTCATCGGGCTGATAACCCAATATTTCAACAGTCGGGCCAGCCAGTGCCCTGAGCCGGTTTAATTCGGGCCCGCTGCCGATAACCTTCAGTCTTCGGCCAAGGCGATTGCATGCCTCAACAGCCTGGTCAATTTTTTTATAAGGCACCAGAGCGGATGCGGCGAGATAAAAATTGTCTCTGACAACTGAAAGATCAGGGGTGTAATAATCAGTATCAACGGGTGGATAGACAATTTCGCTTTGACGGCCGTAGTTGTTTTGAATTCGATCGCGAATGGTCTGTGAGATGGCGATGAACTGTGTGACCCCGTCGGAGCTGGCCAGATCCCAGCGGGCCATCCGGTCGAGCAGGGATTCAATGATTCGCCTTTTGAAACTGCCAACCGGCCACTTTTCGAGGTAAGCCTGGCGTCCATCCCAGGCGTATCGCATGGGGGTGAAGCAATAGCAAAGATGCGGCACGCCGGGTGGAATCCGCACAGCCTTGGCCACGCAATGTGAAAGGCTGATGACAAGATCAACCTGGCCGACATCCACCTGACGGATGGCCCATGGCATGGCTGGGAGAAGGTGGCGATAGTAGTGTTCGACACGTGGCAAATATCGGAGGGGCGAAGTACGAATTTTCATTCTGCCGATGACCGGCCCGACCTTGCCCTGAGAGTGAATCAGGGTGTGAACGGTGGCATCGGGAAAGAGCAGGCAGAGACGTTCGAGGCATTTTTCGCCGCCGCGCAGGCCGGTGAGCCAGTCGTGCACCAGGGCGACACGCAGGGGCTTGCCTGAGTGGGCCTGACGGGCTGAAAACGAAGGCCGGAGCGAATCGGAATTGGCGGCATCGTGCCGGATATTCATGCGAAAGGGCGTCCGTGACCAGAGAGTTATTGATATTGGGGCAGAGTGTAGCGGAAAAACGAAGATGTGTCCAGAAAACTTGAACTGCGTGCGGGTAGTTCGGCGATAAAGCGTTGAGTCGTGAATTAAATGGTTGAAATTTCAATGGTGTCTGATATTTTAGGGTCATGGCGGGCGGATAACAGCGACACAAGAAGTGGGGCCAGTAGTGATGCCAAAAGTTGAACATCCGTATGGAAATTATGAGTTTCTGCCTGGCATTGCGCCTTATTCCTGCGGGGTGGTGGCTTCACCAGGTTTTGAAATTGTGCATGTGCGGTATCTGCGGCCGATTAATTATCGCCCTGGACTTGAGAGAATTGCGGGCTGGCTTGAGAATCTTGGCAGGCCCAGGGCATCGCTGTGTGCCATTGAGCTTCGCAGCCCGGTGCCATTTTCATTTGCCGGATTTGGTGAACTGAATGCCGATTATGCCGCGATTTTAAGAAACTGGGGTATTTTTGTGAATGGCGTGAATCCGGTGGCCCGGACGAATGTATCACCAGAAGCACATGCACCTGATTCGGTGGTGATCCATGGATTTTCATATACCCGGCCGGCGCAGGGAAACATTGGAAAGACGTTTGTCGTTGCCGGCGGTGGCGAATTACCTGAAGGGCGGCTGGATGCCGAGTCGATTGTGGCCCGGGGCGACCATTCCTCAGACGGGATTGTGAAAAAGGCCCGATTTGTGATGGAATTGATGGAGAACCGGTTGCTGGGCCTGGGGGCGGGCTGGGGCGACGTGACAGCCACCAACATTTACACCATTCACAGCATGGACCGCATTATTCCGGAAGTGCTGGGGCCGGTGTGCGGTGTCGCTTCGGTGCAGGGTTATCAGTGGTATTATACGCGACCGCCGATTGTAGAAATTGAATATGAGATGGATCTGCGTGGCTATGCCAATGAAATTGTGATTGCAGACTGATCAGCGAAGCGGTTTTAATGTTTCGAGATCGGTCTGGCGAAGATCGTTTCCTGAAACAGGATTCGGTCGGGCGATGGCATTACCGGGAAGGCTGACGCGGTAGTCAGAAAAGTTATTACGGGCCACTGGATAATCGGTTGAAACGAATTGAGCACCGCTGGCCAGGGCGCGGTCTCGCATGGAGGGGTCGTTGGCCCTGGCCTGGCGTGTGTCGGCATCGGCACGAGTGCGGACGATGTAGCCAGCCCTGACAAGCCTCTGTATTTTGTCAAAGTCGCGAATTGGGTCGTTAATTTTGAAAAACGCCGCTGAAGGATGATTTTCAGAGGGTGGTGAGACAAACATGGCTCTGCCATTAAGCAGGCCATGATTTTTCAGGTAAAGGTCACGGATTTTACCTTCGTTATCGAGTGCGAACATGATTTTGCCACGCAGCGCATCAAGGTGTGGCCAGCCGATTTTCGAAATTGCTTCGGGCAACGATTGCATTTGGCCGCGAAGCTGGTCGGGAACGAAAATTTCATCGGGTTTAAATACAGAGCGAATTTCATCATCGACCGTATTGATATTATTTTCATCAAATGCAATGGGAATGGTGGGCGGGCCTGGAATTCGGCTGTCTTTCAGCTCAACGAGTACCATGATTGGCACATGATTTTTATTTTGACGCGACCAGTCGCGAATCTGATTCAGGGCCATGACGAAAGTGGGAACAGTGGTGGCATAATCAACATCAGGCACGTGCAGCACCTTAAGGCCAGGCTTTTCAAGGAGGCCGTCGCGATTGGGATCATCGCCGGCGTTTTTGCCGAGGAGCTTGAGTGTTTGCCGGGCAGAGGGTTTGGCGTAGTGGCCGCCTTTGGGGTCGAGAAAAATGTCGAGTTCGACCTGGCGGATACCCTGGTGTGCGAACTGATCGGGCAGAGGCAGATGCGTATAATCAATTGATTCGGCCAGTCGCTTGGAGGTGATGGCGAGAAATTGCCTGAGCTCGGTGTGAGGTGCAATGTGATAGGAATTGTGTGTGCCGATGACCTGGAGCTGGTTGAGTCTTGGCTCGGTGGCACCCAGTGTGGCAGCCGGGAAAAAGAGCACTGCTGCAGTGATCATTCTTTGCGGGATCATGGCTGATTTTATTTTACTGAAGTGAGATTTCATTTGAATTCGCCCCAGATTTCCGGCGACTTGAAATCGGCAGACTTCGCTTTGCTTTTGGGGGGAATGGCCTGTCTGGAATAGGCTTCAAGCAATAATTTCAATTCAGCGGTTTTTGCCGGTTCGGCCCCGGCCAGGTTATTTTTTTCGAATGGATCATTTTTTAAATTGAAAAGCTCGATAACGGGCCTGAAGGCTTTTTTTCTGGCCTTCGGCTGATCGTCGTCCGGGTCGTCTTCGCCGGTTTTAACCACCACTTTCCAGTCTCGGGCACGAATGGCTCCGGCGTTGGGATTGGTGTTCAGCAGAATGGCGTCGTGCGGTGATGTGGCGTTTTCCGTAATTACAGGCCAGATATCAAGTCCGTCAAGCGGCAGTTTCTGCTTCAGGCCGGAAGATGCAAGTCTGGCAAGTGTCGGGTACCAGTCAACAGCATGAACAGGTTCGCTAATTGTGTTTCCTGACTTAATCTTCCCTGGCCAGGTGGCAAATGCTGCCACACGCACACCGCCTTCGTAAAGAGTGCTTTTGCCCGCCCTGTAAGGCCCGTTGTCGGTGATTTTGCCGGGGCTTGGGCCGCCGTTATCGCTGGTGAAAATGAACAGGGTATTTGGTTGCTGGCCTGATTTTTCAACGGCATTAACGATCTGGCCCACGGCGTCGTCCATGGCGGTGAGCATGGCCGCATAGGTTTTGCGGCCGCCGGTCAGGTTCGGATACATGTCAAGATACTTCTGTGGAGCCTGCAGCGGGGTGTGCACGGCATTGAAGGGGACATAAAGAAAAAATGGCGATTTGCCGGCATGCGTGCTGACAAATTCGGCACCGAACTGACCCAGGAGCTGGGAGGTGTAGCCTTTATCGCGGCTGACTTTATCGTCGCGGTGCCAGTCGAATCCGCCGTCGCGCATGTGTGTGAAATAATCGATCGCACCGTTGTAGTGGCCGTATTGATGATCAAATCCACGTCTTGTGGGCAGATATTCCGGGCGAAAATGGCCGAGGTGCCACTTGCCGCTGATGGCCGTTTTATAGCCGGCTGAGCGGAGCATATCGGCCATGGTCTGCTCTTCCAGCGGGAGACCATACTGGGCCCAGGGGCGAACGACACCCGTCTGAAGGCCGTGGCGCATGGGGTATCGGCCGGTCATGATGGCTGCACGTGTGGGTGAACAGACAGGCTGCACGTAATGGGCGTCCAGGATCGATCCGGCGGCGGCAAGGCGATCAAGATGAGGTGTTTTGATGACTTTGCCGCCCATGAAGCCGCAATCGGCGCGGCCCAGGTCGTCGGCCACGATAAAGACGATGTTAGGCTTTGCGGATTGGGCTCTGAGCACTGAAAAAAACGGCAGGAGGATGCCGATTGCTATGATTTTAAGCAGAAACTGGCGCATGGCGGCAAAACCCGGATTGAAGACAATTGGCGAGAGACCTGTGAGCATGAAATGCACATTGATTTTGAATTTATCCGGTTTCAGCCTTGGCTGCAATCGGCTGATGGATTTTCCTCGCCGCAGGAAACCGGTTGGCTTCAATCTTGACGAGCCTGTCGCTGTGTTCTTGAAGAAATACAATCACTTGTGGTAAATTTCAATCGATAACCGGCATGAGAATTTCATCTGCCCGGGCAGAAGAGCACCGGGCGATGGTGTGCGACGCGATACATCAGGAATAACGGGCATGGATCAGGCAGCACTGGCGGCGGCGATCAGGAAAGTTGACCAGGCAGAGCAGCAAAGCGGGCTTTCGCCCGAGGCCTCGTCGAATATTCGCCGGTGGCTCTCGTCCGACAGTTTTGGCAGCTATCAGCCCGAACTTTGCCGGGCCATTGAATCCGGAGAGTGGAAGCAACTGGAAGACCTGTTTTACAAGGTGCTTGAATTTGGTACCGGCGGCCGGCGGGGCCTGATGGCACCGATTGGCACAAATGTCCTGAATGAGCGGACGATGGCCGAAAGCGCCCGAGGTCTGGTGGATGTGCTGATCGCCAAGCATGCCGGCAGTTCTCGAAAGATGTCGGTGGTTATTGCCCACGACACGCGTCATAATTCTCCTGAATTTGCCAGAGTCTGCGCCCGGGCAATCGCCGCGGCCGGGCTTGATGTGTGGCTGTTTGAGTCGTATCGGTCCACTCCGCTGCTGTCGTTCGCTGTTCGACACCTGACATGCGATGCTGGAATAATGATTACGGCATCGCACAACCCGCCATCTGACAATGGATTTAAATGTTATAATCACCATGGTGCGCAGGTGGTCCCGCCTGACGACACAGCGATTATTGATGCGGTGGTTGCCCTGGCCGACAAGCCGATACCGCTGGCGGACTATGATTCGGCAGTGGCTGCCGGGCAGATTAAAACAGCACCGGCCTCGGTTGACGATGCGTATCTGGCCGCCGTTCTGGGTGAATCGGTGAGCCGGGCCCGTGACCTGAGCCTGGTCTATACGCCGATGCATGGTGTGGGTGGCGGAAGCGTGGGCAGGGCGCTGGTAATGGCGGGTTTTACGACAGTCAATCAACTTGCTGCGCAGAGTGTTCCCGACGGTAATTTCCCAACGATTCCCGGCCATGTGGCCAACCCCGAGATTCCCAAAACGCTGGAGGCGGCGATTGCCGAAGCCCGGTCCACCGGTGCCGATCTGGTTCTGGCCAGCGACCCTGACGCGGACCGGATTGGGGCGGCGGTGCCTGCGACGGGAGACCCGGCGGGTGACTGGGTCACGATTGACGGCAATTCAATTGGTGTGCTTCTGGCGGCCTATGTGCTTGATCAGACAAAAGACAATGGTCAACTTAAGCCGGGGCACTTCCTGGTAAGTACACTGGTTTCCACACCGATGGCTCCGGCAATTTATCGCAATGCCGGTTTAAAGGTGGTGAATAACCTGCTGGTTGGTTTTAAATGGATTGCCCAGGCGATTGACGCCACGGGGCCGGCTGATTTTCTGTTTGGGTTTGAAGAATCGCATGGTTATCTGAAAGGCACTTACGCCCGCGACAAGGACGCCACGGTGGCGGCCTTTCTCTTTGCCGAGATGGCCGCCACGCTGAAGGCCAGGGGGCAGACGGTGCTGGAATATCTGGATTCGCTTTATCGACAGGTTGGCCATTATGGCCAGGCGGCATTTAACCTGACGCTGACCGGGCGTGACGGGGCCGAGAAGATTCAGAAGATCATGGCGAGTTTTCGAAGTTCGCCGCCGGCACGCGTGGCGGGAATTCAGGTGGTGCGGGTGGATGATTACCACAACCATCTGACGAAACTGCTTTATCCGCAATATCTTGAAGCCCCGCTGCCCGAGCCTTCGGGCGACCTGCTGATTTTTGAGCTGGCCCAGGCCGATGTAAAATTTGCCGTGAGGCCGTCGGGCACCGAGCCGAAAATCAAGTTTTATCTCTTTGCCCGCACTGAAATACCGACTGAAACCACATCAGCTGAATTGCCGGCGATCAAGCAGAAAACGGCGGACCTGCTGATTTCGCTGGAGAAAGATCTCAAGAGGCTGGCTGAAGAGATCAGCGGCGGATGAAATGAAAATGTAATCTGATGAAATTGGGCCGGCCTGGAAAAAGGTGAAAATGAACCGGGACAAGAGCGAAACAGATCAGTCGCTGACAACTGCCGATGCCCGGGTGGCTGGGTGGCAGGCGGCTGTTTCGCTTTTGGCAAAGTCGGCGGAAATGCAATCGAGGCTGGTTGCGTTTTCACCAGTCGAGCTGAAAAATACCTGGCAGAATTCTGGTGTGAAACCGGAAGCACATTCGCCGCTTGAAGAACTGAAGATACTTCACCTGTCGCAGGCCAGGCCCAATCGAGCCCGGGTTCATTCAAGCTGGTTTCGGGCCCTTGAAATGAAACAGGTTACGCCTGTGCGGCGGGCATTAAGGCGAGCTGATGAAGCCGGCCCCGGAAGCCTGAAACGCATGATGATTGAGGCTGCGAAATGCCTGAGCCATGAAAGACTGGTAGGCGATGTGGAGCCCGGCAGGAATGATTCGGCCGTGATCAGGCTTTTGGCCGGTGACAGGCCGATGGCTTGGCTGAGGCGGCTGGCCTGGTGTGGCCGGCTTCGGCGATGGGTGGCAGGCGAAGCCAATTGCATTATGCAACTGCCGGTTTATTTCAATTGCAATTTATCGCCTGACTGGCCTGCCATGGCCCGCGAAGGGCTGGTTGAGCTGGCCAGGGCCAACAAAGGCGTGCCGCCCAGGTGCAGCAAAACAGGGCTGATTACGGTGGGATCGCTGGCCGGCGGGCTTGATTCACGCCGCCGGCAATGGCTGCTGCAACACCTGCCGATGGCAACTGGCCCGCTGGTTGCACCCTTCATGCGGATTGGCAAACCGCCGATGGACTTTAATCGAATTGTTTTTGAAGTGTGGCTGGCCGAGGCTGCGTTGCAAATTGAATCAGAGGGCATGGCGGCATTCCAAGCCCGGATTTTAAAACCAACTGCGGAAAAACTGGCCATTGCCGCAGAGAATGACTCAGAAAATGCCATTGAGCCGGAAGCGGGCGATTTGAGTTATGAAACAAGCGACATGGATTTATTTACAGGTGATGATGAAAGTGGTGAAGCCTATTCATTATTGAATGAAGAAGCGAGGCAGGAATCAGGATTGACTGAGAGCCCGGACGTGGAAGAGTCAGGAGAAATTCCGGGTCTGAAGGCCAGTCATTCGGGGCTTTTTGCTCTGGATGCTGATGATTTCGTGATTGAAGATTCCGGCGAAATTGAAATTCAGGATATTGTTATCGAAGATGAAGAAATTGATGACGCTGAACTGGAAGATTCAGATTCATCATTTCGGATCGGAGATCTTGAGCTATGAGCCGCGATGAAGAGGACTGGGATCCGCCGTCGTCGATTGCCGAGGCCATAGCCTGGCAGCCGTTTGATTTTGCAGCCCTTCCCAGTGTAGAGCCAGGCATTGAAGCGGTGCGCACAGCCATGCGGCGGCTGGCAGCACGGCAGGCCAGCAGTTTGCTCGCAGGTGCATTCAGGAGTGAAACGGGGCTCAGCCTTGCAGAAGAAGGGCCGGCAGTGCTTGACAGGCCATCGGGTGTGAAGCGGGTGGGCATCACGGCGCAGTGGCTGGTGCCTTCGCTGGGCACGCGGCTGGCGATTGGGCTTGAAACGCCGCTGGCTCACCGGGTGATTGACAAATTGCTGGGAACCCCACGACAGGAGGCAGAGAACCACCTGCCAACGACGCCTGTGGAATGGGGCTTCTGGACAGTGCTGGCGGCACGTTTTACAGATATTATGAACAGTTCGGGGCTTCTGCCTCGAATTGTGCTTGACCGTGTTGGCCCTGATGCCTTTGCCTTTGAAGGCCTGGGCCCGACCAGCACCATTGCCTGGGAGATGCTGCACGAGAAACAGCCAGTTGGCGTGCTGCGGGCCTGGGTGCCTGAGACGCTGAGCAAAACCATTGACTGGAATTTGAAGGGTTTAAGCCAATCAGGTGGGGATTGCCTTTTACCGATTCAGGGCGAACTGGCGGTGAAAGGGCGGGTGCAGGCGGGCGTGATTGAGCTGACCGGCGGCCTGGGTCGATTGCGGCCGAGACTGGTTTTGCCGTGGCCTGATGCGACCATCACCGGAAAATTGCCGGAAATTGATGGGCCGGTGATCTGCCGGATGGCCGAAGGTATTTATCGCTGGAGTTTTGCAGGCAAGCTGGCGAGCGGTTCCGCCGGCGGCCGGATTGAGATCCTGAACCGACCCAAACCGACTCCGAATTCTGTTGTGAAAGGGCCGCTGATGTCTGCCGATGCTGGATCAACCCAATCGCCGGATTTGCCGGTGACACTGACGGTGGAACTGGGCAGGCTGAGCCTGTCGCTGGCCAGGCTGGCCGACCTGAAACCGGGCGATGTGCTGAATTTGACTCGAAACAAACGCGAGCCGGTAGAACTGACCAGCGGCGACAGGCTGGTGGCCCGGGGCGAGCTTGTGCAGATTGACCAGGAGCTGGGTATCCGGATACTGCAGGTACTTGTCTGATTTTTCTGAAAATCGACGGGTGGCAGATTTTTCCGGTGCTTGCCTTCGTGGTACTTATCGGGTTGTCCGGCCGTTGTCGGCCCTGGCATATTTGACAGCGTCAAGTTCTCGCAGGTGTGAGGCAAGAACGCGGTCCAGCCGGCCGAGGGAGGCTGGGGTGATGCCCTGATCCTTCCAGAGGATGCGGCCTTCACGATCAAGCAGGACCATTGTCGGATAGACACGAACTTCAAAGGCCCTGCGAACGGGGCAGCTTTCTGCTCCGGCTGAATTACCCATCAGCAAGGGGAAATTGATACCGTAGCGGTCGGCGGCCATGGCCACTTTTTTCTGTCGCTCGGCCACATTGCCCTCTTCATAGGCAATGCCGACAATCTGAAAATTATCGGAGGCCAGTTGCTTCTGAAGCTCGACCAGGTGCGGCATGGCTTCATGGCAGGGCTTGCACCATGTGCCCCAGAAAAAGACGAGTGTGAGATCAGACGGCATCTGGCTGAATCGTTCGGGCTTGCCCTGCACGTTCAAAAGTTCGAAATCAAGCAGCCGCTGGTTGGCTGTGTCAAAATCGCAGAAGGCGGAGTTAATGCCGAGGGCGGCTTTGGCATCAACCGGCTTTGTCCAGGCAGAGAGCTTGCCAGTCATGCGGTTGAGCCACTCGTTGGAGGTTCGCGGCGAATCGCCATTAAAGGCAGGGTCGGATGAGGTTTGCGACGCCTTGAGGCGGTCGATTCGCTCTTGATCAGACCGGGCCACGTCGGGTTCGATCTGGGCAAGCACACCACTGGTGGGTGATGAATTGAGGGCGCGTTCAACCTGGGCCCGCTGATTGGCCGATCGTTCCATGCCACGGAAGTAGAGATTTCGGGCATCGGCTGGTGGCTGGCGGTCGGTGAATTCGACAGGTGGCAGGTCGGGTGGGGGCACCAGCGCATTGCCCGAGCGATTGGCCAGACTGATGGTGCTGTCGGTGGGGGCTGATTCGTCGGGGCGAGTGTCTCGCTGAGCTTCCTGCCAGCGGGCAGAACGGCGGGGATCAGGTGCGGCGTTGTCGTCGTATCGACCGCTGGGAACTGTTGAACCAGCGGAACGGGCTGCCCGACGCAGGCGATTGGCTTCATCAATATCTTCAACACGCAGGTTGGCGGCCGATGGATAATCGACGTAAGTCATATCGCGGCTTGATCTTGGCTGAGTGGCCGAGCGGCCCTGCTGGCGGCGTGCCACCGGTGCAGGCCGGCGATCATCTTCGGCTTCAATCACCTCTTCAGCGGGAAGTGGAATCTCACGCAGGGGTAGCATATCTTCTGTTATGTTGCCAGTTGAGGCGACGACGCCCGGCCGACCGGCTGCTGATGCGATGCGGCGGACAGGCTGGGGTTCAGCTTCCTGGAACTCCTCATAGACATAGGCTTTGCGCTCAATGGCCGGAGGCAGCGGATTGGTTTCTTCGTCGCCCGAATACTGGGCCCTGAGAATGGAGTTATCGCGTTTTTCGGCCTGGGCTACGCCGTCGTTTTTCTGACGGGGCCGCCACTGGGTGTTTTTAGGGGGCGTCCTTCGAGATTGGGGCTCGGGAGCGGCTTCCGGTTCAACATTCGCATCAACTTCAGGAATGTAGTTTGCCCGGGAAATTCTTTCGGCCTGATTTTTGGTCGCGGCTGAGGCGAATTTGGCGGAATCGGCCGGTCCGGCGGATTCACCATCAACGACATAAACCCATCGGCCCGCAGGCACTTTCGGTTGAGCGACCGGTGTTGATTCAGGGCTGGCGGCAGGCTCGACTGAGGTGGTAGCGGTTCGGGCGGGAGTGACGCCACCGGGTCGATTGGTATCGGTCGCCGCCGAAGATTCGGGTTCAAGCAGGATGCGGGCCTGGGTTTCGCCGGAGAGGAACCGGGCCCGGCCGACTCGGGCTTCGCCGCCCAGATCAAGCGAAGCGATCATGGTGTATGGTGTGGAAGATCTAAGGCCGCGAATGGTGAAGCCGCCGGCTTCGTCGGTGGTCACATCGCTGACCTGGCCGCCATTCAGGGCACCATCAGCCAGACGCACCGTGGCACCGGAGACGGGCTGGCCACGGTGATCAATGACCCGGCCTGAAATTCTTCTGGCATCGTTAGTTGCGGGGGCACTGGCCGATTCGGTTTCGGTGCGGATGATGCGGTCTTCACCAGGGCGACCATTGACGACGGCCAATGGCCTGTCGCCCAGCGAAGGGGTGGTTCGCAGGCCGAAGTCAGGACGATTCAGGCCCGTACAGCCGGCCATCATAAAACCGAGCGGCAGTCCAACTATCAGATTGTATCGCTTCGGTCGATTCATGCCGGCACACTCCCCCCAACCCTCTATCAACGACTGCAACGCGCTGGGCATTTCGCCCTGTTTCGCTTGTATCGGATCCAAGCATCAGTCGAGTTGAGACAAAATCATGCAATTTTCTGATTTTATGAAATTTATGGGTCAGGCAGATTTTAACGATTACGAAAAAGGCGATGGCTAAGTTGCCATCGCCGACTGTTTGCTCAGGTCATGAGGCGTGGGTTTAATAGCGGAAGAGTGCGGCCACGCCGGAATTGATTGGCATGAGGCCAGATGGGAGGACGTGGACGGTTCCGTCGGCGCGGAAGACGGTTTCCATGAGGTCGTCGAGAAGGTCATCGACATCCGGGTGATTGTTGTCGGTTTTGAGGATGCCGCCGTCGGGGCTGAGTCGGCCGCCGATGGTTTTGTCGGCATCAACGATGATGGTGCCGACACGGCCTGAGACAGCCGCCTTGGCCACATCGGCGAGGTCAGTCGAGCCTTTGCCATGTGCGCTGGCGGCTTCAACCTGGCTGATAAGATTTCGCATGAACTGGTGCTGGGAATGCTCAACCACGGCGAAGGCCTGGTCTCTCAGGTCGCGTAGAGGCAGGTGGTTTGGTCCTGCCGAAACGCCTTCTTTGAGAAGCATTTGATTATGAGAAACCTTCCGGAAGGTGCCCTGGTGTTCAGAAAGTGCCACGAGCACCAGGGGGAGATGATTCTGGTTTGTAAGTTGTTGTGTGACATACTTATCGACTTCGGCGAAGAAGTCGGCGTCAACACGTTTTTCGTCAACATCATGAATGGTGACGACCGAGCTGCCGAAGGCCGAGAAATGTTGTTCGCCAACGCGGGTTCGGGCACCGTTGTCGTGGGATTTGGGATTTTCGGGCAAGTCGTTTAGTGACAGGGGGATAATGCTGTCGCGACTGGCCTCGAAGAGATGAGCTGCGTGGCGGTCGAGAGTGAGGATATTGAAACGGTCGGTCGTCTGAAGGATACGGAAGATGGGCTTGAGGTGGAAACTATCAGCCATGTGGATGCCGTCGGGCACACTTCGGGGCAGGTCATAAACGTGCAAATGGCCACGGTGGTGGAACATGGCCAGGGCAGGTTTACGGTTCTTCCAGAAATCATCTTCATTCAGAAACTGCTGAAAATCAGCGAGCAGGGGCTTGTAATCGCGGCCCTTGAAATGGTTGGCAAGAGTGGTTTCAAGCTCTTTGACAAGATTTTTATAAATAATCGGATTCTGTTCAGACTCGGGCCAGGTCATGTGCGTTTTCATGTAGAGAGAGACGCAAGTATCGCCTGATGCAGGATTAAGAAGATGTCGCAGGTCGTTCGCGGTGATCATCGCCATGGTCGTACTCAACTTTCTTTGCAGGTTCAGGCAAGCCGGTTGACATGAACCTGAGTCAATCCTGATCGAAACATCCGCCAAGAATAGATAAATTTATCCGAATATCCGCTTAGTAATTTCTTACATGATGAATTCGACATGAAAGAAAGATGAGACGGGCGCGGTGGTTGGTGCATGGCTTTAGGCAGACGGGTTGTAAGTTCATGGTGAGATTTGAGATAATGTAGAAGATTAAGCGGGGGGTGGGCTGGTTGCGGTCGAAACAGACGCTGGGGGTGCGATGGAGCTGACTTTTGAATGCCCGGAATGCCGGGTTGTGCAGCGGGTGAAGGACGCCGGGACGGCCGCTGAATTTCGCTGTGGCGGTTGTGGTGTGGCCCGGTCGGCCCGGTCGGGATCGGTTCAGCCTGAGGGCGTGTGCCACTGCCCGTTTTGCGGCACAGATAAGCTGTATATTCAAAAGGATTTTCCGCAGGGGCTGGGTCTTTTCATCGTAGTGGCGGGCTTTGCCATGGCCACGTGGTTCTGGTATTTGAACCGGCCGGTGGCGACTTACGCAGTGCTTATGGGTTCGGCCCTGCTTGACCTGGTGCTATGGAAAATCGTGCCTGATGTCGCCATTTGCTATCGCTGTGTGAGCCAGATGCGTGGGCCTGATGTGAAGCCACTGGGGCGGTTCGGGCCATTTAATCTGGAAATTGGCGAGACTTTCCGGCAGGAGCGGATACGTGTGGCTGAACTGCGGAAAAATCAGTCGGTGCGCGACTCGCAGGGGGCTTAATTCCAGCCAGCATCTCTGGTAAGATCAAGCCGTAAACGATTGAAACCAAGAGCAGCTTGACCCGGGGCCAATGCGCGACCAATGAATCTCAAGCTGCAAAAAATGTTGCGCGACGATCTCGGCGATGTTTTTCGCGGCAATCTGGCAACAGAGAACGTTCGGTTGTCGGGCTATTCAACCGACTCAAGCCTTTGGGAACGTCAGCCGCTGGCGGCCGTGGCACCGCGAGACACCTCGGAATTGCTGGTGCTGCTGGCTTATGCCCGCGAGAAGGGTTTTACGCTGCATTCGCGGGGGGCGGGCCTTGGCGTGACGGGCGAATCGCTGGGCAGCGGCATTATTGTCGATTTCTCGCAGCATTTCCGGCGGCTGGTTTCGCTGGGGCACGAGACCGTGACCGTGCAGGCGGGCATGACGCTGGGCGAGCTGCAGATGCAGCTTTCACAGGTGGGCCGAGGCTTGCCGGGTTTCCAGGCTGAGGCTGAGGCCATGACGCTGGGTGGCTGGCTCAGCGGGCTGGCCCTGAGCGGTAGCCCGCACCGGCCGGGGCTGGTTGATACAATTCATCGGGTGCAAATGCTGAAGTCAGACTCGACAGTTGTCGAACTTGGCTCGGTTTCCAGCGAGAGTCTTTCCGGCGATGATGAAAAGGACGACTGGCTGCGACAGCTGCTGATGCTGGTTTCATGGCGGTCAGACCTGTTCGGCGGCAGGCAGGCAGGTAATTTGCTGGATGTATCAGGCCTGGTGTTTTCAGGTGTGCTGGGCGAGAATCGTCAATTTAACCCGCACCGGCTGGTTTCAGGGGCGCGCGGCACGCTGGGCATGCTGCTTGAACTGACACTTGAAACGGTGCCTCTCAAGCCGTGGTCGGTTTATGCATCGATCGGCTTTGACCTGCCCGAGCGTGCGGCCGACGCCGCCATGAAGCTGCCGCTGCTTGAAAAGCTGGAAAGTGCCGAGATTCTCGACTGGCGATCGATTGCCCTGGCCAGCGAGGCCAATGATGAAATTCGCCGGTTTTTCCCGCTGACGACACCTTCAAGCATTGTTGCCCGCTGGAGCTGTACCAATGAAACAACAACTGTTGAAATTCAGAAACGCCTGGGCGAACTTTTCCGGCCACGTTCGGTTTATGTGATCACCGAAACAGCCCTTGGCCGGGGTCGGCTGCACCCGCTGGCCCACTGGCGGGCAGCCGCCAGGCAGGCACTGGCAGGCCGCCCGATGGCCGGGATTTCGCACCCGGTATTTGAGGAAATAGTTGTCAGGCCCGAGCATGTTTCATCGGTACTTTCGCAAATTGCCGGGGCGGCACAGGCTGCACGTCTGGCCATTGGCTGGCAGATTAATCCGCTTGTCGGGCGGATTCAGGCCAGGCCGCTTTTTGAACCCCTGCAGGAGCTGAATCTTGAGCAAATTGGCCAGTGGGTGCATGCGGTAACAGAAATAGTCAACCGTTCTGGCGGCATGATCCGCGGTGTCGAGCCATGGATTGGCCGGGTCCGTGGCTCGGCCATTACCCGCCAATATGCCGACATGAAATCCATCTGGCAGGATATTCGGAATCTTTTTGATCCCGAAGGCCGGTTCCACGCCGAATCGCTGCCGGGCTCAGCCCGTCCGTCGCTTCGATTCCGCGAGCCGACCGACGCACCCTCGCCCGGGAAATCGCCTGAACAAGAATCAAAACGCGTGGTCGTCATCGACCAGGATTCAGAAGAATCAACCATCGACCGCTTCCCTTCGCTGCCCGTGCTCGACCCCGAGCTGAACTGGCCTGAAAACCAGGGGCCCCAGGTGGTCGCCTCAGCGTGTAATGCCTGTGGTGCGTGTCGTTCGACGAGTGTCAATGGCCGGATGTGCCCCAGCTTTCGCGGCGACAGGGCCGAAGCCTCGTCGCCCCGCGCCCTGGCCGGCCTGATCCGCCAGGTAACCACCGGCACGCTCGACCCCACCCTGTGGGGTTCTGAAAAGCTCAAGGAAGCCGCCGAGGCCTGCTTCCACTGCCAGATGTGCAAGAGCGAATGCCAGGCCGGCATTGATATTTCGGCTCTCATGATTGAAACCAAATCGGCCGCCGTTGCGAATTATGGCCTCTCGCACAAGGATTTCTGGCTCTCGCGGGTTGACATGCTGGCCAGCACGGCAAGCCTCTTTCCGGTCATCGCCAATGCCATTTTAAATCATTCGCGATCTCGCTGGGTGCTTGAAAAAGTGACCGGGCTTTCACGATACAGACGCTTGCCGAAAGTCAGACGCTGGTCGTTTCTGCGCCGGGCCGACCGACGTGGCTGGTGCCGCCAGAGACCCCAGACACCTGGCCCGCGTGTCGCCCTTTTTCTTGATATTCTGGCAAATCACTTTCATCAGGATCTGGCCGAGACAACGGTCGAATATCTGAAATGGGCCGGGGTGAATGTCTATATTCCATACCGGCAATATTCGTCGGGAATGCCTGCCCTGGTGGTGGGCGATCTTGACAGGGCCCGCGAGCTGGTTCGGGCCAATCTGCGCACGCTGGGCAATGCGGTGCGTGATGGTTATACGATTGTCTGTATCGAACCGACTTCGGCCATGGTTCTGCGGGATTTTTACCCCCGACTGACTGACGATCTCGACGCCCGTCTGGTGGCCGACAACACTCTTGAACTCACGGCTTATCTGGCCGGAATGGCCGACCGGGGGCTTTTGCCAGGCCCCACACAGCAGATTTCCGGCCATGTGGGCTATCATCAGCCGTGCCACCAGCGGGCCCTTGGCATGGGCAAGCCGGGGCACGACCTGGTCAGCCGCCTGCCGGGCATGAATATTGAATTTATCGACCGTGGCTGTTCAGGCATTGCCGGGCCGTTTGGCGTGGCCCGCACGAATTTTCGCAAGAGCCTGCGGATTGGCTATCATCTGCGAACCCGCCTGAAAGATACCGATATTGACGCCGGCATGACCGAATGCCTGAGCTGCCGCATGCAGATGGAGCAGGGAATCCCCAAACGCACGCTGCATCCTGTGGAATATCTGGCCATGGCCGCCGGCCTGAACCCGACCCTGCGAGCCGCCTGGAACCGGCCCAAGCCACGCAATATGATCAGTTGAACCCATAGCTTACAGGTGTCAGCAATGGCCGAGCCGAAAACCCGCCCCAACGACAAAAACGTTAAGGAATATCTCGACTCGTTCGGCGGCAAGGTGACTGAAGATGCTCATGTCATTTGTGCGATGTTTCGTGAAGTCACAGGGCATGAGCCGAGAATGTGGGGCGATGCGATCATCGGCTTTGGCGAAACGTGGTTGAAATATGCGTCGGGCCGCGAGCTGAACTGGATGAGCTGCGGCTTTGCCGTGCGTAAAACCGGCTTCGCGATTTATCTGATGCATGGACTCGAAAATTATGCCGATTTATTGCCCCGCCTGGGCCGCCATAAAACCAGCAAGGCCTGTTTATATATTGATAAGCTGGAAAAAGTGGATATGGCCATCCTGCAGGAAATGATCGGCCGGAGTGTGTGAGTTTCAATAAATCCTGTGGGTCATGCAATGGTGCAAAGACGCCAGGATAAAAGCTCGGGATCAGACTTTCTTGTCAATTGATCATTCAGTCTCTTTCCCACTGTAAGAAATACAATTCAATTTCCTAAAGAGAGACTTAATCAGATTGAAATCGGTATCGTATTATGCAGGCTTGGAAAATTTGACTCATGTCAATGGCTCGTTAAAGCCGGAAGAGCAGATTGTATTCGGGGCCGTCGCTCACGCTTTCGGCTCGTTAAAGCCTTTGAAAACTCTCGGGTTATGTCTCACCACCCGCCCCTTGCTTTTCGTCTTCTTTTGCGTTAACAAAATGACAACATCAGCCAATTGCGAC
>JBEITT010000190.1:0-4205 GCA_040374745.1 Planctomycetaceae bacterium | reverse complement strand
GCGGCAAGGCCTCGGCAAGTGCCAGAAATCTGGACTCAAAACCCTCTGACTCAAGACGTAATGCCATGGTTTTCAGCTTCTCACCAACAGGTGCATTGATGAGTGCATCCATCCATTTTTTGTCTACATTGGGGTTGTAATTCCAGCCAAAATGGAGCAATTCGGCGATTGCCAGCAAAGCAAGCAGGGAAGCTCGCCTGTGTGGCTGAAAGTTATAACGACACCAGACAGCGATAAAGCAGAGGCAAAGCAGGGTTCGCCCCAGCAAATAAGCTGGCCAGGCATGTGTCAGGCCATGAAATTGACTTGAAACTCGCTGTGCGACAATCTGTTGATGGGCCGGACCTGGAGCCACTGATTTTTCGTAGTGAGCCGTGGCTTTCGCCAGGATAGTATCTTTAAAAAGAAATGGCGAAATGGTCGCCGGCACGTGGGCTGTTCCTATGATAAGCACAATACGAACCAGCCATTTCTGAAATATGGCGGGAACTTCATTTGCTGCAATGCTGTCAAGACCCAAACCGGCCAGCAAGACGCCGGCCAGTGGCATGCCGACGAGAAAGCGGCGGGGGTCGATGGCATTGAGAATCGGGATTTTGGGCCAGACCCAGACCACCGGCGGCAGGCGATAACCAACCAGCAGTGATACGGCAAAAAGGCTGAACAGCCAGCGAACACGATAACGCCGGGCGGGGTTCGCATGACCTGGCCCCGCCACTGCCAGCCAGACAAACAACAGGCTGCACAGACCAATAAATCCCGTCGCGGCTTCGTTAACATTACCAGCACCAATCGACTTATGAATATTCGTATCGCCCTGTCGTTCGCTGCCGTAAATGAAGGGAGAAACCAGGCAGGGAAGATCGGCCCAGCGGGCGGTTGAGCCACGGCCGCCGGCAGAATGCTCGGCAACACGGTCGGAGAGGATTGGGCTTTCCGCCAGGTAATCCAGCAGGCTGATCCATGCGGGCGAAGTTATACAAAGCCCCATAAAAACAGCAGACAGCGGCATGACATACAACAAATAGCCGGTAGAACCGGCTGTTTTTTGACTCATCGCCACCATGATGCACAACACGAGCAATCCAGCGGCCGCGACCTGCACGTTCCCCGAAACCATCAGCCAGGCAACCATCACCGTCAAGCAAAGCCAATTACGGCGTGTCCTGATTTTACTTAAGTTCACCACGCACAAAAACAACCAGGGCAGAACGGAAGCTGTTGCAACCAGCGGATATAGCCGCCAGAGTGTAAAAAAACCGGTCAGGTTAATTGCCAGCGGGCAGAACACGCGAGAAATCTGGCCAAACCCAAGCTGCCGACAAAGCAGGAATATGCCAAGCCCTGTGAGAACAAAACGTGTTGCCGACTCAGCCGCCCAGGCCCATGGCAGGGGCATGAGAAGAAACGCCAGATGGAATGGATCAAACAGCCGACTCTGCCCATTTGAGGCAAAGGGCGCTCCGCCACCGGACAGGCTTGACCACCATGGAAAACGACCGGCTGCCAACTCTCGCCGGGCCCATAAATCCCAGGGCTGAAATTGCAAAACAGGGTCTATCAAAAGTCTGTTGGCCGGTTCAAATTCTGGCGACCCGCCCAGCTCAACCTGCCGACCAACAATATCCATGGGCGAAAACATGAAACGCGACGGCTGAATCAGACTCGGCCCATGTAGTATCAAACTCTGAAGAACCAGGCAGAAAATGACTCTCAGGACTTCAGGCCGATATGAAGCCTCCTGATTAGCTGAATCAGCCCTTTTACCTGTCAATCCATCCATAATCTTGATGATGCCCGAACGATTGCAGCCTCCATGTTGTTTAATTCAATCTCTATCAGAAACGAAATCTGAAATCTGTCCAGAGATCTTTTATCTGGCCGGACACCACGATTCTATTCGATCGACATAATAATTTGTTATTAACATCACAACTAACGACTCAGGATTACCTGATTATCTCATCCACCCAGCCATTTTTCTGCAGCAGATCGTCAAGCCGCTGCACTGAATCCATATCAACCAGGCCTGATTTCCGCTGCACCATCATCATTTTTTCCTTTAACACCATATCAGGCTCGGTTGTTTCATAATCTAACGTGCTTTCTGATTGCACGCCGCAAAATAAAAAAATTGTCATGGCTGCCAGAAACCATGGATTGGAGGCAAGCGGCAGAAGAATTCCAAAGAATTGCTGAACAGGTAACAGAACTGATTTCAGTCGCGACATTCTCGGCATCCTGTGCATTAAGCGCATCATCAAACCTTCTTGGCTCTTCTTAGTTCAAGAAAATCCAAAGTGGGCATAACTTTTCAATTTCTTTCCAAAATTATCAGGAATCATTATCCTGTAAGTTGGTCGTTCCGCAAAAAAACCTGAAACAGCCAATGGAAAATGTCTACGCCGACCCGCTGCCTTCCCAATTTGAAACGCCTTGACCTCACCATCGATCGCGCCCTGGGCATGGCCCATCTTGAGGCCCTGCGTCAAAGTCTTTCGCCCCGGGGCGACATTGTCAGCCCCCGTGGCCGCGAACTGACAAAAAAAGTCTTCGGCGAACCGCTCGCCCCAGTGGCCGTGGTCGATCGCATTCTCGCAGAAATCCGACAGAATGGCCTTCAGGCACTACTTCATTACACCGAACAGCTTGACGGTGCGAAGCTCACACCCCAAACCATGCGGGTTTCTGCCGATGAAATGGCTAAAGCTGCCGCCACGGTTTCACACGAATACCGCCAGACAATTGAGCAGGTCAAAGCCAATGTCCTGGCTTTTCAGAAGTCAATCCTGCACAGCGATTCAAAGCCTTTGACATCCATCGATGGCAAAATCTGGCTGCGTTATCGCCCACTGCACCGCGTCGGCGTCTGCATTCCCGGTGGTGCCGCGGCATACCCATCAAGCCTGATCATGACGGTTGTCCCGGCCCAGGCGGCTGGCGTGGCTGAAATCGCTGTCGTGGTGCCGCCCACCTCTTTTGGTGGATACAATCCCGAACTGCTGGCCGCGTGCCATATTCTGGGGGTAACCGAGGTTTATCGCGTTGGCGGAGCCCAGGCTGTCGGGGCTTTGGCCTTTGGAGTCGAAGGGGTTGCACCGGTCGATAAAATCGTCGGCCCCGGCAATCTTTTTGTGGCTCTGGCCAAAAAAGCCGTTTACGGGCAGGTGGATATTGACTCCATCGCCGGGCCAAGTGAAGTTCTGCTGATCGCCGATGAATCGGCAAGGGCTGAATATATCGCGGCTGATCTGATCAGCCAGGCCGAGCATTCACCCGGCTCGTTGCTGCTCGTCACCTGGGTTCCCGAATTGATCGAGCAGGTGGCTGAAGCCCTTGAAAGCCAGCTGGCGGCACTTTCCCGTGGCGACCTGGCCCGAGACTCGCTCGAACAATATGGCGCCCTGATTCGCGTTGCCAATGCCGACGAAGCCATTGATCTCTCGAACCTGATGGCACCCGAGCACCTGCATGTCTCAACAGCCAATCCGCTGCAGATTGCTGAACGCCTGACAAATGCCGGAGCCATGTTCCTGGGTCACGACACCCCAGTTGCTGCCGGCGATTATGCCGCCGGCCCTTCGCATGTTCTGCCCACCGGTGCCACTGCCCGATGGGCCAGCGGTCTGACAGCCAACCACTTCCTGCGAACCACCAGCATGATTCACCTGACGGCCAACGGGCTCAGGCAGATTGCCCCACAGATCACTCATCTGGCAGATGTCGAAGGCCTCACCGCCCACAAGGCCAGCGTCACGATTCGCACGGAAGGCCGGATTTGAGGATTTCAAGATGAGCCTGAGCATAAGTCCCGCCACACCCGACGATTGCCAGACAATTGTCGATCACATTCGCGAACTGGCGATTTTTGAAAAGCTGGAGCATGAATTTGTGGCCACGGCCGACCAATTCCACCAGCATCTGTTTGGTGATCGGCCCGCGTGTGAAGCCATCATGGCGGAATGGTCCGGGCAACCGGCCGGCTTTGCCCTCTTTTTCACCAATTTCAGCACATTTCTGGGCAAGCCGGGGCTTTATCTGGAAGATCTTTACGTGCGTGAAGCCTATCGCCGCAGGGGTATTGGCAAGAGCCTGCTCACCACACTTGCCAGAATTGCTGTTGAGCGTGATTACGGCCGGTTCGAGTGGTCAGTGCTCGACTGGAACAGCCCGGCCATCGCGTTTTACAGGTCGTTGGGGGCCCT
>JBEITT010000141.1:0-9875 GCA_040374745.1 Planctomycetaceae bacterium | reverse complement strand
GGAGTTCGGCCCACCGGCAAAGTCGGTCGAGACCTTTTTGAGGCACCCAAAGACTACTCTTCGGTCAATTTCCGCATCGGCGGCTGACCGGCCAGCCTGATTTTGACTAAGCGCAAGTGTTTCTGCAGAGAGACTCTGCGCCGACCCTGCAGACTTTGCAGGACGGAGAAAAAATGACGGATTGCACTCCTCAGAATTTTGCAGCCGGGTAAACTGCCAAGATCACTCAGGCCAGGGAGAAGGCATGGACACGCCAAAACGCAATCTGCTGATCTTAATCGTTGCCGGATCAATACTTCGGCTATTGCTGGCTGCCACGTTCCCACTGGGTAACGACGAAGCCTATCACACCCTGTTTCCACGCAATTTACAGGCTTCGTATTTTGATCATCCGCCCATGCTGATGTTGGTGCAGGGGGTGGGCATGTTGCTTTCAGGCCAGACTGCACAAGAACTTACGCCACTTGCTGCCCGGGTCGGTTTTATCCTGCTTTTTGCCGGTTCCACCTGGCTGATGTATCGCCTGACAGCTCGCTGGTTTGGTGCGCAAGCTGGATTTCTTGCTGCATTTGCGCTCAATCTCTCTGCCTATCACACGGTGGCCGCTGCCACATTCATTCTGCCCGACGCCCCACTGCTTTTTTTCTGGCTTTTGACGATGGACCGTCTGGCTGTAGCCCTTGAAGCGAATGAAGAAGGGCGAAAAGCCACGCTGCTTTGGCTGCAAGTGGGCGTGGCGTGGGGGCTTGCGATGCTCTCAAAATATCATGCCGTTTTTCTGCCGCTGGGTGCTGTGCTGTATTGCCTGCTTCGGCCCCGTTGCCGATGGATACTTGTCAGCCCTGGCCCATGGCTGGCAATTGTGCTGGGCCTGGCGATTTTCAGCCCGGTGCTGTGGTGGAACGCCACGCACAAGTGGGCATCGTTCGCATTTCAGAGTGGTCGGGCCGTGGGCGGAGGCTTCAATCCGGCAACTCTGGCAGGGGCCATTGGCGGCCAGATTGCCTATCTCACGCCCTGGATCTGGTGGCCGGCAGTGGCCACCCTGGTGGCTTTGGCCCGGGGCCGATTTGATACAGGTCAGGGAGGTGAACGCCGCCTTGACGTGCGCATGTTTCTGCTTTGTAACTCGTTGCCTGCATTGGGTATATTTCTTTTCGTGGCGGCCCGCAAGCCGGTTTTGCCACACTGGTCGCTGGTTGGGTTAATCGCCACATTCCCGCTGATTGGCAAGAGCTGGGCCGACATGCTGGGTGAAGCCGGGCGGCAGCGATCGCTGAAAAACCGGCTGAGCTGGGCGACGGGTTTTGTGCTGGTGGCCACGCTTTATGTCTCGTTACATTCAAGATTTGGGCTCATTCCCTGGCGGCTTCTGGGCGATACAGGGGTGAAGCTGGCTAAGGTCGATATGACGCTTGACGACCTGTTCTGGAGCGACCTGAAGCGGCAGATGGGCGAAAAAGGCTGGCTGCCGGGGCCGGGCGATTTTGTATTCACCGGTAAATGGTTTGAAAGCGGCCACCTGGCCAGTGTGCTGGGCCCTGAAACGCCAGTGCTGTGTTATAATACCCGCGACAGCCGGGGTTTTGCCGACTGGAGCCGCCCCGAGGAATTTGTGGGTCGCGACGGCATTCTGGTGAGCATTTCCGCCAGCCCGCAGGTGGAACCCGCCTGTTTTGAAGCGTGGTTTGAATCGATTGAGCCGCTGGGCACAGTGCAAGTGGCATCGCAAGGGCTTGTTTTCAAGACAGCCAGAATCTATAAGTGCCGACGCCAGTTGGCTTTATTTCCCTATGACCGGCGGGTTGACCCAGCCCGTCCTCTGCGGCTGATCGCCCGCGACCAGGGGCTTGATGATGCGCGGCGCACCCGCTGAAGACTCGGGCTTTTTCAGTATCTGGCCTGCCCGGAAAGCTGTTTTTCGCCCGTTCCGCCCGATTTCCAACATGCCCGAAGATCGAGTGGTCAATGCCGGAGCGGCTGTTTTCACACGGCTCGACCCCTTCATGGCTCGCCATCATGCCCGTCGGGTCAGGCAGGTTCTCGGGCAGAATTATGCGGCCATCAGGGCGGAATCGCCTGAATTCATGGCCCTTCCGGGTGTCAGCGACCTGGCCCTGAATCATCTCTGCGGCCTGCATCATGACACTGGCCACTACTATGCTTATATTCCAGCTGAATCAGTGGTTATGAAGCCTGGTCTGCTTGTCTTTCTGCATGGCAATGCCGGTAATCTCAAGCTCTTCTGCCATCGCTGGAAGAACCTTGCCAATAGCCTTGGTCTGGCCGTGCTTGCACCCACCAATGGTTTTGGTTTCTGGGGGCGAAATTCAGCCAAAGTCATTCAGTCAGCCATTATCGATGCCCTTGGTCGCTGGCCGAAAATCGACCCTGGCCACGGCCAATGGCTTGTGGGTTTATCCGACGGTGGCAATGGCCTGACCAGGGCCGCCAATGCCTGCCCCTGGCACGGGCTGGTTTATCTGTCTGCCACGATGCGTGCCAAAGAGCTTGCAGCACATGATTTTATCCATCAGTGGAAAAATCGTCCGGTGCTGGTCATGCATGGCAGGGCAGATCACAACGTAAGCCCGCGTATGGTGCATAAGTCGATAGAAGTTTTGCAGGCCGGGGCGGTTGATGTGTCGGCGGAGTGGTATGATGGAGAGGACCATTTTCTGACCCTGGGAGCCGCCGACGCCGTTGACTCACGAATCGCAAGCTGGATCAGGGCCGTCGGGCCCGACCACATCGCCCGACCAGCCGCCAGCTCATAATCTGTCTGACCAGCCGCCACCTCTGCCTGAAATTGCTGGCTTTACTTATCCGATATGTTGGGAGAGGATGAGCTGGGACAACGGCCGCCGGTCCCTGTGGGTGCTTCGGCCTCAGGACTTCGAGCCCCTGCTCGACGACCCCGATGTGCGCCTGCGAAACGCCGCCGACGACTATATGCCCTATTGGGCCCAGGCCTGGGCCGGCGCCTTTGTACTGGCCGATGCCCTGCTGCAGAAAGCCTGGCCGCCAGGCACCCAGGCCCTTGAAATTGGCTGTGGGCTGGGTGTGACCGGGCTGGCCGCCCTGCAACTGGGCATAAAGGTTGACTTTACCGACCACGAGCCGCTGGCCGTCGCCTTTGCCCTGGCCAGTGCCGGGGCCAATGGCTTTGGTGCCCAGGCCTGCGGCGGCTATCTCCTCGATTATCGCTGGCCGGTTGATCGAAAATATCCGCTGATTCTGGGCGGGGAAGTATTATATGAAGAGCGGCTGGTGCGTCAGGTCTGCGGCCTGCTGGTGCAAATGCTGGCCCCCGGCGGCGAAGCCTGGCTGGCCGACCCCTATCGCCGGGCATGCGACCGGTTGGATGAAATAGTGGCCCAGGCCGGTATGACCCTGCAATCGATCGAATCAGACGCCCTGACCAACCGGGGCGAGCGTGTCAAAGGCTATGTGCGAATCATTCGCCATGGCCTGAAATCAGGGAGTTGAGCCATGAATCACGAATCAGCCGAATCAGGCCCGAGCCAACCGGTCTCAGCACCCCAAAGCCAGATCTCCAGGGCGATCATTCTCCTTTTTCTGTCATTTGTCGGGGCCGGTATCTTCTTCTATCAGGCCAGAACTGAAGCCGACCTGAGACGCAGGGGCCTGGCCGACACCGACGACAAGAAGCATCTTGTCACGGAACCCATGACAGAAAAAGCCAAAGCGCAGGAGCAGAAACCGGCACCTGATTTCGCCCTGACTGACCCAGTTTCAGGCAAAATCATCAGCCTGAAAGAACTGACCGCCGAAAAACCGGTTGTCGTTTATTTCATTAAGGATGGTTGCCCCTGCAGCCAGACTTACGAGCCATTCATTCAGGAATTTGCCAGCAATTACAATGATGTGGCACATGTCGTTGGCATTATTGATGGCGATGCCGACACCGCGCGTCGATGGTCAAGCCGCTATGTCAACCGCTATCCTGTCGCCAACGACCCCGCCAACGACACCATGATTCGCTGGGGGGCCACCAATTCCGCTTTCACCGCACTGGTTGACAGGCAGGGCAGGCTTGTGGCCTATTGGCCCGGCTATTCCCGCTGGATGCTTGAAGAAATGAGCCAGAAACTGGCCGAACTGGCCGGTGTGCCACGCCGGCGACTGGCCGTGCTCGATGCTCCGTCACAGCTTTTTACCGGCTGCTCGTTTGGTGAGGAAGACCCCTCGGAAGTCGTGCGAAAATAAGCGCGGCGAGCAAGCGGCTTGCCATAAAATAGATGTCAGAAGCAGCGATGCCCGTGGCCCACAGCGGCCCTGCACATTGACATCTGCCTAAAATCACATCATATTGTGCTATCAACAGGCTGCAATGTGCGGCCTGAAGGCATGATGCAACAGAGTGGTTCAGGCATATTCGGGAGATGTTCAGCAATGTCACAGGTGCGAGTTGGTGCGGTAACTCTCAAGGGCGGCCCGAAGGATTTGATCGGCCCCGAACTGAAAGTGGGCGACAAGGCCCCTGATTTTACGACCGTCGGTGCGGGTCTTTCGATTGTCAAACTCGCCGATACCGCCGGCAAGGCTCGCCTCTTCAGCGTGGTGCCCTCGCTTGATACGCCCGTCTGCAATATCCAGACACGCCGATTCTCGCAGGAACTCGCCGCCCTGGGCGACAAAGTTGCAGCCTACACCATCTCAACCGATCTTCCCTTCGCCCAGGCCCGCTGGTGCGGCGACGCCAAGGTCGAAAATATCAAAAACCTGAGCGACCTTCACGACCAGAGCTTTGGCAAGGGCTATGGCGTGCTTGTCAAAGATATTCCCGTGCCTTTCCTCACCCGGGCCATCTTCGTGGTTGATGCCAGTAACACCATTACTTATGTCGAATATGTTCCCGAAATTGCCTCGGAACCCAACTACGACGCTGCCCTGGCCGCGCTTAAGGCCGTCGCTGGCTGATTTCGCCTGAATTCCAGCTAGCTCGCCGGGCCTGTTGAAAATCTTCACGGCCCGGTTTTTTTAATGCCCGCCCCTTAGAATTTCATGTTAAACTGAAATATCTTCGACACTCATCTGAATTCAAAAGGCAATTGAAATGAAATTGATCCAGGGTATCCACAAGTTTCGCTCGGAAGTCTATCCCAAAGAACGCCAGCTCTATGTCATGCTCTCTGGCGGACAAACGCCCGAGACGCTTTTTATCACATGCTCCGACAGTCGTATCGACCCCACACGCTTCACCAGTTCCAATCCTGGCGAACTTTTCCTGATCCGTAATGCCGGTAATCTGGTTCCGCCATATGGTACGGCTGCCGGCTCGGGCGAGCTGGCGACAATTGAATATGCCGTGAGCGTGCTAAAGGTCAAAAATATTGTCGTTTGCGGCCACAGCGACTGCGGCGCCGTTTCGGCCATGCTTCACCCTGAAAAGCTCAAGGATCTCCCTTCCGTCTCGGCCTGGCTGGCCCACATGGAACGCACCCGCCGCGTGATTCACGACAATTATGCCGACCTTCCGGCCGAAGAACTGCTTGAAATTGCAATTCAGGAAAACATTCTGGTGCAGCTTGAGCATGTCATGATGCACCCGGCCGTGGCCACGCGCATGCTTCGCGGCGACCTGAAAATGTATGGCTGGTATTTCGACATCCATCAGGCCAAGGTCTATGGCTACGACGTGACCGAAGGCCAGTTTCAGGAAATTGATGTGACCAATGGCGAATTGCCGATGACACGCCACCGCTGGCTCGACGGCATGACCACCGCCGAAAAGAACAAAAAACAGTCGTCATAACGGCGACTGTTTTCAATTGAACCACACTTCCCAGGCGGGCTTGTATATCAGCATCCCCGCCTGTTTCTTTTGTTTCACAATATGCAAATCGATAACTTTTCCGATTATTTCAATTATGTATTGAAACCAGACAGATTAGTGCAGGAATTCAAATCAAATCTCCGCAATTACTGAGATAATATCAATAGAAAAATACCATTGTTTGTTTTTGAATCCGCGAGAAAAACGATCTCGAGCGAGCAAAGAATAAGTAGCCCGATTTCCGGCCTGGTTTCATGTCGGGCCTCGGAAGTCAGCCCAGGGGTGTCTAATTAAGGCTAATTTCCGATGTGTTGTTGGCAGTATGATTCAGCGCCGTAAGTTTGTAAAATGATCTGCTATGAATCATCAGGATTCATACCGGCTTAACGATACAAATCCATTGGCTAATCAATGCATCAGTTAAAACGGGGTTTCATGCTTCTTTTCTTGCCCGCCAGCTTCATTTTTCAGGTCCTTCTGCATGTTTGAGCAAACTTTCAAAAACATTGATGACCTGCTTCGCAAGGAAGCCGGCTGTGCCAGCGAGCTTGACTATACCGAGCAAACCTCATGGCTGCTTTTCCTCAAATATCTCGACGACCTTGAAGAAGATAAAGCCGCTGAAGCAATTTTCGAAGGGCGTGAATACCGCTACATCCTTGACGAAAAATATCGATGGGATACCTGGGCCGCGCCTAAAAATGCTTTTGGCATGATTGACCTGAACGTGGCGAAAACGGGCGACGACCTTCGCGATTTCGTCCGCGACGACCTCTTTCCCTACCTCAAGGGTTTCAAGCAACGGCACAGCGATCGCCAGACCATCGAATACAAAATTGGCGAAATCTTCGGTGAACTGACCAATAAAATCCAAAACGGCTACATCCTCCGCGATGTTATCGACCAGATCGACACCCTCCGTTTTCGATCCCAGACAGAAAAACACGAGCTGTCACATCTCTACGAAGCCAAAATCCGCAACATGGGCAACGCAGGCCGCAATGGGGGCGAATACTACACCCCCCGGCCTCTGATTCGTGCCATTGTTAAAGTGGTGGCACCAAATATTGGTGAAACCATCTACGACGGTGCCTGTGGCTCGGCCGGCTTCCTCTGTGAAGCCTTTGACTATCTCAACCAGGTCAAAGACCGCTCAACCCGCGACCTCGAAACTCTCCAGAAACGCACCTTTTACGGCAAGGAAAAGAAAAGCCTCGCCTTTGCCATCGGCATCATGAATATGATCCTGCACGGAATTGAGGCCCCGGCCATTGAACACGACAACACCCTGGCCAATCATTCCAACGACATTGCCCCGGCCCAGCAGTTCAACGTCATCCTGGCCAATCCGCCCTTCGGGGGTAAGGAAAGGGCCGAAGTCCAACAGAACTTCGATATCCGCACCGGCGAAACAGCATTCCTTTTCCTTCAGCATTTCATTCGTATGCTCAGGCCGGGTGGCCGGGCCGGTGTTGTCATCAAGAATACCTTCCTTTCCAATACCGACAATGCCTCGGTCAGCCTTCGGCGGGAATTGCTTGAGTCGTGCGACCTGCACACCGTGCTCGACTGCCCCGGCGGCACGTTTCAGGGTGCTGGCGTAAAAACCGTTGTCCTCTTTTTCGAAAAAGGTTCGCCGACACGAAATGTCTGGTATTACCAGCTCGATCCCGGCCGAAATCTGGGCAAGACCAATCCCCTGAACGACGACGATCTGGCCGATTTCGTGGCCCTGCAGAAAACCTTCGCCGACTCGCCAAAAAGCTGGTCGGTCAGTGCCGCCAATATCGACCGCACAACCTGCGATCTCTCGGTGAAAAACCCCACGGCACAGGAAACGGTCGCTCTCCGCAGCCCGGCTGAGATTCTGGCGGAAATCGCCGCCCTCGACGCCGAAAGTGCTGAAGTGCTTGAGAAGATCAGGAATTTGTTATGACCCGGCTCGATCCCGCCGACTATTCCGGTTTTCTTGTCTTTATCAAGTCCCGCATACGTCAGGCCCAGGTTCAGGCCTTAAGGGCCACGAACAAGGAACTGCTGGCCTTATATTGGGAGATTGGCGAGTCCATTCACCACAAGCAGGAAAATCAAGGCTGGGGCAAGGGTGTGGTAGAAAACCTTGCCCGCGACCTTCAGGACGAGTTTCCGGGCCGGAATGGCTTTTCATCGCAAAATCTCTGGTATATGCGGCAGTTTTTTCTTGAATATCGCAATCAGCCAAATCTCCAACCACTGGTTGGAGAAATAAGCTGGTCAAAAAATCTTGTGATCATGAGCCGTTGTAAAGACGTTCTGGAACGCGAATTTTATCTCCGGGCCACCTCCCGCTTTGGCTGGACCAAGGCCGTTCTTCAGCACCAGATCGACAACCAGAGTTATGCGAAATATCTGCTCAACCAGACCAACTTCGATCAAACGCTGCCGCCCGAAATCAAGGCGCAGGCCGTGCTGGCGGTGAAGGATCATTACACCTTTGATTTCCTCGGGCTGGCTGATCAACATTCCGAGCGAGAACTGGAAATCGCCCTGGTGCAAAACCTCCGAAGCTTTCTTTCCGAAATGGGCGGCCTGTTCACCTTTGTCGGCACGCAGCATCGCCTTGAAGTGGGTGGGCAGGAATACTTTATTGATCTGCTGCTTTTTCACCGCCGCCTGCGCGCCTTGGTGGCGATTGAACTCAAGGTGCGATCTTTCCAACCCGAGCACAAAGGCAAGATGGAGTTCTATCTCGAAGCGCTCGACACGCAGGAACGCCTTGCGGACGAAAACCCCTCCATTGGAATCATCATCTGTCGGGATAAAAATAAAACCGTGGTTGAATACGCCCTGCGCACTGCTCGCCGTCCCATTGGAGTGGCCACTTACACCGTGAGCGCAGAACTTCCCGAAGCCTATCGAGCGGAACTGCCCAGCCCCGAAGCGATTGCTGAACGATTAAAAATTTGGGATGTGAAGGAGGCGGATGATGAGTGACTCTGCGACCAATGAGAATCTTCGCGAGGGACGCGGAGAGCGCGGAGATTTTGGAAAGGATCAAGGCGTTGGTATGAAGAAGGGGTGGCAGACAAAGCAACTCGGTGAATTGGCCGAACTGAAAGGTCGCATCGGCTGGCGCGGCTTAACGGCGAAGGAATACACAAAAGAAGGTCCGATGTTTCTTTCCGTCCATTCGCTCAACTACGGCGACTATGTAGATTTTCGTGACGCGTTTCATATCAGCGAAGAACGCTACGTTGAGAGTCCAGAAATAATGCTTCAGCCGAATGATGTCCTCATCTGCAAGGACGGCGCGGGAATCGGGAAGCTTGGCATCCTCGGTGAGCTACCAGACCGAGCAACAATCAATTCATCGCTTCTGCTCATTCGCAGCGGGAAGCATATTCTGCCGAAGTATCTGTATCGCTGCCTGTCGAGTCCTTACTTCCAAGACATCGTTCAGTCTCGGCTCAACGGTGCGACAACACCGCATCTCTACCAACGCGACATAACGGAGTTTCCGGTCGTCCTCCCCCCGCTGGCCGAACAGCAGCGGATCGTCGGCCTGTTGGACGAAGCGTTTGAGGGCCTCGCCACCGCCAAAGCCAACGCCGAAAAAAATCTCCAAAACGCCCGCGCCCTCTTCGAAAGCCACCTCAACGCCATCTTCACCCAGCGCGGCCCGGGGTGGGTGGAGAAGTCGTTCGAAGAACTCTGCAACATTAAACACGGCTACGCCTTCGAGGGAGAGTTCTTCAGCAACAAAGGCGAGTATGTGCTCCTCACGCCCGGCAACTTCTATGAGCGCGGCGGCTACCGCGACCGAGGCGAGAAACAGAAATACTACACCGGCGAGATTCCCCGCGACTATGTGCTCAACGAGGGAGACCTGCTCGTTGCCATGACGGAGCAGGCTGCCGGTTTGCTTGGTAGCCCCATTCTCGTTCCAGAGTCCGACAAGTTCCTGCACAATCAGCGACTCGGCCTTGTCACGAAAAAGCCCGGTGCAGCGTGGACGAACGAGTTCTTCTTCCACGTCTTCAATACGCAACCGGTTCGGAAGGCAATTCACGCCAGCGCGTCCGGCGTGAAGGTGCGC
>JBEITT010000101.1:0-18740 GCA_040374745.1 Planctomycetaceae bacterium | reverse complement strand
GACATCGTTATCAACCGAGCCATCAACGATGATCGAGTCGGTTCCTGTGCCGCCGTCAATCGTGTTCGTGCCCGTGGGAACGATAAACAGGTCGTCGCCCGAACCGCCATTGAGCGTGGCGTCGGCACTCAATATGTCATTACCTTCGTCGCCTTCGAACTGGATGCCAATACGAGCCTGAACACCGGCATTCGCCTTGAGCGAATCATCGCCCTGGCGACCGAAGACGGTCAGTCTCGAAGTTAAAGCCGGAGCAATAACTGTAACTTTCGCTGCCAGGCCAAGCACTTCCACATCGGATGCACCCGCGTTAGCCACAACAATGTTATCAGCCGCGTTGGTGCCTTCCACACTGATCTGGTCGGCATCACCACCCGTGTTCAAATCAAGCTGGTTCAGATCAGTGCCCTGCAGGTTGCCAACGGCAATATTATCCACACCGCCAAGCGAACTGAGGGCAACGGTCTGGACTTCTGTCATATCTATGCTGAAGGGCACCAGATTTGTGCGGGCCACCACCACATGCCCTGCTGCCGCCGTGACCGTGATCGTATCGCCCGCGGGATCGGTTGTAACCACCTGGCGATTCTGGCCTTCACCACCTACAACGACATCGCTGCCATCGCCATTGACCCATGTAAAACTGTCGTTACCATCGCCGCCCTGAAGCTGGTCGCTGCCGACTCCACCAGCAAGCGAATCGTTACCAGTGCCGCCGTAAATCGTGTCGTCGCCACCAAGACCCTTAATGTCATCATTCCCGGCACCGCCGTCGATCCAGTCGGCTGTAGGGCTGCCAGTGATGGTGTCATCGCCGTCACCGCCGAAAATCGTGGCGTCGGCCAGGACAGATGAGAGATCAATTGTGTCATTGCCTTGACCACCATCAACGACTTTGGCCAGACCTGCTATATTGAGAGCATATCGCAGAGTATCATTGTCACCCGCCAGGGCAACGGCAAGTCTGTCAACAGCGGTGCCGACATCAATCGTGGCTCCATTGATCGTGACGACTGTCGCCGTGGAAGTAACGGTATCAACACCATCAGTGCCTTGCAGATTTACAGTGTCGAAGCCTGATGCACCGCCATTCACAATATATCGGCCGAAATTCAACGACTTGACGCTTAGCAGGCCAAGGGCAGCGGCCATATTCGCTTCACCGCTTGCAACGGGCTGAGCCTGAATATCAAACACATCATCATACGCAGTGCCGACAACACTGATCGAATCAGCAGCTGCAGTGCCGAGAATGTTAAATTCCCTGACTCCGCCAAGCGAGACTGTGCGGCCACCTGAAACAACAGTTGGCACGGCAAGCCCGGCATTAATTGAGTATGATGCATTGGCACCAAGATAATTGACGATATTATTGCCTGCACCGGAACTGATATTGATGGCCGTGACAGAGCTGGGAGGAGCAGGCGGCCCTGGATTATAAATAATGACAGACCCGCTGTTCATCCGAATCGCGCCGTCAGACATGGCAATCAGATCGTCGCCGCCATTACCGTTAACATTCAGCGTATCAAGGCCCCCGTTACCTCGATATTCAATATTTTCAATACCAAGTGAATGGACCAACATGGAATTGAAACCGGCCAGCGAGACAAGCAGGTCAGTTGCAAGTGGGGCTGTGCCATTCGTAGAACTGACGGTATCGATACCGGCAGTACCCTCAAGCTGCATGCGGTCGTTGCCCACACCCATGTCAATAGTCAGATTGGTAAAGTTCGTGAAATTCTGAACCCTGTAAAATGGAACAGGGATTGGTGAATTATCATTTACGATAATTTTGGGAGCGACGGCAGTGCCGGCAGCGGCAAAGTTCGCAATGACCGACTGGTCTCTCGGAACAGGCGGATTGTTGGCGTCGGAGCCACTTAATGTCAGCGTGTCGGTGTCAGCCTGCCCTGGCTGATTGGCTCCCAGAAAAATGATGTCCGTATTGGCAATGAAATTAATCACCGAAATGGGCGTACCAGTCAGGCCCATATTAGTCACAATCTGGCCGTCCTGAATGCCGCTGGGTCGAACGATAATATCTTCTGAAATATTTGGAATTGCATTATAGATAATAAGATCTGGCGGTGAGCCGTCGTCAACAGGGTTACCTTCATTAAAATATGTCGCTACACCCCAGCCCTGCGGCGTATTATTGGCATAGGCCTGAATATCCAGCGTATCGACATCAGTCGCAGCCGATGGCGTCAGAAGCTGGTCATCGCCAAAAGTATTTAAAAACGACACGCCGCTCACATCAATGGGCGAACTGTTATTGATCGTTGCCTGGAATGCCTTATAACCCGTGGCCCTGATATTATACCGGTCAGGCTGGTCCACAAGCGGGTTGTTATTATCGCCATACATATTAAATACAGGCGTAAATGCATTGATTCGCTCAATATTATTCACACCAACTGGCAAACCGGACCCCGGCTGGAAATACAATTGGGATGGATCTGTTTTGAGATTCCAGACGCTGATACTGGTCAAATCAGAAATAATGAGATAATCACCATTAGGTGCAGTGGGCTGCGGAGGATCACCGGCATTGATCTGGATTCGGGAAACTGGCGAGGCAAAAACCGTGATGTAGTCAGCGATGCCAGAAGGTGGCAGGCTGGCAGGCGCCTCTTCGCCGGTATTCACCACAATATCCGGGTCAAGCGGGCTAATTCTGTTAAAATCGCCCACGGCCATATTTATCTGCAAAAGTGGCCCTGAAACATTATTTGTGATGGAAACAAATGAGTCAGCAACAAAAACTGTATCAAAAGCCGCTCCGGCTGGACGAATCGTGCTGCCCGAGCCAAAGACATTGCCTGCCCAGGCTGAAGCGGCACCCACGCCATTGATGTTCTCCGTCGTGGCATTGACGATGAGTTGATCGCCAAAGGGACCAGTCGTACCGCCCGAGACTGTGAAGCCACTTAAGATAATTCCATTAATATTTAAATCAGGCGAGCCACCCGCACCAGCCCAACCCGGGTTATTCGTTCCCGGCGTTCCTGGCGGAATCAGCACCGTTGGGGTGCCATTCAGGAATAGATTTGCAGAAGAGTTTGTCAACGGTGTAACTGAAATCTGATCGTCAATACCAAATCGCCCGGTGACTGCCATGCTGTCGTCGTTCGCAGCATCGCCCGCATAATTCACCTGTTCGGTAAACAATGCAAGAATCGTGCTTCCAAGGCCAGTTGCGCTGATCTGCTGCCCTGGCAACCAGTTCAGGCCAACGGCTCGCGGGCCATCGCCGGCAACATTCGAATTGAGATTTACAATATCTCGCCCACCACCAGAATTGGTTCCGCCGTCGATGGTAAATACCAGTGCGGAAAGCACTCCGCCAGCCGGCAGATTAACATTGAAGGTGTCGTTATCAGCACCACCGTTAAATGAACTGACACTTGCCGGGCCGAATCCAGCCGTATTGATATTGAAAATGTCATTTCCGGCATTGCCGTTAAAAATATTATTACTGGGCGAAAGTGAATCGACGCTGAATATATTAAATACGTCGGCACCACTGCCGGCTTCAATTCGAAGCTGGCTTGTGTCAAAAGGCACATAATTAATTGCTGCAGGAGCAATTCCTGTCACAGAAAAGCTGGTCACAGTAACAGGTTTCGCGAAAATGTCAGCTGAATCATCAATCAGGATGGCAGTAAACGAAGGCGGGTTTGATATATTGACAACGCCATTGATACTCTGAACACCGGTCAGCGCATTTCCGACATTAACTGTCGAGAGACTTGAACCAATGATGTTTGTCGTCTTTAAAGTCGACTGAACATTCACAATATCAGCACCTGATAAACCGGTCGTGATATTGACCACTAAAACGTCAACCGGGTTGAAATTAATATCGGCCGGGGCCAGACCGGCTATTTTATTGGTGGTTACAGTAGCGGTTCGAGCAATTCCGTTTGTCGAATCGTTTACATTTAAAGTGGTGAGACCTGTGGCATTTGATACATCGACTATGCCATTGATGCTTTGCACACCATTTGCGGCATTTCCAATATTAACGACGTCAGCACCGGCTGCCCCAAGGATATTGAGTGGATTACCGGTTGTGGTCGCCTGAACGGCAAGTGTGTCGGCGGAGGTCCCGAATGTCAGATAAAAGCCACCTGCATAACTGGCACCAGCATAATTCAGATTAACGGGCGAACCACCTGAATTAATCAGGGTTGAGCCGTTAAACACCAGCGAATTAGCGGCATTACTCATATTGACATTAATACGATTCAAAGCACCAGCGGCACTGCTGGTGATCGTAAAAGCAACGCCACCCAGCAAATCCATGCCTGCGGCAGCATCACCATAAGTAACAGTGTCGCCGAAGGCAGCGACAGATTCATCTACATTGAAAACAGAGGCGGGAGCGGTGGCAATCGTGACAACACCAAGGCCCGGATCAAAGTCTGTTGGACCGGCAAAGCCCGGGTCGGGCTGGTTGTGTGTCAATAGTCCACCGGCAGCACTGATCACCAGCGGCACTGTGCCAGAGCCCGTCCAGCTCACGTTATTGGGAAGCGGAGGAACTACGGCCGAGTAAGCCAGCAGGCAACGATCTTCAAGGCAGCCACCTGTTATCAAATCAGGGCGAAATGCCTTTTTTGCATTTCCCTTTACATTACTGCGACCAGACTTGCGACCAAATCGACGTGAATTGCCGGTTGCCATCTTGCAATACTCCAATGGAATCTGGGGAACGAGTGAAATACCCTGAGAGAATTCAACTGCCAGGAAGACCAGTTGCATGATCGCTGCAAACGATCAAGTCCGGTGACACAATGGGAATTCACTGGTATGAGCCTGAAATCAAATGAAAACCACACACTGCTTTTTGAAATTTCATTAATCGATGACAATTGCATTTTCATCCGTCAGTCTATTTCTTACGAATTAAACACGGACATTTAAACCCGATTTCGTGTCGATTCGGTTCATTACAATTATTCGAGAAAGGGAAGGTGTCAAATTTATTGGACATTCCCTTTTGAAATGGCTAAATTAAGGCAGTACAAACTGCTAGACAGACACAGCCAGACTTGCTGCCGGGAGTCATTTAAACCCATGAATCTGCTGACCACCATCGATGGCTCTCTTATGCAGGGCTTTTTTCCTGAAGGCTGGGATCTTGCCCGAATCGATGCCTGCTGCGCTCATCCACCAGCATCAGTGAACGATCGCCAGAGCTGGTGGCACCCGAATTTTCAGCTGGAACCGTGTGCCACTGTCGAAGATTTTGATGTTAAGATGGGCCATGAAATCGCTCTGACCATCAAACAGGCCCGCGATGCCGGTGAAAAACTGGCGATGATTCTGCCTGTAGGACCCATGGGAATGTATCGATGGACGGTCTACTTCCTGAAAGAATGGGGCGTTTCGTGCGACCATGTTCATGGGTTTAACATGGACGAATGGTCAGACGCACAGGGCAACACCCTACCTGCCTCAAACCCCGGTGCTTTCCAAAACGCCATGCAGCAGGCCTTTTACGGTCCACTGGGCACGCTGACGGTGGCTGAGGCCAACCGCCACTTTGCCACCAGAGAGAACCTGCCGACATACGCTCAGCGAATTGGCGAACTGCGATCTGCCGGAGCCAAGCTGGTGGTCATTTTCGGAATTGGGCGAGTTTGCCATATTGCCTTCTGGGAACCGCACTTTGCAGCCGAATTTGACAGTGTCGAAACATGGAAAGCCCAGACCCATCGCCTGGGCGCACGGCTGCACCCACTCACCATCGAGCAAAATGCCCTGACCAGTTTCAAGAGCCGCACCACCCTGGTGCCGGCATTTGCTAACACCATCGGCCCCGGGCTGTTTCTGGGTGCCGACAAAATCATTGGCGGGGCTGAAGGGCAATTTGGCCGGGGTATGCAGTGGCAGGGCATGAGCCTGTGGATGACCCTGCGATATGGCCCGGACATGTGGATTCCCTCCACCTTCATGCCTACACAGCCAGGGAGACTGTTCTTCACAACCGAACTGGCAGGGCCGCTTGAACCAGAAATGAACTGACCGATTGAGGCACACGACTGCCTCAGATTTCGATTGATTACATGCGAAATCAAAACCGGGATGGTCCGGATAATCATCCTGGTTAACTTATTTTGCGCTGTTTTTGCATGCAAATTACGGCTTGAAGCGTTATACTGAGAAGTTCTCAAAACATCCTGGGCTCGTAGGTATCAAGTTCGGGCCTGCATTGGGAATTTCGGGGGTGCCAGCGGGTGTCGAAGTCGAAAGCTGTTAAAGTCGGGCTGATTCAAATGCACTGCGCTGAAGGACAACCGCAGGCAAACACCAGTCATGCTGTCGATCTGATCCGTCAGGCTGCCGCACATGGAGCCGAGATTGTCTGCCTGCCGGAGCTTTTCCGCTCGGAATATTTCTGCCAGAAGCACGACATCAATCTTTTTGACCTGGCCGAGCCCATACCCGGCCCGACAACTGATCTGCTTGGTAAGCTGGCTGCAGAACTGAAAATCACAATTGAAGCCAGCCTTTTTGAGAAACGTGCGCCCGGGCTTTACCATAACACATCGGTAATTTTGCTGCCTGACGGGCACATGACCGGCCTTTACCGCAAGAGCCACATACCGCACGACCCCCTGTTTTATGAAAAATACTATTTCACACCGGGCGACACAGGTTTTTTAAGCACTCCCACGCCCCAGGCCAAGGTGGGCGTGCTTGTCTGCTGGGATCAGTGGTACCCGGAAGCGGCCAGGGCTACAGCCCTGACAGGTGCCGAAATTCTGGTATATCCAACGGCCATTGGTTGGCACCCGGCCGAGAAAGCCGAATTTGGCGAGGCCCAGTATAGTGCCTGGCAAACCATCCAGCGTGCCCATGCCATTGCCAACGGTATTTTTGTGGTGAGCGTGAATCGCGTGGGGCATGAAGGCGACAAATCCGCCGGACTGGAATTTTGGGGCGGCTCGTTCGTGGCTGACCCGTTTGGTCGGGTTCTGGCACAGGCCTCGCACACGGAAGAGGCAGTGATGGTTGTCGATTGCGACCTTGGCCTGATAGAAGAAACACGCCGCAACTGGCCATTTCTGCGGGATCGCCGGATTGACCTTTATGGCTCAATGACACAGCGATTCGGATCCTGAACTTCAAAATCAGACGTAAAATAATTGTGAGAAATGGAAAATGCGACGCCCCAGAAAAAAAACTGAGCTGACACCGGCAGATCACCAGAACGATGAAACCACACCGGCCCAACTTGGCTATCGCCTTCCTGCTGAGTGGGAACCGCATGAATCAACATGGATCGCCTGGCCTCACCAGAAGGAAGACTGGCCCGGCAAATTCGGCCCTATCCCATGGGTATTCGCCGACATAGTTCGTCATCTATCACACTCTGAATGTGTTGATCTGATTGTCCCTTCGAAAAAGAAGCGCGACGAAGTAGCCGAAATGCTGCTGCGAGCCGGCGCCGAATCAGGCCTGATAAGATTTCATGTATGGCCGACGGACCGCGGATGGCTTCGAGACAGCCTGCCGACATTCGTCGTTCGCGAGGGCGAACCCGATCCTCTGGAACTTGGCCTGATTGGCAATCGTGGTGCCATCTGCTGGAAATTCAACGCCTGGGCCAAATATGACAATCATCGTAACGACGAACGTCTGCCCCGGCGAGTGTCGAAAGCCTATGCCATTGATCGTATCAAGCCCGTTGCAATGTTCGCCGATGAAATCCGTCGAGTGGTGCTGGAAGGCGGAGCTATTGACTGCAATGGGCAGGGCTTGTTGATGACAACCGAAGAGTGTCTGCTTTCAGAGGTTCAGTGCCGTAACCCGGGCCTGACCAAGCAGGATTACAATGCCCTGTTTGCCGAGACACTTGGCATTCGTCAGACAATATGGCTGGGCCGGGGTATAGCCGGCGACGATACGCATGGGCATGTTGACGATCTGGCCAGATTTGTTTCGAAAGATACCGTGGCAACGGTTGTCGAACACAATAAGGCAGATGAAAATTATGAGCCCCTGCAGGAAAACCTGAAACGGCTCAAAGCCGTGAAATACGGTGGCAAAAGCCTGAACATTGTCGAACTTCCGATGCCGCGCCCCGTGATATTTGAAGGCCAGCGACTGCCGGCCAGCTATGCCAATTTTTACATTGCCAATAAAGTGGTACTGGTTCCAACTTTTAACGACCCGGCGGACCGCGTGGCCCTTGAAACACTTGCCGCACTGTTTCCGGGCCGCGATGTAATCGGCATCCATGCACTTGATCTTGTCTGGGGGCTGGGAACAATCCACTGTCTGGCTCATGAAATGCCGGCATCGACTGGTATCGATGAGTCGGACGAAGCCAGAGAAACCAGCGAACAGCGTCCTTCACGACGTCGAAGAACGACTCAGGGCCGCAGTCAGACGGCTGTCGAGTCTGAAGAGTCGCCCGAATAACTGATCCAGTAAAAGACTCTCCGAATCCGATAAAAGAAAGCAACTGAAAGAAAATGGCCAGACCACGCAGCAATCGCCCCGAATCAGGTGGCCGACGTCCGGGCGATGGCCCCGGTCGCCGAAATGCTGATAGCCGGGGCCCATCCGGCAGAGCCCCCCGAGGCCGTTTCGGTGGCGAACAACGCCCTGAAAGTGCCGAACGCCCCGCCCGCCGCACGTTTCGAAGCCGCCCTGATGGCGATCGCGACGAAAGACCCGCCTCAGACAGGCCAAGACGCGCGTTTCGAAGCCGCCCTGATGGCGATCGCGACGAAAGACCCGCCTCAGACAGGCCAAGACGAGTGGAATCGGGCCGAACTGGTGGGTATGCAAAACGAGATTCATCAGGCCCGGCCAGAAGGCCAGTCAGGCGAAAACGCGATGAGATTGATGCGTCTTCTGAAGGCCCGCAGCGGCTACAGAAATTGCTCGCCCAGGCAGGGCTGGGATCACGCCGGGCCTGTGAATTACTGATTCTGGAAGGCCGGGTGACAGTCAATGGCGAGGTTGTCAACGAGTTGGGGGCAAAATTCGATCAGGCAACCAGCAAAATTGCGGTCGATGGACAGAAAATTCAGCCAGAGAAATTTGTCTATTACCTTGTTTACAAGCCAAAGGGCTATGTCAGCACGTCAAACGATCCATCCGGCCGGGCTCTTGTGCTTGACCTTGTGCCGAAAGCCAAAGAACGGCTCTTTATCGTGGGCCGGCTTGACCGGTTCAGCGAAGGGCTGATGCTTCTGACAAACGATGGATCATTGACCCAGCGACTTTTACATCCAAAATATGGTGTTGAAAAGACCTATCGCGTGACAGTGGCCGGCGATGCCGGGCAGGAACTGGTGCGTAAACTGACCGACGGTATCTGGCTTGCGGAAGGCAAGGTGCGGGCACGCCGGGCCAAGGTAATTGACCACCGGGGTAACACTACGGTACTTGAGATTGTGTTGGCCGAGGGCAAAAATCGTGAAATTCGCCGAATGCTCGCACGGCTTGAACATAAAGTGCTTTCGCTCCTGCGGGTAGCCATCGGACCTCTCTACATCAAAGGCCTCAGTGAAGGTGCCTGGCGAGAGTTAAGCGATGCCGAAGTCGATCGTCTCAGGAACTATCAGCCCGGTTCAGATGAGGAAGAAGCAACCACGCCACGTCAACGACGCAGCACAACCGACAGGCCGGATCGACCGAGACGGCCACTAAGTTCAGGCAGGAATGCAGCTGCCGGCGGCTATGGAAGAACCGACAGGCCTACCCGTTCGCCACGTGATGAGAACGTTTCGAACCGTAGGCGAGCCCGGCCCGAACCTGAAGATTTGGGTGAGGAAGAAATTGAATTCACTGACCGCATGGATTTCGGCCAGCCACAGAGACGCCCGGGAAGAGCTTCACGACCTGAATCTGGCCGGGCTCGCGAATTCAACAGCAGCGAGCCAAGGCCAAGACGAAGTGCTGACCGCCCGGAAAGTGCTGAAGGTCGTCCGCCAAGGGCACGATTCACGAGGAACGAAGATCAGCCTCGCGATGATCGCCCGAGAAGGCCAAGATTTGACCGTACAGAAAGAAATGAACCTCGCGATGATCGCCCGGCAAGGCCAAGATTTGACCGTGCAGAAAGAAATGAACCTCGCGATGATCGCCCGGCAAGGCCAAGATTTGACCGTGCAGAGAGAAATGAGCCTCGCGATGATCGCCCGGCAAGGCCAAGATTTGACCGTGCAGAAAGAAATCAGCCTCGCGATGATCGCCCGGCAAGGCCAAGATTTGACCGTGCAGAAAGAAATCAGCCTCGCGATGATCGCCCGAGAAGACCGAGATTTGAGCTGAATGAGGAAGATCAAACGCGTGATGATCGTCCACGCAGGCCAGGCACAGAAGAACCCAATGCCGACCGCCCACGAGGTCCGCGACAAAGTGGGGGTGCCGGGCGGGGTGGGCCACGGCAAAGTGGGGGTGCCGGGCGAGGTGGGCCTCGTCAAAGTGGAGGTGCCGGGCGCAGTGCTTCACGTCCTGGCGAACCTCGCCGCACTGTACTGGGTGCTCAGCCAAATGGCGAGAATAGGCCGAAGAGAGCACAACGGCCTGGCGGAAGCATGAAGCCACGCAATCGCACCCGGGGGAAGTAAACGATGGGAGAAATGCTCTCAGAAAGTTGTGCGACTCAGGCGATCGCCCGGATTATCTCTAACCAGCAATTAACGGCAACGATCTTCCGGATTGAAATCGAAAGCCCTGAGATTGCTGCCACTGTGCGTCCAGGGCAATTTCTCATGGTCCGCCCACAGGCCGGTAACGATCCGCTGCTGGGCCGACCGCTTGCTCTCTATGACATCCAGGCCGACAGCTGCGGTCAACCTCACTCTTTCTCGCTGGTTTATCAGGTTTTTGGCCGGGGCACAGCTCGCCTTTCGCAAATGAAACCAGGCGAGGAATTGCGTGTCTGGGGCCCACTCGGACACCCATTTAATGCCGAACCTGCCGCAACTGACATCTGGTTTGTGGCCGGTGGCATTGGCTACACACCCTTTCTAGCACTTGGCAAATGGTGGTTGGGCCGTTCTGCTTTCGGTGGCAAGATTTTGTCACCTGATCAAAATAGAAAAATTGAGTTTATCTATGGGGCAAGGTCGGCCTCAGTTTTGCCGCCACTTGACGAATTTCTCGAAGCCGGCATGACTGTCTCGCTGTGCACCGACGACGGTAGCAGGGGCCATCCCGGGCGGGTCACTGATCTGATGACTCATCGACTTGATAAGGTGGCTGATTTCATACCGGATTTGATTGTCGCCTGCGGCCCCGAGCCCATGCTGGCTGCCGTCTCACGCTGGGCTGATTCCCATTCTGTGCGTTGCCTTGTCTCGCTTGAGAATCAAATGGCCTGTGGCTTCGGGGCTTGTTTCAGCTGTGTGGCCCCCATTCGACAGGTAGATGGCTCGGTAGATCTCAGGCGAGTATGCATAGAAGGGCCAATTTTTGATGGCCGGCAGGTGGCTTGGCACTAGTTTCGGCGGGTTTGCCTGTATGATTTTCAAGGCAGATTTGATAAATTATCACTCATAAGATAATCGTCACAGAATCGACAGGTAGAGGCGTTTTTCATGGCCCTGACCCCTTCAACCATGCTTCCGCTGGGAACCCTGGCACCAGATTTCAGCCTTCCTGACACTGATGGAAATAAGGTTTCAATCTGCGATTTTTCGAGCTCTCCTGCACTGGTGGTGGCATTTATTTGCAATCATTGTCCTTATGTAAAGCACATCCGCGAGGCTCTTGCTCGGCTTGGCGACGACATGCTGGCTGCTGGGGTGTCGGTGGTTGCCATCAACTCGAACGACATTAAGACACATCCGTCCGATTCCCCCGAGAACATGGTAAAAGAGAAAGCCATGGCCGGATATAATTTCCCCTATCTCTTTGATGCAGATCAATCAGTTGCTGCGGCCTACCATGCGGCCTGCACTCCTGATTTTTTTGTATTTGACAAAAACAGAAGGCTTGCCTATCGTGGTCAGTTTGACGACAGTCGCCCTGGTAATGGTCTGAGTGTAACCGGGGCTGACGTTCGATCGGCCGTGGCTGAAATACTTGCAGGACGCAATCCAACAGCCAGCCAGAAACCGTCAATTGGCTGTAATATCAAGTGGACACCTGGCCGGGAACCAGCCTACGCCTGCTGACAGCGAATAATTTCAGGCATTCATCCAACCAACATCATCCATTCATCTATTCATACGATTATGCCTACAAAACAATTTGGATCAGGCCTTGACGACGACCAGCCAGCCAACACACCGGGCCTTTCAGCCGCTCATTCGGCGGAAGAAAAGCCCCAGGAGCCTGTTGCCGCCAAGCCGGCCGAGGAACCAAGGCCGCAGGAGCCATCCACAGTGACTCATGTAGAAGAGTCGCGAGAACCTTTTATTCTGAGCTTTCATGAAAGTATCAAGGGGTTGCCGCTTGAACTTGGCCAGGGTGCCAGTGCGACGCTTGTCTATGCCAGTTCGCGTGAATGGCTGCTGATGGCTGACCATAACGGGCAGCTGCATGTGGCTTTGGTGGATTCAGCCGATCAACCTGTGGTTGAAGCCCCCTGCCCGCTTTTTGAAGGTTACAGTTGGGCTGCTTTCGACGCCCGGACCTGCGACCAGACCGGCAACGTGATCTGGCTTGGAATTTGCCGATCGACTGGCGACCTTTATGTCTCGGTTGAGCTGAACGATGCTCTGGCCGGCAGGAAAGTCGAGCCTCTGAAAATCGGAACTGCAGTCGATCTGGGTTTGCCGGTCAATCCAGGACGGATCAAGTCAATGCAATTGACAGACTGGTTTGGGCGCGGCCGTCTGGAAGCTCTTTTTCAGATTTCGCCCGAACGAGAGCCGGGCGGCACGGGCCTTTTTCTGTTGGAAAGGCGAGGCGACAGTATTTTGCATGGTTACTTACCATTGCAGCTGGCAGATGCCGATGCCGATCGTCTGCTGTCCGGTGGCAGCGGGAACAGGCTTGTGCATGTGGCCTGGGCCGGTTCTGGCTCTGATCAGTTGCTGCATCTCGACGAAAAAGGCAATTTGAATCTCCTGACAAATTTCGGAGGCGCCCTGCCACCCGGTACAGGCAAACCCAGGCATGTGGTGCGCAGCAATGGCACCCCCACAGTGCTTGTCGGGGGCCTATCAAGCCTGAAATGGGTGAAACAATATTCCGGCAATCCGGGGCGGCTGGTCATAGTTAACTCAGTCGGGCACATTTCCCTGGCTGAAGCAGCTTCCGTCAGCACGCTTGGTGAACCAAAGCTGGTGGTAACCCGAGGCGTGAGCGAATTGGTATTTGGGCCTGATGCCGTTGTCACGGCGATTGACTGGGACAACGATGGCGGCATGGACTTGGTCGTCGGCGACACCCTTGGGGGCCTGACACTTTATGCTGACCGCGGCAAGCCCGGCAGCCCGGCACTGGGAAGCCCCGAAAGGCTGGAATCAGGTGGCCTGCCTTTTGTCGTTCCCAATCGCGATAGCCGCCGCCACGCAAATATGGACACCTCGCCTCCCCGTTATAGTTGTCCGGTTTTGAACGACTGGACAGCACACCAACGATTTGATGTGCTTCTAACCGATGCAAGGGGTGCTGTCTGGTACATGCGTAACAATGGTGCCAAGACCCAGCCCCGGCTGGACTTTGCAGACCGCGTGTCATGTGAGGGCAAGCCGATGTTTGCATCGCCCAGATCGCAATTGGCTGTGGCACACTGGAATGGAGGCAGCGAGCCCGATGTGATCGGTTTTGACGCCGAGGGCCACCTGGCTTGCTGGCCGAGGCAGGACAAAATGGAGCTTGGTTCGCCGGTTAAATTGACAGACGTACGAAAGCGACCCATTGCTCTGGGCGGACGCGGGCGGCGATCCGGACTGGTACACCTTTGGGCTGGTGCCTGGACTGTACCAGGGGCGGTTGAAATTATTGTCTCAGTCCCAAAGTTCGCTGCAGGAAGACTGGCTGACTGGCTGGAAATCACAATTGACAAACCATTGGAAGAATTTCCCCTCTTCTGGCTGCTTCAAAAACAGGATGACGGCCTGACTGCCCGACCGCTGCGTACCAAATCTGCGGAACTGATTCACTGCCGAATGCCAGACCTGGCACGCAGTTTCAGCGTCTCAGGGGTTTTTCTTGGCGGGCGAATACTGCCTGATCTGCTCGTCGTACCCGAAAAAGGCAAGGCAATGATCTGGCCACGTGAAACGCTGCGTTGGGATTGATGTCGGTGGATGACCTTTCACAGGACGACCATGTTTCAATGCCGGCAGAGGATCAAAAGCCCTCGTCGTCTGAACTTCAGCCTGCTCAAAACCTGCCAAAACAAATCTGGACATGGTCGGCTGAGTCCGGTCCTGCAATTGTCAGGCTGACTTTTACCACAGCCCTTACAATCATGGCCGTGTGGCTATTTTCTGGCTGGCAAACCATTCATATTGCCGGCACGATCTGCGTGGTCGGACTGTTGGTCAATCTCCTGGCGGCTTATCCGCTGCTGATAGGCTCGGAAAAACCAGATAACAGCACCCCTGCCCGGGCCCTCAAGACATATTTTGAATCGCTTGAACATCATGGTCCACTTTATCGACGAATGTGGCTGCTTTTGGCAAACGAGGCGAAAAGTTGTCGCAATTTCAGCAATTTTGAAGGTTTCAGATTATACTGGAAGCAGAAAACACGCGAGTCGCGGCACCGGGCAGGAGCCTGGCCTTTGACACCCATTGTTATTCAAATCCAAAACTATCTTGAAGAACCGAATGAAATAGAATCATTCAGCCGCCAGGTTCAATGCCGAATCATGATAATGATTCGTGGCCGAAGGGCGGCAGGGCCTGTTGCTTCGTATGATTTCTCAACTTATTTGGTTCAGGGAATCGATAGCAACTGGTATCTTGCCAATGGCGATCTGCCGGACGTTTCAGTTGCGATCGATCAGGCCGGATTGCCCAGCGTGCCCCTTGCGAATGGCCATTCGACCGGTTGATAACTGACTCCCGAAAGAAAAGGGGTCTGAACCTCCCGGCCACCCTCTGAGCGACTTTGCAGCAAAGCAGCCAGCATGCCTGTGGTCAGGTATGTTCGCTCTACAGGATAGGGAGCCTTGCCCGTTTTCACCATCGTTTCTATGGCTCTTGTCAGATGCCCAAAGTGGCCAAACGGGCGTCGATCTTCCAACTCAAAAACCGTGGCCTGCACATGCTTTCGCTCGTCCTGAAGAGCCACGCCCCAGACTTCTCCTTCACTTGTCAGAATACCGACATGGGCGACAAGTCCATCAGAGTATTTAATTTCCCAAAGTTCATCAGTTCTACGATAAGAGGGCAATTTGCGGTGCTGAGGTCGCGACTGGTATCGATCAAATAATTTTTGCCACAAATCTTTAGGGAACTCTGCGGTTTCCCAGGCTTTTTCACCACTGGCCACCGCCCGAACAGAATTCACACCCGATTCGCCGCCTGCCCTTCGCTCTACCTGGCACTGCAGCGTTTCAAGCGTATGAAAACCGTAAGCATCAAGGTCGGAATAGCCCTGGGCATATGCTCGATCTAGCTTTGTGCCAAGCGGTAAAGTCTCTTCAGGATACCGCCAGCCTAAAGGCAGGCTAGAGCCGGCCATCAGGGGAATATTCATATGCTTATATGTTTGAATAATCCACTGTGAAAAGACAGGTTCATAGCTGAGGTGCTTATCAGAAAAGACGGGCACCGTACTGCCGACCCTGCGGAAGCACTCGGCAATTTCGTCGAGAAACCGGCGTCGCGGGTATAGCTGCTGCCCTTTAGTATTACGAATATAAGGGCCATGTTCGCCAATGGCGATCACGCCTTTGACATCCAGTCGGCCCTCCTTCCCTGCAACGGCCTCGTGAATACTGCTGCAAATCTCTATACCATGGCGGGCAGCTGTTTCCCTTGCCAGATCTTTTTCGGCAAAATAGTCGACATAAATCCGCTTGATACGCAAATCAAACGGTTTTTCATGGCCCCAGGCCGCCGGTTCACAAATCCTGCTCAAAATCACGTCGGCGTGGCTGTTGGTTGTCCACTGCGTAATTACTGCGGCGACGTCAATCGTCGAATCGGGCATGGGTATTGCTTCCGTCAGACAAAAAGCTCGGAAATCGGCTCGCCTTTTTCAATGACGTATGTCGGACGTCCTGTCCTGTCTTCAAAAGTAATGCTTCGCGAATCTATTCCAAGAAATTGATAAACTGTTGCAGCCACGTCTTGTGGGCTCACTGGCCGGTCAAGCACATATTCGCCACGGGCACTTGATTTGCCGATCATCTGCCCCATGTTCATACCACCACTCGAAAACGCCACAGAAAACGTGTTGCCCCAGTGGTCGCGGCCGGCATCTTTGTTCATGCGGGGGGTCCGTCCGAATTCACCCATCACCACGACGAGTGTCGATTCAAACAGGCCCCGCTGCATCAGGTCTTCAATAAGGGCAGTCACGGCTCTGTCCAGCGGCGGAATCAGCTTTCTCGCTCCTTCTTCGGTTTTCATCTGCGGCGGCGTGCCATGGTGATCCCATGGCACACAATTGACGGTGACAAAAGGCGTACCTGCTTCAACCATGCGGCGGGCAAGAAGAGCACTCTGGCCAAAAGTGTGACGCCCATATCGTTCACGGGTGGCCGGGCTCTCTCGTGAAATGTCAAAGGCTTCAACCACTTTCCGGCCCGTCAGCATGTCAAAGGCCTTCTGCTGGTAAATATCCATATTATCCAGGTGCATTTCGCCCCAGCGGCGTGACTGGTCAACCATGCCCAGCACCCGACGTCGATCAGCCAGTCGGCCAAGGGAAAGATCGCCTGGCAGTGCCAGATTTCGAACCCGGTAATTGGCCTCGTTCGGGTCGGAATCAACGACAAAAGGATTCGCCGAACCACCCAGATATGTGGCGTAGTGAAAGAGATTATCAGTACCGCCCCGTAAATTAGGGACTGCTATGTAAGGCGGCAGGCCGGGCGTCCGGTTTGACCTCAGCCGAGCCACCACACTGCCCATGGCGGGCCGTTTCTGCACGGTGTTGTCAGGGGCATTGAAGGCAGGACCCTCAAAACCTGTCAGCATCCAGTGGTTGCCTTTGGTGTGGTCTCCCGAGCCATGATTCACCGTGCGAACGACGCTGAATTTGTCAGCAATACGGGCATGGTGAGGCATCAGTTCGCCAAAATGCACGCCCGGCAGGGCAGTGGGAATGGCACCGAAGGGACCGCGAAAACCATCGGGTGCATCGGGCTTCGGGTCGAAAGTTTCCATGTGCCCCGGGCCACCGCTGCACCAGAACAGCACCACGCTCTTGTTGCCTGCGATTGGGGCGATGGCCGCTGAACTCGCTCGAAGGCGAAGGAATCCAGGTAAAGTCAGGCCGCCAATCACACCGGTGCGAAGAAACGATCGTCGTGTACGACCATCGCAGTCGCGGCTGTAAAGGTCGTTCTCGCCAGTGATCTTCCACATCAATTAAGGCCCCCGACCGAATTGCCCGACCGATCAACTTGTTCAACATTAATCTCGGATAGTTTCACCGCCAAGTCAAGCAGAAGATTTCAACGATCTTCCGATTTCTCAGGATCATCCATTTCGTTTCTTGAAGACGCATGGAAACTATCATGAATTCCATGAAATTCGACCGTTGGCAAACTGGACATTCTGCACTCGACAGGGTAAAATTAATGAATTATTCCGATTCCGAACGCAACAAGGCTGTAACTCCCATGACACTTACTGCTTACGAAGAAAAACAGATTGCCGAGATTGCCAACTGGAAAGCACTTCGGCCAAGCGTGCTGGAATCGACCCTGGGTCGTTTGACAGGTGCGGTTTACGACAAAATTGGATCGATCGTGCCACACACTCATGTGGGCGACCTTCTGGTGAAGGCATTTGAACTTGCCGAGCGGATTGATACGAAAACCGAAATCAAAAATCTGGCGCATGTCAATGCCATTGAGGATCTTAAATACCGAACACTGGAAGATTGCGACAAGCTGACTGACCAGATTGAACGCAAGGCAGAGGCTGTCGGGCTTACGGAAGCCGTGCTTTCAGAAGCTGGCGGGATTGCGACCGAACTGGCTAATATGCCATTTCAGGCAAGGGAAGTAATCACTTTCCTGAAACGATTTGCCCATTGTTACGGATACACGCTTGAAGGCAAATCAGCAGATGCCTATCTGAAAGGGCTGATCATCCTGGCCCACGAAACAAAAGTCGAAAAGCGGCAGGAATTACTGCATCGTCTTCGATCACTTGAGTTTACAGAATTAACCAAGGCGGAACTCCAGGCCGAAAACGAAGAGATTGAGAAGGAGATCGGAGCGGGCTTTGCCGAAGGCTCGATCATGGAGTTTGTCCCATATATGGGCGTCTTGGTTTCGGTTTATAACGATTTTGAGTATTTTCACCATCTTTCCATCACGGCCAAGCACGTCTTCCAGGAACGACACCTGCGTGATCAGGGCAAAGTTCTGGAAATTCCACCGGCGGCTGTATCTCAGCGTGAAAGCACGCTTGCCAATGCCTATGGCTTTGTGAAGGAAATCTTTTATATATCAGGCTATGGGGTGGGCTACGGAGCCAGTTTCATTGGTTTTGGAACCGGTACGCTGGTCAAGCGATTTCTGCCGCCTGTGGCTGGTGGTGCGATTGACGGTGGCGGCAAAGCATCAGCTGATGCCGGGGCAGCAGCCGACCGTGTGACCGAAGCATTAAAGAGACCTCTGG
>JBEITT010000130.1:0-12409 GCA_040374745.1 Planctomycetaceae bacterium | reverse complement strand
CTCATGTCCGCCCCATTCCCTGTTCTTTCCGAAGCACAACTCGCCGAACTGCGACGCTATAATTCGCCCACCATCTCGAACGCCATCGAACTTTTCAAGGTTCGGCCGCGTCACACCGGATATCTGCCGCACCAGATTCGCTGCCTGCTACCCGACCTCGGCGTGATGCTGGGCTATGCCGTGACTGCACAGACCCGCGCCCTGCCGGCCCACGAAGGTGAAATTGCGGCCAAAGGGGGCGATATTCTGGCCGATTACCTGCGTTATGTAGCCTCGGTGCCGGGGCCGAAGGTGGCCGTGGGTGAAGACCTGGACATCACGCCCGGCGTGGGGGCCCAGTTTGGCGAAGTTACCGCCCTGATCCACAAAAAACTGGGGTGTGTGGGGCATATCACCAGCGGTTGCCCACGCGACCTCGACGAAGTGGCCGCCCTGGGCTTCCACCTCTTCGGCCTGAACCCCTGCGTGAGCCACGCCTATGTGCGGCTGGTTGATTTCGGCAAGCCGGTGCGCATTGCCGGCGTGGAAATTCGGCCCGGCGACCTGCTGCATGGCGACAAGCATGGCGTGTGCGTGATTCCGCATGAAATCGCCGATAAGGTGGCCGAGGCCTGTGCCCGGATTGAAGCGATTGAAAAGCCCGCTTTGGAAATTTGCCGGGGCGATGCGTTTGACCTTGAGGAATACATCAAAATCCGCAAGGTGATGAAACAGCAGGCGAATGAGTGACCTTCAGCCTGAAGGCCGAGCAACGAACCGGCGCGGCAAGCGAATCATCATTATTGCCGGCCCGAACGGGTCAGAAAAAATAACATTTTCCCGGGATTTTTACCGAACGAGGCGGCATGCACAGTTTTGTGAATGCCGACCTCAATACGCAAGGGCTTTGGGCGTTTGAGCCGGAATGTTGACAAGATCCTTCAGAATTCAGAGTCAGAGACTTTGAATTTGTGGCACAACTTGCCGATGTGGAGTAAGCCCTGCAGCGCGAAGCCCGCAGGGCCAGAGAAAAAGAGGCCAAGTTTGGCCGGGGAATCGTGATCTGGCGGGATGGCCGGGTGGTGGAACTGATGCCGGACGACTTGATCAGCGAATTGCCAGGGAATGACGCCGTTGGGGGCAGAAAATCTAAAATACACCAGGTGGAAATTTAATCGACAGAGTAGGCCGAGTCATTGAGCCGTATGTCTCTCAATTGCATTGAGAATGACAGGCCAATCCGCCCTATGTAACTCATGCCCCGTTCCCTGAAGGGTCAGAAGTTCTGCTCCACTGATTGCCGTTTTCAGTGCAAGGCCATGAGCATATGGAAGCACCGGATCTTCTGTTCCATGAATGACAAGTGTCGGCGACCGGATCTCCTGCAGTCTTCCCAGCCATCCCTGTAAATTATCCATACCTAAAGTTGCATGATTGAATGTTGTCAAAATATTTGGTGTGCGATCAAAGTCGGCACTGGCAATTAAGCGAATTGCGGCATCGTCGAAAGGATGGGCGGAGCCTGAAAGAATGCGCCATGCACCGACCAGATAATCTACCACTGCGGCTCGGTCTGACCAGCAAACCTTCTCGGCGCCTGCATGATATTGCAAGATTGCCGGGTCCATCGTTGGCATCTGCGGGTCGGTTTCTGCAAGGCATTCTGAGGCAATCAGTGTAAGGCTCAGGATCCTTTCCGGGTATTTCAGGGCAAGGATCTGGCTGAGAAATCCGCCAAGCGACATTCCAACGAAGTGTGCCTGACATAAGGCATAGCCCTGGAGGACTTTGATGGCATCATCAGCAAGATCTGTCAATGAATAACTATTTTCGCCGGGATTGTAACTGGTTGATCGACCAGTATCACGGTGATCATACCTGATGATGTATCGATTTCTGCTGGCTAGTTGGATGCAGAAATCATCAGGCCACCAGATGCCGGAAGACATGGCGCCCATGACAAGAATAATTGCAGGATGATTGGGATCACCAAATGACTCGGAAAAAAGTGAAACACCGTCTGTTTCGATCAGTTTGTTTTTCATGATCTTATGAAGATCCGAGCATGTGTGATTCCATATCTGGCAGTCAATACACTGAACTCAGCATCTCAAAAAGCCTGAGATCCTGTCCATATTTTTTTAAAGTGTCACTCGTGAAAAAGGTTTGCATTCTTGAAACGTGCAGTTCAACCACGAGCCATGCTGCGGGGTGTCGCGATCGGCTGATCCGAGAAGCAACATCGGGCTTTTCAAAACGCCACATCGGACGACTTTGCAGAGAGCGATTTCGCGGCGTCGTATGGTCAAGATGGCTGCTGTGGAATCGTCTGGAATTGAAACGCATCATTCCAGCCGCTGGTTCCTGGTATATAAGTTGTTATTGCAAGTTATATTCCGCCAAATCACGGCAGACCGGTGAGAAATCCAGACGCTGGTCGACATGGAAGGCCGATGAAGTGGAACTTTGAACTTTTCAAAAGATAGCCAGAGGAGCCATGTCGAAGCGGTGATGAGCATGATGAAACGGCGACAGGGCCTGGCCACAACGGGATGCGGCTATTTTAACCGCTGCCCGATCTGAGCCTCACTCACAACATCACGATTCGGCAGAGGGGAATCAGGTTTTGTGCAGAACCAGAATGATCAAATTCCAAGCAGTTACAACATCATCATAAAAAAGAAAATTCTCCACTTTTCTCTGCTTGTCGAGGATAATAATTTTTATCAACGAAATTCAACTACTCTTGCCGAATTGCAATCAAAATGAAAATCAGCTTTATCAATTGGGCCCTGTTTTTTCTGGTGATGGCTTCAACGCAGGCCGCAGAGGCCCGAAAGCCGAATATTCTGCTGATATTGGCGGATGATCTGGGTTATGGCGATGTACGGGCCTATAATGCCGGGTCGAGAGTGGCCACACCGCATCTCGACAGTCTGGCCCGTGAAGGGATGCGATTTACTGATGCACATAGCCCTGCCACGGTCTGCACACCCACCCGATACAGCCTGATGACAGGGCAGATGGCGTTTCGCGTGCCACGCGGCGGAACCGTTTTCACGGGCACAGGCGGGCCATCATTGATCGCGCCGGGGCGGCTCACTTTGCCGGCCATGCTGCAGCGACAGGGCTATTCAACGGCAGCCGTCGGCAAGTGGCATATTGGTTTGACATTTCGCGATGCCGAAGGCCAGACGATTCATGATGGCAGGCTGGAATCGGTGAAGCGCATTGATTTTGCCCGGCGAATTGAGGGCGGGCCGCTGGACCACGGCTTCGAGAAATTTTTCGGCACAGCCTGCTGCCCGACGACCGACTGGCTTTATGCTTTTATTGACGGCGACCGCATTCCTGTGACGCCTGTCGGGCCTGTCGATAAATCAAAGCTGCCCCGCCATGCTTATGCCAACGACTGCCGGGCCGGGCTTATAGCCCCCGATTTCCCCATAGAAGAAGTGGATCAGGTTTTTCTGGCCAAAAGCCGCGAATTTCTGGCAGATCATGTCCGTAAATCGCCGGATAAGCCGTTTTTTCTCTACCATGCCATGCAGGCCGTGCATTTGCCGTCGTTTGCCAGCAAACGCTTTCAAGGGGTGTCGGGGGCGGGCCCGCATGGCGACTTTCTGGCTGAAATGGACTTTATAGTAGGTGAACTGCTGGGCGATCTGGAAAAGCTGGGTCTGGCCGAAAATACCATGGTGATTTTTACAAGCGACAATGGTCCGGAAACCACTCCGGTGATCCACATGCGGGCCGATTATCAGCATGATGGCGCCCGGCCCTGGCGCGGCATTAAACGCGACAACTGGGAAGGCGGGCACCGCGTGCCGTTTATCGTGCGCTGGCCGGGCCGGGTGAAGCCTGGATCAACCAGCGACCAGATGCTGAGCCTGACCGACCTGATGGCAACCATTGCCGCCGTGACGAATGTCGAACTGCCACGCGATTCAGCCGAAGACAGTTTTAACATGCTGCCCGTGCTGGAAGGCAGGGCCACTGCACCGGTCAGGCCCATTTTGCTGGTACAGGCTTTTCGGGGTGGCCAGACGTTATCGATTCGCCAGGGGTCGTGGAAATATCTGAATCATCAGGGTTCGGGTGGAAACAACTACGAGAACCCGCCGATCAAGGTTTTTGCCTTGCCCGATACCGAACCTGACGCGAAAGAACAGCTTTATGACCTTGCCAACGACCCCGGCGAGCGGGTCAACCTGATTCGCCGCCAGCCTGAAAAAGCCGCGGAACTGAAACGACTGCTTGAAGCAACAAAGACCTCAGGGCGCAGCCGGCCATAAGGTTTTTGGGCCATTCCAGAAAGTAAAATTCTATAGGATGGTGCAGTGATAGGCTTTGGTGAGTCATTGCAATAAAAGAATTCAGGAGTAAATCGATTCTTGTTTCACGTTCCGAGAAAAAATTTCTGATGTTTATCAGCTCTTTTTCCATTTTAGGATTTGTCGGAATGGTCATTTTTCTTTATCTCGTTTACAAAGGTCAATCGGCAAAATCCTGGCCTCAGGCCGATGCCGTTGTTCGAAGATCCGAATTGAAAGTTACTCGTGATTCAGATGGCTCTACATATGATATAGAGGTAGAATATCAATATAGCGTCGGATCTAAAGTCTTTTCATCCTCGCGAATCTCAGTCTTAGATACAAAATCAAGCGACGAGGATTATCATAGGAACATTGTAGGCACTCATCCTGTGGGTTTGAAATTCAAAGTGTTTTACAACCCCAATGACCCGTCATATGCAATCATTCATCCGGGTGTAAATTTCGGACTTGGGCTATTCACTGTTTTGACAACGATCGTTTTTATTGTTTGTTTTGGAATTACATGCAATACGGTTATGGGAATGGTGAAAGCGGAAGCAAAAAATCATGAATCAATCAAAGTTGATCCTGCGATAAATACCATGGCCTTATTCGATCAATTTCCAGATCCGCCAATTCATCTCGGAATCAAATTAAATCGCCAACCCGACATGTGGCAACGCTTATTTAAATTTATACAAGGACTTTATCATCCGGCAGCTCATTCTTCAGAAAATAACTTTCTGAATTTAACCGGAAATGTAATGAACAGAAATAATCGGACCATTAAATTGAAAGGCTGTTTGACATATCTCCTCTACTTATGGGGAAGTGCAGTTGCCTGGGGCGGTATTATTATGAGTATTGGCTCTGATGTGCCAATCAAGATTAACGGGCAAGATTCCGGTAAATTCACGGGAATTGCATTTATGTTTGGCTTTTGGGTTTTATGGATATTAGTGATTCGCTTGATGAGCGGCAGCAGAAAAGGAATTTGGGAATTGAAACTGGATGACAGACAACTTTTGAACGAGATAAATGATGGCAAGTTTGATTACACAAGGGTTTTTGAATTAAATAAGGTTAAGTCTCTTCAGGTGGAAGAGGATGGAAAGCTATTGATTGACCGGATTGAAGAGTCATGCGAGACGCTTTTTTATCCGGGGGCGATTTCTCGGGATTGCGCTCAGTGGATTGCTGATTCCATCAATCAATTCGTTATCAATCGTCAGGCAAAACCCTGACAGACGCAGACGGCAATGCTGGAATGATGAAATAAGCGATTGTTTCGTCTCCGGTGTTGGTTTTAATCCAGATTTAACCGTTAAAAGGTAATCTTAATTATCTAAGAATCGATCTTTCACTTCTCATTCTACTTTTGCGTAATTTTTCAATTCAAAGTAAAAACTACCCTCGCCCTGGCTTGCCAGTTATCATGATTAATCATCCATTGGCCGTTGACTACTGTATCGCTGCCTTGGAACTTAAACTGCCTGATCTCTTCCATGTGTAGGAAATACCCGCCCATGAAATTCCTGCCGATTCTCGCCGTTGGCTTTTCACTTGCCGCTACTTTTGCCGCCGAACCGGCAAGGCCGCCACTGAAGGCCGGTGCGGCCGTCAGCGACATTACGCCTGGGCTGGGCGAGAGTATCGTCGGCGGATTTTCACCCTTTCCCAGTAAGGACATTCACGACGAACTCAAGGCACGCTGCATCGTTCTTGACGATGGAAGCACCAAAATCGCTCTGGTGGTTTGCGATCTTCTGGGCTTTCACCGCAGCCTCAGCATTGAAGCCAGGCGGCTTATTATGTCTCAGACGGGTATCCGGCCTGAAAATGTGCTGATTTCGGCGACGCACACACATTCGGCCAGCAGTGCACTGGGGTCTGCGGGTTATCGAAGTGAGGTCCAGCTTGACGACTATCAGAAATTTGTCGCCCGGCGCATTGCCGACGGCGTGCAGCGAGCCGTGAATGCCCTGCGACCGGCCGAAGTGGCCTTTGGACGTGTGGATGTGCCCGAGCACGTTTTTAATCGCAGGTGGTTCATGAAGGAAGGCACCGCGCCGCCCAACCCTTTTGGCAAGATCGACAAAGTAAAGATGAACCCGCCCGCGGGCAGCCCCAACCTGATGGAACCGGCCGGGCCTATTGACCCCACCGTGAGCTTTGTGGCCCTGCGCGAGCCTGGCGGCAAGCCGATTGCCATCTACTCTGCCTATTCTCTGCATTACGTAGGCGGAGTGGGCAGTGCCGATATTTCTGCCGATTATTACGGTGCTTATTGCGAAACGCTGAAACGACTGATGTCGGGCGGCGATGCCAACTCGAAATTCGTGGCCGCGATGGCCAATGGCACCAGTGGCGACATAAACAACATCAATTTCAAGACGCCCCGGCCATCAAAGCCCGCCTATGCCCAGATGCAATATGTGGCCGGCGATGTGGCCGCCAAGGTGGCTGAGGCTTATCAGAAGCTGGAGTGGAGCGGCACGGCCCCGCTGGCCGCGAAATATCGCGAGCTTGATATGGCCTGGCGGCAAATCAGCCCAGAGATGCTGGAATGGGCCAGAGAGATGGAAGCCAAAGGCAAGGCTGGGCAGAACAAGGACGTAATCGCCCAGAGTTATGCCGGTCGGGTGCAGCGACTGGCCGAGGCATCAAACCCGGCCCGCATGCCGGTGCAGGTGCTGAAAATCGGTGAGATCTGCATTGGCAGCTCGCCGTGCGAGACATTCGTAGAAACGGGCCTTGAGTTCAAGAAGCGAAGCCCGTTTGCCAAGTCGTTCATGGTCGAGCTGAGCCACGCCTATATGGGCTATCTGCCGACGCCCCGACACTTTGAACTTGGCGGCTATGAAACCTGGCCCGGCACGAATTATCTGGAACCGCAGGCCTCTGTCAAACTTATGGAAGCCCTGCTGGAAATGGCCGGCGGGGTGAAAGACAAGTGACGGAGAGACGTGATGCTGAAAAGAACAGTGCTTTTGTGCCACTTGAGAGGATGATTCAAACTAATGGCCTCACTGAGCATCTTGAATATGACCCGCGTTGGCCGCCCTATGTTGCCGGCTTCAAGAACTCCAGCTTACCTTTACGTTTCACGATATTCTTATAGTCCCACTGTATTGTGCGAGACTCAGCAAGCCATTTCCTGAGAAGAATGCGGTCAATCTGGTCGTTGGAGGTGAAACGGGCTTCAGCTGCCTTAAACTTGCCCTCTGGAATCAAGCCAGGTGTCGAGAACGATTGTCCGCTCCAGAAAAGCAAACGAATGCACCCCTTGAGCTTGCTGTAGCCGACCACGGGATTGCCATCGAGAAACCATACGGGATGAGCGTGCCAGATTTTGTTTTCGGCGTCTGGAAGTGCTTGATCAATTTCTTCTGAGAGAATTTTGCAGGTCAGGAGATCTTCCGGCGACTGAGATTCGTTGTATCTGGTTGTATCTGATTGCATGCGAATGGATGTTCGGGGTTTGCAGCGACTGACAACGATGAACTCTGCCAGGTCAGTTTCATAACGCCTTGTGAAGGCAATTGAAATTGCCACTGATACATCATAATATCAAGTGTAAATTGGTTTTACAACAAACGTAATGTTAATAAGCCCGAGGTACGGTGTGTTGTTTTTGAATTCATTCGGGAATGCTGCAATCGGAATAGTTGGAAGAGTTTTTGCAGGGATCTGCGGAATTAACAACACGGGATTCTTCTGAGAATGATCAGCACCAGTGGATCAGTCGAGATGTAATGTTTTGAACGCTTCCACGGTTGATTTGCCGTTATCTTGGTTAAATTTTAACACGCTCTGTCGGTATAGCTTTCTGAAATTGGTGGACATACCTGGTTCATTGAGGCGGTGCAAGATTCACGGCTGGCGTGCAAGATGGTCTGAGATTGGCTTTTTAATCAATCAATGTTAATCCTGGAAATGTCAAACCGGCGACTGCGGCAAGTTGCTGAAGAGAGGTATCCATTGGATCTGCCGAATGAAATTGTCAGTATATGGCAGAACTGGTGTCAGGGCAAATTGAAATTCAATTGATTTCATTTGAAAGCTAACAAACAATCAGAATTGGGCAGTTTCGATTGAATCAAACGCAGTTGAATCAAATTGAATCAAGGCCCGGTGCCGTACAGCCTGCTGTACGAGTAACGCAAATCATTTGCTGGGTTGAAATGAATTTCAATTCAGTCAGCAGCACAATGACATTCCAAAAAAGATCAGGGAGAAAAGCCATGGATCGCAGGAACTTGATGGTTTTATTTGGTGCTTCGGTAATAGGGATGGAGACCACATCGGCGACAAACTCGCATGCTCAGGAAGGAAAGACGAACACCGACGATATGCATGAGAATTGCGCGGATGCCTGCTATGATTGTTCCCGCAAATGCACCAAGGGCTTTAGACATTGTCATGGCAAGGTTGTTGGCGGCATGAAGCTCTATGAAAAAGCGACGGCACTTTGCAACGATTGTTCGGATATATGCCTGATGGTTGCAAAGCTGGTTGATCGACGGAGCCCATTGATGAGCATAACTTGCTGCGCATGCGCTGAGAGTTGTGAAAAATGTATCGTTGAATGCGAGAAATTGAACGACCCGGAAATGACTGCAATGGTCGAGTCGCTTAAGAAGTGTCATCGGCTTTGTGAAGAGATGGCCAAAGAGATGGGCCATAATCATAAAAAGTAACTTCCAGGTTTTTCAGAGGAAAACGCCGCCGAAGCCTTGTTCCTGAAGCAACAGAGGCAAGGTTTCGGCTAAGGCTTAATTGGTTTGGATGAATAATGGGTCATTCTACTTTAATTGGGAGTTTAGAAACAAATTGTTGGCTTAAGTCTTATAATTAAGGTCAAATTGATCGTTCCGATGTTTAGATCGTGATAATTTTAATCCACCCATCCGGGTCTGAATTTTCTTATTGTTACTGAATAATAAGGTCATAATCGATTTGAGTCTTTGGAAAAGTAGAATGGCCCATTTACACATGCGGAGGCCATGGCTATGCATAGGTGTCGCCGCTGGCGACCAATTGGAAAAATAAATTGTGATTATTACTGATGGCCAGAGGCCATATCTGTGCATAGGTGTCGCCGCTGGCGACCGAATTTTGGCTAGGCTAAGTGATGCTACATTATTTTGTGGTGGGTACGAGTTCACCGGTGGTATTGATTCGCTCAACCACCGGCTACAGGCTTCGATGCCTCGGGGACAGTAGGATCACTGGAGGCGTGAACAAAAAGCAGAATGAATCCATTCCTTATTAACTTATGAAATTAATTTCTATAAAAGAAGCTTTCAGAAATTTTTTTAAACTTGAGGTATATACTTGACGAGTGACCAAGCTTCTGATATTTTTAAATTGCCTTGACTGGCATACGAATCGTCCTTGACTGGATAAGAATCGGTAAGGCTGACGCCTTATGCCCCTACGTTACAGAAAGAATGTGATATTATGTCTGAGCATTCCTCAGGCTTCTATTCCGAAGCCTTGCAACAAGCTATTGATGATAGCAAACATATCATTGAGAATTTTGCTGAAATACGCAATCAGATCTCAAAAGATATCAAGGAACTTGAGAACTACTTAAATTCTCATGCTCCCAAAGAGGATTTTATCTTTTCACTTGGCGAAAACTTCTTTGCCAATGATGAGTATGAATTTTCTCAAAGGATGGATGAATATGGCCAAGGTGAAGGTCGTATGCAAGAAGAAATACTTGCGTGGAAGTCGGATTTAAAAGGTCGATTTCGACTCTTCTACGATTTAATCGAATGCAATGCACTCGTTGAAGTAGATGGGCCTGGTGGTCCCTACTTTAAAGATAAGAATTCAATCTCTTGCCAATCGAAACCACTCATCGAATGCAATTTTGATGTGCGGAAGAGGATGATCACACATTTGCCAAGCTTTGTAAAAGCGCTGGCCACCCATTTGTCATCAGCCGCAGGCTTAGAAGATCCGTTTGGAGAAGATGATAGGCCATTCTTCTGATTCATTAAGCAATCAGCACAGACGAGTTTGATACGACCAAATTCCATTTGGCTTGAGTGATTGTATTAACAATCGGATTGCCACTTGGAATTTTCGTTATTTTATAATGAACGGAATTCCCAACCTGGGTTATGCACAGCCTATCACCCTTAACGCCGGCGTCATTTCTTTCAGCTTGCAGGAAATGATGTCAATTTAACTTTTTAGCACAAGGCCTAGCAATAAAGGCATGGAAAACCAGAATACCCACTTTTCTTTCAAAAAGTAAAATAACCTCATTTCTTCTTGCCCACGGATTGCTCGGTCGCGATTTCTGGGGTCACTTCACCCAGATACTTAGGTCAAGTTTTTGGCCCGTGCGCCTACGAAAATTGGCATGCGCAACTGCGATGCCAACAGTGGTCAATGTCATTTTCGAAATCTGACTGTTTTCCCATGCATCAAACAATTTCTGAAGTTCTGGTCGCGCACCAGTAATGTAGTCTTTTACCACAACGTCGGTCATAGGCGAGAAATTGAAAAGCTGTTTTATCTTATCCAAGTCGTCGCTCGATACACTATGTTGTTCGCAAAGAGTTTTTAATACATCCTCATTCATCGCACTTATTTGAAACTTTGAGGAATCCTGTTGGCACGTCACCACAGCCCATTTCAGCAGGTCAGGTCTATCGGGAAAGCGTTCTTTCCAAGCCTCGTCGTCGAATCCTTTCACAAACAGGCCATGATAAATCTGTTTGTACAGCTGGCTAATTGGTTTAATTCCGCCAATAGGCGTCAGGCTTCCGCATCCGGTGTATTCGAGGTGCTCGTAACAAGAAGTGTTGCTGGCAAGGGTCGTAACAAACGGGGCGATGTTCAAATCCAGATATCCGAGAAATGTTTCTAGGCTTTGCACGGTTGTATTCTGAGTGCGCGAAATCAAAAAATTAACTGTTAGAGCGTCCATTTGTTCCGCTGTCAATTTCGGTGCGATTTGAAGTGCTTCGTCCAACACGATCTGCTCGATACTGCGCTCAGCGGTGCCCGCGCGATCCACTAGGATATCTACAAGTAGAGATTCGAGGTCCTTGTCACCGGTTCTAGCATAGTCTTTCTGAGCGCTGAACATCGCGTGCTGCATACCCGGAGATTCCATCGATGCAATTGCATCTGCATTCCGTTCCTTAAGTTTGTTCAGAAATTGGTCTGTCAGTTCTTCGGCACGTTGACGAGCAACTTGGGCTGCATTCTCTGATAGTTTGAGATAGTTGGCTTTGTAGACGTCAAGAGCGATTTCGCGTGCATCGCTATAGGTGATTCCACTTTGTATGATATTGACTGTCTGCGCGTGACCGACAGTTCCGATGGTGGAGCGTATGTCCTGCCAAACAACGCCGTCAAAGGAAGATTTGTCGATTTCTCCTTTGTTCAGACGGTCCCTTATCCAAAGCTCATGAGATTCCTTCCAGTTGTGAAGTTTTGCGGCCGAGTGTCCAACGCCGTTGTCCTTATCTACGAGATCAGCACAACCACCGCATAAAAAAATTCCGTTTTCGATTGAAGATCTCTGTTCTGGCGTTTGGTTCACGTTGAACCTCGGGCCACCACTTGCTGCGGCGCATATGTGTGCCGCTTTGCCAAGGTTTACAGATTTCGAACTGTCACTAGGTGCAGGACCAAGTTGATTTCGACGACAACTAGGATTCGAGCACGTGTAGGCGGCTCGCTCGGCGAGGACTCGTTTCGTCGCTGCTGAAAAGTCATCTCTCATCAAGTAAGGCCAATTTTATAGCGACAGAACAACAATATACGCCCATAATTTTTATAAAGAATATCAAGGATGGGATAGTTTTACAAGAATCTCAATTTGGAAATACCTGACCAATTTTCCACTGACTCGGAAACAATTTCTTCAATATGATTCCGTTTACTGGTGATGAACCGACCAAAACCGCCAAACCGAAAATTCTTAACCAGATGCGGCAGCATTTGCGGGATTTGCACGACCCCGTTTGAATAGTGCTGCTGCTGGCCGATAGATCGTTGTGTTTTTCCCATGGCAACCGGCATTCACGCGAAATGAGAGAGCCGGAAGTCGCGCGGTTCCTGAAGCATTTGGCTGTGATGGATTG
>JBEITT010000095.1:0-19863 GCA_040374745.1 Planctomycetaceae bacterium | reverse complement strand
GTTTTCATTATCTATGGAGTGACAGTTCCATGATTCGCACGATTCGTGCTCGCCGACACGGGTTTACCCTGATTGAATTATTGGTGGTGATTGCGATCATCGCCGTCCTGATTTCCTTACTTCTGCCAGCTGTACAATCTGCCCGAGAGGCCGCCCGTCGCGCCCAGTGCGTGAATAATCTGAAGCAGATTGGTCTTGGATTCATGAACTTTGAGAGTGCCAACGGCCACCTGCCGACGGGGCCTCATGATGGTGATCCGAATGCGGTATCAACTTCAGGCGCACCCCAACCAGGTGGTTATAATTACGACGAAACTGCCGGGTCGCAATATGGCACGACCACTTGCTGCAATGCGGCTCATCCCAGTGGCTGGAGTCACTGGTTCAAAATTATGCCTTACATTGAACAGCAGCAGGTTTATAACCTGGCAAATTTCGAACGTCCTGCGATCCATACCGGCAGGCCGACCAATTTCAATGGCGAAGATGATGTGGCCCGTGTTGGTATTTCCAGCTTTTACTGTCCGACTCGCCGGGCAGTACAGGGCTATGGTACAACACCGTTTTACCGAAGTGATTATGCAGGTAATGCGGGATTTTTTCAGGGTCAGTTTTATGAGTGCACAAGCAGCGATTTCAATACGGATCAATTCGTGCCGCCCCCGCCAAATGGCCTGAAGCCCATTGCAGACGAACGTACGCCCGTGAACCTGGGTAATACAGGTGGTCGCAAGGGAGCAATTGTCTGGGGAGCCCGTGGTGCCAAAAGGCGATTGTCAGACTTTACAGATGGAACATCCAATTCCATTCTGGCTGGTGAAAAGTGCCTGCCTCCTTCAAGGCATGGGTCAGATGGTGGCGATAACGAGCGTTGGAATAATGCTGGCTGGGACGAATGTGTGATCCGTTTCCATTTTGCACCGATCAGCGACTTTGCGGCACCGGCACTTAATGGTGTCTGTGCCACACCTGTTTCACCAAATTCCGGCAGTACACTTTGGCGGCGCATGTTTGGCAGTTCGCACCCGGGTGGGACGAATGCGGTATTTGCCGATGGCTCTGTCAAGTTCATCAAGTTTACTGTTGATGCCAGCACGCACAGAAAGCTGTGTGTGATTGATGATAATGAACCTATCAGTGCTGATTCATATTGAATCCGGCTCTTCCTGAGAAGGGATAATTGCAATGAAATTGCGGAATCTGTTGATACCCGTGCTTGTGAGTTTTTTGGTTACCGGCTGTGGAGCAGGTAGTCAGACAACCACCGATCCATCCAAGCTGAAACCACTGACTGACGCCGAAAAGGCCGAGATCAGGAAGCAGGATGAATCGATCAATGCTGAAGAGAGCGCCAACGCTTTTGACGCGAAAAAGAAGAAGTGATGACTGTCGGGACTTGAATTATCAGGGTGTGTCAGCCAATTGATGCACCCTGATTCAGTTCTGACGTAAGCAGCATGAAATGGCGTTTTTTTTACGCTTCAGTAGGATGATTCGTCTGCCAGAAAACGGATTTCCCGAAAACGTTTTTTTGCATTTACTTGTTCAGACAAGGTTTTGTTAAATAATTGAGCTGGCTGAATGGCCAAAAAACAAAAAATTCCAAAATGCAGAGGTTACATGATCTCTGATTATGGATATATTTATCTGTAAGTCTATCGAATCATGGAGATGAGTGATGTTTACACAGACAGTGGAATATGCACTGCGGGCGATAGTGCACTTGGCGCAGCAGGCCCCGAAGGCCAGCACCACCGAGGAAGTGGCGGAAGCGACACATGTGCCACGGGCATATCTTGCGAAGATTCTCAGTGGCCTGCGTAAATCAGGTCTTGTGAAGAGTCAGCGGGGGCTTGGCGGTGGCATTACGCTATCTAAAACGCCTGATCACCTGACTTTGCTGGAGGTGGTGAACGCCGTAGAGCCGATTCAGCGGATCAAGACCTGCCCGCTTGGCATTTCAGAGCACGGTTCGACACTATGCCCGCTTCATGCACGGATGGATATGGCCCTGGCCCTGGTGGAAAATGCCTTTTGCAGCACCACGATTGCCGAAGTCCTGAGCGAGCCAACGCAGAGTGTGCCGTTGTGTCCATTTCCACCGACACAGACCTTGGCAGATCCGGACCGGGCGTGGGCCCTGAACCGGACACTGGCCCAGCAGAATGAACAAACCAAGCCTGGCAGTGATAAGAGTTGATGATTTCTGAGTCAGATGTTGGTCGGACCGCTCTGGCGTATTTTCATTCGCTTTTTCAACAGGATCAGCCCGACCCCGACCCCCAGGCTGACCATTGAGAGAGGTTCAGGCGTGCTGGAAATGGTGTTTACCCTGAGAGTGGTGCCATTCGGCGCAATCTGGGAAATTTCCGCCCTGTTCATGTATGGGTCGGTTGCTTTCACAGAGAGTGTCAGGTAACGGGAGCCATTAAGGCGGGCCTGATTGAAAGCCACGACGAAACCCAATGGCAAATTGATGGTGTACCAGACAACCTGCCCGCTGACCGGAGCCGTATTAGGGGCCACAGTGACCTGAACACTACCCAGCGAATTGTCATCGAGAGCATTAAAAAGTGGCATGGCCCCGCTGGTGTACATGGGGTTTAAGCTGGCGAAATCAGCGGCTGTAAAGCCACCGGTGGGCAAACCTGCCTGAATGGATAAAGGGTAGGTAGGCAGGCCTCCGCGGGAATTCGTCCAGGAAGATACGCCGAAATTTATCGAACCGCTGGTGATGGCGGAATTGGCCTGGTAGGTATCAAAAATCAAGTAGGAACGGTGTTGCTTGTTTGCCAGCAGACCCTGGGTGCTGCCGATCAGCGTGGTGGAAAGATCACCGAGCCCCGTGGTGTTGTTCCATGCATAGGTGGTGTCGGCGGTGAAATAGCCGGTTGTATTGGGGGTGAGATCGACAAAATCAGCATGAACACTGATTTGAGAGCAGAGAAAAACCAACAGGAGCAGGAGAAAGCTGGTGAGTCTGGAGAGATGCATGAACGGAGAAATGCGATATTTTGAACTAATTGCCTTCATGAGCATGGGGTATCCTCCACCATCGTGCTGAAATCGAACCGGATATTGAATTAACCGGATTAGTCGCGTTTGTTGACCGATCGTAACATGGGTATTGATTTTCGACAACGACCAGTTATGAACGAAATCAACGGAAAATGTACAAAGTTTAATTTGACATTCGAAAGAAGTAGTCGAATCAGCAGAATTTGAGGCTGTTTTATGGTTTTGTCATTAGTAATTCGACATAATAAGCACCAAAGAGATTGTTCCCGGAAGCATCAAGGAAATCTGCTTTCAGCTCAGTCTGGCCGGAATCAAGTTTAATTTGAAATTCAACCGATTCGTGATTGGGGTTGGCTTCCTTTGAAATTTCATGGTTGGCAATTTTGAGGGTAGCCCGGCTGATTTTTGACGCAGATTGATTTGAAGCGGAGTCGCCAAGTTTCATTTTGGATTCAGCCGGCCATCGGCGCAGGCGGATTTGATATTTTCCCGGTTGACGAACGTCGATTGCCCAGAAGCCCGAGCTTTTCATGCCGCGGCGTATGGCAGGCTGATTCCAGGCGAGATTAGAAGGGTTTGAGCCGGTGTGCCAATCCATGGCATTAAGCTGCACCGGGTTTTCAAGCGGGCTGCCGACCCAGATGGGGTTCATTTTTTTAGGATCCGGGGCAATTTTCTGATACCACTGTTGATGTGCCGTGGCCAGTTCGGCGGTCTTTTCCGGGTGCTTTTCGATAAGATTCAGCTTTTGTGCGGGGTCGTCTTTGACGTTGAAGAGTTCTTTGCCATTGATAAGTCGCCAATCGCCCTGCATAACTGCAGCACGGTTTTCAGCAGGTGGATTATCTTCCTGCGAAAACTGCACGAAATGAAATCGACTGGCCAGCGATTGCATTTCATTACCCCTGAGCCTTGGCGAAAGATCAACGCCGCTGATCGTTTTTTTCTGTTCAGCGTTTAACTGCAACCCACATAGCCCGGCAAGAGTTGGCAGCATGTCAATGCCTGAGGTCAAATCAGCGACATCTGTAACGCCCTTTTGCGGTAATTGCCCGCCGGGCCAGCGAATGAAGCAGGGAACGCGGTGCCCGCCGTCGTAAAGGGCCCCTTTTGAAGCTCTTAAGCCCGCATTAAAGCTGCCGGGCGCCTTCAGGCCCTGGGCTGTACCATTATCTGTCATGAATATCAGGACTGTATTTTCTTCCAGACGATTTTCCCTGAGAAAAGTCATAAGCCGACCAAGATTGGCATCAATATTTTCGATCATGGCATAGAATGCGGCCGTGGGGTTATCAATGCCGGGAATATTGCGATAGGCCGTGGCAAGATCGGGCGGTGGAATATAGGGTGCATGCGGGGCATTCGTTGCGATGTAGGTAAAAAAGGGCTTTGCGCGATTTTCCTTCATGAAATTCATGGCTTCGCTGAAAAAATAATCAGTGCAGTAGCCGCTGGCCTGAACAGGTTTGCCATTCCTGTAGTAGGTGTCGTCGATATAATCGTTGCCCCAGTAATCGGGTGACTGGCCAATGCCGCCACCGCCCAGATAAACGGAGGTCTGAAAGCCTTTATCGTGGGGGCGTGCCGGGGCGTTGTCGCCCAGGTGCCACTTGCCGAACATGCCGGTGGCATAGCCATTCTGGCGGAAAATCTCGGGCATGGTCAGGGCATCGGGCGGCAGGATAGAGCGGCCCAGAACAGTGGCCCAGATACCGCTTTCCAGGGGGTTTCTACCGGTCATGAGCATGGCCCGGGTCGGGGCACACAGAGGCATGACATGGAAATTGGTGAGCCTGACAGACGACTTGTGTAAAGTATCAAGATTTGGTGTTCTGACAAAAGGGTGACCATGGGCGGCAATATCGCCATAGCCCTGGTCGTCGGTAATGATGAGTACAACATTGGGATGGCTTGACTGAGCGGCATGAATTGCTGGTGATTGGCATGCAATAAAAACGGAAATAATTGAAATCAGGATGTATTTCATGAGGTTCACCTTATTGAAGTTTCATTTCATTATTTTGTGACACTTACACCGGCTGATTTGAGCTTGGCGGCAAGATCTTCGAGAGATGATCCGGAAGAAACCCGGCTGCCGGTAAGATCAACTGACTGCAGTGATTTGAGTTCCAGCAATTTATCGGCCGATTGCAATTCAAGGCCACGAAGGAAGACTTGTCGCGGGTTTTTCAGCGAAGTCAGGTCATTACAGGATTTCAGCCCCGAGCGTGAAAGTTCCAGGGTGGTCAGGTTCGGCAGGTCGCGAAGAGCGGAAAAATCAGTAAGAGGGACCTGAAAAAGGCTGATAGTCTCAAGTGAGTCAAGGTTCTGCAGGCCATCAAGCGACTTTAGCGACTGGCAACCGCTCAGGTCAAGGCCCACCAGGCGGCGGCACTGCGCCAGGCCATAAAGGTTGGTCACGCCGGTTCGGGCCAGGCTCAGGCGTTCTAGCATGCCCGCGCTGGAGAGCTGTGTGACTTCTGTGACAGGCGTTCCGGAAAGGTCGAGTATTCGCAGCCTTGGCAGAGCCCCTGCGGCACTGGCACTGGTGACCTTGGTTTCTGCCAGAAAAAGTTCCTCAAGACCGGCCAGTGAAGCCAGTGGAGTGATGTCGAACGTGTTTGAGCCTGAAAGATTCAGCACCCGCAACAGAGATATTTGTGCGGCAAGATTCATGTTATCGACATGTGTGCGTGAGACATTCAGCTCTTCCAGCACCGGCCAGCGTGTGAGCGGATTGATATTGAGAAAATCGGAGCCGGTCAGGTCGAGCTTTACCAGGCCGGGCATGGGGCCGAAATTGGCAAGATTGCCCAGGCCGAGGTTACGCAGGTTCAGCGTGTGCAGGGCATCACCCATGTTGGCCAGCAGTTGGCCCAGGTCTCGCTGGGTTCGCGGGTTGAGTCGGGTCAGGCCGCCGTTGGGGTTGGGGTCGAGAGTCACTTCAAATCGGCTGGGCAGGGCGGTGCCTGAGCGATCAACGGCCTGTTTGATCGTCGCACCCATTTCCTGAAGGGCATTAATGGCCTGCTCGTATTGGACCTGTGGTGTGGCGACTGGCCCTGGCGCAGGCCGCGGGAAGGGGCCTGGCTCGGGCTTGAGCGGCTGTGGGGCAGGGATATTGCGTGGGCGATCAGCCCTGGGGATGGATGGGGCGGTATTGGCTGCAGCCACTTCCAGCGGTTTGGCCGGCTGGTTATCTGGCGGAAGAGTCGAATTTTCAGGCCGGGGTGCGGGCGGCGGTGGCGGGGCAGCCTTGGTGATAACCGGCCTGTCGGCCATAGCAGAATTTGATGCCGGTGCAGAATCAGTGACCACCGACTTCAGGGATGTGTTTGAGGAATTCTCAGCGGTGGCTTTCGCTTTTTCTGCTTCGATTTTGGCTTTGGCGGCAGCCACCTGCCGAGGCGTCGGGGGCAGGGGGGGCGGAATACGGTCAGCGGGGGTTGGGGCGTCGATTGGTGCTTTCAGAACGGAGTCGATCACTTGGCTGAGTGGGCCGGGTTTATCCAGGGCATTTTCGACTTCGGTGCCGACGGTGATGGGTTCCCGGGGCATGGAACTGACGCTGCTGTAGATACCGACGCCATAGACGACCTCAACTACGAGAATCGCTGAAAGGAGAGCCAGCAGGATGCGCCCGATGAAAATCATGATGAAAAGCCCTGATGCGGAAACTTCAGCCGACTGTATCGATTGTAACGACAACCTGATGAGATTTCACTTGATAAGCGTCGCGAATTGTGCGGGTTCATAATCCCAATTCACCGACCTGGCTCTTTTCACGCGGGTTCCGGGCGGTTAATGTTGTTTGATCCTCAGTAATTGTGAAAAGCATGCCCCAGCCATTGCCGGAGTTCCGCACGATGCCGCAAAAGTCTTGGTCATACTCGAAAAACACCGGAAAATTGGCCATATTGGCGATGATTGGTTTTATGGTTGCTGGTGCCGGATTAGTAACCCGGGCCCAGACAGCTGCACAGCAGAACGGGCAGGCTGCTGAAAAAAGCAAAGGGGCACAGGCCAGGACGAAAAAGGCCCGCACGGCAGTGGCCGAGAAGTCGTCGCCCACGGCCCCGGTGCCTGTGGCCGGCAAGTCGGCCAGGAAACGGCCAAATCTGGTGCTGATAATTGCTGATGACCAGTCATACACCGATTTTGGATTTATGGGCCACAAGGTGGTGCAGACACCGACAATCGACAAGCTGGCATCAGAATCGGCGACGTTTGTCAATGGATATGTGCCGACATCGTTGTGCCGGGCGAGCCTGGCCACGCTTTTAACCGGGCAATATGCCCACCAGCACTGCATTTGCTTTAATGATCCGCCGAAGGGAGTCGAGCGAGACGAAGTGCACCCTTTTATTGCAAGATCGCCGGCATTGCCGCGAATTTTATCGTCGGCGGGTTACAAGAGCTTTCAGACCGGCAAATTCTGGGAAGGGCATTATGCCAATGCTGGTTTTACGAGTGGCATGACCGTGAAAGGGCGGCATGGCGACACGGGCCTGGCAATTGGCCGCGAGACGATGGCCCCGATTGCCGAATTTCTCGATCAGTCGGCCGGCTCGCCGTTTTTCCTGTGGTATGCACCGATGTTGCCGCACACGCCGCATAATCCGCCGGCAAATTATGTAAAGGAATTTGCAGAGAAGGGCCTGGACCCGAAAACACAGGCCTATTATGCGACGATCAAATGGTTTGATGACTCGGTGGCTGCCTTGATGAAACTGCTGGACGAGCGGAAGCTGACGGAGGACACGGCGATTTTGTTTCTGGTGGATAATGGCTGGGCTGTGCCGCTGGCTGGCGAGCGGGCTGGCTATGGTGTGAGGTCGAAAAATTCGCCGTGGGACGCCGGCCTGCGCACGCCAGTGCTGCTGAAGTGGCCGGGGCACACGAAAGCCGGTCGGCATGACGACCTGATTTCGTCGATCGACGTTGTCCCCACGCTGCTGGAAATTGCCGGGCTGGGCTACAGCACGGCTGGCCTGCCAGGCAAAAGCCTGCTGGAAGTGGCCACGGGCAAGAGCCCAAAGATAGACCGCGATACGCTTTATGGCGAACTGTTCTTGCACACGGCCTCGCAGCTTGGCAAGCCGCAGGTGGACATGACCTATCGGTGGATCAGGCGAGGCGACTGGAAGCTGATATTGCCGACGGATGTGGCGGCGGCTTCTTCAAAAACACCTGCCGGGGGTGATTCGCTGAACCTGATTATTAATGCGGTTGATGGACCATTTCTTTATAACCTGAAGGACGACCCGATGGAGAAAAAGAATCTGGCGGGCGAAAAAGACCAGCAACAGCGAGTGGCTGAACTGACAAAGGCACTGGACAACTGGCTGGAAGAACGTTGACGGCTGAAGAATTGGTTTCCGGAATGATGTTATTGTATTAAACTGGAGTTGATGCGTCGCTCGAAATGGACTCGGCGATGAGCCGAATTCCGATTTACTCAGGCCGGGGCTTTGATCATGAATCAGTTTGGCAGAAAAGTGAGTGGCTGGGCCTTGTTAATGGTCAGCCTGAACGGGTTGGCAATGCAATCCGGCAGCCTTTTTGCACAGGCTCAGCCCAAGGCGGCGGCAGTGCCGCCACCGCCACCGGGCGCCGCGGCTGAACCTGATTCGCTGGAAGGCATAGAGGCAGCTTATCAAAACGAGCTTACAGCGGCGGAGCTCAAACGCCTGAACCGGATTGCGGGTCTGGCCGGAAAAAAAACGGGCGAAGAATCGCATGCCCTGTGGCGGCTGTATTTTGAGACGGTGATTGCTGACGAGCTTTTTGCCCAGGCTGAGAAAACGGCGGAAAATCTGCTGATTAAGCCTGAATTGCCGGTTGACATCAAGGGCATGGCTGAGGCGACACACATTATTGCCGAAGCACGGCGTGGGGCACTGGAAGAATCTATTGTCAGCCTGAAAAATCTCTTCAGCAAGGACGCTGCACCGAAGGATGAAGATCAACGGCTGCCGGTCCATGTGCGGCTGGGGCTGATAGAAGTTTATCTGCGGACATTTGTCGACGCCGGTCGCTATGATCTGGCCCTGAAGGCGATTGACACCATGGCCCCGATGGCAGAAAACGAGGATGTGAAGACCTATCTGGCCGACGAAAAAACGGCAATTCAGCGCATTGGCCAGCCAGTGCCGGCAATAACCGGAGTGGATGTGGATGGTCGCGAATTCAGCATGGCCAGCCTGAAGGGCAAGCCGGTTCTGGTTCTTTTCTGGGCCACGTGGGACGAAGTCAGTGAAAATCAGATAGAAAGTCTGGTTTCACTGGCAGAGAATTACAAATCAAAAGGTCTTGAGGTGGTTGCCGTCAATGTGGACAACCTGCGGGAAAATGCTGACCCCGATAAAGAACTTGCTGTGGACGTTCGCAAATTCCTGATCGAGAACAATCTGCTGTGGAAATGCCTGATCAGCGAAGATGGTGACAGGGATTATGCCAAACAGTTCGGCGTCCGTTATTTACCGGCCAATCTGGTGGTCGACAAAGCAGGCATCATTCGCCATGCCGATCGATCGACATCAGGGCTGGCACAGGCCCTGGCCGAGATCTGCCAGTGAGATCAGTCTCAATGGTCTGAAGGGGTGGAAGCCAGATCATTCCGTCGATTCACGTTCGATGGCAATGCGAAGGCCAATTTCGTTGGCGGCATCGTAAGCCAGAACAGCCGTGCGATGCCTGGTTTTATTCTCGGCCCGCAAGAGCATGCCTGTTTTGCCTGACTGAGTTCGGACATCACGCAGGCGATCAACCAGTTGATCGGTCGTGATCGGTTCGTCGTCGATAGAGATCTCGCCGGCGGCGTTTATGGAAACGACGATAAATTCTGTTTCCACCTCGTTTTTGCTTTTCGTACCCACGCTTGGCGCAGAGGAGGCAGCCGGTTTGGTTGATTCAGTCGGTTTTGGCAGATCCATGGTCTTGATCAGCGTGACCGACGCAGTGACCATGAAGAAAAGCACCAGCTGGAAAGCCACATCAACCATTGCTGCAAGATCAAGCTCTTCCACTTTCTGCGTGGCCGATCGCGAAAGAGTGAACTCCTCTTCCTCGTCGTCATCATCGTCAGAGAAGTGACCAAGGTCGTTGGCCGTGCCATCATGCGGCTCAAGTTCGACAGAAGGTTCCAGCCATTTTTCTTTGGTAACCGGTTTCTGATCCGGACTTTGCAATATTTCTGCGGTTTTTTGGTGTTCGGTAACCGACGCTTGGGGAATTGCCGCTGATTTTGACGATCTGGAAGTTACCGGGGGCGGCTCGGGAATAAATGAGGCCGCAGCCGGTTCTTCTTCATCGGCTGACATCAGCCACGACAGTGCCATGGTTTCGGCATCGGCTTTTGTCGGTTTTGCCGATTTTGAGGGTTGTGGCTGCTTTTGAGGTGCTGGCGACTCAAGATCGGGGCTTGAGTCGTCCATGTCAATTTCTATGTCTGGATTCAGTAAATCATTATCATTAGATGATTTATGCTGTTCTGACATTTTGGCCTGCGTGGCCGTGTCTGCTGGTTGATCAGGCCAGTTGGCCACGGTGTCGCCCAGCCTTTGCCAAGGTTCGGCAGAGCCGGCCGGGCGAATCAGGTCGTCTTCCGAAAGGTTATTCAGGGCAAGGGCTTGCCTGATTGCCTGGGCACTCAGCCCACGCCTGACGGTGAGTGATTCCGATTCGAAAACATCCCAAGCCGGCTCGGCGTTCATTTGGGTGGTTCCTGAACGGCAATGTGCAGGCTGGTGCCTTCCACCTCGCTTACGACTGAAGCGATTCGCAGGACTTCACCATGTTCCACCTGGCCATCGGCCTGCACGATCACGCGGGCTTTGCCGGCACTGACATTATCGCTGAGATAGCGTTTCAGGGAATTGTCGTCGGTGGCTTCGGGGGCACCCGGGGTATCGCCCAGCAGGATTCGCGGCCTGGCGTTAATTTCAGACGGGGGCAGCACGATGACAATGGCGGAAGCGTCTTTTTCCACGCCGATGCCGTGAACGGCGGCCGGAACATCAACGACTTCACCGCCGCTCATCTGGCTTGAGAGGAGCATGAATGTCATGAGCTGGAAAACGACATCGACCATGGGCGTCATGTCGATGTGCTCATCAAGTTCTTCTTCGCCAGATTCGCGCCGAAGCATGGGCAGAGATCCTTAACGAATGTCAGCGAGCAGAACCGGCGGGCTTTCGGGCGGGAGGCGGTGCGGCGGCCTTTTGCCCGATGGCGTTTGTTTCTTCAAGCAGGTCAAAGACTTCTGTCAGTTGTTGTTCGGTATTGTCGCGCAGGCGGCGGATGCGGGCATGCACGGAATTGCCGATGACCATGAGGGGCGTGGCAATGATAAGCCCGCCACCCGTAGCCCAGAGAGCCAGTGCGATGTCGGCGGCCAGTGCGGTTGGGTTGACTTTGGAAGAACTGCCGATTCGACCGAATGCGCCGATCATGCTGGCCACGGTGCCGAGCAGGCCGATCAGCGGGCCCATGCGTACGATGGTACCGATTGAGGCGAGCCGAATTTCCATGGGGGCAATGATTTCGGTGTGAAATTCGGAGACGAGCAACTGGCGTATTTTGCCGAGCGATTTGGCACGATTTTGAAGTGCTACACTTACGAGCTGCCCCAGGGCTGTCTGTTTGAATCTGGCTGATCGGCAGACGGCGATAGCTTCGTCGTAAGAGCCTTGAGCCAGCAGAGGATCGATCTGTTTGATAAGAGGGTTGGGGCGGCCCTTGATCGTGGCCTTTTTCAAACTGCCCAGAACCAGAATGATGTTATAGATGCCCCAGACCGCCAAAACACCAAGAGCAAAATAGATAGCGATGCCGAAGGCATCGATGATCTGGTTGATGATAGGCGTTTCGGCATTAATTGAGGGGGCGGGTGCGGCTTCGGGGGCTTGCATGGAAATTCATCCCTTGGCGAAGGCAATTTTCAGAAAGTTTTCCGGTAGCCACTAAATCCAGTCTGTTCAGGTATTTGAATGATCAGAACAGGGGTAATGGTCTGGAGGAAATTGAGTCACACCGGATTCTCTGTGCTATATAAGAGATTGTGGACTGAAACCCCTGTAATATGCAAGAGAATTGATTCTGATTGAAAGAGATCAGTTCTTGCCAGCACTTGCAATTTGACAGTCTGCATGAAACAATGGGGTAAATTGACCATGCAATTCCTGCGGGGTGACTCTCAATGCCGCCCACCGCTCTGATCGTGAATGACGAGCCAAAGACTAACGATCTACTGGCTTCGTATGTCAGACAACTGGGTTTTGAAACAGTACAACAGGATACCGGAGCCGGTGCCCTGGCTGCTGTTACTGCCTCGCGCCCTGACATTATTCTGCTTGACTTGACACTGCCTGATGCGACTGGCTTCGAAATATGCCACAAGCTCAAGTGCAATCGAGAGACCAACCTGATCCCCGTGATATTGGTCGCCCTGAAGGACGACCCCCGACAGATTCTGTCGGGCTTAAGGGTTGGCTCAAACGGTTATATTTCCAAACCTTATACGCTGGAAGAGATTAAAGAGTCCGTAGAGTCGGCGCAGGCGTGGCGGCGTGAGCGAGAAGAGCACGGCGACCATGGCGAGATTACGTTCACCCTGCGAAGTGAAATGAATTTTCTGCAGGAAACCAACGACCTGCTTTCTGATTTATTCACTCATACTCCGCTGACGGAACGACAGATAAAGGAACTCAAGCAGGTTATTACCGAGATGGGTGGGAATGCGATTGAATGGGGGCATCGGAGAAATGCCGATTTGCCCCTGAAAATCATTTATCGCATTGGAGCAGACAGGGTTACGCTGATTATTAAAGATCAGGGGCCCGGTTTTGATCCACGCAACCTGCCGCACGCTGCCAGTGATGAGGACCCCATTCAGCACCTTGATGTTCGAAACGAACTGGGCATTCGCGAAGGCGGTTTCGGAATCATGCTTGCCAAAGGAATGGTTGACCAATTTTTCTATAATGACATTGGCAACCAGGTGACTCTGATCAAAAAATTCCCTCCAAAAACCGACGACTGATTCTTCAGGACATCATCGTTATCTGCTTCTTGGATTGGGGCGGAAAAGTGCTGCAGGAAATTCTGACGAGATACTCATGCGCAGGTTAATTCTACTGGCAGTGATCTGTCTGATTTCCCAAAATCCGGCCCGGGCCCAGTTTGGTGGCTTTGGGTTTGGTGGTCCTTTTTTTGGGCCAGCCTATGCACCTTTTGTTTCGCCGACCATGCTGGTTCAGGACCGAAAACCGATCACCCAGAATGTTGGCGGGCCGGTAACTACTGCACCTGCAAACCCAAATGCATACTGGAATTACACGCGAGACAACTCACAGAGTTTTGCATTCACTCCACGCAGTGACCTGCGGCGCGGCGTGCGGGGAATTGATTCGGCATCTACCCGACGTGTGAGCACACCCAACTCAAAGTCGGAAAAGCCGGGAATTAAGCCTGCCGATCACTTTCTGGGATTTTTTGCCTCGAACGGGCAACTGGTCTGGCCGGCTGATTCACCGCTGGAAGGCGACCTGAGCGGCAAGCGTTCGGCAGTTGACGCAGCGATGTCTGATTTGAGAATGGAAGTTAAGGCCAAGACGAATTTTAAAGTCTCATCGATCGTGCAAAGCCGTAACACATTGCTTGATTACGGTCGTCCGGCACTTGCTCAAATTCGAGAATCCCAACCCTCTCGCGCCGATTCGTTTCATGCCTGGATGCTGGATTTATATAACACACTTGGACTGATGGCCGATCAGTAACCAGCGGTCTTAGCGCATTCCTGCTGAATTTTTCAAAGTCATTTGCCTATTTGAAGCTGTTCGCATTAATATTGCCGATCAGGCTGTCGGATTCAGGTGGCAGCCATGGAGAGATTTGACTCTTCTGACAATGTGCGATGCACCCTCGCTGAGTCGTATCTCATTAAATCCCATTAGCATGGAAATATAATTGCCGAATCAGAAGGGACAGGACGGTTCTTCGCCACTACTTGGCAGAGTGCTCTCGGGCAGCTTTTGGCTGGCCCTGAAGACGCCGGTTTCGGCTGTCTTTGCGCTTTGGACAATCCCATTGATGATAAGGACTTATGGCGACGATCAATTCGGTGCCTATGGTTTTGCCTGGGGTTTTGGTTTTTTTCAGATGCTGCTGGAATTTGGCATGAGTTCAGCCCTGCAGCGTCAGGTGGTCACGGCGTGGTCGCGTGGAGACAGGGCAGCTGTCGAGCGAAGTCTCTCAAGCGGCATGGTTTTTTATTCCTGCATGACCGTAATACAGGCAACCTTCCTGCTGTTGGTTGCCTATTTTGCAGTTGAACGGACTGATTTTTCGGCTACCGACAAGCAACTTGTGGTGCAATTACTCTGGCTCCAGGCCCTGACAGCACCATGCTGGGGTCTGTCTACGGTGGTTTCGAGCATTTTACAGGCCGCGCAGCGTTATGAGGTCATTCCGCGATTTGAGCTTCTGGCTGTGATTGGCCGGTTTTTGATGCTTGTGCTTGGTGTATCGCTGGAATTGCCGCTGCTTTTGGTTGTCTGGTGCCAGTCGATCCTGCAAATTGGCTTGATTTTAGGCCCTGCGATCTGGATTGCCGTGACTGAGTTTGGCATGGTGCCATCGTTTCGTCATGCCAGTTGGTCTGAATTCAAGAATATGGTGCCATTGAGTTTATGGGTGTTTTTAATACAGCTTTCAGTGGTTTTGGCAGATAAGCTCGACACAACCGTTCTGGGTTTTGCGCTGACTGACCCCGGTCCGGCCAATTCGATTTATCAGGTGGTTTCCAAACCTTTCATGCAGATTCGCCAGACGGGCTGGACACTGGCCTATCTGGTCATGCCGGCTGCGGCGAGCATGGCGGCTTCAAAGGACATGGCCAGCCTTGACAAAGTAAAATATGATGGTGTGCGACTTCATTTTGGATTGATTGTGCCGGTTGCGCTGATGGCGTGCCTCTATGCCCGGCCGTTTCTTTTTTTGTGGGTGGGTCCGGCCAAGGCGCAATATGCTCCGCTGATGCAGCTTTTTCTGGTGGCATGTGCCCCACTTGTGCTTTCGGTGCCGGTGCAGGTTGCCACGGGGCTGGGTCATGTCAGGGTGATTGCACTTGCGGCGATTGGTGGGTCGATCATCAATCTGCCGTTGAGTTATTATCTCACGACACGAATCGGCGTGGCGGGAGTGATCTGGGGAACGGTGCTGACAACACTCTTTTCAAACCTATTGATTCCAATGGTTTATGTGTTCAGAAAGCTGAATGTGAGGCTGGCTGAGTTTTTCCGCCGGTCGCTGTTTCCAATTGTGGCGGGGGCATGTTTAAGCACCACCGTAACCATATTGTTGAGAGTTATTCTGAACCCTGAGCCACCCGGAGCCACCTGGAGTATGAGGCTGGCACTTCTCATATTTCATCTGGTGGCTGGCACTCTGTCTTATGCTTTGGGTTATTTATCATGCGAGGCTTCGCGGCAGGAACGTGCATGGCTTTATCGCAAAATTGGATATGGTCGCTGATTAAGTGTCATCGGTGTAGAAATTTCAGCAATTACGGCTTCCTTCATGCTACATGCTTGCATAATTAACCTTGATTTCAGATAATTTGACAGGAACAGCCTTGCGTCGGTGTTGTGAAAGTGCACTGAAACAGCACATTCGGCCTGAGCCGGAAGACTGACCGATGCCCGTGTGGATCACAGGATGACTGTTCCCCATGCATGACCGGATTGCTTACAAAGGTTACACCTTTGACGACCTGCTGCTTGAGCCAGGTTTTTCAGAAGTTCTTCCTGGGCAGACACATACGCAGTCTGCACTGACTTCGAAAATTCGACTGAACATTCCCATTCTTTCGGCACCGATGGATACGGTGACGGAGGCGAACCTTGCCATAGCCCTGGCCCAGGAAGGCGGTCTGGGGATCATTCACAAGAATTTATCGATTGAAGAGCAGACACGGGAAGTAGATAAAGTCAAGCGATCAGAAAATGGGATCATCGTTGACCCGATTACCCTGGCTCCGCATGAGAAAGTGGGCCATGCCCGTGAAATCATGCAGGATCATAACATCTCAGGTGTGCCGATTATTGATGCCGACGGCACTCTCTGCGGAATTCTGACCCGGCGTGATCTGCGCTTTCTGGAATCGCTTGATATTGCTGTTTCAGAGGTTATGACCAAGGGCCGCGAGAACCTGATAGTCGCCCCTGAAGGCACCAGCCTGGAGAAGGCCGACCAGATACTTAACCGTAACAAGGTTGAGAAGTTATTACTGGTTGACGAAGAGTTTAAGCTCAAAGGGCTGGTGACGATCAAGGATATTGATAAACTGCATCGTTACCCCAATGCCTGTAAGGACTTAAGGGGCCGCCTGCGAGTAGGTGCGGCAGTGGGTGTGCATGATTACGAGCGAGTGCGCCGGCTGATTGACACCGATGTGGATGTGATCACGGTGGATTCAGCCCACGGTCATTCAAAGAACGTGATTGAAACGGTCCGGCGGATCAAGCAGGAATTCAAAATTGAAGTGATTGCCGGGAATGTCGCCACCTTTGAAGGTGCGAAGGCCCTGGCAGATGCCGGAGCAGATGCTGTGAAGGTGGGCATCGGGCCGGGCTCGATCTGTACCACGCGTGTTGTGAGTGGTGTGGGTGTGCCCCAGCTGACGGCGATTTTCAATTGTTATAAGGCTTTGAAAGGCCGTATTCCGCTGATTGCCGATGGTGGTATTCGTTATTCGGGCGATATTTCCAAGGCAATTGCGGCCGGGGCAAACTGTGTGATGATCGGCGGGCTTTTTGCCGGCCTGGCTGAGAGCCCGGGCGAAATGATTATTTATCGGGGTCGCAGCTTCAAGACTTATCGAGGTATGGGCAGCCTGGGTGCGATGGCCAAGGGCAGCCACGAGCGGTATCGCCAGGAAACCAAGAACCCGACCAAGTTTGTGCCTGAGGGTGTTGAGGGGCGAGTGCCTTACAAGGGCCCGCTGGCAGATTATGTTTATCAGTTGGTGGGTGGCCTGAAGGCAGGAATGGGCTATTGTGGCACGGCAACGATCGATGAACTGCATGAGAAAGCCCGGTTTATTGAAGTGACCGGCGCAGGTGTGCAGGAAAACCATCCGCACGACATTGTGATAACGCAGGAAGCACCCAACTACACCAGCTTTTCCACCGGCGACGGTGAATCGGTTCGTGGCGGTGTTTGAATGTGGCAAGAGAAAAAACGACGGTTTCGCGATACTGCTGAAAGGAAAAGAATCATGATTTTGAGGATAATGCTGGCCCTGGCCATGTTTGTCAGCTGTGAAGTGGCCACATCGGTGATGGCATCGTCAGTGAATCAGGAAGCCAAGAAGGCAGAAGTGATTCCGGCGGAAAAAGCCCGTGACCATCTTGATAAATCAATTACCACCGAACTGACGGTGAAATCAGCCAAGGATGCGAATACTTCAAAAGTGGTCTATCTTGATTCTGAAGAAGACTACAAATCTGAAAAGAATCTGGCACTTGTCATTCCCTATGCCACGGTTGAGGATTTCAAGAAGGCGGGAATCGACGACGTGATTAAGCACTTCATGGGCAAAAAGATAAGAGTGACTGGAAAAGTCATTCGCCAGTCAGACCAGACACGAATTATAGTGACTGAAATGAAACAGATTGAAATGGTGAAGTGATCAGAGCGAGCCAATTTCAGGCTAATAAAAAAGGGTTACACATTGCTGTGTAACCCTCTTTAATTTGATTAAGCCGGCAGATTTCCGGAGATTGACTCTGTCGTTACATCAGGCTGAGGCAAGAGACAGACGTCGTGTCACCGCATTTCAGTCAATGTCGGGTACCCTAACGCGATAGGTCGTTCCGGTCATCTGCCGAATTGAATCAATGCTGGCCGGAAGCCTGAGGTGAAGCAGCAACCGGAGCGGATGTGCCGCAGGTGTTGCAACCACCGTGACCACCGCCGCCCTTGACCAGGCTGAAGTGGTGCTTGGTCTTCAGGACATACTCAGAGCTGGTGGTGTGAACCAGCTTGGGCAGGTGAACCTTCGGCAGAGAAATCTTCGGCAGCGAGATGTGGGGCAGGGAAAGACCCTTGCCACCGCAACCACCACCGCAGTCAGCCACAACGCTCTGGGCGCTTGGGGCGATACCCTGTGGGCTGGCAATGCCGCAATTTGTGCAGCCACTGTTAGCCTGTGAGGAACCGGCGAAGCCAAGAACCAGGGCGGCGGCCAGGCTCAGAATCGATTTGGACATGGAGTTTAGCTCCTAGCAATTTGCTGAAGAAGAAGAGACTGCAGCCTCTTCCACTGCTTGTGACGAGAAGATCATGCGACTTATTCCTGGAAGGCTTTCCCGAGCCCGACAAGGTAATGCATCAGGGCAAACCCCGCTGCAATCCCAATCCACCAAGGTTTGATCGCCTGTTTGGTGCTCCCCGTTCTTCAATCATGGGGTACGAGGACCATGATCGACAATTTTGTTATCGTCACTGACCGGCTCAGTCTTGAGCGACGTAACTCTAAATTTTATAAAGATTTACGTGTATGATTTATATGGGTTTTGTCAGTTTTTATGGGTGTAACGATTATGCTGGTTGTGAGCTGCCATTGAGTGACTGCAGAAACCCCGAATTATTCGGTTTTCGAGTTCGGGGCCGGCGGTTCCAGGTCTTGTTCATTCCATTTCATGGCCCGGGCCCGGCGCATGGGCGAAACCCTGAGAATGACTTCGCCCTCGCGAAACAGCCGCACTGTGCCTGTGGACTGGCTGACAACCACGGCCAGCGACTTTGTCACGGCTGTAATTGCTGCCGCAGCCCAGTGCCTGGTGCCCAGGCCTTTAGGCAGCGAGAGGCCCTGCACGGGTGCGTCGATCAACCGGCAACCGCCTTCCACCGTGCCATCGCGCGAGATGATGATGGCTCCGTCAAGCTGAACGATCTCTTTAATGGCTTCGCGCACGCGGGTGTCGCGAATGTTGCGGTCTTTTCGCGGATAGCCCTTGAAGGGGTCAAAGCCCAGCGTTCTGGTGCGCTCCAGCACATTGCGGTGGTCGCCCACGACCATCATTGTGCCGATGGGCGTGCCTTCGCGGCCCTCGCGGCCAATTTCTGTGGCAATATCCACCACGCATTTCAGCGTTTCAAAGGGAACGAACGAATCAAGTTCGCGCAGGTCGCGTGGCTTCAGGCGTTCCAGGTGCTCGCCAAGCCTTACAATTGACATACTGTCGATAATGCCCGCCTCAAAGCCGCTGTAAAGCACGACAACCCGGTCGGCCGAGCCGACAAGATCCAGCGAAACGGCCTCAAGCAGGCTCAGGCTGATACGATCGACAATGGAATGATCAAGCGGTTCCATTTCGATGAAGTTCAGGCCGTGCTCTTTGGCGGCGTTCAGAACTTTTTCGGAAGAACTGGCAACGATCACCGGAAAATCGCGGTTCCTGGTCCAGCTCAGGTCGGGCATGGTTTCAGTCAGGATGATCAGGGCTGAGGCCCCGGCCCTGGTCACAGCCTCGACGCCAAGCTGGGAATAGCATGATGTGACGGTTGATTTGCTTTGAGCGTGCGAAAGCGGCTGCTTGTCGTCAGAGTCGGGTGTTTTAGCCATGCCACGAACTCCTTTTCACGCATGCCCGCCAAGCAATGCTGTTTGTATTCCGAAACAGACAGGCCTCAAAAATGGTCCTGTATTATCGCAGGAATTACGCCGGTTGCAAGATTGCAGGGGGGAAAACGCAGGGTCGTTTAATTTTCTTGCAGGGTACGTTGATTATAAGCAGTGCTGGAAAATGGGGACTGGCTCATTGAGCGTAGCGAATGTGC
>JBEITT010000114.1:0-15925 GCA_040374745.1 Planctomycetaceae bacterium | reverse complement strand
GTGAAGGTGGTACGGAAGCATCGGAGCTGGCTAATTATTTTGCTGCAAAGGATGGTGCTGAATTCCCTTATCAATCGATTCCGCAACGCGATCAGGCTTATTTAGCCGAACGTGAAAAAGCCCACTCGAAATATCTGGCGGGCGGCTGGAATATGATGACGAAGGGGGCCTGCATCCAATGTCACATGGTTGGCAAGAATGTTCCAGTGGTGGCAGCAAATAATGTAAACGGCCCGAACTTACGGCAAGTTAATAACCGATTCCGGCCGGAGTATCTTGAGCAGTGGATCGCCAAGCCTACCCGTGTGCTGCCTTATACTGCCATGCCGCAGAATATACCTCCTGCTGGTCCAGACGGGCCTGGTTCGCCACCGAGCCTGCAAGGCAAGACTGCCCAGCAGGTTACAGCCCTGCGTGATGCCCTGTTGAATTATTCAACGGCAATTGAGCAGTCAATGATCGCAGAAGGTGGGCCGGCAACGGCTCCCCCTGCCGTAGCCCCTTCAGCCAAACCGGCTGCCGGTGGTGAATAACTGTTAAAATAATCATCATGGCAAATTGATTTGACGATTTGCCATGATGCATGGCCCTGAGAATTCTTCCAGGAGTTGACTTCGAAAGATGAGATCATTTGCGATGCAATTTCAGCGATTTGCCGGATTGGTTACCTGTACACTGGTTTTGAGCGGATGTGGCAGCTCGACCAAACTTGATGATGCTGTGGTGGTTCCCGACCCGGCTCTGCGTCCGTCATCCGGGTCTGCCGCTGCTACTTCCGCACCAGCCGCACCCGCCGCTTCTCCGGCTGTCACAGCAGCAGCCACCGCTGCACCGGCTGCAGCTCCTGCGGCAGCTTCACCCACTGCTTCCGACGGTTTTGGCACCCTCAAGGGTAAAGTTGTTCTGGAAGGCGGCAAGCCAACTGTCAAATTTCTTGTGAGCAAGGGCGATGGCGGTGTGAAAGACGCCAACGTCTGTGCTACTGACAACATCGTCAACGAGGTTCTCGAAGTTGATGATGCAACAAAGGGCGTAAAAAACGTTTTGGTTTACATTCCCAAGCCAACAGCAGTTAACCCTGACGCCGTTAAATCGATGCAGGCGGCTAAAGTCGTTTTTGACCAGAAAAACTGTGTTTTCAAACCTCATATTGTCGGTTTTATGAAAGGCCAGACAATCGATATCGTATCCAGCGATCCGGTTGGCCACAACGTGAATGCCAAGATGCGAGCCAACGGCGCATCAAACAATCTTCTCTCCCCGGGACAGAAAACGACTTTCTCTCCAAAGGCTGCCGAAGGTCGTCCATCTGAGGTGACCTGCGATATTCACCCATGGATGAAAGCATACTGGCTGATTCTCGATAACCCTTATTTTGCAGTGACCAATGAGAAGGGTGAATTCGAAATCAAATTGGCTCCGGCAGGCACTCAGAAAGTGGTGGTTTGGCAGGAGTCTGTTCAATTTGTGACCCCTGCTGTTGGCCAGGATGTAAATATTGCAAAGGATGGCGTGACCGAGACCAATTTTCAGGTCAGTGCTGCTAAGGCCAAGATCAACTGATTTTTCGCAATGCTAAAAGAAGCCGGGTGAATCCACCCGGCTTTTTTCTTACACAGACTCTTAAAAATCAAAACTGCACGATTTACTATCATTTTGACTTGAATCTCAGTCTATAATATTTGCGTAGAGGAATTTGAAATCAGGCCAGCGTTCATGGACCGGTTTCACGGCCTCCATCCCTGAGGAAATCAATCGATGAAAATCTCTCATTTTCGTACTTGTCTGGCCCTTGTGACATCAACTTTTGCTTTGGCCTCGGCTAATGCCCAGACTGGCTCCATCAAAGGTAAAATTGTGCTGGGCGGTGCTGCACCAAAGCTGGCCCCGGTTGTTGCCAAAGGTGACAGTGCTGTTAAAGACGCCGCTATCTGTGCCGCTGAAGAAATTATTAACGAAGGTCTTGTCACCGATGGTAATGCTGTAGCGAACGTGGTTGTTTACCTGAACAGCCCTACGGCAAAAAATCCTGAGATGGAAGCAGCAATTGTCGCCAAATCGGGCACGATTGAGATCGACCAGAAAGGCTGCAAGTTTATTCCGCACGTTGCCGCCATGCATTCCAAGCAGAAGCTGACATTCAAGTCAAGTGACTCCGTCAATCACAACGTCCGCTATTCAGCATTCAGCAACCAGCCGTTCAACCAGATTTTGGCCCCCAACGCCAAAACCATGCCACTTACCCTGGTCCCTGAGCGTCGCCCCCTGCCGCTCGCCTGCGATATTCATCCCTGGATGAAAGGCTTCCTGATGGTCTTCAATCACCCATTCTTCGTGGTGACTGGTGCCGATGGCAGCTTTGAAATTAAGGGCATTCCAGCCGGCAAGCACAAATTTGTCGCCTGGCAGGAATCTGCCGGTTACGTCACTGCCGGTGCCGCTGCTGGTCAGGAAGTTGAAGTCAAAGCGGGTGAAGCCACTGACGTCGGCGAAATCAAGGTTGACGTTGCCAAACTTCGTATTCAGAAGTAATTCCAAACCTCACTAATAATTAAAGCCCCAAAGCAATTCTCGCTTTGGGGTTTTTTCATTGCATTATACTGATTAAACATGCGATCTTTAGGACGCCTCCTCCAATCCATTGGCATGATCATCCTGCCATTTGCCATCGTCTCGGAACTCGTCGGGCAGGTTGGCCTGGGCAAGTCCATGCTTATTGCCCTTGGCGGCATGATACTCTTTCAAATAGGTCTTGCACTTCAAAAAACCAGCGGTAACTAATTAGATCATATTTAAATAAACACTTGTTGATTCAACGAATCCATTCATACCTGACAATTCTGACTCCCGTCGGCAATGAAAATATGTCAGAATATTAAATCTCTTTTTTCATGTCTCGAAAGGACAAGCTGTGTATCGTACGGAAGATGTTCTGGCCACTCTGGAAATGACGCGTCAGCACAAGCTCGACGTTCGCACTGTCACCATGGGCATCGACCTCCGATCGTGTGCTTCACCCGACCCTGACCTGCTCTGCGCCCGCATCAGGGCCCGCATCCTCCGGCTCGCTTCACGCATGAAGGAAGTCTGCGGCGAAGTCGAGAATCGCTACGGCATCCCCATTGTCAACCGTCGAATCGCCGTCACCCCGATCGCTGAAGTCGCCGCTGGGCTTGATTACGATGGCTTCGTGGCCGTTGCCCGCACGCTCGACGAAGTCGTGGCTGAAGTCGCCGTTGACCTCGTCGGTGGCTATTCCGCTCTCGTGCAGAAAGGCACAACCGCTGCCGCCCGAACACTTATCGACAGCCTGCCCGAAGTCCTCTCGACCACCAGCCGGGTTTGCTCTTCCATTAACGTCGGTACAACCGCCGCCGGCATTAATATGGACGCCATTGCCCACCTCGGCCATATCCTGAAACAAATCGCCGAACGCACCAAGGAAAGCGACGGCTTCGGCTGTGCCAAGCTCGTCATTTTTGCCAACGCCCCGACTGACAATCCCTTCATGGCCGGTGCCTTCCACGGCGTTGGCGAGCCCGATGTCGTGATCAATATCGGTGTATCGGGGCCGGGCGTTGTGAAAGCCGCCGTCAAGGGCCTGGTTGAATCTGCAGGCCGAAAAGTCAGTCTGGGTGAAATCGCCGAAGAAATCAAGCACACCGCTTTTCGTGTCACCCGCGTGGGTGAACTCATCGGCCGTGAAGTGGCCAATCGCCTGGGTGTCAGCTTCGGTATCCTCGACCTCTCCCTCGCCCCCACGCCCGCCGTGGGCGACAGCGTTGGTGAAATCCTTCAGGCCATGGGCGTGGCCCGCCTTGGTGCCCCCGGCTCAACCGCCGCACTGGCCCTTCTGAATGACGCAGTCAAGAAGGGCGGAGCCTTTGCTTCAAGCTCGGTCGGCGGCATGTCAGGTGCCTTTATTCCGGTCAGTGAAGATTCAGCCCTTGGCGATGCCGTGGCTGCCGGCGATCTCACGCTCAACAAGCTCGAAGCCATGACGGCTGTCTGCTCCGTCGGCCTCGACATGATTCCCGTGCCCGGCGACACCGACGCCGAAACCCTCGCCGCCCTGATCGCCGACGAAATCGCGATAGGGGTGATTAACCACAAAACTACGGCTGTCCGTGTCATCCCCGTGCCCGGCAAGGGCCTTGGTGACAAGGCCGTTTTTGGCGGTCTCTTCGGCGAGTCCGTCATCGTGCCCATCCACGCTGCCGGCGGTTCCACGGAATTTGTCAGGCACGGTGGCCGCATTCCGGCACCGCTTTCAAGTCTCAGGAATTGATTTTGTCATAAACAATATTGAAATACGACTTTCGTCATGGACTTTTCCGCCACTCGTCCGCTCGCCCCAGAAAATCGTCGCTACGACGCCATTTTCTGGGATTTCGACGGCACCATGGCCCGAACTGAGAATTTCCACATCGCCGCCTGGCACCGAGCCACCGGGCACGTCGGCATCCCGTTCGCACGACACAACTTCGCTACCGCCGCCACTGATGATGACCGGGACATGCTGGCCCGCGTTTTTCAGAATTACAACCTGCCTGAAAATCAGGGCCTCATTTATAAATGGTGCCGGGCTAAGCAGCGCATTCTGGTTGACATGCTCAAAACCGCCCCGGTCCTTTACCCAGGCGTGGCCGAGACCATCCGCCACCTGAGTTTCCTCGGGCTTGAGCAGGCCGTTGTCACCAACACTTGGCGAGAGAATGTCGAATCAGTGCTGGGTACCTCACAACTGTCGCATTACTTCACCAGCGTCATCGACAAAGAAGACGTGCTGCACACCAAGCCCGAGCCCGAGCCTTATCACATTGCCATGGCCCGGCTCAAAGTGCCGCCCCGCCGGTGCCTGGCCATTGAAGATTCGCCCACGGGCATCAAGGCGGCGATCAAGGCCGGCCTCTTTGTCGTAGCCATTGCCCATCCCCATTCGCCAGCCTCCCGCCGCAGCGGTAACTGGAGCCTGGGTGCACCGGTCATCACGGAAATTAAGGAAATCACAAATTTTCTCATTCTTTAGGTATCTGGCCAAAAGGGACTTGCACTGACCTGATTATCTGATAAACATATCGACAAATCATTAAACACAACAATTCCTTTCAAGTTGACTCCCGAAATTCTGATCGATTTATTTCACAATTGAAAACCTCTCACTTACGTTGTAAATTGAAATTATTCACAGGTAGTTATTCAACAGACGAGACTTGCAATGCCAAACCCGCCAAGAAAAATTTGTTCTTTCGGCTTCGACTCAAAATTGGCCAAAGCACGTCAGCGTCGCAAACCCCTTCTGGATTTTCTTGAAGACCGAACCCTTCTGACCAGCTCTCTCGATAGCCAGGGCCTGCTTCAGGTGGTAGGTACAGCTTCCGCAGATACGATCAATATCAGCCTTAATAACACAACTCAAAATATTGAAGTCTTCGAGAACGCCGTCAAAACCGGTGCTTTTCCTTTAAATTCAGTAGCCTCAATTGATATTAAAGCCGGTTTGGGTAATGACATTGTTTCGATTGGCAGAGGGTTTGTCATCAACAGTATCACCGATCTGGGCACCGGACTCGATAAATTCACCGGTGGAGATGGTGATGACTTCGTCAAAGCCATTGATGGCCTGGCAGATACGGTTGATGGTGGTCTGGGGCAGGATGGAGTATGGAGCGAAAGCCCGGATCATGTTTCCGGAATTGAATTTTTAAATCCGATGTCAGCTTTGTCTGATAACCAGCGTCAGACAGTTCGAATCATGGTGATCAATTTTAATCCTGTCGTGCCGTCAGAAGGAAACAAGCTGATGCACGAAGTATTTAACTGGATGAGCCCGCAGGACATTGCGGTGCGTTACCAGACCTCCATGGAAAAAGCCAGTGGCGGAGCAATAAAATTCGATATTGTCAAATGGAATAATATTAATGAAATTCCGGTGTTTGAAGACGGTTTTCAATACACGCCTGATCAATATGTCGCCAATCGTCGGTCCAATTCCAACTGGCACACCAACTCAGGGGCGGATTTCCGCAAAATTGTTCGAGAAAATGGCGTGGTAGATCTGATTAACAGTGGCGAAGTCGATGAAGTCTGGTGTATCGGCGACCATTTTTATAACCTGCCTGGTGAATCATGGATGGCAGGCCCCGAGGCCTTTTGGATCAACGGTCCGGTTTACAGCGACATACCCACCGTGCGTCCGTTTGCCTGTATGGGTTTCAGCTATGAACGCCCTGACACACTGACCCACAACATGGGGCATCGCACTGAAAGCACCATGAACTATTTTTACGGAAACTGGAATCTGGCCAGCCCCAAAACCAACTGGGATAAATTTTCGGGCAATGCTTTTCAGTCCAACGGCTATTCTGGTGTTGGCACCTGCCATTATCCGGCCAATGGTGAATCCGACTATGATTATGCCAACACTCGCACTGTTGCCTCAACTGCTGACGATTTTTTAAATTATCCGAACCTCACTGGAAATACAATTCCGGTCTCACGCACCGCATGGTCGAAAAATGGTGCAGAATATCAGTGGGAATACCTTGAATGGTATTTCACAAGATTTCCAAGAGCTGCCGGTATTAATGCTGATGGACGCCAGAACAACTGGTGGAAATATCTTTACAATTTTAATAATTACAATACCAATGGCTCTGCCCGGGCATTAAGGTCTTTTGCCATAACGACAGATGTAATCGCCAGCACGAAAACCACTCAAACAGTTCAGGTTGCTTATAGTGGTGCGACATTCATTAATCGATCGACACTTGATGACAACGACATCGAAATCGTCGCTCCAGACGGTACCAGACTTAATGCTCGGCTGATCAAAATCAGTTCTGGCGAAAATGGCCCTTACATCGTCGGCACATATGAAATGCAATCGCCGGGGGCCGATTGGTCAACGGCCCCGGCAGGCAGTTATCGTGTTTATGTGAAAGCCGGACAGGTCGCAGATGTGAAAGGCGTCTCGATCAGCGCCGCCGCCATCGGCGTATTTTCTGTCAGAGGCATCAGTGCAACGCCACTTGGAAATTCAATCGATACAAGCATACTCCTGCCATTCGACGGTAATTCAAACGGGTCTGCTGGTGAATCACCGACAATTTCATCCAATATCAATTATCAATCGGGCAAGGTGGGCCAGGCTGCCTATTTTACAAGTTCAAGCCTGCTTCGATACCAGACCGCCAACAATATCTTGCCGGCTGCAGGCACAATCCAGTTTTTCCTGAAACCCGACTGGCCTGCCGGCACCGTGGTTCCTTCAGCCTTTTTTCAGGTCGGCAGCAGCTTCAACAATAGCCTTTTTATGCAGATAGACGGTGCATACAACGTCAGGCTGATGCAGTGGGGCGACGATCCGGCGACAAGCCAGATTGAAACAGCCGTCGAACGCGGTGTCTCATTCAGCGGGGCCAACTGGCGTGGTGGTAACTGGTATCATGTGGCGGCGACCTGGGATGAAACCAGCCGCGAAATTGCCATATATTCAAATGGCAACCTGATGCAGAAGTCAAGTTTGGGGCTGAAAATCAACCAGTTCGCCACCAGCTATTTCACAGTTGGCACGGCAATTGACGGCTCTGCCAGCTTCAAAGGTCTTATCGACGATTTCAGAATCTCGACCCGGGCCTTGAGTCCTTCCGAAATCAAATCCGATTTTCAAAATGCATTTGCGATGAATTCCTTTGCGATTTCATTACCGCAAAGTACCTTTAAATCTAATGATTATTTCACACCACAACTGATCGCAACTCTCGACGATAATTCCACCCGTGATGTTTCTGCCATGGCCGTGTGGACAAGTTCCGACTCATCCATAGCCGCTTTCGACTCTAATCGGCAAATACAATTGCTTAAATCCGGCACAGTCACCCTTCAGGCAAAAATCGGTTCGACTGTCGCTCAGAAACAGTTCACCGTTACTGATGGTGGCCGCCCCACCGCCCGAATCACAAACTCTTCACTGCCCACTCAGCCTGGTCCAGGCATTTTTCAATTCACTGTGGAATATTCCGATCCGCAGAAAGTCCTCAGGCAATACCTGGGCAAGGGTGATGTTTATGTTAGCGGTCCGCAGTCGTTTCATGCCCATGCGACTTTTGTAATCGCAACACCAAATATTGATAGTGCAACCGTATCGGTCATTTACAACGTATCAGCACCTGGCGGAATCTGGACACCGGCAATGAACGGTTTCTATCAGGTCCAGCTCAAAGACTGGCAGGTATCTGACACAAGTCTCAATTTCGCCCGGGAACTGAATCTTGGCACGCTTCAACTCAATGTCTCACCACAAACAGACCTTGAACTGATTGCAACTCCACCAGCCACCGCAACCAACGGAACGGCGTTCGACTTTTCATGGAGAGCCAAAAACAACGGACCCGGCATTGCCCAGAACACGATACTCTCAGTTACATTACCTGCCGGAATTGTATTTGTCAGCAGTTCCCTTCCGGCCACAATCCAGGGAAATAATATCACAGTCAATCTTGGCATCATCGTTCCCGGTTCCTTCAGCGATATAACATTTAAATTGCTGCCATCGACTTTTGGGAACAACAGCATTACGGCTTCAATCTCAAGCAATAACATTGAAATAAATGCTCTCAATAATGTCACCGTTAATAACATTTCCATCAACGATAAACCAGGCTTGTTTCAATTTGAGGCCAGCCAGCTGGAAACCATTGAAAACACAAATATCTATCAAGTCAAGGTTCTGCGAACATCAGGAGCCGGCGGTGCAGCCACGGTAGCCTACACAGTCGTTGCTGGAACAGGCTCGGCTGGAATTGATTACAATTCGCCCGCAACCGGGCTTCTGCAATTTGCTGATGGCCAGACATCTGCAACTTTCACGATCAATCTTGTGGATGACCCTTATTATGAAGGTTCCGAATCCATCAACCTTGGTCTTCTGAATCCCACTGGCGGAACGGCACTTGGAACACCGGTAAACTGTCTGCTGAATATAATTGATAATGAAACTCAGCCAATTTTAACCGTGTCCGATGTTTCAACTGAAGAGGGCAACAGTCCTGGCCAGTTGTCCATCTTTAATGTTTCACTCAGCGGAGCAAGCGACCTGACTACAACCGTCAGATACAGCACTCTTGCTGATACTGCACTTGCTGGCACCGATTTCGTCGCAAAATCCGGCACGCTTGTCTTCGCCCCGCGGGAAACATCGAAACAGGTAAATATTGAAATTATCAGCGATCAACTTTATGAAAAAGACGAGAAGTTTTATTTCCAGCTGGACACTCCAGGCCAGGCAATAATCGGCAACTCACGTGCAATCGGTACGATTCTTAATGACGATCCACTGCCAGTTCTCAGCGTTGCTGATGCCAGTGTGAATGAACTGACCGGCAGCTCTACAATTATCTCGGTCAACATTGTTCTCTCGTTAGCCAGCACATTGCCGGTAACGGTTGATTACGTCACGGCCAACGACTCAGCTGTTTCGCCCGCTGATTACTCAGCAACAGCCGGTTCTCTGGTTTTTCAACCGGGAGAGACAATCAAAAATGTAAAAATTGTCGTGAAGGGCGATTCCATTTATGAATCCACCGAAAAGTTTCAATTTGTGCTCTCCTCCGCCGTTGGTGCGACAATTACCCGTGGCACAGCTCTATGCACAATCAACGACGACGATGCCAGGCCGACAATCAGCGTAAACCAGGTAAGCATAATCGAACCCGACACGGGCAGCACGTCCACCGCCAATATCATCGTCAGCCTCTCTGCTGCCAGTGGCCTGCCGGTTGTTGTCAAAGTCGAACCTGTTAATGGCACCGCTGTAAACGGATTGGATTACCTCGCCTCGACAGTTGAAATCGTAATCCCGGCCGGCTCAATTGAAGCGAGCTATCCCGTCACAATTCTGGGGGATCGCATTCACGAGCCCGAAAAAACGCTCACCGTCAAGATCACATCGGTTTCCGGTGAGCCAGTGGGCTCAGCGGTCGGATCTGTTAAGATTATCGATAATGATCCTCAGATACAGGCTTCAATCGCTGATTCTACAATTATCGAAGGCAACTCCGGCACTTCCGATATCATCTTCCCTGTCAATTTAACTGCAGCTTCTGAAATCCCGGTTTCATTTGATTATTACACGCTTGATGGCACGGCAACCGGTGGCGTTGATTATGAAATCACTCGCGGCTCAATCACCATTCCGGCCGGGCAGACGACCACGTCAATCAGAGTTCCTGTGATCGGTGATTCGAAAATTGAGCGTTCCAGCATGATTTTCAATATGGTGCTTAACAATCCCCAAGGCATCGCCTTCAGCAGAGACAGGGCCACAGGCACTATTCGCGATAACGACTCGCCCGGCACTTTCTATTTTGATAAGCCTGAGTACCAGGCAAATGAAAATCTCGCTGGAGGCGTCTTACGACTGTCAGTTTATCGCGAGTTTGGTGATCTTGGAGCCATTGAAATTCCTTATTCTGTAATTGAGGATTCAGCAAAAGCCGGTCTTGATTTCATGAATCCGGGCTCAGTATTGAAATTCTCTGACGGTCAGACAGTCTCTGAAATTGCCATTCCCATTCTCAATGATTCACTCGTTGAATCGCCCGAACTGTTTCGAATCCAGCTTGGAAATCCGGGTCAGGGTGCCGTGGTTGGAACTCCGTCGGTAGCAACAGTGACAATCCTCAGCGACGACACGCAGCCCCCCGCCCCTACCATCACATCGATCGTGCCTGTTATCAGCAGGGGATCCATGAGTTCAATCCGGATCACTTTCTCTGAAAGCATGAATTCCGCCACTGCCCAGAAAACTCTGGCATATATGCTTTCAGCAGCTGGAAGGGACAAAAAGTTTGGCACCCGCGACGATGTCAAATATCGCATTACCAGAGCTACCTATAACGCTGCAACTCGCACGGTGACGATCAATCATACGGCCGTGCGACTGACCGCCGACCTGCAACTGACAATCATCGGCACAGGCACAAATGCCATTAAATCTGCCAGCGGCAATGCCATTGATGGCGATCGCAATGGCCAGCCGGGCGGCAATGCAATCGTCACAATCACCAGCAAGGGTGAAGTGCGATATTGATTGCAAGTGCCGATTGCTTGTCACTCAACTTCTCGACAATGATCACTCGTTCACCCAGATGCCGGAAGGCCCAGCCCTGACCAAATTACGCAAAGAAATCGCACGACTCGAAGCCGAGCCCCTCCGGCAAGTGAAAATGCCCGCCTTCGTGCCGGTCACGGTCAAATCGCATTCCACCACCACAGGCCAGCTCATCAATCATTGAGGCTGTACCTTACTAGCTATTCAGTCATTTTCTCACTATTTTAAGCGTGTATCTTAGCAATTTCAATTGAAGGCTGGTGATTAATGAATAGCTGTCGAACGCCACATTATCGATTTTCAGTGACAGAATATACAATTACATTTTCCGATTAAAGATTATTTTAAAGATCATGCGAAATTGAATTACAAATTGTTGGATTTCACAATTTAAATTTCATAACTGATGGTAATTTCAATAAATTTTATTTCCCAGGAATGCAATTTGCTTTATTGCATTTTATGCTGGCGGTTAACGTCCGCAAAGTGCTTCTTCCGATCTAATCGCGACGGCCAGAGACCTGTTCACAGCTAATACAATAACCGTCGCGCGACCTGTTGGAGTCAACAGAATAATCAACGACCCTTCCCAGCGAAAGTGCTCGCTCCAAGCCTGTCTACGCAGATTGAAAAGAGATACATCTATGCCTGTCGCAGGGTCAATTGCCACCAGTCAGGCTGATTTTCGTAACGAACACGAAACGCATGCCAAAGCAAGGTTATCCAGCACGGTTTGCCCACCGGCAACCCGTAGAAATAATTCATCCAGATCTAATGCCGCTTCTTGCCCTCACGTCAGCCGATGAAATGCCCCAATTTTTGTCACAAGAAGTCTGCCGGAAATCGGCTTCGTCTGTTAAGATAAGTCAAGTCATCCTGTCGGCAGGCCGTCGCCATGGGCCACCGGGCAGTTGTTCCCTGACGCGTGAAGAGACGGATGGAAAGCGATCGCAAATGCTTGATCTGAAGTATGTTCTGGCAAATGTTGAGCTGGTCAGGCAGAATTGTCGGGACCGTCATGTTCCCCCCGATGTTCTTGATGAAGTGGGCCACGTTGTGCGGCTCGACGGCGAATTTCGTGCCGTCCTGCGCGACGTTGAAGACCTCCGCCGCCGCCAGAACGAAGTCGCCCAGGCCACCGGCAAGGAAAAAGACGCCGCCAAACGCTCGGAACTCGTCGCCGAAGGCAAAAACCTTAAAGCCACCGCCGCCGAGAAGGAAGAAACCCTCCGCGCCCTGGAAGAAGAGCTCAAAGACCGCCTCGGCCGCATCCCCAACATGACCCACCCCGACGCCCCCGTCGGCTCGGGCGACGACGCCAATCGCGAGCTTCGCAAGGTCGGCAATATCCGGCAGTTCGAATTCGCGCCGAAAGATCACACGGAACTCGGCCGGTCGCTCGACATGATCGACTTCGAAACCGGCGGCAAAGTCAGCGGCAGCGGCTTCTATTTCCTCAAAAACGACGCCGTTCTGCTCGATCTTGCCCTGCAGCAGTTCGCCATGCGAAAACTCGCCGGTGCCGGCTTCACGCCCGTCATCACGCCCGACCTCGCCCGAATCGCCATTCTTGAAGGCATCGGCTTTAACCCCCGCGGCAATGAAACGCAGGTCTATTCGGTTGAAAATACCGACCTCTGCCTGGTCGGCACGGCTGAAATCACCCTCGGCGGCATGCTGGCCGACACCGTGCTTGACGACAAAAACCTGCCCATGCGCTATGTCGGCCTGTCGCACTGCTTCCGCACCGAAGCCGGGGCCGCCGGCCGGGCCAGCAAGGGCCTTTATCGCGTGCACCAGTTTACCAAGGTTGAAATGTTCGCCTTCGCCACGCCCGAACAATCCGGCGACCTGCACCTGGAATTCCTGCGTCTGGAAGAAGAGATCTTCCAGGAGCTGGGCATTCCTTACCGCGTGATCGACACCTGCACCGGCGACCTCGGCGGCCCGGCCTATCGCAAATTCGACCTTGAAGCCTGGATGCCCGGCTTCTTCGACGGTGGCGGCTATGGCGAAGTCACCAGCACGTCCGACTGCTCCGACTATCAGGCCCGCCGCCTGAACATTCGCTACAAGACCGAAGGCCAGAAGGGCACAAAATTTGTGCACACCCTGAACGGCACCGCCGTGGCCCTTTCACGGGCCATCATCGCCATCATGGAAAATTATCAGCGGGCCGACGGCCTGATCGACGTTCCGCCCGTGCTGGTGCCCTTCATCGGCAAGACGGTGCTGGGCGCGAAACCTGCATAAACAAGGCAAAAAGTGGCTCCCTGGCGGCCACCAAGCTCATGAACAGACCATTTCTGATCGGCGAAGACCACCCCGGCGGGAGAGTCATTGGTGCGGAATCCGCTGTTGATTCCAGACTTGCAAGAAATCATCAGGGACGGCCAGGCCGCCTCCCTCGCTGAGTTTTTTGCCGACTATCAGCCGCCCCGCATCGCCGAAATGATGGAAGACTTCGCCCCGGCCGAGCAAATGGCCATCCTTGAGCAGATTGAGTCCAAGGAACGCGGCGAAGTCTTCAGCTATCTCGACCTTGAAACGCAGGTACACCTGGCCGAAACCCTGCCCGACGAAATGATCGCCTCCGTCCTCCAGGTCATGCCGCACGACGACCGCGCCCGTCTGGCCTTTCAGCTTGAAGAAGAGAAGGTCGATTCGCTTCTTCGTGAAATGGCCCAGGCCGAACGCGACGACATCCGCCGCCTTCTCTCTTACGAACCCGGCAGCGCCGGCGCCGTGATGACAACCGACTACGCCGCCCTGCCCCCTCAAATCAGCGTGCGCGAAGCCATCGCCCGCCTTCGTCAGGAAGCTCCGCACAAAGAGACCATCGACTACGCTTATATCATCGACGCCCACCGCAAGCCCCTCGGCTTCGTCTCGCTCAAGCAGCTCATCCTGGCCCGGCCCGCCGCCCGCCTGGAAGAGATCATGAATCGCGACGTCATCTATGGCCGCGTCGAAGAAGACCAGGGCGAAGTGGCCCAGAAGATCGAAAAATACGACCTTTACGCCTTACCCATTGTCGACGACCGCGACCACATGGTCGGCATCGTTACGCACGACGACGCCATGGACATCCTTCGGCAGGAACAGGGCGAATCCATCCTCGCCTTCGGTGGCGTGAGCGCACCCACCGCCGAACAGGCAGACTACGACTACTGGCGAACCGGCATCGGCTCGTCCGTCCGCCGCCGACTCACCTGGCTTCTGCCGCTGTTCCTCTCGGGCACACTCACCGGCTGGGTGCTGGAAAGTTTCAAGTGGGTTGATGTCATGATCCCCAGCCTCGCCGTTTTCGTGCCCCTGCTCATCGGCACCGGCGGTAATGCCGGCAGCCAGGCCGTCGGCACCATCATCCGCGCCCTGGCCCTGGGCGAAGTTCAGTTCGCCGACGCCATGCGTGTCCTCTTTCGCGAGTGGCTCACCGGCGTCCTCCTCGGCCTTCTGCTCGGCTTCCTCGGCTTCCTCTTCGCATGGCTGGGCCTGGGCATGCCACCCCGCTTCGGCCTGGTCATCGGCCTCACCGTCATGGGCATCTGCGTCTGGGCCAATATCGTCGGCAGCATGGTGCCACTCATCGCCACCAAGCTCGGCATCGACCCCGCCGTCGTCTCGGCCCCGCTCATCTCCACCCTGGTTGATGTCACCGGCCTCGTCATCTACTACTTCATCGCCATCATGATTCTCGTCCGCGTGCTCACTTAAATACACTCCTGGAAACAACCCTCCACGCCTGAAAGGATCTTCGCTGAACCATGAAATTCGCTGATGAAAATGGGGACTGGCTCGAAAAGCACAGCGGTCGTGCCTGTCCCCATTTTCTGCAGATGAAAAAATGGAACGGCCCTGCAACCCCCATGAAAGGACATTCTCCCCGCCATGAAATTCGCTGAAATGACTGCCCCGGCCATCGGCCGCATCGACAAAGCCCGCACGGTTGTCATTGCCCCCATCGCCGCCATTGAGCAGCACTCGCGCCACCTGCCGGTCGTCACCGACACCGTGCTGGTCACCGCCGTGGCCGAGGGTGTCGAAAAAAATCTCCCCGAAAACGTCCTGCTCCTGCCCACGCAGTGGCTGGGTGCCAGTGAACACCACCTCCCCTTCGGCGGCACGCTCACGGCCACCCTGCCCACTTATGAACTGATGCTCATGGAAATCCTTCGCCCGCTGCTGCACCAGGGCTTTGGCCGGGCCATGCTTTTAAACGGCCACGGTGGCAATATCGACCCCCTGCAGGTGGCCCTTCGCCGGCTCGACCGCGAATTCCCCGGCGCCGTCCTGACCGGGGCCGCTTACTGGGATCTCGCCGCCAAAGAACTGGCCGCCCTCTGCTCGGGCCCGCGTAAGGCCATGGGCCACGCCTGCGAGCTGGAAACGTCCATGATGATGCACCTTCGGCCCGAGCTGGTCAGGGCCGACGAAATTGTTGACGACCCCGACCTCACGCCCGACTCCGTCAAATCCATCTTCTGGGCCCGCGATTTCGGCCGCCGCACCGACCACGGCGCAGTGGGTTATCCCTCGCAGGCCACCGCCGAAAAGGGCAAGGCCATGGTGGCAGCCGCCGTTGAAGCCGTCACCGTCGTGGCCCGTGGCCTGCTTGAGATTCCCATCGGATGACAACCCCCTCTCCGGCTGAACCCACCACCACACCCGCCCCGCCCGCTGCACCGGCCCGGCCCGGCCACATCGGCCGCTGGCTGGCCCTGGGCTCGGCGGTCTTCTGCGTGCTGGCGATCCTGGTCTGGCTGGCCCTTTCCACGCGAGAAACGCGGGCCGGCGTCACGGCCTACACCC
>JBEITT010000201.1:0-3450 GCA_040374745.1 Planctomycetaceae bacterium | reverse complement strand
GATTTGTGTCAAAGGGCAAGGTGGCCGATAATCAGGCTGCTGATCTGACTGGCCCGCCGGCCAGTTCTGTGACCGACAAGGCTCTTTCGGATCTTGCCGCACAGAAATCAGGCTCATCCACGCTGGTTGATCAGCTATTCGACGAAAAATCCACTGATTTCTGGGCCAGCCAGACCGGCTACCGCCAATACCTGAAAAAAAAGCCTAAAGCATGACGTTCTTAAAAATCAACGAACTTCGGCTTTAAAATTACGGACACGCATAAAATTAACATGCGTCATCTTGAAGAATTCAGGTGATTATGTGTGCTTTCAAAAAAATGGCATTGGACATAAACATTTGGCTGTAAAGAGTCTCCAGCTGCTAACAGGAGAATTCCATGTAGACGTTTCAAAATCACGTTTTTATTTTATTTATTTTAACGGTTATTCATTAAGTTCTGGGTTGACTGGTTGCAACATAATTGATAAGCAAATCGATCTGTCCAAAAAAAGTTGGGTCTGTCAGGTTTAAGACAAATCAACTATAATTGAATAGCTAGAACATGCAGTTGCCGGTATTTGCTGCATTTTTCCAAGGCAACCATGTGTCGCACTCTGCCAAGAAAAGACCCTCAGGATATATATAAAGATGTTTTCACTATGGTTTTCGCGACTTTCATGGAGGCTTTCCAGCCTTAATCGTCAGAATAAGGTTCACAGTCGTCGCCAGCAACTTGCTCTGCGCGAGATGCTGGATTTACTTGAGCCTCGTCAACTTCTGGCCGTGGTTTCCTACAACGTTGGCTCGCAACTGCTGACGGTCGAGACCGATGCGGATAACGAAGGCATTTCGATAACAGCTGATTCAAACAGCGGTAATTACACTCTCGTATCGACGACCGGCAATTTTACGGTGATCGGAGCCGCGAATGCCGGTTTCGACGTGGCTACGGCAAACACGCTTACCATATTCAGCAATCTTCCGCTTAACGATATCAGAGTCCAGAATAATGCGGCCAATTCAGGTACGACTTTCGACTTCGGTTCATCGGCCGGTAATTTCACGACGAATCTCACGGTAAATTTTAATAACGGTAGTTCCGGCGTTGTGAGTATTTTTAATAACGCCACATTTATGAATGGGAAAAATTTAAATATTACCAACACAGGAAATGCAATTCTCAGCACTGGAAATCTCTCAGCAAATCAGTCAGGCCTCATCTCATTTAATGCCAGAAATATTGATCTGTATAATGGTTCCATTTCGACAGAAGCAGGCAATATTACACTTCTCGCTGATTCCAATATCACCTTGAATGGCGATTTTTCAGGTGTCTGCATAGTCAGTAACCCGGTGAATACGACGACCGGCTCGATAATGATCAGGGGCCGTGGCGGCGATGCTGCGAATACTCTTTTTGGTGTTTATCTTGACACTGTTATTGAAACACTGACATCGGGAAATATTGAAATTATCGGACATAGCGGAACGGATACCGCCAATCCTCAAACCGGAGTGTATTTCACTGGCGCTAGCTCGCTTATCCAGACCCAGATTGGGGATGTCTCAATAACCGGTTTTTCAAATGGATCCTCAGGATTTGAGGCTGGCGTAATTCTTGACTCGCTTTTTGGAATTGTTATTAATCAACTTGGAAATTGCCAGATAACAGGAACCAGTGGTAACGGTTCATTGAATAACGAATTTGGGGCGTTTATTGTAAGTCCCATTACAATCTCACAGCAGGGAAATTTAACAATAACTGGAATTTCAAGGGGTTCTGGAAGTTCTGACCAAGGCGTTTTCCTCGACGCAACCGTCTCGGTTGATACTGGTAATGTTTCTCTGATTGGGACAGGCGGAAACGGCACAGGTGGCTCAGAATATGGAGTTGTCGTCGCTTCATCGATCTCTATCGTTCGTGATGGAAATATTAATATTGTCGGTTCATCGCCTGTAACAGGTGGAAACGATAATATTGGCGTAAAGTTGGAGCAAGGATCCTTAAATATCGGAGCAAATGGTCAGATCAATGTCAGTGCAACAAGCGGGATGGGTTCGAATGCAATCGCACTTTACATTGATTCCATGTCATTAATAACCACAAATGGTTCAATTACCATCAATGCCAATTCGCTGGGAACGGACATTAGCAGTTCTGCCATATTCATCAAACAGAGCACGACTTTTCAAGAAATTATCTCTGATAGCACGAGTGCAATTACAATTAATGCCCGAACTGCTAATGCGTCTGCCATTGCTCTGAATATGGCTAATGGTTGCATTACATCCAATGGCGGATCGATTTATATCAATGCCAATTCCATTTCCATTGATGCCAATGCCACTGTTAATGCAACCACCACTGGGAATGTGCTGATTCGCACGCTGGGTGCCGGAATTGATCTGGGCGGGGCTGACAGTTCAGCAAATCTTGGACTGAGCCAGGCAGATATTGATCAAATCACGGCCGGGACCTTGACTCTTGGAAATTCTACAGCCAGTGCGATTGTGAATACGGCTCCGATCAGCCGCACCAATGCAACGCTGGGTACAAATCTGACTCTTGTTTCAGGAAATACAATTACACAGTCAGGCGGCAATCTTACCATTGCAGGTGATGCGAATTTCGTATCGAGTGGGTTGGGCATAGCGGGCAATATTAATCTCAGCAATGCTACGAACAATTTTTATTCGAATGGTTCTATTGTTGCTTGTGGGATAAGTCTCACATTGGTTAATTCCAACGTGACAAGACTTGGCACAATATCAGCCACCAGCCTATCCGTGAATTCTACCGGCGGAGCCATTGCGCAGGCCACTGGCACGGGAATTACAGTGACAGGTAGCTCGCAATTTATTGCTACAGGTAATGCCATTACCGTCAACAGCACCACCAATATATTCTCTTCTGCCGGTAATATCGCCGCCAGCGGCACAGACGTGACGATTGTTAATACCAATGCCACCGCACTTGGTACAATCTCGTCCAGCAGCCTGTCGGTGAATTCAACAGGCGGGTCGATCACACAGTCCACGGGCACAGCAATAACCGTTTCGGGCACGGCCAATTTTGTGGCCACGGGCAATGCCATTACCCTGAATGGAGCCACCAACGACTTTGGTACGATTGCGGCCAATGGCGCGGCGATTACAGTCAACGAGACAAACAGCCTGACGCTGGCTGCGATCACTACCACCGGCGGATTGACTGTAGATATACCGGTGACGAGCAATCAACTTACAGTAACCGGGCCGATTTCGGCCACAGGTTCAGCGGGCGTCACGCTGACGGGCCGAAATATTCAGGTCACAGGCAATATCACCACAGCCACTGGCGATATTGCGCTTTATGGCAATGGCGGAGGGGTTTATCAGGCGGGCACTTTTGTAGGTGTCTGCATCACCGGCCCGAATGTGAATGTCAACAGCACCAGCGGCAATATCACGCTGGATGGGCGTGCCGGT
>JBEITT010000139.1:0-10344 GCA_040374745.1 Planctomycetaceae bacterium | reverse complement strand
CGACGTTAGCGGCAGTGATATTCACCGTACCGCTGATGGATGTATTATTCAGCATGACATTATTCGATTCGGCCAGTGTCAGATTTGTGCCGCTAGTTGAGAGGATATTGAAATTGTTCGTGGCGTTATTCAGCGTGATATTGCCGGCTGTGCCCGAACCACCCGAAACAAAATTCGCCGAGCCGCCGATGGTTAGATTACCGCCTGATTGCGTGATGGAATTACCTGAAATCAGTGTCAGGTTTGTGCCCAGAATTGCATTTGAGCGAGAGATCGGGGCCGTGTTCACAATCGCACCGGTCGAACTGTTACCGATTGTGATCAATCCGGCCTTAATTCCACCTAGCTCGTTTTGAGACAGACCCAGATTTGTTGAGGAATCAGCCCCGCCCAGATCAACTCCGGCACCCTTCGTGTAAAAGTTCACCCGGCCAACCACTCCTGCATTGATTACCGCATTACCATTTTGATCGAACGAATTTGCATAAAATGTAACGGTACCGTTATTCGTGACGAACGAAGGCCCGCGAGTAGATTGGTCTACCAGCTTGATTGCCGAAACACTGGCATTAGCAACAGCCGCGTCGATCAAAACATTTCCAGTGCCGGCGTTTAAACCATATTTATTATAAATTATGATTCCGTGGCAAGCGATGCCGGTGCTGCGTGACGTTCCGTAAAGACTGATATTACCACTGGCTGTAGTTAAGCTATCCGACAAGGCGTTTTCATATAATTCAAGTCCATCCTGGCCAGTGCTGCCCGTTCCACTGACACCCGTAATTGTGATTGACCCTGAGCTACTGATCGAGATATTCGTAAACTGATCAAGTTTGATGCCATCGCTGTTAGACCCGGTTGAGTTTGAATATCCAGTCAGTCTCACATCTCCAGTGGTCGTGGTTATAGGAGAATATAGTGTATAAATACCTTTGCCATTAACTGTCGAACCATTTCCAGAAATGCCAGTTATGGAAATATTACCCGAGCCGCCTGTGCGGATCACCGAATACGAGATATTCACACCATAGCTATTTATCGCGCCTGAAGTGCCCGCTCGACCATCAATCACAATATTGCCGCCGGTCGTGGTCAGGTTAACAGATGAACTGAGTAAGGCCACACCATCAAAAGTGCCGGATTGATAACTTCCACCGCCATTGCCATAAAGTGTAATATCGCCTGCTGCGGTGGAAATCGTGCTGTTAACAAGAATATTACGCCCAGTCAGCGAAACGGGGGCTGATCCTGTAGCCGAGATCGGCCCGTTCACTGATATCAGGGCACTGGTCACCGGCACAGTCGCTATTAAAGAACCAGCCGCCGTGATTGCCCCAAGTGCGAGATCACTCGAGTCGACAATCGTAATATTCGTACCGCTGGCCTGTACGATATTGAAATTGTTCGTGCTGCTGTCAAGCGTGATATTGCCATCGGTGCCCGTGCCGGCCGTGATGAAATTCGCCGTGCCGGCCACCTGGAGACTAGTTCCCGCAGCCTGAGTTATCGGCCCGGTCACTCCATTGGCGAAGAAAACGCCTGTTGCCACCACGTTGCCAAGCACAATGCCCGAAGGTGGGTCTGATACCGAAATATTCGTGCCGCGGGCATCAAACCGGCCAAACTTGTTGGTCAGGTTCAAAAGCGTGATATTGCCATTGACACCTGTACCGGTCGAAACAAAATTCGCTGTACCCGTGATATTAAAGTTCGTGCCGGCGGCCTGGGTGATAACTCCTGTGCCGCCATTGGCCGACAAATTACCGGTGGCCACTGTATCAGCAAAATTGATTCCACCCGCTCTGGCCACAGTGATGTTCGAGCCGTTGGCTGCAAATGAGCTGTAAGTGTTCGTGAGATTGGTGATTGTAATATTGCCGCTGGTGCCAGTGCCGCCCGCGATGAACCGGGCTATCCCGACCACAGTGATATTCGTGCCGGCGGCCTGCGTAATTGGCCCCACTGTGGAATTAACCGTCAAGCTGCCGTTAGCATTGAATCGGCCGATACTGGTGCCCGTGGAATTACCACTGGCAAGCGTGACATTCGTTCCGGATATTGTGACAGAACCGCCACTGTAGAAATTATTTGTACCATTATTCAGCGTAACATTGCCGGCTGTTCCCACACCAGTTGAAACGAAATTCGCCGTGCCAGCGATTGTCAGGTTCCCGGCTGCACTCTGGGTGACCGAACCACCTGAAATTAAAGTCAGGTTTGTGCCCAGTGTTGCATTGATGCGGCTTACACTTGCCGTGTTGATAATTGCTCCGCTTGAACTGCTGCCGACTGTTAGGGTCCCGGCTGTAATTTTATCGAGTTCATTGGAAGTCAGGCCCAGATTTGAGGCTGAATCAGCACCACCCAGATCAACGGCCCCACCAAATGACCGAATTGTCACCGCGCCTGCAATGGTGGCGTTAACATTGCCATTCGGGCTGATGTTAAGGCTATTGGAAGTCAGAATAATCGGCGTACCGGCTGATGCGATTGTGCCATTGCTCAGATCAATACCCAAGCCGTTTGTCGTATTGCCAGGTGCTGATCCGCTGATATTCACTGAGCCAACTGAGCCCGTGGAGTTAATGTTCGAGCTGAGATCAAAGAGTATCCCGGTTGATCCAGCCCCTGTGCCGCAACTGGTGCCATTCACAGAAAGCGTGCCATTGACTGCAGAAATTGTAACGCCAGTTGCATAAATTCCATTAGAATTACCGCCGGAACCATCACCGCTGACACCCGTCAGACTGATGCTGCCATTGCTGCCGGTTTGTATCACAGTCTGCCTGAGAATAATTCCGTTAAAACTCGTCCCGTTCCCGCCCCGTCCATCCAGCGTAATATTTCCGCTGGTGCTGGTGATATTCACATTAGGGCCGGTGATATTCACTCCATCAAATGTTCCTGACTGGTAACTTCCGCCTCCGTTACCATATATTTTTATATCGCCTGTGGAAGTAGTAATATTGCCGCTGACTTCGATATTTCGGCCTGTCAGCGTGACACTGGCCGAACCCGTAGCCACAATCGGGCCAGTCACGCTGATGCAACTGGATGTGGTGCATCCATTCAGCGAAAGGCCGCTGCTGGTATTAATTGCCCCAAGTGTTTGATTGCCACCACCTGTGAAATAAATACTTCCGTCAACTGTCAATATATTAAGGTTGGCTGATCCTGTGTTTTGGTAAAGTGCCGCACCCTGACCGGCCGTGTTATTTGCCATCGTCGAGTTCCCAATCACCAGCGTGGCATTGCCGTTTCCGGTTCCTTCGCTGGTAATCGCCCCGCCCGCCGAAACTGCTGTGTTATTCGCCAGGGTCGAGTCTGTAATCGTCAGCGTGCCCCTGCCCGAACTTCGCCCATTGTTAAACACCGCCCCGCCTGAATAACCCGTGTTGTTCGCCAGCGTCGAGTTGCTGATCAACAGTGTGGCATTCCCCGATTCGCCAAGATTATATACCGCCCCACCTACATTTGAGGCCGTATTATTCGACAGCGTTGAATTGCTGATCGTCAGGCTCGTTCTACCTCCATAGGCATTGCTGATAATTGCCCCGCCATCACCACCCGCAGCCGTATTATTGGCCATTGTGGTGTTGCTTAAAATCATTGTGGCATTGCCTGAGGTTTGTCCATCGTTATAAACGGCCCCGCCAAGATATGCCCTGTTGATGGATAATGTGGAATCGCTTATTGACAAAAGCGATTTGCCGGAACCCGCGCCGCTGATATAAATTGCCCCGCCATTATCGCGGGCTGTGTTATTTGCCAGATTGGAATTGCTGATCGACACCGGTGTATTGCCGCTATTTGATCCGTCGCTGCCGATTGCCCCGCCATAAACCGCCCAGTTATTTACAAACGTAGAGCGCGTGATCGTCAGTGTGGCATTGGATCCAAGTCCATAGTTATAAATCGCCCCGCCCGTGGCCCCTGCCGTATTATTAGCGTAAGTGGTATTGCTGGTCGTCACTGTGGCGTTGCCATTGTTGCCTCCCCGGCTGAATATCGCACCACCTAGCGAGCCCACTGTATTATTCGCCAGCGTCGAATTGCTGATAGACAATGTCGCTCTGCCGGCATCGCCAGTAATATAGACTGCTCCCCCCTCCACCGCCGTGTTATTCGCAAGCGTTGTGTTGCTGATGGTTACTGTGGCGTTGCCCAGATAACCAGTGCTGTAAACCACACCGCCAGAAGTGGGGCCGGTGTTGTTTGCAAACGTGGAATTACTGATCAGGAGCGTGGCATTGCCTGATGTTCCCTGGTTATAAATCGCCCCGCCATGATAAACGGCAGTATTATTCGAAAACCTGGAATTATTAATCGTCAGTGTTGTATTGTTGTTATAAATCGCCCCGCCATAGGGCAGATTGGCCCCATTACCAAGCCTGATCAATAAATTATTAATGGTCGTATTTGACCTGATATGGAAAATGCCTGTGAGATTGCCACCACTGACAGTTATCGTATTACCACTGACCGGCCCCTGGATCGTCAGGCTGGTTGCCGGCAGGTTCACCAGCATTGGCCCATTGCTGGCCGGAGAGTTGCCAGGATTCAGCGTGATAGTAGCATTGCCCGCGTTGGTCAGGCTGGAATCAAAAGTGATTGTCTGGTTCGCCCCGCCCAGCGTGCCGGCATAGGTGATGGCCTCACGCAGAGAGACGACGTTGTCAAACTGATCGACAACGTCGGCCGTTGTATTGACCAAAGTTCCTGGCGTTTCAGGAACCAATGCATACGAACCTGCATTATTGGCTGTATAGGTCAAACCTCGCTGGTCAGTTGTTCCAATCACACCAAATCCGCCATTAACCGCCGGGCTGCAGCTCAATATTGGTATGGTCTGTGTCGGCCCGCCATAATTGCCCAGAGTGCCCAAAAGCGGGTTGGTGTTCAGAATCGACGAATTATTGGATGTAATTGTTACATTTGACGAATAGAGTGAATAATTAGAAGTACTGATCGTGCCATGCACATTACCATCGCCATTGGTCGCGGTGTTGTTGGCTATAATCGAATTGATGAACGTATATTTCGCCAAGCTGGCATGATTATAAAAACCTCCACCGTTGGCAGAATTATTATAAGCAACTGTCACACTCTGCAAAGAAACAACCGTGTTATTCAATGCTTGGCCATCATTAAAAACCGCTCCGCCAAATTCGGTCGCTGTATTATTCGCCAGCGTTGATTTGCTGATTGTCAGCGCGATATTCCCCGAAACTTCAATGTTGAATATTGCACCGCCAGAGTTCGCTGTGTTTCTTGCGAGGGTGGAAGTACTGATTGATACTGAGGTATTCCCGGCTATCCCGTAATTTGTGATCGCTCCACCCCAGTTGGCTGTATTATCTGCAAGTGTCGAATTGCTGATCGTAAGTGAAGTATTGCTTGCAGCAAAAGCACCTAACGCGTAATTGAAAATTGCCCCACCTACACCATTAGCCGCTGTATTGTTCGCAAGTGTCGAATTGCTGATCCCAAGCGAACCAATACCTCCATAACTCGACGTAAAGGCAATGGCTCCGCCCTCGTTATAAATTGCAGTATTATTTGCAAGTGTCGAATTGCTGATCACAAGTGATGTATTAATACCAAGAGTAAAGTATCCTATGCCACCACCCGAATTTGCTGCGATATTATCCGCCAGTATGGTGTTGGTCAGCATAACCGACGAATTGCTGCTCAATGATAGATCAATCGCCCCGCCGCCCACTGCCGTATTGTTTGCAAGGATGGAATTGATGATTGTCAGGTTACTATTAGAGCCGACATAATTGAGCGACCCACCTGGTTGAGATGGTGAATTATTAAATGCCAGAATGGAATTGGCAATTATAAGGTTGTTGCGAAAGCTGTAGATTGCCCCGCCGCCAGGCAAATTTGCTCCATTCCCATAAATGACCGACAAATTATTAATCGTTGTAGTGCTACGAATTTCAAAAAGGCCCGTGGCATTGCCACCGCTCACGGTAATCGAATTACCACTGAGCGGCCCCTGAATCGTCAGGTTGGTCGCTGGCAGGTTTACCAGCAATGGGCCATAGCCATTGGCCGTGTTGCTGTTCAGCACAATCGTGGCACTGCCCGTGCTGGTCAGGTTCGATGCAAATGTAATGGTCCGGTTGGCCCCGCCCAGCGTTCCGGCATAGGCAATGGCCTCGCGCAGCGAGATCAGATTATCGGTGGGGTTCACCACATCGGTGGTGGTGTTCACGGTGGTGCAGGCGGTTTCGTTGGCTGGTGCCCCTGTAAAAATGTAGGCGGCACCGGCACAGCTATTTTTATAGGGTGCGCCGGCCAATACCGTGAGGCCATCAGCACTCAGTCCGACCGAAAAACCTAATCGATCACCCTCCGCAGCATCGGAAGCCATCATTCTTTGGTCAAAAGTGGAAGTTGTCGCCCAGCCCCCACCCGGCCGGGTGTAGATATAGGCTGCTCCTTTATAGTTATCTGTGTAGGGTGGGCTGGGTGAGTAATCATAACCATAAGCACCGACCAGCGCGAGGGAACCATCAGCACTCAGGCTGACAGAATTTCCAAAATGATTATTTTGGCCACTCGCTGCTGTCAGCTTGGCATTAAAGGTGGACGTTGTCGCCCAGCCTCCTCCTGGACGGGTGTAGATATAAGCCGCACCTTGTGCCGAATTATTCTGTGAGGCACCCACCAGGGCGGTTGAGCCATCGGAACTGAGGCTGACGGATTGGCCAAATAGGTCTCCTGATGCACTATCTGAAGCCGCGAGTTTAGCAGATTGAACCCAACCGCTGCCCGTGTTTGAAAATAAATAGGCTGCGCCTTTGTAGGATGCAACGCTAGGTGCACCAATGAGTGCAACAGTACCATTGGAATTCAGGGTAGCAGCCCAGCCAAGGTTATCACCAGATGCACCATCAGACGCCGTAAGTTTGGCGCTATGGGTGGTGGTGTTGGCCCAGACACCACTGCCCGGTCTTTTATAGATGTAAGCGGAGCCATTTCCGGAATTACCGTAAATGTCTGAAATCAATGCGATAGAGCCATTGGCACTGAGGCTGACAGCCTGGCCAAACAGAGTCGAAACCTCGTTGGCAGTGATCATGGCTGATTGGGTCGCATTGGCCCATCCCCCACCAGGCCTGGTGTAAATAAAGGCTGCACCGCCACCGTTGCGACCAGGGGCACCAATCAGGGCAATGGATCCATCAGAGGAGAGACTCACGGATGTTCCAAACAAATCTCCAGTTAAACTTGATGTATAATTAGATGGAGTAAGTTTTGCCGATTGTGTGGCATTGGCCCATCCCCCACCCGGCCGGGTAAAAATATAGGCCTTGCCATTACCGGAGTAACTGCTTGGGTCATCTGTCTGCGGCGCGCCAACCAGGATGGTGGAAGCGTCGGCACTGATGGCCGACGACCAGCCAAAGAAATCACTACCAGCACCGTCTGATGCCGTAAGCTTGGCAGACTGGGTGAACGGATCAATTGTGATCGGATATTGGGCGCCCGTGTCATCGACAACAAATCGCAACTGCTGGCCGACCTGCGTTGTGTCAACTTTAAAATGTGCATCAAGCACGCGGCCGGTGGCATCAAAAGCCGTGAGGCCAGAAAAAGTCAGGGCCTTGGCGCCACCCGGGCGGATGAGGTCGATTCCATCGCCATCGGGTTGAACCGTGGCCGACAGCGAACCGCCCATGCCCACGGTGACAACAAGCGGCAGGTTGGCATTGCCAAAGTCGGGCCGCGATTCAACCGTGAAACCCTGCTGCACGCCGATAGGGCCATTGATAAACCATGTGTCAATTGTGGCCGTGTCATATGTCACACGGTTTTTACTGGCAGAGGGTTGTGCCGGGTGAATAGGTAACTGGTTTGAGCCATAGCCGTAAGTCAGTGGTGTAAACTGCCAGTGGTCGGCACCGGTCTGAAACGAAGCGCCTGTGGATGTCAGATTGACGCTGTAATCATGAGTAAACGAGAAGCCACCGGGCATGGCACTGGCGAAATAGGATGACTGGTCAGAGCCAATGGAGGCCGAAACGGCATAGCGGGCCAGTGGGTCGAGATCAGCAAGGGTTGTCGTTCGTCCGGTTGACGGCTGATCAATCGATGAACCATCAACGACCGGCCCTGTTATTGCCGCAGCAGCGACAGGGTATGGTGCAATGCTGGTGGTAACAATCGAACCTGCAAGGAGTTGTCGCTCTTCCAGGAGATCGGGGAAAGTTGCATTGATAAATCTTTTCGATAGCCTGGCCAAAGATTTTGTCTGCTTGCTGCGAAACGACTTGCGCAGAGTTTTGATAGACAAAAGAAGTTTGCTTGGCTTGGTCATGATGGCTTGCCTGTTGTAGCGGAAATTGTCGCAATACTCGGATTCATAAACTTTTAAGAAAAATAAGCGGGGAATCCATCACACACAGAAATTTTTTTGAAAGAAAGTTGATTTGGATCAGTGTCGGCTTAAACTTGTGACATGATTCAGATTGATGGAATTAGTTGTTGGAGCTATTCATCAATAGACGTGTCGGAATATTTAGTTAAAGCATTGTTTCACAGAGACATAACATTAGCTTGCCGTTTTCAGTTTTCTCTCGATTAAATATCAAAGCTATCGAAACGACTTAACCAGCGGGTGATTGGGGAAGGTGTGAGTGGTAATGGTGAGACAACAGTAATATCTTCATAAATCTTTTTTTTCTACGCTTTCTATTGTGAAATAGCGCGTTCGATATACGTGGCCGCACAGACGGTTTTCATCAGTTCTGAATTCATTGCAATTTCTTGCCAGCTCACATTCGCGGTCTTTTCGAGAGCATGGTAGTCTTTGTAATACTGATTTGACCAAGAATGACTTTTGAAATAGTGCCATAGATTTTCTGCCGGATTCAATTCCGGGCTGTACGGAGGCAATTCTACTACGCTGATATTGGAAGGCACTTTCAGAGTTCCACCTGTGTGAAAACCAGCTTGATCCCAAATCAACACGACATGTTTATCTGGAGGAATTTCCCTGGAAAACTGTTCCAGAAACAGGTTGATAACTCCTGTATTCAGGCAGGGACTAATCAGGCCTTCGGCATGACCAGTTACGGGACAAATGGCACCAAGCACCCACAAATATTGGTATTGCGTTTGCCGAATTGCTGTTGGATGCGTTCCTTTCTTAGCCCTGGAGTTTGTTAATGATCCTTGTTGTCCGAAACGTGATTCGTCCTCGAAATAAACACGCAAACGTGTATTGGGCTGCAATTTGGCGTTATCTTTGAGGGTTTCCGGCAAGGACCTGAGAAGATCCTACAGTTGCTTGATACTGCTTTTGTAATGTTTTGGCCCTGGCTTAAGGCAACAATATCCAAGTTTGTGCAACAGTTAATACAAATATGACAAGGAGCGGATGACACCGAATTCATTCTCGAGTATGCGTTTTAAATCGTTGCCCCGAAGTGTGCAAACCTCATCTTCAGGTTTTGGCCCAGCTTCTACCCGCTTATTGAATTCGGACAGTTCCAGGGAAGTGAGTGAGCCGGCCAGATGATTTGTTCACAGGTCATTGAGGCCCCTCAAGGCCAAATTGGTTGCAACGATAAACCCAACGCTGACAGATCCTGCGTGACAGACCAACCGATTTGGCGACCGCCTGGGATGTTTAGCCGTTGATTGCCTGAATAACAAACCGAATTCGCGTGGCTTTTTAAGCACTCTTTCAAGTCTTTCCTGGTGTTCAAGTTCCGCCAGAGGTATCCGGTCTTCAACATGCATAGTGATCCCTTTTTTTAAGTGGTGTTACATAAGCATGATGAGTGAGTTGGGAGGGCGTAATAGGTGGCGTGCTTTTCCTTAGTAGAAAATGTATTATATATGTAAAAGTGATCTTGATCTTGTTAAAAAAGAGTGTTTGACAATTCACCTTGATGACCATCTCTTGTAATACAACAAAGAGGATGGCCATCTTCCCGTAAAAATCTGATTTTCAGCATCATCAGGGCTGTTCACTGTCAGAGCAAGCCAAGCCGCTCTGCGTGTTTAGGCCTTTTTATCGCTGTTACACAATACGCCATGACATTTCAGTATCACGTCACCTTGCGGGTGTAATTCACGCGGCGGCCTCTTTGGAAGCTGACGATATTCAGGTCAAGAGTGTTGATCTTGCCATCGCCATTGACATCGCCCACCCAGTTATAAGCTGCCACCGGGTTACTGCTCGTCACACTCATATTGCTGTTGACATAAGTCAGGTTCGATGCGTTCTGGTATCGCCACGGCGATGTCAAAAGCACCGTCTGAATCAGGCCCTGGTCAAGGGAATCAACTACCTTGTCGCCATTGACATCGCCCAGCAACCGG
>JBEITT010000179.1:0-5229 GCA_040374745.1 Planctomycetaceae bacterium | reverse complement strand
CGACTGAGAAATCAACCGAGATCCGCAACAACCGCAAGCGGGTTGTTGAGCGTAAGACATATCCCGGTTATATCATGGTGCAGATGGAACTGAATGATAAGACATGGTTTCTCGTTCGTGATACCCCTGGTGTCGGTGATTTCGTGGGTGCCTATGGCTCACCGTCACGCATGTCGGATCAGGAAGTCAACCAGATGCTTGGCCAGGTAGTTCCTGTCAAGGCAGAAGAAACAGCCAAGGTCCGCATTGATGTGGAGCGTGGCGATCGCGTGAAGATCAAGGATGGTCCGTTCGAGAATTTCGAAGGCAGTGTCGAGGAAGTGATCGAAGCCCGTGGTATGATCAAGGTCATGCTGATCATTTTCAATCGTCCGACGCCTGTTGATCTGGAATACTGGCAGGTCGAAAAAATCTGATTCCATGACTCGGTGGTCGGGGTGACCACATTTTTCCGCGTTAGAGGCGAAAATGGCGAAGGTAGCAACAGCGAAAGTCAAATTGCAGTGTCCGGGTGGTCAGGCGACACCTGCCCCCCCGGTTGGCCCGGCTCTGGGTCAGCATGGTGTGAATATTGGCCAGTTCGTGATGCAGTTCAACGAACGTACCAAGGAGATGAAAGGCACCATCATCCCGGTCGAGATCACGGTTTATTCTGACCGGTCTTTCGAATTTATCACCAAGAGCCCACCTGCGGCTGTTCTGTTGAAACAGGCTGCCGGAATCGCATCTGGGTCGGCAACACCGAACAAGGTGAAAGTGGCCACAGTGACAATGTCGCAGGTCCGCAAGATTGCCGAAACAAAATTCAACGACATGAATTCCAGGGACCTCGATCATGCATGCCGCGTGATTGCCGGTACGGCCCGGAGCATGGGAATTGTTGTCGAGAATTAAGACGCTGGTCTTTCATCAATCTGGCTGCAACCGCCCGGCCGATTGATGCGTAAATACGGCGGGAGCACTCCTTAACCAATTGAAAGGAGCGCGCCACTTGCCCAGGCATTCAAAGCGTTACAAAGCTCTTTTGTCGCGGGTGAATACAGAAGAGGCGATGCCTCTTGCTGAAGCGGTGCGCCAACTGAAGTCCTTTAACACCACCAAATTTGATCAGACTGTGGAAGTCTCGACAAACTTGGGTATTGATCCCCGCCAGAGCGATCAGAACGTCCGAGGTGCTGTTGGTTTGCCCAACGGTATTGGCAAGACGGTTCGAGTTGCAGTTTTCGCCCAGGGCGAGAACGCGGAAAAAGCCAGAGCAGCCGGTGCTGACATAGTCGGTGCTGATGATCTGGCGAAGCAGATCAAAGACGGTGTCATGAATTTCGATGTTGCACTCGCGACACCGGACATGATGGGCTTGGTTGGTCCACTGGGACGAGTATTAGGCCCGCGTGGCCTGATGCCTTCACCCCGATCGGGAACAGTAACGACCGATGTGACTGCAGCCGTGCGTGAATTCAAGGCCGGCAAAATTGAGTTTCGAAACGATAAGGGTGGCAACGTTGCCGCTCCGGTCGGCAAGCTCAGTTTTGAAGACGACAAGCTCGTCGAAAACATCCTTGCATTCCTTACCTATCTCCGTGGCCTGAAACCGGCTGCCTCCAAGGGGGTTTTCATCCGGTCAATTACGATTTCCGCGACGATGAGTCCCGGTATTCGTGTTCAGGCATGACAAGTTTAACTGGAGATAGGAGTTAACTCGAGTCATGAGTCGTTACGTCAAAGAAATCATGATGACCCAGCTGAAGCAGGATCTGGGAGACGCACGCAGTCTTCTGGTTCTTGATATGAAGGGTCTTGATGCAATCTCCGAATTTCAGTTTCGACGGGATTTGCGGAAGAAATCGATCAAAGTTCGGACAATCAAGAATAATATCGCTTCCAAGGTTCTTGCAGATCTTGGAATCAATGGTCTTGAACCGATTCTGAGCGGCCCGAGTGTGATGGTCTGGGGTGGTGATGGCGTCGCCGAACTGGCGAAGGCCGTGAGCAGCCAGGTCAAGACACTGAAGAAACCGGAAATCAAAGGTGGTGTTGTTGACGGTATTGTCATCAACGCGGGCAGTGTTGAGGATTTGACCAAATTACCGAGTCGTGAAGCTCTCATCGCTCGTGTCGTTAGCCTGGCTATTGCTCCGGCTCAGCGAGTCATTTCCCTGGCCAACAGTCCGGCAAGCCAGATTGCCAGTCAGCTGCAGACCCTTGCCGAAGGTGGTACAGATACCGCTACCGAATAAGGCCGGAACCGCCCGACGGCATTTCAGCCAGGCAATGACATGTGAGAGCCGGCTGGAACGAACAAGCGTACGAATTTCAGATAATACTGACCGAAAGGATAAATTCTCATCATGGCTAGTGCAGACGCCGCTTCTTTTTCCGAGTCGATCCGCAACCTGGGCGACTCCATCGTCAAGTTGACTGTTCTGGAAGCCAAGGCTCTTGGCGATTACCTTGAGACAGTACATGGTATCAAGGCTGCAGCAGCCGCTGTTGCGGTTGCCGCTGCTCCCGCCGGCGGTGGCGATGCCCCTGCTGCCGCTGCTGCCCAGACCGAATTTGAAGTCGTTCTGGAAGCCTTTGGCGACAAGAAACTGGACGTGATCAAGGTGATCCGCACGATCACAGGACTCGGCCTGAAAGAAGCCAAGGAACTGGTCGAAGGCGCTCCGAAGAGTGTCAAGGCCGGACTTCCAAAGGAAGAAGCCGACAAGATCAAGAAGGAACTCGAAGGCGCTGGTGCCACTGTCAAGATCAAGTGATCCTGCAGATTCCCATCGCCGGTTAAAATTCACAACGGAGGCCGACTTCGGCCTTCCGTTGTGATAATTTCTTATCTGGACAATATTTGTGCAATCTGCTCAAATACTGTTCAGACTACTGTGATTCGTCTTCTTAACCTACGCCTATTGCTTTCGACACTCGAGGAGTTCCACAGGCGATGTCCACACCTGTTCGGTCCAAATCTTCAGCACGTCGAATTACTCCTGATACAGTTCGCCAATTTGGTCGTATCAAGGATGATTTCGTTATACCTGACCTGACGCGCATTCAGACGACCTCCTATGACCGGTTTGTGCAACTCGATGTTGCGGCCGAGAAACGCATCGACCATGGCTTGGAATCGGTGCTTCGGGAGATATTCCCGATTGAGAATCACGACAAAACGATACGACTCGAATATATCCGCTATGAACTCGGCAAGCCTCGCTATGACCAGGATGAATGCCGCCAGTTACGTCTGACCTATGGTCGGCCACTGAATATCTGGCTGCGATTATTCAAAGGCGACAAGGCGACTGACCAATCGGTTTATCTTGGCGATCTGCCGATCATGATTGGTGGCGGAGAGTTCATTATCAATGGTGCTGAACGAGTGGTGGTGAGCCAGTTGCACCGCAGCCCGGGTGTTGACTTTGTGGAAGACACTGAGGTTGGTGACAAGAAAATTCATGCCTGCCGCGTGATTCCGGAGCGTGGCAGCTGGGTTGAACTTCAGGTCACCAAAAAAGATTCGCTGGGTGTGCGAATTGATCAGTCCGGGAAATTTTCCTCAATCACCCTTTTACGTGCCCTGGATCCGAAATTTTCTGAGGATGACGCCATTCTCAGGGAATTTTATGAGACTGAGACGATCAAGACGAATGATCCGAAAGCTGTATCCAGGCTTACTGGCCGTTTTACCTGTGGTGACATCATCAATCCGGTGGATGGTGAAGTTCTCTATGAATCAGGTATGAAAATCAGCGAGACTACTGCCAAAATTCTCGTTGAGTCAGGCAATGTCGAAGAGATTACCGTCCTGCAGGATGTTAAAGACGAATTAATTCTGCGTTCCATCCAGGAAGATGCAACTGCAGATCATCCGAGTGCCCTTCTGCGTATATACCAGCGTCTGCGACCAGGCAATCCTCCACAGCTTGAAAAGGCCAGAGAGCTGTTTGCGGAAAAGTTCTATGACGCGAACCGCTATCGTCTGGGCCGGGTTGGTCGATTCCGTATCAACCGGAAATTTAACCAGGATGTACCCGAAGACAAGATGACATTTGACGTACTTGATTATGTCAATTCCATCAAGTACATCCTAGATCTTCGTCGTGGCAAGGGTCAGAGGGACGACATCGACCATCTTGGGAACCGGCGTCTGCGAACGATTGACGAGTTGGCAGCCGAAGAGCTGCGAAAAGGTTTTCTGAAACTGCGCCGGACGGTACAGGAGCGGATGAACCTGAAGGATGTGGAGGACATGGAACCTCGCACGCTGATTAACCAGAAGTCGATTGGGGCTGCGATCGAATATTTCTTCGGCCGTGGTGAACTTTCGCAGGTGGTTGATCAGACGAACCCTCTGGCCCAACTCACGCATGAACGACGCCTTTCCGCACTTGGGCCAGGTGGCCTGAATCGAAAGCGGGCCGGTTTTGAAGTGCGAGACGTTCATATTTCTCACTATGGCCGCATCTGCCCGATTGAAACACCGGAAGGTTCGAATATCGGTCTGATTTCCAGTCTTGCGATTTATGGTGGTGTTGATGAATACGGCTTCCTGGTCACGCCTTATCGCAAGGTGAGTGGTGGCAAGCTGACAAAAGAAGTTCGCTGGTTGCGGGCCGATGAAGAAAGTGAAGCCCATCTGGCACCAGCCGACGCCGCCGTTGACTCGGAAGGCAAGTTGAAGGGCCCAATTCTGGCGCGGTTCCAAGGTGATTTTTACCATGTGCCGCCCGATAGAATCGAGTATATCGATATTTCGCCGAAGCAGATGGTCGGAATCTCAGCCGGACTTATTCCCTTCCTTGAGCATGATGATGCCAACCGTGCCTTGATGGGTTCAAACATGCAAAGGCAGGCGGTACCACTGCTTATTGCCGAGCCACCCATTGTGGCAACAGGCATGGAAAAGGCCGTGGCACAGAACTCGGGAATGGTGATCAAGGCTGCCGCTGAAGGCTTGGTCACATATGTTGACTCGACCCGCATTGTGGTCGATTACAACGACGAACAGCCAACTGTTTACAATCTTCGTAAATATGTGGGCCTGAACGAGCAGACCTGCCTGAATCAGAAGCCGATTGTGGAAGTTGGCCAGAAGGTGAAGGCCGAGCAGATCATTGCCGATGGTGCCAGTACATTCCGGGGCGAGCTTGCCCTTGGTCGAAATGTGCTTGTCGCCTTTATGGCGTGGGACGGCTACAATTTCGAAGATGCCATCATCATCAGTGAAAAGCTGGT
>JBEITT010000048.1:0-41336 GCA_040374745.1 Planctomycetaceae bacterium | reverse complement strand
CGATACGACAAAACTGCGAGAAACTTTTTGGCATTCGTACACCTTGCTGCAATCATGACATTGCTAAGGTAGATCGGCCTTGTTTGCTTAAATCCCCTATGTTTTGTCCACACGACCTAAACAAAATTGAGCAAGAACTGACAATCTGATGAATGGAATCTTGATGTTGGCCATTTTCCCGATCGTAATTGCATTGATTTCAATTCAGCATCAGTCCCCTGCCCAGCCGCCGACTTTTCCCGGCAAAGTCAGTCAGTGGCGGGGGCATATTCGACATGATTTCATGGTGGCAGGTGTCCCAGCCATAGTGGTGAAGCCAAAAGCGGCAGCACCGGGGCGTCCTTGGATCTGGCGAACCGAGTTTTTTGACCATCGGCCTGAAATTGATCTGGCACTGGTCGAGAAGGGGTTTCACCTGGTGCACCTTCAGGTTGGCAACACCTTTGGCTGCCCTTCAGCCATGGAGAAATTCGACTTATTTTATAGAGAGCTGACAACCAGGTATGGTCTCTCGAGAAAATGCGTTCTTGAGGGCTTAAGTAGAGGTGGGCTTTATGCTTATAACTACGCCTCCAAAAATCCGGACGGCGTGGCGGCAATTCTGGGTGACAACCCGGTTTGCGACTTCAAAAGCTGGCCCGGCGGCAAAGGTAAGGGGCCTGGTAGCAAGGTCGACTGGGCCAAATTGCAGAAAGATTATGGATTTAAGACCGAGAAGGAGGCAATGGAGTGGAAATTCAATCCTGTTGATAATCTTAAACCCTTGGCAAAAGCTGGAATTCCTTTACTTCACCTTTGTGGCGATGCCGATGAAGTGGTGCCTTATCCTGAGAATACCGTAATACTATTCGATAATTATCGAAAGCTCGGAGGGCAAACTAAGTTGATCCTTAAGCCAGGAATGAAGCACCATCCGCATGGACTTGACGACCCTAAACCTGCTGTGGAATGGATATTAAAACAAATTAACAGACCCTAATTATTCGCCATTTTATCGGAATTTTCGATGCTTGCCAGATAATGCCTTGCCTGCCGAGCAATTGATCGATAATCCAACCAGGCCAGGCCTATCATCGGGCCAAAGATAATTAGGATCGCCACAAGACCAATATCCAGTCGCCCGAAGATTAAAAATAATGAGAGAACAATGAAGGCCATAATACCCGGGACGATTGTTAAGACAATGGTTAGATGATAAAGCCGATCAAGTTGCTCACTGATTTCAATTGTGTAAGGGCTGAGCCTGGCCAGACGAACACGCCAACGTGGCCATTCAACTGAATTTTTAGTAACAGGATTTGGACTGCCAGTCGGATCTTTTTTCATGAATCAGCCAGTCAAATCGGATCGCAGTAATGATTCAGATTAATTGAATCAGTTCACACCTTTATAATATAGATTCCGCTATTGGATCGTCAGCCATGCTTATCATTGATCGTCTCGGTTTTTTCAGAAATTTAACGAACTATTGGTTTTTGATCTCTATTTTCAAGCCAGCCGTAATCTTGACCGTGATTGTTCGTAAGGCACTGAATAAAATAATTTATCGTTTTCTACTTTGGATTCAGGAGGTTTCAGGCTGCTTGTGATTGCCATGAAGAGCAAAAAGCCAACCCAGAGAAAAAATAGACCGAATGCCAGATAGAGCCATTTGCGGGAAAGTTTTTTTTCAGACATGGTAACCGTTGATTGGCAGAATGGGAGTGAAAAATGTTACAGAATCAAATCTCATTCGGCTTCAATTTTGAGACTGAATTGGTCTTCAAGAGCTTCGCGCAGGTCGAAAACGTCGTCAAAATCAGCCCTGCTGTCAGATGGTGACTTTTGCATGTGACCCTGCCCTATCATGTTGTAAACCAGTTCACCTATATCTCCAGTCGTCTCTATGCCCCAGTTTTTCAAAACCCGATAGGCAAGGAATCCATACTCCGATGCGGCAAACTCGGCTGAAGCATAACAAAGTTGCTGACCTGTCACGTGAGTTGTTTCCGTTTTATTCCCCTGCTCGTCAACTTGACTCGCTTTCTGGCCGTAATGTTTAATGGTGGCGAATTTCAGGGCCTGCATGACAAATTGATAGGCGTGAATCGAGTATCGTGGGTCGATCTGAAGTAATTGAATTTTTTCTTCATCCATGGTCAGGCTCCCCATCAGATCAGTTAATGATTCCACTTGCATAATTCGGTCCATCGCGACGTTCCTTCTAATATTCTAAACTGATTGACAGTGAATCGTGTACACTTCCCTGAAATTCATGAAAATATGATGCCAAAATGGATCAGAATTACCTGAGCACTTCATCAGGTCGAAAATAACAGGATCAGAGTTTCATTTGCAAAATTTATTCGATGGTTATGCCTGAAATGAGAGCAGCATAGCGCAGGCTGTCAGCAAATTCCTGACCGCTGCGGGCACGGTCTTCCGGCGATTTGGAAAGTGCCTTGAGACAGACTCGCTCAAGAGCTGGTGGAATTAAAGGATCTATCGAAGTTGGTGCAGCTGGCGGTTTATCGACTATCAACTTAAGCAATTCAACAGTGCTTTCGTGTGAAAACGGCAGAGTGCCGGTAAGAAGTTCGAAAAAGATCACTCCAAGAGAATATATGTCCATTCCAGCACCAAACTGGTCACTACGACCAAGCGCCTGCTCAGGTGACATATAGCTGGGTGTGCCCACTACCGTACCATTCTCACGATCCATGTCTTCAAGAGTGGCGGCAATCCCAAAATCACTGATCACCAGTTGCCCAGTCTTCTTGATGAGTATATTCGCAGGCTTGATATCGCGATGGATAAATCCTTCGTCGTGTGCAACTTGAAGAATCTCGGCAATTTCAATGCACATGCGTACTGATTCGGCGAAAGTTGGCTTTCGCTGCCTGAGGAGTTGTGAAAGATCCTCTCCTTCGATCAGTTCACAAGCAATGAAGGCAAGATTGTCCTCAATCCCCACATCAAAAACGGTAACAATGCCCGGATGGTTAAGTCGGGCTGCCTTCCGGGCTTCTTCCAGAAACCGATACTGCTCCACATATTTTTGCTGCGGATTCAGTCGATTCATACGTTCGGGCCGAGTAATTTTGATAGCTATACGACGCTGAAGCTCGGGGTCAAAGCCACGCCAGACCTGGCCATGACCTCCCTGAGCCAGGAAAGATTCCAGATAATAACGACCGATAAGTATCTTCGGATTGTCGAGTATTCGCTTACGATTGTCATCCGTGATAAGACCCAGCCCTTCAGCGGCCACGATGTCCACATCGGTGTAGCCCGAAGCAATCGTCGGTGGTAATTCCTCAAGAGTATGATTCTGGGATTGATCCTGTAAGGCTTCTGGCGAATTCATCTGAAACATGATATTTGTCATCGACTTGAGAGACTCAATCTGGTCTCGGACACGATCGATAATGTCCATATCATTCAAACAAAGCTCTTCTGCAGAAAGTATATGACCCTTATCGCATTCAGCTTCCCAGTGATCCATCAGGCGACGCACACGTGCCGTCGACTGCACCGTGGAGTGAACACCTCTGGTCTCGGCAGATGATTTCGAGTTTTCTTCAGACATCGAATGAGTATTCCTGATCGCCGGCAAACGGAAATCGCTGCAGTCGCCAATCTCTCTCTACAATCCATTACTTATTATGCCATACTGACTACCAGATCGTCAGACCCATGTGAGTTTAATAGATTCGTAAGGCAATCCTCGGCAAACTAATTAGAATAGATATAATAAATTGAAGTGATCATCCAAAACCAGAGAAATGGCACATGCAGCAGCCTCAAGCAGCCTTCATCACAGGTGGTTCCCGAGGACTTGGACTGGAAACAGCTAAAATCCTGGCAGCAGAAGGTTGGCAATTATGCCTGTTTGCCCGTGATGAAAAACACCTGACCCAATCTCGGGAAGAACTCCAGCTGGATTATCCGGCAGCCACCATTTCCACATCCACAGGGGATGTGACTGACTATCTAAGCGTGTCGAATGCGATTGATGAATTCGCATCAAACATAGGCAATGGCAGCATTCAAGCCGTCATTCATGCCGCTGGTCGTCTGCGGGCCATTGGCCCCCTTCAACATACCGCACATGAGGATGCGATTGCAGATATGGCGACCAGCCTGAACGGAGCGATTAACCTCATGCATGCATCAGCCAAATGGCTTGAAAAGAGCAACATTGGCGCTGCGATGATAGCTTTCGTTGGCACTGGACACCATGAAGGACTTGGCTTCGGTTCGGCCTATGCTGCAGGACAGGCAGGCCTTGTTCGATTCATTGAAAATCTGGCTCTGGAACAAAAATGGCCGGCAAGAGCGGGGGCTTCACCCACAGGACAAATCAACTTTTACGCCCTTTATTCAGCTGTTACACCAACAGGTGTTATGAATCATGTTCTCAGCACTGATGCGGGTCGCCGCTGGCTGCATCGCTTTACTGAAATGTTCGCCGAAGGCAAAGAAGTAGAGCCCCATGTTCCCGCCGCCACAGCCGCATGGTTAGCCAGTCGCCGACCTGCTGAAATTTCTGGCAGGGTTGTATCAGGAATGCTCGACCCCGAATTGATTGAGCTAAGGCTTGGCATATTATCGGAAAGCGATAAGGGGCGACTGAGAATGGTTTACTGAAAATACCCCTTTAGCGGAATAAATTGGTCGATGAGAGTGGATGGAGCTAAAAGCAATGGCATGGCTTATTCTGACCATCGGTATAGGGCTTATGGGCTCGGCAATTCTGGCTGTGGCGAGACTTCAATCTCATCTTAATAAATCACTACCTGAACTTTCGGGCCGAATTCAAACGAAAGCCATACCAGGAGGTGAATCGGTAAGAATCGAAACTGATGATCACGGCGTGCCTCGGATCATCGGCAACCTTGAAAATAATATAGCCTTTGGCCTCGGCTTTGTTCATGGCCGCGACCGCTTTTTCCAGATGGATCTGGCCCGCCGATTTGCTGCTGGTGAACTTGCTGAATTGCTGGGTGGCGGTGTTTCGATCATCGAAAGTGATCGAAACGTGCGTCGACATCGCTTCCGGGCACTTTGCCAGAAGGTTGTGATTGGCCTTGTTGAGAGTGATCGCCTCCTACTTGCCAATTACACGGCGGGGGTGAATCTGGCACTCCAATCTCTGCGTACCAAGCCATGGGAATACAGTCTGCTGAAGAGCAAACCTCGTCGATGGCAGCCAGAAGACTGCATGTTGGTAAGCCATTCCATTTACCTTTTTCTGGAAGGTGGCGACCTCGGGTTTCATCAGGCCAACGGCATTATCCATGAAGTCCTGCCCCGGGAAATGGCCGAATTTCTTACTCCCCGTGGTGGACCATGGGATGCCCCCATTGAGGGTAAAGCCTTTGAATCACCTCCCATACCTTCTCCAGAGGTCATGAATCTGCGTGATCTTCCAACTAATTATGCTGACGAGAGCAAAGAGACATGGAACAGGCTGGAAACTAAAGCCCTGGGCTCTAATGCGTGGGCGGTTTCGGGGCACAAAGCCCACAAAGGCAAGCCAGGGCCCGCTCTTTTGGCCGACGACATGCACCTTGGCCTTGGCCTGCCGCCGACATGGTATAAAGTGTCAATTGTCAACAATGGCGGAACGGTTGATAAACCCACCGAAATACACGGCGTTTCACTTCCTGGCGGCCCAGCCATTGTGGCGGGTTCCAACGGAAAAATTGCCTGGGGTCTGACCAGTGCCCAGGGCGACTGGGGCGATTTACTGACTCTGGAACTTGACCCTTCCAACCCTCGCCGCTATCAAACCCCTGAAGGCTGGCGAGAGTTGGAGAGCTTTACGGAAGTTATCCGCGTCAAGGGTCGGGCCGATGAATCGATCACCATTGACTGGACCATCTGGGGGCCTGTAGTGGATGAAGATTTGTCAGGGCGTCCTCGGGTCTGGCGATGGGTCGCCCAAGAATCTGAGGGAATAAATTTACAAATCAACGAAATTGCGAAATGTAATAATGTGGCAGAGGCTCTCGCCATTGCCCCAACCTGTGGCCTGCCGCATGTTAATTTTTTAGTAGCCGACGATGTCGGAAATATTGGCTGGACAATTATGGGGCGGATCCCCCGTCGAAATGGAATCGGTACCATAGATGAACGTCTGCCTATGCCTGCTGCCAACCCGGAAAGCCAATGGAACGGTTATCTTTCGTCAGAAGAATATCCGTCGATTATTAACCCGCCCGAAGGCTTGATCTGGTCGGCCAATCATCGCATGGTCACTGGCGAGAAATTGCACAAAATTGGTCAGGGTCGATATGACAGAGGCGTGCGTGCCAGTCGAATCAGAGACCTGCTTCGTCAGGCCACAGAATATAACGAGAAAACCATGCTGGCCATTCAAATGGACCACGAAGCCCTGCTTCTTCAGCGGTGGCGTGATTTAATCGTTTCAGAATTAACGGACACCACGGCCAACATCAATAACAGGTGGTTAATGCGCAGGCTTTTAACTGGCTGGAATGGTAAAGCCCTCGCTGAATCCACTGCTTATCCTCTGCTTAATGAATGTCGGTTGCGCATAACACTTGAGGTTATGAAACCTCTTGTAGAACCAATTCGGCAAGCAGAAAAACACAGAGCCAGACCGCAGTTCCATTTACGGTCGATCAGCCTGGAAACATCTGTCTGGTCCATTCTTGATTCTCGGCCGTTACATCTACTTTCATCCAGATACAATTCCTGGTCTGAATTAATTCTGTCTTGTATTGATCAAACAATTTTATCTGCCAATAAAAATAATTGGCCTTCATGGGGCGATGTGAACCGACTAAGGTTATCGCACCCTTTTGCCAATAAAATGAAATGGCTTTCGCCTTGGTTATCAGCCGATGAAATAAAAGCCTCAGGTTCATTAACAGACATGCCTGGCATTCAATCACCAGCATTTGGTGCGAGCCAACGCATGGCTGTTTTTCCTGGACGTGAAAAAAATGGCATCATGCAATTGCCCGGCGGCCAGAGTGGCCACCCATCATCACCATTTTTTTTGGATCATCTTCATGACTGGAAGAATTCAGGACACACGCCACTTGCAGCTGGCCCGGCAGAACATGTCATGATCATCGAAGGGTTTGGCCCGTGAATGAATCTCATTTCATCATATTGAAACGAAATTCATCAGTTAAATTTGCGGCCAAGGCCGAATTGATCACCGTTTGCCAGAAACTGTCCATTCTCGTCAACATGCAATTCCATCATTTTTTCGCTCATCAACACACCGCCCTTTTCGTCGGCAAGCTGTGTTACGAGCTTCTTTGATTTCACATCAAAAACATCACCGGTTGAGGGATACGCCAAGTCCCCGGCCACCGTGAAGGTGACCCAGCCAGGTTCGTCTCGTACCGATAGCGACTGCTTGTATTTCGGCACTTCGATGGTGTTGTCAAAAACATGAACCTTGTGATTGAAGGCATCTACCACCCAGACTTCGGCCTCGTCAGGTGTTAGACCTATGCCATGGCTTGGGCAGCCATGCCGTTTGACAGGACCCTGCTTATAACCCGGCACTTCAACCCTGTAGAGCTTTTTACCGCTTTCAATATCGCCAATTTCAAAACCAAGAAGGCTATTCACGCACACATAGGCACGTGTCTGGCGACCATTCACCGTAAAAGGCCGAATTGCAGCAGCAAATGGACCTACGCTTTTTGCAACTAAGTGATTATCGGTGCGGCAAACGGTCAGGTCAGGCGATTTCAGACCTGCCAGATACGCAAATTTGCCATCTAGCCCAACGATTGTATTATGAGCTCCTGACTTGGGAGTAATCTTCGCCAGGATGTCGCCAGTGACGGGTTCAATCACATGCCAGTGGTCTTTTTCGAACGACGGAAGATAGATGAATCGCCCATTGGGGTCCATTGACATCCGGTCGCAGCCACCTTCATAAGGCCGTTCCCAAACCAGTTTTTCAGTTTTCAGGTTCACCGCCTGTAAAGTGCGAGTTGTGCTTATATAAATCATCCCCAGCCTGGCATTGGCACACACACCCTTAACATTATCAGGCTTACCTTCCGTATTCAGCCCAGCCAGCGGAATGCGTTTGACAAACTTGTGGCCAGCATCAATATCAAGTACGACCAAACCATGCCCACCATATTCCAGGTAGTTACGAATACCGGGCGTAGCGACATACAACAGCCGTCGAACTTTCTTTTGCTCCTGTGCATCCAACCCGCCTGCGGCTGCCAATATTCCGCCTGCCATGCCTGCCAGAGCTGTGCGACGGTTAACCGGATTGCTCTTCGATTGAAACTCGTTCATTGATTTAACCTCATGATAAGTCTCTGTCACTTTCAGGTTTTTTTCCACTCAATCGTCGTCTTCGCCCAGCATTTCGCGGCGTTCTTCTTCCTCGTCTTCCTCTTCGAATTGTCCAGGGGCGTCGTCGGGCCGGGCAGGATAGGGTCGAGAGGGGCCGTGAAAGCTGTACCAGTTAATACGATTGAGCCAGTAGGGGTCAGCTGCATCAAGATGGCTCCAGTCCAGTTCCATCGTCTTTTTCAACCAGAATCGGTCAAGGGCCGTCATACGTTTGCCATTAGCGCCAGGGTTGCGTTCATCAAGTGGTATATTGTTAGGCACGGCTTTATAAGGAGCCGTGTCGGCTTTGTCGGTAAAACAAGCTTCCAGCGGATAAGCCATGGCGTCAAACCGGTTCATGGGCGGCAGGCCCAGCATCAGTTCGATGCTGCGAATCATGCTGGTGGTTGTGTGAAATGTAGAATCGACATAACCACGGCGTGTGTAAGGGCTGATGGCCATATACACCGTCCGGTGGCCATCCACATGGTCAGGGCCGGCCTGGGCATCGTCTTCGATCACCAGAATACACGTTTTTGACCATTCTTTGCTGCTGGAAACAGCCTCGACAATCCGCCCAAGGGCCAAGTCATTGTCGGCCATCATCGCGCGTGGAGTAGGATATTTCGGGTTGGTACCTTCACCATGGTCGCTCGGCAGACTCAGAATCATCAGGTTCGGCACGCGGTTTTCGGTGCTCATCTGCTTATACTCTGAAATGAACTTGTCAGCACGATCCTGATCGCTTTGCCACAGGGGCCAGTACATGTAGTTGGGATGCGTGTAAGGAGCTAGCCGGGGGATGGATGCGACCGCTGCAAATTGAAACTTTCCAGTCTTTTTTTCGCGGTCTTCCCAGACTTCAAACCAGTCTTTGGGTGCTGGAGTTACTTTGTTTTTAGAATCATCGCACGCTTCGCCATAAATCCTCAGTGTTTTGCCGTGATCAAGTACATTATCCCAGATGCCACCTGCGGACGAGATGCCCAGAGCGTCAATCGCATCATCGGGATAAGTGCGTGAATATCCGACATAAAAATGTTCGAGATATTCCGTGGCCAGCGCCTGCGTACTCCATGCATGACCATCGGCCGAGTTGGTCCCCGACACATATCCATTATCAAACAGGGTGAATTCGGTGGCCAGTTTCTGATGATTCGGCATGACCTTCGCGCCCAGCGATGTCAGTTTCGGGTCGCCATTACCTTGTGGTAAATCGCCAAAAACTTCGTCGTAAGTCCGGTTTTCCTTGATAATGTAAATCACATGCTCAATACCGCCATTATATACCTTTAGATTCGGCTTACGGGCAACCACATCCCAACGATTGTTTTCAGCCACTTTGGCCGTTTCGGCGGAAATGGGTTTGTCCAGATCAAGAACGGAGACCGAACCCTGAAAATCATGGGCATTGCCGGCCCTACCAAGAGTGGTTCGGGCTACCGACCCATTACCTTTGGAATTCAAGACAAATACTGTTTTGCCATCACCGGAAAGCCCTAAAGACACTGGAAAATAACCGGCCGGCCGAAAGCCATTCAATTTACCTGATTTTAGTTCTATCTCGGCAATTGCATTATCTCCGCCATCAGCCACATATAAATTATCAGTTCCTACAGCCAGTGCGTTTGGCATACCACCCAGTAAACGCTGACCCTTGTATTTCAATTCAAAGCTGCGAGTTACTGATTTCGATTTTAATGAGATCTCCGAAACCGTATCACTCATAGCATTAGCCACAAAAACGAAATCTCCTTTCACCGCAAGGGCTGTAGGATGAAGCCCTGTTTCCACCGAATAAGCTTGCAAGGTTTTTCTATCTACAATCGTAACAGTACCCCTGGCCGTGCTTTGTCGCTCGTTTACAACCACATCCTGCTTGTCGCTCTTGCCGATCCGGTCGCCAGACTTCGGCAGAGGCCCAGCCCAGTTTGACGCAATCAACAGGCTTTCATCCTCGCTCAGCTTCACATCGAAAGGCACACTTTCTACTGCTATTTCCCTGACAATCTGAGCAGTTTCGGCTGAAATATCGAGTTCAATCACCGAATTGCGATTTGCCGAAACGACAAAAAGTGTCTTTCCATCTTTTGTCAAAGCCATGCCGCCAGGCACCGGATTAGCTTTTTCCATCTCGGGTACAATCCGAATTACCCTTCCGGCAACAAGCGACTTTTTATCATCGCCAAGTGTAAAACTTTGAATGTGGCCTTTTTGTGTCGAAGCATAAAGCACCCTGCCGTCAGCCGACCAGAGAAGACCATGAAACCCGGCATTTGAGCCCAGACTCACGCCAAGAGACTCATAGACACGATCTGAATCACCCATAAACACACGATTACGGCCCATGACGGCATAAAACTCACCCGATGGATGGACTGCCAGATCACTGGGCCGCCCCGTAAAGGCCTTGCCATCTGCTTCAATCCGCTGGCCTGTGCTCACAACAAACGAACCATCAGGCTGCCTACCCATTCGAGGCTGGTTCACGAGGGCCGTTGCCACCGTGAGCCCACCAAGAAATAACCCCATCAAAACCAAAGTGAGCGGGCCAATTACCTGCTGTTTCCGTGTCATTTGAGAGTACCGCCGCAAAACTGAAATGGAAGAGAATGCACGCCTTGTCATCCTTTTTAACAGAACCCAAATCGTTTTGCTATCAGATTACGATATTCAATAAAATTAAATCCAGGAGACATAAAACTGTCTAAGATTACCGGACTTTTATTGTATTACATGTGTAAATAAACAATAAACTTGTTAATCTGAATTTCCTGGAATTGCTGCTATTGATACTTATGCAATAAATTGTTTTTCTGATCAGGCCATTTTTTCAAGAATTGCCAGATGCAGCATTGGAATCATGATTTCATGGTGTCCTGTCAGGCCGATTCCCTGGCGGCCTGGTCGTTGAAGAACATTCACAAGGCCACGATATTGTTGCTGAAAATCAAGATTGGCGGTTGTCATGCCATCAAGGCTATAACCAAGGTTTCGTGCTATGGAAACAGCCTTGAGAAATACTTCTGGCAGAATAACCGCACTGCCAAGATTTAACCATACGCCTCCTTCAAGGCCGCTGACAAGCCGGCAAAGTTGTCGAAAATCCGAGAGGGTGGCTGCGCCCAGATCTGCGCCGCTCAAGGCAGGATTCATGTGCGTAATATCTGTGCCGACAGCAACATGCACTGTAATTGGTACACCAGAGTCGTGAGCAGCCACAAGTACGCTCACGTCTCGGCCCTTACCGGCATTAGAACTTGCAATTCGAGCCATCGCCTTGCCAAGGCCTTCTTGCTTTTCATGGGCTTCGGTACAGGCCTGGGCGAAAAAATCTGATGTTTCACGGGCGAAGCCAAATGTGCCATCATTAAGACGAGGGCCCACATCTTCACTGGTATGGCCTGCTATGGCCAGTTCCAAATCGTGAATTGCTGCGGCTCCGTTTAATGCAAGGCCCTGAATCAGACCCCGACGCATCCAGTCTGCCAGATATGGCCCGCAGCCTGTTTTTATGACATGCCCACCGGCTGCCACCAGAATTCGTTTTTTTTGTGCATGAGCATGGGCAAGAGAATCAACCAGAGCACGGAAATTCTTACCGCCAAGCTGGTTGGGAAGCGATGATAAAAACTCGTTGAATGAAGCTCCCGGCTTATTCAGACTACCCATCTGGGCAAGGTCAACCTTACTTGGCCTTGTTGCCAGAGCTTCAAACCGAAGGTCATCCCAGTTGATGTCGGGAAATTGTTCGCTCATTAACGGAAGTCCTTTTCCCAGAGTTGATTTATCAGTAATCAGCAGACCGAATCGCAGTCAATTGGCAAATCAACTGATTCTTCTGCCTGACTAGCAATTCTATCAAGCAGCTTGTCAATCTCTGTCCGGGCATGGTTGATCTGAAGGCCGATACGAACGGCTGCTACCGTAAGACCTCCAAGATGGTCGGAAACTAACTTCACCAAATCTTTCTGGCTGGTCAAGGCCAAGTCAGCACCAGATGACACTACCCACTGGGAAAGTTCAGCAATATCCTTTTCAGTATAGCGATAATGGTCTGGAAACACCTTTTCATCTACGACTTGCACACCAAGCTGTTCGATAGTTTTAAGAAATGCAATGGGGTTACCAAGGCCGCTGAAAACCGCCGCTTTTTTACCCCTAAGTACTTGCAATTGCTGAACTTCACCGGTAGCCAACAGAATATCGGTGGGTTGGTGGACAGAGAGTGCAACAGGTGTACCGGGACGAACTTTTCGGAAAATTCTATTTTGAATGGAAGCAAGCTCGGCACTGGTAACCAGATCAGAGCGGGTAATAATAATAGCATCAGCGCGACTCAGTGATTGGCTGGAGGGTTCACGCAGAAGGCCACGTGGAAGAAGCCAGCCAAACCCAAAAGGATTTGTTGCGTCAATCAGTACAATGTTCAGATCGCGGGCAATCCGTCGATGCTGAAGGGCGTCGTCGAGCACTAGCACCTGTGACTCAAGCTCTTCCACGGCTATGCTCGCCAGAATGACGCGGTCAGCATCCTGGAGGTGGGGCACGTCAGGCAAATTTTGATAGAGAAGCAGTCCTTCGTCATTCATGCCACCGTGGTCGGCTGTACCATAGCCCCTGCTGAGGATGGCGACTCGAAGGCCACGATCGCGAAAATAGCGACAAACGTATTCAACCATAGGTGTCTTACCGGTGCCACCGGTGGTGATATTACCTATGGAAACCACAGGAACAGTGGCCTTAACGGTTGTTTTCAAACCGATGTCGAAGGCGAGGTTTCTCAAACTGGTTATAAGAGCATATCCGCAGGATAGAATACTGAGCAGTAAACGCGAAAAGTTCGCTAACGGACTTTTGGCATGGCCTGATATTATGTCGATAAACAGTTGTGTCTTTGACATTTTGAAAAGAAAAAAGGCAGGCTTCATTTGAGATGGAAGGCCTGCCCAAAATCAGATTCTCGATTTCAACCCATAGCTTTGATAATCGCCTTAGCCATTTCAAGGGTACCAACGGCGGTTGGGTCATCACGGTGGGGCTTCATATCGTATGTGACATCCTTACCCTCAGCGATAACCTGAGATACTGCAGCATTAAGCCTATCTGCAGCAGCCTGTTCACCGAGATATTCCAGCATGAGGACGCCCGAAAGAATCAGCGCGGTAGGATTCAGCTTCCACTGGCCTTTGTACTTGGGAGCTGAGCCGTGTGTCGCTTCGAAAACAGCACCTTTTTCACCAATATTTGCACCCGGGGCAACACCCAGACCACCGATAAGACCGGCACAGAGGTCGCTTACAATATCGCCGTAGAGGTTTGGAAGGACCATAACGTCATACAACTCGGGTTTTTGAACGAGCTGCATGCACATATTGTCAACAATCCGGTCTTCAAACTCGATATCGGTGTAACCCTTGGCCACTTCACGGGCAACTTCAAGGAAGAGTCCGTCAGAAAATTTCAGGATATTAGCCTTATGGACAGCCGTCACCTTTTTCCGGCCATGCTTGCGGGCATATTCAAAGGCATATTTGACAATACGTTCAGAACCGGCGACCGAAATTGGCTTAATCGAGATGCCTGAATCGGGGCGAATGGTCTTGCCGTTAAGTTTTTTGATGTCTGAGATCAGTTCGGCAGTTTCTGGCTTGCCTTTTTCAAACTCAATACCGGCATAGAGGTCTTCGGTATTCTCGCGAACAATGACGAGATCAACCCTGGCTTTCTCAAAAAACGTACGAACCCCGGCATAGTGCTTGCAGGGTCGAACACAGGCATAGAGATCAAGTGCCTGTCGAAGATAGACATTCACGCTGCGAAAGCCGGTGCCGACTGGTGTGGTGATGGGTGCCTTCAGGGCGACACCGGTGCGTTTGATCGACTCAATCACGCTGTCGGGCACGGGTGTGCCAAGTTTGGCCATGACGTCAACGCCAGCTTCCTGAACATCCCACTCGATTTTCACGCCGGTGGCGTCGATGCATTGGCGAGTAGCTTCTGCCAGTTCAGGGCCAACACCATCGCCTGGAATAAGTGTAACTTGATGTGCCATTGGATTTTATTTCTCTTGATTCCGAAGGGAAATCGGGTCGGGTCAGGGTGATTCAAAGGCCGGTCGGATGAACGGAACGGGCCAGACCAGAGCGATATTCACACGCGGCAATACGCAACAGGTTTGAAGTCATTTGAATAAAGAAGTATGATTTTTGCAAGACTTCAGCCTGCTTATAACGGCCTGAAAATTGAAGAATGATCAGAAAAACTAAGTGAACTGCCAGAATTAAAACATGATTTGCCCGCCTTTGCCCCGAGCACCGCTGGTTGATGACTGGATGCGGAGACACAGTCACAAACTTAGCTTCGCTTTGCACATTCTGGGGATTCCACCAACGATCGTGGGTGTTCTGTTGATACCCATATATATCGGGCTGGTTTCTCTGCCAATTTTTTTTGTAGCACTCGCTGCATTTTGCGGTGGCTACATGCTGCAATTTGCAGGTCACTGGATCGACAATACCGAATCGGGCGAAATGCGTTGGATCAAGAAACAGCTTGAAAAACTAACAAAACAGAACAAAACTTAAAAAAAGTGTTTTTTGGGCTTGGCAGGTTTTTGGGCTTTGATAAGATTCGCCTCAAGCCTGTAGAGTCGTCGGGTGTTGCGTGGCCATTTTCGAATGGCTGTGCAACGGGATTCGGAAACCCTTGTGAGTGGTTTTCGAATTCTGGCAGGAAGCAACCCGGCATCCTGACAAGGGTTCAGGCCAACTCAGAATCGGATGAGCAATTGTCAGGGTGTTTGTCGGAGGGAATCGACGAACACACCAGCTCGCCGGCGGTGGGGTTCCTCGTTTCAGACTGTTCATGAAGCGACCCCGTTCAGATGGCGAGACTGCCAAGCCAATCAAGGATGATTCGGCCATGCCTTGTACTACTTCATTAAGGCGACTACTGCCAACCATTATCGTGATGACGCACCTGATTGGTGCGGGTTGCCAGAAGCCTTATATTGATGAATCGCGCGTTGTGCCTCAGGATAATCCGGGGGTGCTGCCAGATGAAGACTTCCAAGTGCGACAGGCAGCACTTCTAGAAGGTGGTTCATCTCAATTGCAGACCCCGCTTCCAGATCTGGCTCCGCCTCGCACCACAGACGAACCCGAGGCTGAAGAAATCTGGGAACTGACACTGCAGGATGCGATCCAGATTGGCCTGGAAAACAGCGAAGTCATTCGTGTTATTTCACTTGGTGCCCAGGGGATTCCGATTGGCGGCTTCGAACCAAGCCCGCTGAACACTGGCGCAGGTGGTGGCGCGGCCAGCGCATTGGGCGCAGGTGCCCTGTCAACTGTCTATGATCCGGCAATCCAGGAAACACAGATTGCCCAGGCCCTTTCGGCCTTCGATACGACGTTTACCACGTCGCTCTTCTGGAACAAGAGTGTTCAGCCGTTTAACAACTCAATTTCGGCCGGATTCTTTTCAGGTGCCAACAAAGTACCGATCATCTTTAACCAGAAGCAAAATCAGTTCCAGATTGGTTTGCAGAAGCGCTCTGCGACTGGCGCCACAATGAATGTGGCACACAACATCAACATGAACTTCTCTAATAGTCCGCAGAACGTTTATCCATCAGCATATACAGCAAATACGCAGTTTCGAATCAGCCAGCCACTTCTGGGTGGTAGTGAGCAGAACGGCCCCAGCGGGCTAGAAGCTAACCGGGCACCTGTAGTTATCGCCCGAGTCAACGCAGATGCTGCGGTCTGGCGATTCAAGGCTGATGTGATGGCAATGGTGAGATCCATCGAGCAGCAGTATTGGGCCCTTTCGCAGCAACAGGTTCAACTCTGGAGCCGTGAAACCGCAATCGGTCTGGGCGAGCAGATTGTTCGTCGCGAACAGTCCAAGTTCGAGGTTGGTCGAGGCTCACCATCCGACGTTGCTGAAGCTGAACAACAGCTTGAAGGTTTCCGACTGCAACTGATTTCAGCGACTTCCGATGTAATCACCACCGAGCGTCAACTTCGCAATATTCTTGGTCTGCCGCCAACTGATAACCGTCGTATCGTGCCAGTAACAGCACCAACCGAAGCACGGCTCGAACCTGACTGGGAACTGAGCCTTGCCCAGATGCTCGCCTTTCAGCCAGATATTGTGACTCAGCAGCTCCAGGTCAGACTGGCAGAACTTCAGTTGCTGGTTGCCAGAAACAGACTTTTGCCATCTCTGAATCTTGATGCTCTTTACCAGCTCAATGGTTATGGCAGCGACATTGATTCGGCCGAAGCCGTCATGACCGGTCAAACGCTTAAGGCAATTGATCCGCTTAACGCTGCACTTCAACAGCAGGCAGGTCTGCAGGCACAAGCCGGAAATTTCTCAAATTTTCAAACCTGGCAGTTAGGCCTGACTTTCACAGCACCGCTTGGCTTCCGTGGCCCTATGGCTAATGTGAGATCGTCACAATACATACTTCTGCGTCAGCGGGCGTTCCTTCAACAAATCGTTCACCAACAGACGCATTCTCTTTCCCGATTCTTCCTGGAAGTGGATGCAAACTACAAACTTTTCAAAACGGCTGGTCGCAACCGGATGGCTGCTTCGCAACGACTTGAGGCTCAACGGGCCGAGTATGAAGTCGGCCGAGTACCCATTGACCGCTATCTTCAGGCCGTTGCCGAATGGGCTAACGCTGTTGCCCAGGAAGCCCAATACAAGACGAGTTATAACACTTCGATAGCCGCACTGGAAGAGGCCAAAGGAACTTTGCTGGCGTATAACAATATTGCTGTAGAAGAAGGCCCGCACCCGGCCAAAGCATACCTTCAGGCTCGTGACCTGATGCAGGCACATGGTCGCATCAGCACCGGGGGCTCAGGTTCTGCTAATCCAACAACCAATGTTGGTAATACGATGCCCGACGGTCTTGATGCGGTCCCGATTCCGGGTGTGAACCCGCGGCGGAATCTTCCGCCAATGCCTGGCCCGGCGGGCACTGAAGGTGGGCCACCTACACCTATCCCACCTGCTGTTCCAGCGGGAGAGCCAGATTACCTCTCAAAAAATGGTTCAGCCGACGACAAACGATCTAGAGATGCCGCCATCGTGCCCACTTCGAGCAACAGTGGCTTGCCAACAAATTTGCCATTACCCTGATGGGTAGCAAGCATGTCGAAACCAAAAAGCCCTGGAGAAAACCAGGGCTTTTTCATTTCAACCTTCATATTTCACTTCGCCGGATTTTACGCACTTCAGCTCGGCTATGCTGGCACATCCATGAGGCAGGGCGGCTTCTTCTATAAGCATATTCGGAATACCGTTATCGATGGCGAATTTCGTGCCGCAGTGCGTACATGTCAGCGTATCATTTTCCCTTGAAAGTGGTTTCTTGCCCATAGGGCATACAAGCATGGCAATCAGTTCATCCCTGGTCATGATCGGTTAGTCCTGAGATTGTCGGTTGGTCCATTTTCCAGACATTGCTAGATTAACCAATTTGGCAGTCACATGCCACTGCCGTAGAAATTGTGGGCAGGCTTTAATTACCTGGAAAGAGGACATCGCTGAGATGATTGCGATTATTGCGTAAGACCGGTGTTTCCGGCTTCTGCCAGCCACGCGGCGCGTTTACTAACACCACCGGTTTACCCGTATTGTCGTCGATGCGAAGGTTGTCTGCAACCACCCCATTCTTCGAGTAACGCCAGCAGTGAATCGCCTGGCCGCTACTTTTAATCACATTCCCGATCACTTCGTAACCATCCAGATTAAAATTCGGCTCTATCGCTGTTTTGGCCGTCTCCATGTAATTGTAATTACATTTCACCTTTCTCAGTTGTCCACGGAATGACGGATGACCAAGTAGGTAAGCCGCTCCACCGGGATTGATGGTCCTTGTACGCTCAATCGTAATATTTTCTGCATCGAATGACTCGCCTGGCCCCGTTTTACCGCCTGCCAGAAACTTTCCGGTGTGTTCTCCATAACACATCACTGATCTGTTGGTGTTCATCATTGTGATTCCTTCAATCCGCACGTTGCGTACTCGACCATGCACCAGCACACAGGCGTTTATATTTTTGACCAAATCGCCTGGCTGCGCGTTATTTGTGCCATTAAGGTCGATCGTGCCAAGGCCGGATATGGTGATATTCTCAATGTAATCATGCTGCCGCCCATGGCCTATCCTTATGCCATAAACCTCAGGGCCATCATATGTGACAAACCAGAGGTTACCTTGTGCATGCCCTGTTCTGGATGCAAATCGGATTTTGACTCCATGGCTCAGCATCTGCCAATCGCCGGTGATCGGAATGCCCCGGTTTGGTGTATCAAATAGCTGTCGTTCACCCCATCGAAATGTATCTGGCTGACCACCAGCACCAGCTTTATCGATGACAATCGTATATACCTTTGCTCCATATTGTCCTCGACTTTCAGTCGGGACATTCTCTATTTCGAAATCGCCGCCAATCTCAAGATCGTCCAGGTTTTTGCTGCCATCCTGATCGGTCGTAATCTCGCCTAATTTCTCCTGACGGCAGACACCGTCCGCCAATTTCAGCGTGGCACCTGCCATCAGTTCAATATGCACCGGCTTTTCTACATAAAGCAGTGCTCGATGCCTTCCTGGCGAGTGGATATGCAGACCCGGAAGAAATACCAGTCTGTCCCCTGGTAATGCCGCATCAAGCACTGCCTGCGGATTGACTCCCGGATTGATTCGGTGCTCGGCGGCCTCACATTGAATCAGACCATGAATCAGCATAAGTATCAATAAAATCGGTTGGGCAAATGTTATTATTCCCGAATCGACCCTGATGATCATGTCACGTTTCCAGAAGGTTCTTGATGTATGAGTCATAGAGTGACGATGGGGTGGTATTTCAGCTTTTGCAAAGACCGACGATGGGGTCACCATGGTAAACAAAATGGGGACGGTCCAGGGAATCCTTCCATGCGATAGATCTTGGAAGTCCCAATGCCTGATAAATCGTGGCAGCCATATTTTCGGGTGTCTGCGGATCATTTGCTGGATAAGCACCTATTCGGTCGCTTGAGCCCACAACCGTACCACCCTTCACTCCACCACCCGCAAAGAATACAGTTTGCACTGCTCCCCAGTGATCGCGCCCGGGAAGTTGCGACTTCAGGCTACGTTCCGTGAAGACCCGGGGCGTGCGCCCGAACTCTCCCGCCATGACAATCAGCACATCATCAAGCATTCCCCGATCATGCAGGTCGTCGATCAGTGCCGACAAGGCTCGATCAGTGGGCGGATAGAGAAATTCCTTAAGATTTCGGAAAGCAGCTTCGTGAGTGTCCCATGCTTCATCATTACCTAGATTCACCTGAACCATACGCACCCCGGCCTCAACCAGTTGCCTGGCCATTAATAGCGACCAGCCAAATGAATTTCGGCCATAACGATCCTGTATGCCGGCGGGTGCGGCATGCACATCCAATGCACGGTGCACTCGCCCATCCATAATCATGGACATGGCCGCCTGCCTGTGACGTTCTAAAAAATTTGATTCAGCCAAATTATCAAGCCCACGCATCTGACGCTCGATTGAATTGAGCAATCTCGCCCGGGCTCCGACTCGGTCAGCCAGAAGGCCATGTGCCAGCTCAAGGCGAGGAGCCTCAAACTTGTAATCGGGAATCGTTGTTTTTCCATCCGCCCGCTGAAAAACATATTCCGGGAAAGCGCCATGAATATAGCTTGTATCCCGATAATTGCTTGCCTCAATAAACCAAGGGTCGAATCTCGAACCCATTTCTCCGGCAAACTGACCAGGGATGGTTCGACCTGTCACATGGATCAGTTTTTCCGGTAAAACGGCGGCGGGCGGCAGATTATTTCGTGGCGTGAACAAACCCGTTACAACAGATGCTATACAAGGAAAATCAGTTGTCTTGGGTCGGTTGCCATCAAAACCTGCAGGCATGGGAGTCCGACCGCTCAGCATCACATGATGGCCCTGAGAATGCTCGTTGTATGGATGAGTCAAAGATCGAACCAGAGCCCATCGGTCACTTCGGGTCGCCAGCATCGGCAAATGCTCGCAGATACTGATTCCAGGAGTTCGGGTTGCAATTGGTTTGAACTCTCCGCGGATGTTCTCAGGAGCATCAGGCTTCATGTCGAAACTGTCGTGCTGACCCAAACCACCCGAGAGAAATATATAAATCACGGCTCGCGGGCTGGCGTCCGATAATTTCACACCATTCTCCTCGGCCATTGACCGAAGCCCACTGACATGATTCAACCCCAGTCCAAGTAATCCAATTGTACCAACCTGCACAGCTGTTCTTCGTCGAAGTTTTGGATGTCCAAATGGAATTGATTCAGTCATCTTTCATTTGTCATTCAGTTGGAGAAGCAACCGTAGTCATAATTCCACAATTGAGCAAGATTGCCAATAGCCAGCATATAGACTTGCATGAAAAGCAAGGCTTCCGGTCATTTACGAAATATCGCGAATGTCGGCAGCAATTGAAGAACAGCTCACGACTTGTTCAACAATTTAAACAATGTAAATCAGCAGAGTTCAACGGTCAAGTCATTCCAAATCTGTTCGACTCTTAAACATCAATAATCTGCAAGTTCACATGACCATCACTGAGTTTTTGTTTAATTATTCTGATAATTAAAGCTCCACGTTTTCAAATATTCTCTTGAATATAGCCTTCCAAATTCCCCGAAGAGATACTGGCTTAGATTAGAAAATCAGGGCCTGCTTGAAAAATCAAATCTTTGACTTTCGACTGAACTTTTGAATTTCATCAGTCAGTTTCAATCCAAGTCCATTTGTGTTCAATGAATCAGGAATTGAAAGAGGTGCAATCTGGCTCGAAATTCTGATTTTTTTCAAATCTGCAGGCTTAGGTATCTGTAGCCTGCCAAGTCGAATTGTAGGAAGCAGTTTCATATTAGGGCGTGGCAAACCAACATTCACAATGGCCCGGGCAAAAACACGATAAGACCCGGCTGTTAATTCTCTTTCCGGAGTGATTGTCCAATTTCCCTGTGCATCAGCCAAGGCTGTTGCAACTGGCCTGGAGTTATCCGCTTTTTTCTCTATCGGATTTACATGCAGTTTAATCATGGCCCCTGGCGTCGCAATGCCAGACCAAACTGGGCTGGTATCGGTCGTGAACAATTTTAGGCCATCCCAACCTCCAGATTCGACACGAATATTGGTTGCGTTCAACCGGCCAGGATTTGAAGGTTTATCACCTGAGGCAAATGCTGGTAAAGCGTTAAAATAAAACCAGGTGTAAACTCCGCCACCGCCGGAGTGAGCAATTCCTGGGCTATTGAGCTGGATATATCGTGCTGAACCAATTACAGGCACCTGGCCCAAAAGATTATAAAGACCACCATTCACGGGATTTATAGAAACTGGTGTTCGCTGGTAGTAAACATCTGTTTCATTAACAGACTCTGAAACCTCAACCAGAGGATCACGAGCGTTTCCCTTATACCAGGAAATAATACGTTTGGTAAGCCAGCCAGCCAGGCCACCAGCTGTACTTTCTGCATTGTTTGGCGCAGATGGATTGGCAGCATGCGGATCAAGAAGGCTCATCCGTTTGTAGCCAGAGGCAAATTTAAGTGGTGCGACTTTATCCAGAATCTTTTGGGCCTGTGTTACAACAACTGTTCCTTCACTGTGTGCGATGTAATCAATATCAATCGCGACATCAGACGGCATTTTTTCAGCCTCGATTAAAATCCGCTTAGCCATTCGAGGCGACTGTTTGGCAGCCGCTCCTGCCCTCCAGCTTTTCGCTGCCCAATTAAAGGGAATAACCGCGTCGTAAGCAAATGATTGCAATTTCCGCCCGATTTTTGCTTCCCATTGAGGAATATCCTTTTGTGAAGACTGGATTCCTCCATGGCAAATGACTGCGATGGTGTATTTCCGGAAACTGGCCACATTATCAGACAACACTGTTTCCGAAACAGACCCAGACGTTCTGGCAATCGCAAAAATATAAGGTTTTGAAGGATCGGGTCTGAGCCCCTGGCCAACATCAATCACAATTGAATGAAACGCACTAACTGACTTCGAAGCGTTAATAATCCCTGATGAATCGATATACTTATCGCCATCATCGAAAACTTCATCTGATGATCGATAAATATCAAAATGAAATGCGACTGATGGTGCCGGATCTGCTAGTATCTCATAATGTATTTTAAGTTCGCCTCCACCTTGAGACTGAAAATCTATAATACGAACAAAATTGACATCAGCTGAAAGGACCAACCGATTTTCCAATCGTTCAGCCTTGGGAAACAAGGAAAAAAGCGAATTGCGATGGTTTCGATTAAATGAACCTGACATTAAGAATGCCATATCCGCGATCCTTCGCGATTCGTCTGTCTTCCGAATCTTTCACTGGGTTAAATTCGTCGATTCGAATAATGTTATGAATCAAAAACCCATTTATTGCCAGTTAAAATCTACCACTTTATCAATTCTATCGATTATAAGTTCCCAAAAAAACCAAAACCAGATAAAAACCGAATTTCATCTCACAGATTTTCATCAGAAAAACTGCTTCTTGAAAACTGAAAATGAAATTCGGCAGTAGATTTCTCAATGATGCTAATTCCGGAGAATCAGCGAGTCAGCGACTTGTATTGAATGCGATGTGGCTGGTCGGCATCGATACCCAGCCGATCGCGGCGCTGTTCTTCATAAACCTGGTAGTTCCCTTCACACCAGACGACCTGACTGTCGCCTTCAAATGCAAGAATATGTGTCGCTATCCTGTCAAGGAACCAGCGGTCGTGGCTGATTACCACCGCACATCCACCAAATTCAACAAGCGCATCTTCAAGGGCTCGCAAGGTGTCCACGTCGAGGTCGTTGGTAGGCTCGTCAAGCAGCAATAGATTACCGCCGGATTTAAGCAGCTTTGCCAGATGCACTCGATTGCGTTCTCCTCCTGATAGCTTGCCAACCAGCTTCTCTTGATCAGGACCCTTGAAGTTGAAATTCGCAACATAAGCCCGGCCAGGAATTTTTCGTTTACCAAGCTGCACCTGGTCAAGCCCACCAGTGATTTCCTGAAAAACGGTATTCTCACCGTTAAGGGTATCACGCGATTGATCAACATACGAAACCTGAACGGTCGGGCCGACCCGCAACTCGCCATTCTCTGGTTTCTCCTGGCCAACAATCATACGGAATAGCGTCGTTTTACCGGCACCATTGGGGCCGACAACCCCAACAATTCCGCCAGGTGGCAAACGAAAGTTCATGTTTTCAAAAAGGAGTCTATCTCCAAAGGCTTTGGAAACTCCCTTCGCTTCTACGACAAGATCACCAAGATGCTGCCCCGGAGGAATATAAATAGTGAGTTGCTCATCTCGTTTATCATTCTCCTGAGTGGCAAGCTGCTCATATCGTTTCATACGTGCCTGATTTTTTGCCTGCCTTGCACGTGGCGACATTCGCACCCATTCAAGTTCTCGTTCGAGTGTTTTCCGGCGAGCATCTGCGGCTTTTTCTTCCTGAACCAAACGGGCTTGTTTCTGTTCCAGCCAGCTTGAATAGTTTCCTTCCCAGGGAATGCCCTGCCCACGGTCCAGTTCAAGAATCCACCTGGCAACGTTATCCAGAAAGTAACGGTCGTGTGTCACTGCAACAACAGTACCCGGAAATTCAGCGAGGTAACGCTCAAGCCATCTAACACTTTCTGCATCCAGATGGTTTGTCGGCTCATCCAGGAGAAGTATGTCTGGACGTTCAAGTAAAGTCTTGCAGAGAGCGACTCGACGACGTTCACCCCCCGAGAGTTTATTAACATCAGCATCACCAGGCGGCAGTCTCATCGCATCCATGGCAATTTCAAGTGTGCGATCAAGTTCCCAGGCATTGGTGGCGTCAATGGCGTCCTGCACTTTGCCCTGCTCTTCAAGAAGTTTGTCCATCTCATCAGAGCTTATCGGTTCACAAAATCTCGCATTTATCTCTTCGTAGCGTGTTAGCAGAGAACGAATAGGAGCAACTGCCTGTTCAACATTACCGCGAACGTCAAGATTGGCATCAAGTGTAGGCTCCTGGGGAACAAAGCCTATTCTGGTACCATTTGCGGGTCGGGCTGTACCAAGAAAGTCTTTGTCAACACCAGACATAATTCGAAGAAGCGTTGATTTTCCAGCCCCGTTATTTCCAAGAACTCCTATCTTGGCACCAGGATAAAACGAAAGCCAGATATTTTTAAGGATTTCTTTTTTATTGACAACCTTGCTGAGTTGTTCGATCTGGAAAATATATTGTGGAGGCATGATGAACTGTCGCCCAAGAGTGTGACCGGTAGTCGATGATCTTGCGAGCTCCGGTCGGATGATCAATTACTTGCTACGCCAACTTAATCATAACAAAAGATTTATTAATCGTGATAGCATTAATTGCTTTTAAAATATCGAACTTCTATAACATGGGATTAACTTGACTTAACAAGCATAAATACAGCATTTCTTATTGAATAAAACAAACAGATTTCTTAAATGAACAGCTTTTTACATTTAACCCTGACTGATTTCTATGCAAATCAATAATTGTAATAAACATCAATAACCAGACATATTACTATCAGGGGATTCGAATATTCAGATGATTATACTACCAAAAATATGGCATCAAAAGCAATTACAAAATTAAGAACGCAGTTTTATTAGGTGAAAGAGATTAATAAGCAAAGCGATATTTAATTAAAGATTTCACTAAATTAAGTTCGTAATTCACACAAACTTTTATGGTCAGGAAAGATAGATCGGTTATAATTACAGTTATATTTTAAGACTTTTTGTTAACCAAATAATTCAAACCAGCTCTTTAGTCTTATGTATTAATAAATAAAATAGTCTCAAATCAGATCTCCGAATTCAATATCTCGAAACTTGGTGTATCAATGAGAATTTTGCGAAACGTTATTAATCATTTGAGTCAAGCATGGGAGCGAAATCAAATGCTTTCACTAAAATTAATTGACTATAACAGATTTCAACGATTGCATCTTGAGAATCTCCTGATGGATTTTAAACGGCTGGGGCTTAATCAGCCAGATTTTACAATTAATCCGCAAGATAAGGTAGGTGATGGTTTTCTGAAGGTTGGAAAGGTCATTTTTGAAAAATACGAGAAATCAGAATGTCGGTATTCAGATTCAATTGATCTTCTGAATCTTGCTCACTTGGAGCGGGTGATTGTTCACTTTCTCCCTGATGATGAATTACCCTTGAGGGGTATGCTGATTGCATACCGCTACAAAGCCTTTATAGGAGAAGATCGTCAATTTCTTTTTCAGAGATTCAGCGGCATTTCATTCGAAGATGGTTCGATAAATCATGATTTGAAAATGATCCGCACAGAGCTTGATTTTATGCTCTTTTCGATTACCAGAAGTTACATCAACGTACCTTTGAAAGATACGGCCCGGCAAAATATTTGGGTTTATGCATTCTGTATGGGATTACTGCAATACTGCTTCTTTTTTGTTGTTATCGTAATTTATGATTTATTTGCAACTATTGACATTCCAATCTCAAGCCTTTTGGTGCCATTTCTGGGCACAGTGGGTGCCTGCTTTGCCATTAAGCAAAAAGTGGATGCCATGCCGGAAGGACCGGATCAGTATCGAAATGTGCTAATACTTAACGCAAGCCTGATGAGCATACTTTTCGGTCTGTTTCGAGGAGCGGCCTCTGCCGTGATTCTTAACATGATATTGGTCTCTCAATTTATTCAAGGCGAGATTTTTCCAGAATATCATTCACAAGAAGGCAATCTAAAACCTGGTTTAGCAGACGCTTTCGGCTATTTAATCCAGCTAAACAAATACCCTGCATCTGAGATTGCAAAGATCCTCATCTGGTCGCTCGTTGCAGGCTATTCTGAACGACTGATTCCAAACACAATCAAAAAATTGTCCGACTCACAAGAAAATGCAATGCAGACCATTTCACAACCAATAACAAATATCTCGCCAAATTCAATTCAGAAAACTCAGGCGATCGTTAAAGAAGTGAAATCCAAAGATGATCAATCAGAATGAGTAATAGGGTAAGTTGTTGCAGCGATTAATTGATCTATATTTAATCTCATTGATTGGGATGTCTGTTGAAGGTTCGGCTTGACGGAATTTGAGAATGACATAGTATTGTCACTGACCGTTGCGACATCTGAGTCTCAACCACGAGTATCCGCATGGAAGCTAATGGAAAATCTTTCATCGCCCGTTTATTTCAATACTTTGGGATTATGTTTGGCGTTATGTGGGACAATAGCCTGATAAGGCTGCTGAAACTAATTGATTATCCAAGATTCCATCGATTGCATTTTGACAACCTGATGTCTGATTATCATCGGCTTCGTCTTGGCGATGCTACGTTTAATCCGGCACCAGACGACATCAATGGCAGGGGATTTCTGGAAATAGGTAGAAACTACGAGCAGAGATATAAAACCATAATTGATTCCAGCGGAACAAGCTGGATGCCAAATATCATGGATGTATTAACACTTGAGAGAGTCATCGTTCATTTTTTGCCTGATGATGAAATCAAGTTACGCGCGCTTTATATTCAACAGCGTTATAAGAGCCTGATCAGCGAGACTGCGTTTGACAAACTGCAATCTCAAATGAATTTTCAATTGATCAGTGATAAAACAGACTGCAGGCTACTGCGTCATGAACTTGACTTCATGCTGCACGACCTGACTCGTGGCTATATCAATGCTCCTCTACCATACCGGGCCCGGCAAAACATCTGGTTGTATGCATTTTGGCTTGGCATCATCGAATATTTACTGGCTTTCATCTTTATCAAAATATTCAATTTTTTCGATCAATCCAACATTCCGACTTCTGCACTTCTGGTGCCTCTGTTCGGTAGTGCCGGAGCTTTTCTCTCTATCAAACAACGTGTTGAAGCACTGCCCTACGGCAACGATGCTTACCGCAATATCATCCTTTTGAATGCAAGTCTGATCGGCCTCATATTTGGTCTGGTACGTGGTGCAGCATTTGCCATTCTGCTCAACATTCTTATGATTTCAGGACTCGTTGATGGAGAACTTTTCCCAAAGTATGAATTTCTGAATTCATCTGATAAGAAAGGTTTAGGGCATGCATTTGGCTTTCTACTGCACCTCAACGACCTGCCTACCAATGAAATTGCAAAGATTTTGATATGGTCATTAGTAGCCGGTTTTTCTGAACGTCTAGTGCCTGATACACTTCAAAGATTATCAGACCCCAAAAACAACATGAATTCCAATCCATCTCTGAATACAAATCAGGGGCCTAACTTCAGTGGTCCGGCAAAAATTAATCTTGAAGCCCAGTCTGTTAAACGAAACGATCTGCCTGAAACGGCCCCCGATCTTGATGACATGAAACTCAATGATTCATCAAAACCCGGGCAATCGTAATTCAACAGACTTCCGCTTGACTGATACCATGGTTTGGTTAAGATTCCCTGCGGAAATGCTGGATAAACTATGAATCGGCCCCGTCAGCAACGGCGTGAATTGGCTTTGGGCTAGAGTGAAATGGATCATGGAGGATCCAGATCATGAATGTCGCAGTCTGGATGGTTATCGCGGCGAGTCTCGGCTTTGTTGACTTGAATTTTCAGGCTGTGAAGCCAGAAAAGGCCGCTTCGGCACTCTCGAGAAGCACGATCGCTTTTGACCGGCCCAGCGATCGCACCATGGATACTCTTTCTCGCCATGGTCTTAATAAACGCTATAAAGCCGACCCTTCCCGCACTCTGGCCAGCCTGGAAAGACTTGCGATCGGTCAGAAAGATGATGCCGATCTGATCTATGCCATGGCTGAACTGAATATGGTTGAAGGGAGGCGTATCGATCAGCCGAGGCTTTTTGCACTTTCAAACCATCGGGACCAGGTTCTTGACCGCTATCTTGATGCATTGACATATTCTTACGATTATCTCTTCTCACCATCGCTGGCCGGCACAAGACAGCCATCTGACCCTCGCTTTCGCCTTGCCTGTGAAATTTATAATGCTGCCCTTGAACGCCTGATTCGAACGGCTGTCATTAAAGGCCGCGTACCAATGGGTGACTCTATTGAGATTACCCTCAGGGGCCAGAAAACGAAGGTGAAACTGGCTCTTGACGAAGGCACTCTCTGGCCCCGGCAGGAAATTAACGAACTGATTTTCGCCAGTGACTTTGAGCTGACTGGTGTCGACACCCAAACCCGCCAATATGGCGTGGGTGTGCCAATGATTGCCCTTCGTCGCAAGCCCAAGAACGACGATAATCCGGCTGCCGCTGCAGTAGAACGTTTTTTACCTTCGGAAGTTGCCTTCGCCCTGACAGCTTTTATTCATCCTAAAAGTCGTCTTGAACATCAACCGGAAAAGGCACTGGATGAAGAGTTTGTCATCGAACTGATTGACCCGATTCGATTCCGTATGGTTGGTAGCGACCCCAAGGCCCTGTTGCCTCTGGAATTTGATCTGACCACTCCACTGGCTTACATGTGGTCTTACTCAGACCTTTTTCACGGCAATGATAAAGACAAAATATCGAATTTGATCAAACCAGGCGATCTGACACAGAAGTCAGGCTTGAAACTGCTTCGACCATACGAGCTTGGAAAAATTCCGGTAGTCATGGTGCACGGGCTCGTCAGTTCGCCACTGACGTGGATCCCAATGATCAACCAGCTTTTGAACGACGCAAAAATTCGTGAAAATTACCAGTTCATGCTCTTTTCCTACCCAACCGGTGCTCATATTCCAATCGCCATGTCAAGCCTGCGTGAAGCTCTCTGGCAGGCCCGAAACCAGTTTAATCCGACTGGAGCCAGCGATGGTTTTGAGCAGATGGTGCTGCTGGGCCACAGCATGGGTGGCCTGTTGTGCCACAGTATGGCTGTTTCCAGTGGAGATTTATTCTGGAAACTCCATTCCGATCGCCCTTTTCAAGAAATATTGGGTCCGTCGGAAGTATTGTCGGAACTGCGCCAGTTCCTTTTTTTCGAGCCAATTCCGAGCGTCAGGCGTATCGTCTACATGGCGACCCCTCACCGGGGATCTGACATGAGTCGAGGTTTTATTGGCCGATTCGGTTCAAATCTGATTGAAGACTCCGACCACATTCAGAAACTGCTCTCAAAACTTATAGATGACAACCCCGATGCCTTTGACAGACGCAAATTCCGTCGACTTCCAAACTCTATTGATACCTTGTTACCCGACAGCCCTGTGCTTTCAGCTCTATTGGAAATGAAGCCGGGTAATGATGTTGTTTTCCATTCCATCATCGGTGCCAACAAACCTGGCCCACCTGCTGAATCGACTGATGGTGTTGTGGCTTGGCGAAGCAGTCACATACCTGGAGTAGCCAGCGAGAAAGTTGTACGCTCGGATCATTCCGTACAGAAAAGCGCCGAAGCAATTCAGGAAGTTCGGCGAATTTTGTTGGAACACCTGGCCAAAGCACGGCCTGAAACCACTTCACCTACTCCAGTACCCCTTCAGGAAGAACGCTCGGCTCGACTTTTCGATGTCGGCAAACCCATAAATGATGTAATCAAACCATTGCCTGATTTACCACGGGGAATAAAGGCAAACTGAATTTTTGAAAATATATTTACAGCCAGTATTTTCGGTGGTTAAGCGACTCTGGCAGGCAATTCATTTCTTCTCGGGCAGAGGGGTCATCGTGAACATAACGATAGCCATCGCCATATCCAGCCTGTTTCATGAGCTTAGTGGTCGCATTTCGCAGATGTAGGGGCACTGGTTCACGGGCAGTAGCATGGGCATCTGCCTGCGCTGCGAAATAAGCCCGTTTAATGGCATTTGATTTTGGGGCAAGTGCCAGATAAATCACTGCCTGAGAGAGTGGATAAAGCCCTTCAGGAAAACCGATCTGGTGAACTACCTGGGCCGCGGCAGCGGCCTGAGGCAAAGCCTGGGGGTCAGCCAGCCCAACATCTTCTGAAGCAAAGATTGACAAACGTCTCGCAATGAACATCGGGTCGGCTCCGCCTTCAATCATGCGAGCAAGCCAATACAGAGCGGCATCAGGGTCTGAATTACGCAGACTTTTGATAAGTGCAGAGGCCAGGTTGTAATGATCCTCGCCTTGTCGGTCGTAAGAAAAACGGGCCCTGCCCAGGCATTCTTTTAGCAAATCGTCAGTGACAAGCCGCTTGCCATCAGCTGATTCAACGGCCGCCAGCACCGCGCCTTCAAGAGCAGTAAGTGCCACGCGTGCATCGCCTCCTGCTTGCTCGGCCAGCCATTGAATCGTTCCGGATTCTGCTATCGGTTGTAAGTGGCCAAGCCCTCGGTTACTATCCCTTAGTGCCTTGTGCAACAATTTCTCAAGATGCTCTACGGCAAGTGGCTGAAGCACCAGAACCCTCACTCTCGAGAGCAATGCCGAGTTAACTTCAAAAGACGGGTTCTCAGTCGTCGCCCCGATCAAAGTCACTGTGCCATCTTCAACAGCCGGTAACAAAGCGTCCTGCTGTGTCTTGTTAAACCTGTGGATTTCATCAATAAACAGTAAAGTACGGTGGCCCTGTCGTCGTCTTTGCCTGGCTTCAGCAATCGATTCCCGCAGTTCTTTCACACCTGAAAGGACTGCCGAAAGCGGTACGAACTCGGCACTGGTACAGCGTGCCAGCAAACACGCAAGCGAGGTTTTACCGGTGCCTGGCGGCCCCCAGAAAATCAGCGAAGGCAATGGCCCACTGCCTTCTACTGCACGACGAAGTGCCTTTCCAGGGCCAATTAAATGTTCCTGGCCGATGTATTCATCAAGTGTCGCTGGTCTCATTCGATCCGCGAGAGGGGCACCTGGCACGATTTGATTGACTGAACTGGTATGATGGGTTGTCAAGCTGGCTTGATCATCGCCAAAGAGCCCGGAATCATTGTCGAACAGGCTGTTTTTTCTCAATTTTGACATGATTTGCAACTCGTTTTTCGATAATCGTGACGCTCTATCGAATATCGAACATACAGAAATTCCAAGCCATTTGCAAAGCCGTTCGCTTAAGCAGAAGAAGTTGATTAAAATTCAGCATGGCGTTTCGCCAAAATGCACCTCGAACCTCGAATAAACATGGGAGTAGTCTTAATCATGATTCGAAATCGCCTCATATTATCAGGCCTGACGGCATTTTTTTTGCTGTCAGTTCAACAAACTGCAACTGCCAATGAAAAACGGCCTAACGTTTTGATTTTCCTTACTGATGACACCGGTTGGGCAGAGTATGGCTTTCAGGGATGTAAAGATATTGCCACGCCCAATATTGATGCACTTGCCAAAGCCGGCACACGTTTCACACAGGGCTATGTGTCTGGACCTTACTGCTCTCCTACCCGGGCCGGACTGATGACAGGTCGATACCAAACCCGTTTTGGTCATGAATTCAACAGCACTGCACAAGTTTCAGGCCTTAAGCTCGATGAAAAAACGATTGCTGAATATCTGAAGGCTGAAGGTTATAACACTTGTGCGATTGGCAAATGGCATTTAGGCAGCAAAGAAGAATTCAGACCATATAATCGTGGTTTCGATGAATTTTTCGGTACGTTGGCAAACACACCTTTTTTTCACCCGACAAATTTTATTGATACGCTCAAAGGCAAAACAATCCAACAGATCGATGACAAGAATTTTTACACCACCAGAGCCTATGCCGACCGTGCAGTCGATTGGCTCGGTAGAAACGAAGGTAAGCCGTGGTTTCTTTATGTGCCATTTAATGCCCAGCATGCTCCTCTGCAGGCACCTGAAGAACTTCTGGCAAAATTCGCTCATATCAAAGACGAAACCCGCCGCTATTTTGCCGCCATGATGACGGCAAAAGACGAAGCTGTGGGCAAGATTCTGAAAAAAGTGGCAGACATGGGAGAAGAAAATAACACCATCGTTTTTTTCCTTGCTGATAACGGTGGCCCGACCGCTCAGACTACCTCAAATAATCTGCCTCTTAATGGGTTTAAGGCAACCACCTGGGAAGGTGGTGTTCGAGTGCCATTCTGTGCCAAATGGCCAGGCAAAATTCCTGCTGGTAAAGATTATTCCAATCCGATCATTCAGCTTGATATTCTACCGACTGTACTGGCTGCTACCGGCGCAAAAGTCAAGCCTGCCAAGCCGCTGGATGGTGTGAACCTGTTACCCTATCTTTCAGGTGAAAACAAAGGTAAACCACACGAATCACTCTACTGGAAGTTCGGCCAGCAGTGGGCGGTTCGAAAAGGCGACTGGAAGTTGGTTGTTGCCAGAGGCGGAAGCATGCAGCCTGAGCTTTACAACTTGGCCGATGACATCGGCGAAAAGAAAAATCTGGCGTCTGAAATGCCCGATGTTTTGGCATCTCTGCAGGCTGACTACAAAATCTGGCTAGCTGAACAGGCCCCAGCAAGCGTTCCCAGCGATACTGCAACTAAAAAAGCTGCCGGAAAAAAAGCAACAGCAAAGAAAAAGGGAACTATAAAAAAGGCCGGCTGATTTCTTCATCCGCCAATCTGGATTGAACATGACAAAAGTTGAAGGGCCGGCCCATCTAGCAAGCTGGCCCTTCGCTTCTTTTACTGACATACAGATCAAAGCGAGAACAATGGTTTATCGCCACCAAGCCCACCTTTAAGTGGCACCTTGCGTTCTGGCTTCGGTTTGGGTGGCTCTTTGGCTGCTTCAGCGTCGGCGGCTTCCAGAGCCTCCTCTTCTTTGGCTAATACCACAGCTTTCATTGAGAGACTGATCCGTTGCTTTTCCGGATCAATACCCATGATCTGCACTTCCACTTCCTGCCCCGGCTTCACAATGTCGCTGATTCGACGGACGCGATTTGGTGAGAGTTCGTCGATGTAGATCAGACCCTCGAGTCCGTCAAGAATCTCGACAAATGCACCGAATTCCGTGGTCCGCGTGACTTTGCCCGTCACCCGGCTGCCAATCATGTATTCCTTGGAAGCTCTGTCAAAAGGAGAATCGACGAGTTGCTTAAGCCCCAGACTGATTCGTTTTTTGTCAGGATCCATCTTCAGAACTTTGACTTTTACCTTGTCACCAAGGCGAACAATCTCTTCAACCTTCTGCACACGCTTCCATGCCAGGTCGGCAATGTGCAAGAGGCCATCCACACCACCCAGATCAACAAAGGCGCCAAAATCTCGAATATTACGAACCACGCCTTCACGTGTCTGCCCTTCTGCAAGATCCGCCAGCGTCTTGGCTCGCTGCTCTTCACGCTGCTGTTCCAGGTAATCCCGGCGGCTGACAACCAGATTCTTAGCTTTTTGATTTACCTCTGTCACAAGCACTTGCAACTTCTGACCCACATAAGGGCCTGTGTCTTCTACACGCCCCATCTCAATTTGGCTGATGGGCAAAAATCCGCGAAGCTGATTGACCGTAACCTCCAGGCCACCCTTGTTCGCCTTTTCGACGAAAGCATCAACGACCATACCTTTTTTGATGGTGTCCCAATTGGCATCAACCGAAGCGCCACGAAGTGAAACAATCAAGAGACCTTCCGTCGGATCAAATCGCTCGATCGTGATTGGAATCTCATCACCAACAGCAATTTCCTTGCCCTCAAACTGCCCGACTGGGATACAGCCTTCCGACTTGCCTCCCATGTCAAGAAAGACCCAATCCTTGGTAATCTTAACAATTTTACCAGTTTTACCCTTGCTGGCAGGCTTGACTTCAGCAGTTACAGCTGTGACATCCACCTTTGCCTTCGGTGCACCCTTCGGAGCAGGCAGAACTGATTCGATCGATTTCGTATCAAAAGCGTCAAGAAACTCGTTCAACTCGGCTTCGATTTCTTCGTCGAAAACTTTTTTAAGTGGGGTGTTGGGGTCAATTGTTTTACCACCCCTTGTTTTTGCATCGATAGCCTGATCAAGCTGGCGATCAATAGCGTCCTGCGAACGAGGTGCCTGCGATTCGTCGTCAGCAGGCTTGGTGGCTGGCGATTCGGAGGGAGTAATACCTTTGGGCAGACTGGTAAAGTCGGACATGGACCGAAATCCTGAATTCTGATTGACTTTGTTGACTCACGACCCACGTTTTTCTGTCGATCAATCAATTGACCGCAAGAGAAAATCGCAGCCGGATCATCCATTGTGACGAACACAGCAACTTTCCACCAGAGAAAAGATGCCTTATCCATCGGAGTAAATTCTGTCCGAATGTCAGTTTTTGCAAAATCAACACAATTACCCATTCATTTGATAGGGTCTTCCACCCGTACATGCAAATGCGCAGTGGCCTTTTCACCGCGATCATTGGTGCGGCTTACTCTCACGATGTAGTCTCCTGAACGTGAAAATCGATGAATCGTCGAGGCAAAACCATCGGGGGCCAGAGATTTCAAATTCCCGTCTGACTTTACTCTTACTTCAGGAGTCCCATCACCAAAATCCCAAACTTCTTCGCCTTGTGTTGTTCGAAATGTTCTTGTCAGAAATATCACCGGCGTTGATGGCTTCACACCAAGGCTCGGCCAGAAAGCAGCCTGAATCGATGGTGGCAAATGCCCAGGCTGGTTCGGGTCAAGTACTTGTGTGACTGCAAAATCATACGACGAATTACCATTCGCATCGGTGACCATCGCCACTTCGCTGTAATGCCCCGGTTTATCATATTTTACCAAAACTTTAGGACCACTAGCCAACTGCCCGCTACCCAGCTTCCACTCGATCTTGAGCGGACCCCCCACGGCCGACCATGATTTTGACGCATCAAGCTCAACAGTTTCGCCCACGCTCACCAGCCGGTGTGGCCTGGCAACGGCGATCACTCGCGCATTCGGGCGATTAACAGCTGCTTCCCAGAGAAATGCATAACCTTCTTCAGTGCCATAGTTTCCAGAAGGCTGACGTGCCTTAATCTCAAAATGAAGATGAGCCCAGCCGCCAGAACCACCCTCTTTGCCAAGTACCCCCAGCGATGTGCCTTTGGAGACTTTTTGGCCAAGTTTCAGCGTTGGATTGAATTGCTGAAGATGGCTGTATCGATAATACCAGCCACGTTCATCAAGCAGATAAATCACATCATATCGCTTGGCCACCGGATGATCTTTCTCGAGATTGGAAATGATCTCGTGACCAAGGCTCACGATTGTTCCGTTTGTCGCCGCAACTACTTCGGCCAGTCCTTCCGGACCCCCAATATCGAGCCCGGAGTGGTAGTAAATTCTGGTCCGGGATGGATCTTCGCCACCATCAATAAATGTCGGCTCATTAGCCATTTGTGTACCACTTGCGAACCATTGCTGGCGTACGGGATAAATAAACTGCTCAGGTGAGAGCGAGCCCTCTTCAGGCCAGATACGAACTCTCAGATCGCAGCCAGGTGTCAGACGCCAGTGATCTTCAGTAGAGTTAGAGTTGTAGCCGGCCGTCACAGGTATATCAATTCGAAGAGCACCCACCTTAGCCGGTAGTGAATAAGGCCCTGATTGAAGATCAAATGTTTGATCGTTAATCAAAAACTGAGCATGGACTTTACGCACACCGTTCCGAACTGTATCGCGGGATTCGTTGAACTTCAGAAGTTCGATAGTAACCGCTTGACCATTTTTAAGTGTAAGCATTTGCGGCTGCGACACTTTAAGATCAACCGAAATATGCTTTTGAGCTGATTGAGCTGAAACGCAGGTCTGGCTGATCAGGAAAACCTGAATGATTGCAAATGCTGAGGATAAAAGTGAAACAGGTCTATGATTCACCGGCATGGAAATTAGTCCTCTTCTTTTTGACGCGCCAATATTGCCATGTTTCATATTCTGCCAGAAAAGAAAAGTAATTCACCCAAAAAGACATTAATTTCTACAGATCAATTCCAGGTAGAGACTTATGTTAATTTTGTGCAAGCAGGATTCACATAAATATTGCGTAAACCCCTACAGCAGTTCGATCTTTGAATCGGATAGAGAAACATCAGGATTTTGGGTATTAACCGATCCGAATTGTTCGAGCAAGTTTGTTGATGAGTGACTGTAAGTAGGTGATAGTCCGTGACAAAAATGTTATCACAAACTACTTGAGTAATTCCTCCTTCCGCATTTTAAATCCTGGCAAGTGAAACAAATCATGGAGAATCAATAGATAAATGATAATCTGTGTTGGAGTAGTGTCATTTGATCGAAATCAGGTGCACTGTAAATAGTCCAATTCTGAGAAAAAAACATGAATTCGAATCCGGCTAGAACTCCACTGATAACAGGTGAATTGGCCTTAAACATGCTTATGGAGGGTAATGAACGATTTGTGACTGGGCAGTTAAGGCATTCGCATCTGGCATCAGACTGGCGAAGCCACCTGATTGACGGGCAACAACCATTTGCCACTATTTTGTCATGCAGTGATTCACGAGTACCTCCAGAACTTGTCTTTGACCAGGGCTTTGGTGATCTTTTTATTGTGCGAGTCGCTGGGAATATTATCGACAGCGAAATTCTTGGCAGCATCAGTTACGCACTAATCCATCTCAGAACACCACTGGTCGTCATCATGGGCCATGAAAAATGTGGTGCTGTAAAGGCAGCAATCGAAATTCGCGATGGTGCAAAGCATGAAATGCGCTATATCGAAGGTCTGATCGACCGGATAATACCTGCCATTTCTGAAATCGATTCAGAACTCCCCTCAGAAATCAGATGGTCGGCATCTGTAGAGGCCAATGTGAGAGCGGCTTCCAGCCAGCTGACACATACGGTGAAATCAATGAAGTCACTTCGTGATCTGCCAATCCTTATAAAACAGGCTGTTTACCAACTTGATTCGGGTGTTGTGAGGTTTCTGGATGATTCTGAACCGGTTTCAAAGTCCCCCTCAACTACCTGAATCCTTGATACTAGCCAGTTCAACACCGGTTAAACTGACTCTTTTACCTAAGTTGAACCTTGCAGTCTGAATCCTGCCAATCGTCAGGAATTGGTTCAACCGGAAGAACTCATTCATCCGATACAGGACTAAGGGATGGTGCTGTTCTGAGTTGACCGCAACCACCAGCCTGCGATTCACAAGGTCTCGAAGTATGCTGAAGTATATTCAGCATAAGAGGTAACAAAGGTTATGGCATCGGTAACCGGCAACAGGCACGTTTCCGACTCCACACCGAATCCGAATCGACCGGAAGGTCAGCGTCAATCGCGGACCAGTGCCGTTGCGAAGAGCGATTCATCTATCATCGCTTCCCTTCGTGAGGAAAATGAGAGATTACGCTGGCAGATACGCGAATTACAGAGAGTAAGCAGCCTGGGTGTTCTGGCTGGCAGCGTTTGCCATGAATTGAATAATGCCATGACGCCGATTCTCAACTACGCCAAAATGGGATTGAGATCGTCGGACAACGACTTTCGCACGAAATCTCTTGATAAAATTCTTAACGGTGCCCAAAGGGCTGCTTCAATCACAACCGGCATGTTGGGGCTGGCTCGACCGAATCTGAACCAGAGGTCTGTGGCCGATCTCGCCCAACTGGTTGAAGAAACATTGATGCTCACAGCCAAAGATCTTGAAAAGCATCGTGTTGAACTGGTTTTCAAGCTACGAAGCCGGCCGCTCACACTCGTTTGCCCCCCACAGATTCAGCAGGTGCTTTTGAACCTGATAATCAATGCCCGGCAGGCCATGTCAGGTATGACAGGTGGAAGAATAACGGTCAGCGTTGGCGTCGATTCAACCGGCAAGTGGGCTGAGGCTAGCGTTTCAGACACAGGACCTGGAATGGAACCCGCTGTTTTGAAGCGGATCTTTGAACCATTTTTTACAACAAAACCTCCAGGTGACGAATCCGGTCTCGGAGGAACAGGTCTGGGCTTGCCAGTTTGTCGTGATATTATTGAAGCGCATCACGGCCGCCTGCGTGTTGAATCGAAACCTGGTCAGGGTGCCAGTTTTACGGTCAGGCTCCCCCTGGAGCTGGCTGAGGGTGATAAACCACTGAATTCTGCAACAACATGATAATATTTCGATTTTCATAACTAGCTAACACGGGTAACAATATTTAAGATTTTAATGTGATCAATAGACAACTTCCATCTGTAGCTGATAGATGAATCAGATTTCAATGGCTTCTGTGAAATCCAATCAAAACTTGCCGCGAAAACGCAGATCCCGATTTCGTGGTTTGCTGTTTTCATTAATTTTGTTTGTTCTGATTGCTGGTTTTCAGGAAATCATATTCCGTATTTTTTTCCCGATTCCCGAGACCACTCGCTTTAATCGTATCCGTTATCAACTCTTGGCTGAGAGCGATCCCAGATTTCAGCCTCTTTTCAAGCGTGGCCTCGCCTATGACAAGCTACTTTTCGAGAGTCGTCCGGATGGCTGGCGACATATTCACTACTTGAATCGCTTCGGATTTCGTGAACGCGACTTCAGTATTGCACCAGTTTCAGGCAAGAATCGCGTGATTGTGGTTGGCGACAGCATCACCGAAGGACAGGGTGTCTCAACACGAGAGACAATACCCGGACAACTCGGCGAAATGCTGGGAACAAGCCATGAAGTGCTTAACCTTGGAGTTGTTGCGGCCACTTTAGATAAAGTCACTTTGTTGGCTGCCGAATCGGCGGTAATACTCAGTCCCCAGACTCTCGTCATTGTATTGTATGCCAATGATATACCAGCCCCGCCAGCGTTTACTATTTCCTCGCTGAATAGTATCGATGCCATTTCGGCGAAAATCCGGCAGGAAATCGATACGAATATCTCTCAGAGTTATCTACCGCAGTTTGTGAGGATTGCACTTCGGATTACTGCAGATCAGCCTGTTTACAATCGATTTTTCGGCTCTACCATTCGATATTTTGCACCTGAGCCAGATTCTACAAATCCTTTCTCCAATCAGCAGAACCCCAACCCAAAACTTTCACCAGAACTTGAGCAGGCAATGCGTCGCGGTGAAATTAATCCATGGCTGCTTCAGCAATCTGAGGCAATGCCCGGAATGCTTAAGGCAAATCTGGCACTTGGTGGATCGCCTGAACCATTTCTGGCAGCGGTCAGTCAAATCTGTCTAAAACGTAAAATTCGACTGATTGTAGCTTACGTCCCCTTTTATGGTACGCTCAGCGAAAAATATATCGGCCCGATGATTGCATGCGGAATGGATCAAAATACAGCAAAGGCACTTTCGATTGATCCCGACTACAGCCACCACGCGAAAGACCTGGCAGAAATTTGCACCCAGCTTAAAATTGAGTTTGTCGATTCAACCAGAGCACTAAAACTTAAGGAAGATACCGGTTTGGCACAATTCTGGAATTATGACAGCCACCCTAATGCCGCAGGTTATCAAACCATCGCTGATTCAATTTTTAAAAAGATTAAACCTTAGTACCTCTCCCGCAAATTAAGGACTTGAAATCCTACGCGGCTATGGCGGGTTGCAAGTTTCTGTGATTCTCGATGTTGCATTTGGCCATGATCTTCGCTGCCGACTTCGTGCTCCAAGCGAATGGATGCGCGATCTCGTTCCATTCTTTCACGAAAGCCGACAATCTCTCCGACAAGGCTTTTTTGTCTGCGAAATCGACGACTTTCAGCCGTTTTCGTTTCAGAATCCCAAACCACTGCTCAACTTGGTTCATCCATGAACAGTGAACCGGCGGATGCACAAACACAAATCGCGGATGCTTCGACAGCCACGCCTGAACTTCCTTGCCCTTGTGCATGCGCACATTGTCCAGAACGATGTGAACCTTCGTCTTCGAAGTCGGTATTTCCCGGTCAAGCTGCTCCAGAAAAGCGATCAGCTCTTGCTGCCGCTTCCGTTCGGTCATCATTTCGTAAACCTTGCCCGTACGGGTGTCAAATGCCGCGAACAAATTCAAGGCTCCGCAGCGGCTGTACTCGTGTTCAACACGCATAGGGCTGTCCGGACGGCTCGCCAGTGTTGGCGATTTGCGAGGGCGGGGCTGAAGACTCGTCATCTCGTCCAGGCAAAGAACGATTTCGTTGTCGGCCAAAGTTCGGGTGTAAAGGTCACAAATCTGCTGTATCTGATTCGCGAAGACGGCGTCTCTCGGCACCTTGGCCGACAGCCACATCTTCTGACGCCAGGGCTTGAGCCGATGATGCCTCAGGATCTTGCGCACCGATTCTGGCGAGATTTTTTCGACCACGCCATCGCGGACGAGTTGCCGGGCGATTTCACGACAATCCCACTGCGACAGCGACCTGCCCATTTGATCGGGCCGTTCGCATGCTATTTTGACGACATGCATCGCGACCATCGGGGGAAAAAACCGGCTTGCGTCCGCGGCCGGGTCGATCCTTGAGTCCTTCAAGACGCTTCTCGTTGAATCGCATCGTCCATTTGCGCACGTGTTTTTCGGTGATACCGACACGCCTCGCGACTTCGATCAGGTGCAGCCCGCTGGCCACGCCGAGAATGATTCGAGCACGACGAACCGCCCCGGCTGGAAGTGTGGTGCACCGAACCCGCCGCTCAAGTTCAGTTCGTTCTTCTGGGATCAGATCGATCCGTAGAGCCGTCTTTCGACCTCGCATGTCAGCCTCCGTGCTGTGGTATCAAGATGTGATTCGTAGGAGATTATGACGGAAACCGAATATTTCGCAATTCCATTTCTTAATTCGTGGGAGGGGTACTAAGGATTAACGATTTAGAATTGGACAATGTATCCAAGGTTTTTGAATTAGTTACCAGACTCAAAATTGCGAATCGGTAATCTCGATTAGCTTGAATCATAATTAAAATATTTCTGACTTTTCGCAGAATCATTTATTTTGATGATTTACTACAGACGAACAACCAGAGCCGGTCAACTTGTCTACGAGGGATTCGTTCGTTTCGTTTTACTAATAGTCTTTGTCTTTCATACAAGAATCGGTTGTTTGCACAAAACATTTTAAGTCTATGCTTTTTATGGGGTTGCGGTACATTTGTGTACAACCGGAATATGATCCACAAAGTTTCAAAATTTTTTTGTCCGGT
>JBEITT010000165.1:0-6856 GCA_040374745.1 Planctomycetaceae bacterium | reverse complement strand
GTTAATTCAGGAATAAAGCGGAAACTTTACGCAGGCCAAAATCTTTGCGTGGATTAACAATTGGGTTGCCGGGCCAAAACAGAAATCAGGCGGCAAAAGTTGTGAAGTGCGAGGCAGGTTATTAATGATTCAGTGACCTTAATTTGGGAGATGCAGTTTTAATATGATTATGGTGCGACTGGTTTGTGGGGAGCCGGTCAGAATGTAATGATTCTATTTCGTGTTGGAGAGTATCATTCCGGGCCCATGGATTTGCGGAGGCTGGCGAGACCTTTGGCCCACATGCCTCGGACAACTTTCCGGCTGAAGCCGAAGCGTTGGCCGATGGCTTCGAAGGAAAGCCCCTCGACGTGGTATAGCCAGAGGACTTCGGCCTGGTCTGGCGGGAGTTTGGTGAGTGAATCGGCGAGTAGCACGGTGGCTTCTCGTCGGCTGGCGGCTTCGCTGGGGCTGGTCTGGCTCAGGGCGAGGATTTCGGCGAGGTTAGCGGCACGGTTGCCTGGATCGGCGGCGATACCTGCGATTTGGCCGAAGTTGGCGAGATTGGCATCGAGAGGCCAGACGGGTTCACCGCCGCCGCGTTTGGCGCGGCTGTGGTAGCGGCCGAGGTCGGCTAGTTTCTGGGCGATGAGGCGGCGGAGCCAGCCGACGAGTGCAATTTCATCGTTACCTGTGAAGGCAGGGAACTGGCGAATGACTTCGATGAGGGTTTCCTGAACGACGTCGGAGAGTTCAACACGTTCGCGGAGTTTGGGGCCGAGTCCGGTTCGGGCCAGCATACGAAGGTAGTTACGATAGAGGTCGCAGAGGTTGCCGAGAGCTTCGGTTTCGCCTGATCGGGCGCGGGCGACGAGTGTCATGGGGTCGCCGGGGTGCTGGCCGGGTTGTGATGATTCAGCCACGATCAACTGGCCTGAAAAAGAGAGATGTTCGCAGGCAGACCGACTTACGGTGTGCCAGGAACATCTTAGTTTAGCAGTAGTGATGAATTGAAATCAATCAGTCAAAGAGGTGGGCACGTCGCTTGCGGGCCAGAAGGCCAATGGTGAGGCCTGAGGCGATGATCATGAACGTGGTTGGTTCGGGCACTGGGACAGGGGATGCGGAGGGCACAAGGGCCCAGTTCATGTAAGCGTCGGTGGTGGTGCCTGCCGAGACGAGAACTGGGCCTGTGCCGGCGAGGAATGTCTGGTTGCCGGGCACGCCGCCCTTGACGATGTCAACCCAGGGGCTGACGGGGTCGAATGAAGCGACGACATTGGAATAGGTGGTGCCGGTGATCGACCCGTTGAGTCGGCCGGTGAGGACGATGGGTTGGAGGTCGTTTTTATACCAGACATCGTCGACCTGGAGTGCGGCCGGCAGGACGGAGATGGAGAAAGGGGTGTCGGCATAGGTGGTGGAGAGGCCTTCAGGCAGGGGTCCGACGAGGAACTTACCGAGGTATCGGTTGCCGGTGGTGCCCCAGATGGTGTCGGCCTGGCTTTGATAGCTGATGGTATTGAATCCGGTGATGCCGGAGCTACCGATCTGGCCTGAGGTGGTGAAGCCGAAACTTGGCACCGAGGCGATGGAGCCGGCGGATAAGGAGCTGGTGGCGATGACAGGGAAGGCCACAGCGAGGATGATGAGCGACAGGGCTGCCGATCTCAGCGATTTTGGCATGAGTTGATGACTCCCGATGCAACGAAATGAATGAAGTCCGAGGGTTTTGGAATGAAATGCCATATATTGGCCTGAAACCTTATGCTGAGCTGTGGTTGACTACCGTCGGAGACTAACAGAGCTGCGGGATTGAAATTCAATCCCGCCGCAGGTTATTTCCATCAGACAGCGAATCTTGTTGAGAGAAATCGGTGGAATTTCAATCAGGCGATCTGACGACGACGACGGTACCAGACGAGGCCGGCGGCCGAGAGGCCGAAGACGACGATTGAGGCTGGCTCGGGAACAGGCTGGACAACAAGCAGCGACTGAGCGGTGGTGCGGCCACCGTTGGTGGTGGACGGTACAAGTGTCAGCGAGGTGTCGAGATTCACCAGGGTGTTGCTATAGCCATTGGTAAGGAAGGCCGGGACGGGTGTCGAGTCGAAGCTGACCATGAGGTCGGACTGGCTGGCACCGGTGACCGTGCCATTGATCTTGCCGGTGAGGACGATGGGCTGATAGCCGGAATCGATGGCCTTGTTATCGACCTGAGAGACCAGATAAGTGATGGAAAACGGGGTGTCTGCATAGCTGGTGGTGACACCGGTTGGCAGGGCCGAGACCATGAATTCACCGAGGCTGAAAGACGAAGGCGTGGTGAACTGGGCGCTGGGAACGCTGTTGAAGCTGATCACAGGCGTGCCTGTGACACCCTGGGAGTTGATCGACCCCGAAGTGGCATAGCTCATCAAAACTTTTGATGACTGAGAAGGGGTGGGGTCGGCCTTGGCAATTGCCGAAAGACCCAGAACCAACGTGATTCCCGTCATCCATGCGCGTGGAACGTTGAAAAATCTCATGATTTGCCTCTGATACCTCCATGATTCGGGCAAACGGTAGTTCGAAATCGAACTGGCTTTTCAGGACCCGTCGAAATTAACCATCAGCAGTAAAGATATCTGAGTCCATTTGTGCAGACATCCATGCCGCAACAGTCAACTTCAACTCAGCAGATGCATCGGATGAATCTGCGGGTTCCCGAAGTTATCGTGAGAATCGTAGTCACGATTGGAAAAATCTACAAGTGCAAAAATTCTTTTTTCTGAAGATTTTTCAAAATAGATCCGACAGGGTCGAAAATCGGCCCTGGTCGAGTCAGAGCAGACTTTCAAGCACGAGCTTCAGCTTGCGCACTTCAACTTCAGTCGGAAAGTCGCTTTCAGCAAGGTCTTCGATGGCCACGACCAGCCCTCTGCGATAGCCGAACCGCTGCAGTTGGGTGACTACGCGGGTGTATTCAACCTCTCCCTGGCCGATCTTCACCTGGAAGCCGCCAGGCTTGCGCGTGGTGTCGCGAAGGCGGCAGTTTTGGACGTAAGGGAAGACCTCATCAAACGATGCACTTTGAAAAGGGCCATTGATATAGTGGCTGGGATCAAGCGACAAACTAATGCCCGGAATGGACTTGCAGAAATTGACAGCAGCAGTGGGGTCGGCCAGGCAACTGGCTGATGAGGTTGTCAGGGCGAGCGTGACACCATAGCGGCTGGCGATGGCGAGGAATTCACGGGCGCGGCGGGTTTCGGCATCTAGGCCTGCGGTGCCCTGGGCGAAGGGCTCGATGGAAACGACGCCGACCATCATGGCCTTGGCGATCCAGCAGAGGGCTTCAAACTGTTGCCGCTGGGCGTCGGTGTCGGTGCTGTCGAAGCGGATTTCAAACGAGCTGGGAGTGACCGCCGAGGTGGTGCGAATGACCTGGAGGGCTTCATCACGATGAGCGGCGACCCACGATGGCTTGAGTTCGTGGTGTTCGGTATCGGCCCCAAAGACCAGTTCGACCCGGTCGAATTCCAGGTCGGCGATCCGGCGAGTTGCCTGATCAAATGGCAGTCGTGCGTAACACAGGGTGCTGCAGGCCACGAACATCCTTGCCCTCCTGACAAGAAAAAAGTCTCATCTGCCCCCGCTGGGAGCCTTCATGAAGAACCGGACCGGGCTTGATTATGGCACATGTAACCTCTTTAAAAATAGAGATTTAAGTGGCATTCAAGTGGCACGTTCCGGCCAAATCTGACATGATTATAACAAAAATCAGCGAAGGATACGACGTTTCTCTGAATCTTCGGTGGGGGTTCTTGAGATGACGGGTCGGCGGTCGCGTGAGGTGAGGCCTTCGCTCAGGCGGAAGAAATCGGCGAGGCGACGTTCGCGATAGGCCTGCAGGGCGGCCATGAGGCGACGTCCGCGGGAGCGTTCAGCGCTGGTTCGGGCGGTGGCGGGGGCGGTTTCGGCGGTGGCCGATTGCGGCTTGTGCTCAATGAGTTCGTCGTATCGGGTTTGCACGATATCTCTAGCGTCGTCAGGCACTTCGGTTGATAAGCCGATCAGGTCGGCCCGCTCAACAGCCAGGTGCAGGCGGCCCCAGGAATTGGGCGAGATATTGAAAATCTGGCCAGTAGCCGCTTCGCCACCGGCTTTGGGGGCGACGGGTGTGATCTCGGCATCAAGCACACGGATATTGCTGATGACCTTGCCTTCTTCGCCATGAAGGCCAACCTGCACCCGGAACGGCAAAGCATTAAAAAGCACCAAAGTCCAGTCGGTGGGCTTGCCATAGGCCCGGCCACTGACACCCTGCAAAACGGCCCCCGAGCCAATGGGCGAAACGCCCCTGCCTGAGAGGGAATGATATTTGTCAACCATGTGGGCCAATCGCCCCGGCTGGTTTTCGATAACCGGAAAATCAAGCACAACAAGTGCAGGTTCGTAGTTCGCAAGATTTGATGTTAAAAGACTTTGCATCAATGCCTGGCGATCGCGGCCGAATTGAAAGAGCCCTGAAGAGACTTCGGCCCCGGCCCGGAACCAGTGCCCCTCGGCACTTCGGGCTTTCATGGCCCGCACCAGGTCTGGATGCTCAATCAGTTCCAGTTCCGACTCGCTTTGATCAAGCGTTTGCGAGCCAATCAACCTGAAGCGGTCGTTAACGGGCCATGATTCCGGAACGAAACCGACTTCTCGCCAGGCCAGGACAGGCGAGACAGTTGATCTCTGAATGTCAGAAAGTTCGTCCTTCGTTGGCTTTAGTGATGACGATGGCGCGGCATAGGTGATATTCTGACCGGTTTGTCGCCGCAGGCTGCCGGCGAGTGTATCGTAAAAATCGGCGACTTTTGTACTTCGCCACTTCAGCCAGGGCACCAGGCCGGTTGATTTGAGAAATCGCTCGCGGCGGGCGTCGGTTTCCAGTGAACTCACAAGGTCATCGCCCAGCTTCATTTCACGCACAAAGCGGTCGAAAATTGCGGCGGATAGCTGGCTTGTCAGCCCACCCGGCAACGATTCTCCTGCCACCAGCGGCATGAAAAAGCCGCTGCACACCGGTTTTTTGTCGCCATCAACCACCTGCATGGCCATTTCGGCCTGCCTGAGCAAGTCGGTCTTCGCTTTTTCGGCGTATAGTTCATCAAAGATCACAAAGTCTATCTTAGCATCATCTTGTGAAGTTTTTACATTCAACTCGAAACGAATCTCGACCGCCTTTTCTTTGAGTGCCAGTGCCAGTTCCTGTGTCAGCTTCCAGCGATCGGGATCGGCCGAGATGGGCAGAATGACCTGCCGGCAATGCGTGGCCAACAGCTTTTCAACCATGGGCCCTGGGGCAGGCCGGTTCAGTCGCCAGGAATTGACATAGTTTTCCAAGTCATTAGCTGACAACCGGATAGAGAAAACTCTGCGAACTATTTCCGGAGTTGTTTCGGCTTTATTTTGTTCGGCAATTGCGGTCGGGGCGGGTGATTGCATAGCCGGCAGGGTTCTGACCGGCATGGCAAGAAATAATGTAAAGCCTGATATTGCAATGGTGTTGCGAACGAAACTCAACGTCAGGCTCCGCCTTGGCTGACCCATTTATCCCGAAAAATCGTCATACACTGTTGATTTTATCTATCGACATTTGCCCTCATCTTTTTTGAAGAAAAACGGTGGAATTGCTTTTGGCGGGTCCTGACAGCCAAAAGATTTGGTTGCATCATGCCGGCGGTACGGATAAATTGAGCTGGAAATCTGCCATCAACAAACTCGATTTTCATGCCGTCTTGAAAAGGGTCAAGCCTCTGATGAATATGTCACGCCGTCAGGCCATTCGCACCTTTGCCGCCGCCGCCGCTGCCGGGGCCACCTGGTTTGATGCTTTCAAGGCATCTGCCAAAGCGGCCACCCATCTTGATTTTGCCGGCCTGCCCATGGGCATTCAGTCGTATAGCCTTCGCGGCTTCGACGCCGACAAGGCCATGGATATTATTCAGAAGGATCTGGAACTGCACTTTGTGGAAATGTTCCGGGCCCATTACCCGGTCACGACCGATGAAGCAGCCATCGCAACGATGACACAAAAGCTGAAGGCCCATGAACTTAAGCTGACGGCACATGGCGTTCAGGCCTTCACGGCCGACCATGCCAAGAACGAAGAATTTTTCAAATTCGCGAAGGCTGCCGGTTTCAAGAACCTGGCTGCCGACCCGACGCCCGACTCGTTTGACAGCCTGGAAAAGCTGGTCAAGCAGTATGATCTGCGTATCGCCATTCACAACCATGGCCCCGGCCACCGTTACGACAAAGTGGCCGACTGCCTGAAGGCGGTTGATGGCCGCGACAAGCGTATTGGCTTCTGTGCCGACCTGGGCCACTTCATTCGCTCGGGCGAAGACTGCGTGAAGCTGCTGCATGAGATGAAGGGCCGCGTGTGGGGCGTGCACCTGAAGGATTTTGATGCCCCGAAGAAGGACGCCCACGGCGTGGTGCTGGGCAAGGGTCTGCTGGATGTGGCCGGCGTGTTCAAGGCCCTGAAGGCGATTGAATTTCCAGCTGATGGTGCCCTTTCGCTGGAATATGAAGAAAACCCGAAGAACCCGATCGGCGAAATTCAGGAATGCGTGGCCGTGGCTGCCAAGGCCGCCAAAACGCTGGCCTGAAGCAAGTTTGACAATTGAAAAGGTTGCAGGGCACGAGAAATCGTGCCCTGTTTTATTAAACGACCGAGTGATTGTACATAGAAAAAGGGGTCATTCTTGTTTGTTCGTGCATTAACTTGGATTTAAGTTGGATTTTCTCGTTAAATTGATTTCTTCAAATAAGACAAATCGATTTTAAACTATTGTCTATTAACATTTTACAAGATTTAATGTAGAATGACCCCTTTTTCTTT